>JABGSN010000060.1 GCA_018647765.1 Oceanospirillaceae bacterium | reverse complement strand
TTGTATGGTTTGTCTTTAGGCTTGGCGTTCTTGATTTGGGTGTTGGACATGCCCATAAGGTACTACCTCTCTGATAATCGTATACCGTAAAATATACCGTAAAAAGTAGTGGGTAGTATAATACAAAAAATACTCTAAATACATTAAATTGTTATAAAACAACGGTGTATGGATGGGTAGTGGACGGTATGGTGCGCATAATACATAAAAATTGCGTTTCTCGGGCGCGCCATTTTCTTCGAAAATAGCGTTTTATGGAACAACCGGTCTAAAATCACAGATTTTCCCCGTCACCCTAAGAAACACGTCATGCTGAACTCGTTTCAGCATCTCCATGATTGAGTCTACAGCAGCGTACCTTGTGTATACTGCCAGCTCCCATTTTGCATCACGAAATCGCTATTTTCATGTAACCGGTATGCTCGGTCGTGAATTTTATAACGTGCAACAAACTCAACTTGGCCCACTGAATCACCAACGCCCCCATCGTGACTGGAAATTATTTTGAGCCCTAACCAGCGTTGTTGCTCGTCAAAATCGATGGCCTCTGGGCGTGTAGTGGGGTGCCATGTGAGTTTGAGGTAGGGCTCGTTGTGTAAACAAAAGGCGCTGTAACGCGAACGCATTAGTTGTTCTGCGGTAGATGCAACCTTTAGTCCCTCAATGAAGGGTTGGCAACAGTTGCTAAACAACAAGCCAGATTTACAGTAACAATTTATCGATTGCACGGCGTAAAAACCAAGAGGTAGGTGAGGTCCATTGACGGTATCGGTCGACGACTTGACCATGCCTGTCGACCAAATACTTGTTAAAATTCCAGCTGGGTTCGCCTTGTTGTTGGGCTAAGTGCTGGAACACAGGGTGGGCGCTGGCGCCAGTCACTTCGATAGTTTCACTCATCAAAAAGGTCACACCAAAATTGAAAAAGCAAACTTTGGCGGCTTCCTCTTCGTTGGCGGCTGCTTGCTCAAAGGCGTTTGACGGGAATCCAATAATCACCAAGCCTTGGTCGGCATATTCCTCGTGAAGCGCCTGTAATCCCTCAAACTGCCCTGTAAAACCACAGTGGCTCGCGGTATTAACCAGTAATAAAGGTTTGCCTTGGGTGGCTTCACAAAGATCTAAGTGTTTACCACTGTGTAACTGTTTGAGGTCATGGTCAAGCCAGGGCGCACACGATGCGCTAGCCACAGGTGGCAGAGCTATAATGCAGGCCAGTAGTAGCCACAGAGGTGTAATGATCGGTCGATGCATACAGTCAGCTTACCATAGACTCAATGATAACCAATATAAGTAATAACCAGCAAACGGCGCTTATTTTGGGATAATTTTTTTGCTATGCTGAGGTATATGCTTTTTTAAAACAACAGGAGTGTTTCATGAAGTTAGAATCTTTGGCCCTACATCACGGTTATGAATCGGAAGCCACCACTAAGGCAGCGGCTGTACCTATTTACCAAACCACTTCCTATACTTTTGATGATACTCAGCACGGTGCTGACCTATTTGACCTTAAGGTAGCGGGTAATATCTATACTCGCATCACCAACCCCACTACAGCGGTTCTTGAAGAACGCGTAGCTGCAATGGAGGGCGGTATCGCCGGTTTGGCGGTAGCTTCTGGTATGGCAGCCATTACCTATGCGGTGCAGTGTATCTGTGAAGTGGGGGATAATATCGTTAGTACCAGCCAATTGTATGGTGGTACTTATAACTTATTTGCGCATACGTTGCCGCGCCAAGGCATTGAAACGCGGTTTGCATCGCATGATGACTATGCGGCGTTGGAAACTCACATTGATGACCGTACTAGGGCTATTTTTTGTGAATCTATTGGCAACCCGGCGGGCAATATTGTTGATATTGCTAAGTTGGCAGAAATCGCTGAACGTCATGGCGTGCCACTTATGGTAGATAACACCGTAGCCACCCCTGTGTTGTGTAGGCCATTTGAGCATGGCGCTCACATTGTGATTCATTCCTTAACTAAGTACATTGGAGGTCACGGTACCACCATTGGTGGAATGATTGTGGATTCTGGCAAGTTTGACTGGGTGAAAAACAAAGAGCGTTTTGCTGTACTCAACACGCCAGATCCTTCTTACCATGGTGTGGTGTATACAGAAGCCTTAGGTGCAGCCGCCTATATTGGCCGTTGCCGTGTTATCCCGCTACGCAACACCGGTGCAGCTATTTCACCCCACAGTTCGTTTATGCTAATGCAAGGCTTAGAAACCTTGTGTTTGCGCATGGAGCGCCATTGTGACAACGCAATGGCCGTGGCCGAGTACTTACAGCAGCATCCTAAGGTTAGCTGGGTTAACTATGCTGGTTTGACAGACAGCCCTTACAAGGCGACTTGTGAGAAAGTGTGCGGTGGTAAAGCCTCGGGCATATTGAGCTTTGGCGTTGCCGGTGGCCGTGAAGCGGGAGGTCGTTTTATCGATGCCTTACAAATGATTTTACGTTTGGTGAATATTGGTGACGCTAAGTCTTTAGCCTGTCATCCAGCGACGACTACTCATCGTCAATTGAATGAAAAGGAATTGGCCACCGCAGGCGTATCTGAAGATTTAGTGCGAATTTCTGTGGGTATTGAGCATGTGAGTGATATTATTGCCGATATTGAACAAGCCTTAGCCAGTGTGTAACTATTTATGACCCAGTCGACTCAATCCTCCCCCATGCCAGAAGGTACGCCATCGTTGCGTACCATTGCTATGCCTGCTGACACCAACCCCGCGGGTGATATTTTTGGTGGCTGGATCATGTCCCAGTTGGATATTTCTAGTGGCGTGTATGCGGCTCACATCGCCAAAGGGCGGGTGGTGACCGTGGCGGTGGACGCGATGACCTTCCACAAGCCTGTGTACGTGGGGGATGACGTGAGTTGTTTTTGCAGTGAAGAACGGCGCGGTAATACTTCTATTACCGTGCATGTGGAAGCCTGGGTGAGGCGTAACCATAGTGACACGATCGTTAAGGTTACCGAAGGTAACTTTACGTTCGTTGCCGTTGATAGTGAAGGCCGTCCTAAGGCGTTGCCGAAGATCGCCTAACAGGCTTGATATAGAGCAGTAAGCAAGCTAATCTAAATACAATTAACGTGTTAAGGACTTGCTTGTGATGCAAAAAAATATACTCTTTATTATGCTGGATCAGCTTCGAGCTGATGCCTTGTCCTGTTATGGCAATACGGTGGTCGACACGCCTAATATCGATCGCTTAGCGCACCATGGTGTGCAGTTTAATAAGTGTTATATTCAGGGCACTAGCTGCGGTAACTCGCGCGCATCTTACTACACGGGCCGTCATGTTCGCTCTCATGGCGCCAGTTGGAACGGTTGGCCTAACCGAGTGGATGAACTAACCCTGGCCGATCATTTAAAACCCTGTGGTATGAATACCTACCTGATGGGTAAAACCCACATGAAACCCGATGTGGCCGGTATGGCGCGTTTGGGCGTGGCGCCGCAGTCTGAATTAGGCCGCTTTGTAAGTAATGCCGGCTTTAGCCACGGCGAGCACGACGACGGATTACATACCGTGGGTGTGGCTGGTGGATATGGGGGAAAGGGCGGTGGTGCCGATCCAGCTTATTTCGATTACTTGCGAAAAAATGGTTATAACGCCAACAACCCTTGGGCTACGTGGGCTAACGCCGTCGAAGATGAAAACGGTATATTGCGTAATGGCATGTATCTAAAACACGGTCATTTACCAGCCCGTGTTGATAAAGCCCACTCAGAAACCGCTTACACCACAGACCGTGCGATTGAGGTGATTACTCAAATGGGGTCGCAAAATTGGTGTTTAAGTTTGTCTTATATTAAGCCGCACTGGCCCTTGGCGGCGCCTGCGCCTTATCACCAAATGTACCGAAGCGTGGAGTTACCGCAGGCTAATAAATGCGTTGCCCAAAAACAAAATGCACACCCTATATACCAGGCGTTTATGGACTTGCCTCAAAGCCAAACCTATAGCAACGATCAATACCGCGAGCACGCGTTACCCACGTATTATGGCCTAGTAAAAGAAATCGACGACAACCTTGGTCGCTTGTTTGCTAGTCTTGAACAACAAGGGCAAAGCCAGAACACCATGATTGTTTTGACCACCGACCACGGTGACTTTTTTGGTGATCATTGGTTAGCCGAAAAAGATCTATTTCATGACGTAGTCACACGGGTACCCTTGTTGATTATGGACCCAAGTGCAGCCGCTAATGCCAGCCGTGGCACACAGTGTGATGAGTTGGTGTGTGCCATAGATTTGATCCCTACCTTTGTAGAGTGGGCCGGTGGTGAGCCACAGTGGCAATGGCTAGAAGGTCGCTCGTTAGTGCCTGTATTACACGCTTCAGTAGACGGAGAAAAGATCGATTTTGAGCGCGATTGTGTAGTGTCTGAGTGTGATTATGGGGTCATGAGATTTGCTAAAGACTTAGGCCGCAATAGCCACAATGCACGTATGACCATGATGTTCGATGGACGTTATAAATACGTTCACTGTTTGGGTTTTGCCCCCATGTTATTTGATCTGCAAGAAGACCCTAATGAACACATAGATCTAGGCAGGGATGCAGGTTACGGCGTGGTTAGGTCGCAACTAACTGAACAAATGTTGGACTGGGGCGCTGGCCTGAAGAACCGGGTGACCGTGAGTCAGGAGACGTTTAATCACCGCGCCAGTGGTGCTGCAGGCAAGGTTGGCATATTGATTGGTTATTGGCAGCAAGATGACGTGCCAGTGGCGCTTCAGTTGGAACCAGAAGTGTCGGCAACCTAATTTGCCGCATGGGCACGCTGGTCATTAACGCTGCACACATCACCCCTAAGATTACGGCTAACAATACCGCTACTAAGGAGCTGGGTAACTCTCCACGGGCGGCCAACCAAATACGCGCGCCGATAAAATAGCTGCCCATCCAATAACCTAAAAGCACCACCACTATGGTGACCACCACACGTTTTACCATAGCCAGCTGCTCCACAGTATCAATACCGCCTAAACCGAGGTGGTCGGAGGTGACGTTAAGGCAGACCGCTACGTCGGAGCTTTGGTAACCTAAACCGCTACGCAATAGGCCGCCACGGGCGGTCTCCATCACCGCAAAGTCCACGGTAGGATCCTGTAATACGATTTGTGCAGAAGCTGGCCCCGTCATATCGCCTTTAACACTGAGTTTGCCATCCACATAAACACCGCCGGTAGAGGTCATGCCCACCGTATGGCCGCTGGCTTTCATGATGTGATCTAACATGCGCGAGGTGGTGGTTTTACCGTTGATGCCGGTAATGGCAGCAATAGGAATTTGTGTTAACGCTGAAGGTGGGAATAACATCTCGATGATTTTGCCCGACACGTCTCTAAGTGTGCCCTCGCTCGGCGCTACGTGCATACGGAAACCCGGTGCGGCGTTGACTTCAACAATGGCGCCGCCAATTTCTTTGTAGGGACGGCTAATATCGTCGGTGAGAAAATCCACTCCACCCACATCTAAATCCACGCACATAATGGCTCGTACCGCCATGTCACGCAAATAGTATACCTCGTCATCCGGTAGTACGGTATTTTCATCGACGTCAGCTTCGGCCACAAGTTTGTTGTTGACCACTAGCATACGATGGTCAAAGCCAATTCACCTTACACAGGAAAAAGTTTGCACTTAATTATGGATAGTCAGGTCTATAACGATCACGCTAACACTGCAGTGTAAGAGCTGAGGCGTAAGGCATTTGATGATACTCAAGAGCCCGCCATTTTCAGCAGGTTTATATGGAGCTTGACGACCTGATAAGCCGTAAACGCGTTATTAATCGCCAGTGGATTGGGGCTAGGTCTTTTCGCTGTATTGGTTGTCGTTGGTGACAGAATCGCATTAGGAGGATCCCTAACCACTACCATTTTTGGCGGTGATCGCTCATTGTGCTTGCCGTTCTATGGCTGGCATTGATTGTTTCACTTGCTGCTTATGGACTTATGTTTGTTTTGTTGCGCAGAACCGAAGCTACAAAGGTAGCTGCTCTTACTTATTTGGCACCACCGACCACTGGGTGGCTAATTGCAATTTTCTAATTAGTGGATCATTATCGCGCGAGGTAGTTTACTTTTCGTCTTAGATAGACAGTTTTAGGAGGTTTTATGTCGCCCATTGGCTCCACTAAAATTGATAGCGAGCAAATGCAAGCTTGGCTTGAAAGTCCCTACGACACCGAGTCGGTAGCAAGTTTTAAAGCCGGTCCCGGTATTCAAAAGCTGCAGCTAAAGTTTGATATCGATAAGTTACAACAGTGTTACCGTGATATGCAGCACCAGCTAGAAGACCTAGGTTCGGGTTTTCATGTGATGGCGCTTACTCGTCGCCCGGGCGTGGAGAAGGCCACACCAGAGGATAACTGCGGCCGTTTTTGGACTCGGGTAGATGATAGCTATACCGAATTTCCACGCGATGTGATGGTGGACGAATCGGCTTACAGTGAATTTAATCCACTGTTTGCAGGCACCTATTTAGCCGAGGTTTATACGCAGCTCATTGCTCGCTTTCCTATCGGCCGTATGCGGGTGTTGGGTAAGGACCCCTACAACTGCAATTCTTGGCACCGAGATCCCGAGCCGCGCCTACACATTCCTATTTTTACTAATCCCGGTTCTTTGTTTATCGTGAATCATCATTGCACCCATCTACCCGCGGACGGGTCGGTGTATTTCACCGATACTCGGGGTTATCACACAGCCCTTAACGGTGGTGAAGATTCTCGTGTACACATTGTGGCTGCACTTCCGTACGCTGGTCAGCAGGTCAGTGACGCTCAAGCATTAGGTAACAAGGACTAAACTATGGCTACACACTATCCCTTAGCAGAAGACAGAGGCCAAGCGACGGTTCCGGTAACGATAGATTTACGTAGCGATACAGTGACGCAACCTAGTGCAGCCATGCGTCAAGTGATGGCAGAAGCGCAAGTAGGCGACGATGTTTATGGTGATGATCCCAATGTTAATGCCCTAGAGCAGCAAACGGCGCATTTGTTAGGCAAACAAATGGGTTTATTTTTGCCTAGCGGTACCATGAGTAACTTAGCAAGCGTATTGGCCCATTGCCAACGTGGAGAAGAAGTATTGGTGGGTGAGCAATACCATATTAGCTGCGATGAAGCGGCAGGTGTTGCAGTGCTGGGCAGTGTGGCGATACATGCGTTAAGCACCGACGTGTTTGGACGTTTTGAAGTTGAGCAAATGACGGCAGCCATAAAACCCAACGACTACCATTGCCCTATGACGCGACTGTTGTGCTTAGAAAATACCGTATCGGGCTGTATTCAAGACCAAAGCCACATTGATACCTTGGCTGAGTGCGCCCAACAACACGGCTTGGCGACACATATGGACGGCGCACGGTTACTCAATGCTGCGGTGGCCCAAAATCTACCCCCAGCCCGTTTAGTACAATCCATCGACACGGTATCTTTATGTTTATCTAAAGGTTTAGGTGTGCCACTAGGCTCGGTATTAGTGGGGCCTGCTGAGGTGATAGACAGGGCTCGCAGGTTGCGTAAAATGTTAGGCGGTGGCATGCGCCAAGCCGGCATTATTGCCGCGGCAGGCTGTTATGCATTGGACAACAACATAGAGCGTTTAGCGCAGGATCATCGCCGTACCAAAGAGCTTGCGGTGGCGCTGGAAGGCGTAGACGGTTTGAATTTTGACATGGCTCGTGTACAAACCAATATGTTGTTCTTACAATCGGCACAAATGCCCGCCTTAGCCGACTACCTAGCGCAATGTGGCATTGCGATAACGGCCATTGGCCAAAATGCTCGAATTGTCATACATATGCAGGTTGATGATGAGGCTCTACAACAAGTGGTAGAGTCGATAAGGACTTTTTTCGCTAATAGGTAATACTATGGTTAACAGGCACCCACTGCGCCAGTTTTTACAAACCCTTGAATTTGAACAATTACCACCCGCCGTCATAGCCCAAGCAAAAGTGTGTTGTTATGACTTATTAGGCACAGCGGTAGGCGGCGCCCGTTCGGCCACAGCATCAATCATCACTCGGCATGCGCAAGACCACTTTGCAGCTGGAGTTAACATCACTGCCGTGCAACCCTTGTTGGGAGGCCCAGCCATGAGCCCCGTGGGAGCTGCGCTGGTTGGCGCGACCATGATTGACGCCTTAGATTGTCACGATGGTCAGCGAGATACCAAAGGCCACGTTGGCTGCAGTTTATTGCCTAGCCTGATCGCCGTACTTGAATCCCAAGCTCAGCCGGTGACCGGTAAAACGCTTATTAGTTTGCTTGTTGCTGGTTATGAAATAGGCACTCGTGTGGGCATGGCGTTACATGGAACGGTACCTGATTATCACACTTCTGGCGCTTGGGGCGCAGTCAATTGCGCCGCTATAACGGCCCATGTATTGGGGCTGACCGACGCACAGTTTGACCATGCCGTTGGTATCGCTGAGTATCATGGCCCACGTAGCCAGATGATGCGCAACATCGATCACCCCACCATGCTTAAAGATGGTTCGGGTTGGGGTGCTATAGCTGGCACCTCGGCGGCCTATTTGGCGGCTGAAGGGTTTACTGGCGCACCTGCGATCACTATTACAGGTGATGACGCCATGGGTTATTGGCAAGACTTGGGTCAGCACTGGCAGATTCTTAATCAGTATTTCAAACCTTATCCTGTGTGCCGTTGGGCTCAGCCTGCGGTGGCTGCGTGTTTGAGTTTACGTGAGCAATATCAATTCGACCCGTCGCAGGTAGAACAAATTACTGTGTCGACTTTTCATCAAGGGGTGAGGTTGTTTAGTGATGTGCCACGCAATACCGAGCAAGCTCAGTATGCCATTAGTTTTCCTGTAGCGATGGCTGTGCTTAATGGCGTTATTAGTGCCGATGATGTGTATAACGGCTTTGAGGATGCTCAGGTACAAGCCATGCTTTCTAAAGTCAGGTTAGTGGAAGACACAGGTTATAACGCTGTATTTCCGGCTGAGCGCTGGGCCCACGTGAACATACGTATGGCCAACGGCACACAAATAAGTTCAGAGCCCCACGAAGCCTTAGGCGACCCCCATAAACCCATGAGCTCAACCCAGTTTCACGATAAATACATGAACCTGTGTGAGCCTGTTTGGGGTGCAAACAAAGCCCAACAGGTGTTGGATTATATAGACCAGTTGGAAGAGGGTAATCTGGCTGCTTTGTTAGCACTCATCCGAGCTTAGCAACCACACAGCTGTCTTTTAGTGAGGATCAACGAGTACCCAAAGCACTCGCTGCGCCCATAACGGCGTTGGGCGGAAATTCGCCATACAATACTTGTGTAAAAGGAGGTGCTGATTTAAGGGTGCTTACTTTTCAATCACCAAAATGGTGCATTGCCTGACCCCTAGCATTGTCTAGCTGTTCGATGGCTAGTTGCAGCTCTGTTTGCACTTTTCGCAGGCTCTCTGCTTGTGCCTGCAAGCTCAATTGAAAATTAGGCTGATTGGTAAAAGCTTGTAATTGGCGACCTATACGCAAGGCCATGTGGTGGCAATATTCGGCCCCGACCACTTCTTCTGGGTCAGCATGAATTAGCTGGCCTACCGCGGTGTAATCTGGGTAGGCCATGTCGGCGTAGCTATAGCCATTGACTAAAGTAATTCGCTCTCCTGCTGTGCGTAAGGCAGAAGCTTGGTGCACCACGTAGTTACCTTGCTGTAGGACGGCATAGCCTGCACCTTTTATTGGAGGTGTAATAATTTTATGTGTTGGTATCGGTTGCTCTAGGTCACGTAAATTAGCGATATCCTCTTTGGTGCCTTTGAAATACTGAAATTCTCCGCCCTCAACTTGGTTTGGGTCAGTGACGAACATCACCGTATCCACTTGAAGTGTATCCACATGCCATTTATCAATGTTTTTGCCTAACTCAAGAGGTGGGTAGTTCACGTGAGCCAAATTGTGTCCCAGTGCTAAAGGTGTAAGTTCGGTTTTCATGATCTGGCTGTGGTGAGCTGCTACCTCAGGACTGCAACTAAAGTCGCGTAAAAAATTAGACCGGTAAATGCCGCCTCGGGTGTTGCGGGCAACGCGCGGATTGGAGGTGGTGAATGCTTCGAGCTGCTGGCAAACATGGTACATGGCCGCGACACCTTCATCGCTTAATATGCGAAAGCAACTTGTTGCAGCTATATCGGTGGGCGTATTTGCTCGTACTTCTTCATCATAACCTAAGTCGGTCATGCTAATAGTGTAGGCTGGCATTTCCAGTGCAAGATGGACAGACGGATCGAATACAGGATCATCCACAATCATGTCATTATAAGGGCTAACGGCACTGCAGTGGCAAAGGTTAACGTTAAAAGTCGACATATTTCTACATCCATTTTGTTAACTTGATAGCTGAATTACCGGAATCATGCTGGCCAAGAAGTCATCGCTGAGGTGGCACCTAAGATTATGATGTTCGGCCATGTGTTTCATGGGCGGAAGCTCCCGTTCACATAAATTATCTGGCACTTGCTGCTTGTGCTGACAACGGCTTTGGAAAGGGCAACCAGGAGGCGGATCCATGGCCGATGGAATGTCGCCATCCAATACAATGTGTTTACGTTCTACGCTGGTGTCGGCAATCGGCACTGCTGATAACAGGGCTTCGGTGTAAGGGTGGTACGGTGGGCTAAACACCTGATCGGTGGTGCCCATTTCCACCACATGACCCAAATACATCACCATCACGCGGTCAGAAATATAACGCACAATGGATAAGTCATGGCTGATAAACAGCATGGTGGTTTTGTTGTCGCGCTGCAATTCCATTAACAAATCGGTAACGGCGGCTTGTACCGAAACATCCAACGCAGACACTGGCTCATCGGCCACCATTACTTGTGCGTTGCCGGCAAAGGCTCTAGCAATGCCCACCCGTTGTTTTTGGCCGCCAGACAATTGACGAGGTTTACGGGCGGCAAATTCGCGCGGCAATTTAACTAGGTCAAGCAGCTCTAACATTCTGTTATTACGTTCGTTTTCACTGGCACAAATGCCAAATACTTCTAACGCCCGTACAATTTGGCGGCCTACGGTCATCGATGGGTTGAGGGTATCAAACGGATTCTGGAATACCATTTGAATCGACGATACAGTATCCACATCGCGATCATGAATGAGGGTTTTTTGAATATCTTTGCCTAACAAATTAACACTGCCGTCGGAGGCCGCTTCTAGGCCTAGTAGTACTTTGGCGAGGGTGGATTTACCACAACCAGACTCACCCACAATGGCTAAAGTTTCAGACTCGTGGGCGGTAAAGCTAACATTTTCATTGGCTTTGACCACACGGGTATCTCGGCCACCAAACAGCGCGCTTGCTGCGACTTCGTAATACTTGCGTAGGTTGTCTACCTTAAGCACCAGTTTGCCAATGCTATTAGACTGGGTTTGTGCCGCTGCAGCTGGGGGATGGTCCCAATCGATTTCGCTTACTTTTAAGCAACGTGAGGCATGGCTTGGATCATCTGCCAAAGCCGGCATTGCAATGTCGCCATTGTTGCAGCGACCCTGTTCATAATAATTACAGCGAGGGCCAAAGTTACAGCCGCTAGGCCGTTCATGGGGTAAAGGAAAATTGCCAGGGATGGAAACTAAGGGACGGCTTTGTTTGTCGGCACCGGGTAATGGAATGGAGCGGAACAAAGCTTGAGTATAGGGGTGGCGCATGCGGTCAAACACGTTTTCAATGGGTCCAACCTCTACCGCCTCGCCTGAGTACATGACACAAATATCGTTGCAAGTTTCTAATATCAAACCCAAATTATGGGAAATAAACAGCATAGAGGTGCCGTATTTTTCACCTAAACCTTTGACTAGATCAACGATGCCCGCTTCAACGGTGACGTCTAATGCAGTGGTGGGTTCGTCAAGAATTAGTAATGCTGGTTTAGACATCAGCGCCATGGCAATAACAATACGCTGCTGCTGGCCGCCGGATAGCTGATGTGGGTAGCTGTCTAAGATACGCTCGGCATCGGGCAAACGCACATCCTCAACCACTTGTTTAGCTAGAACAAAGGCTTGTTCTGCAGAGCTTTGTTGATGGATTATGGGCACTTCCATCAGCTGCTTGCCAATTTTCATCGCCGGATTAAGAGACGCCATGGGTTCTTGGTAAATCATGGCGATTTCAGAGCCGCGCAAATGCCGCAGTTCTTCATCACTCATGGTGTTCAACTCTCGGCCTTTAAACTTAATACTGCCACCCACAATCTTACCGTTGACCCCAAGGTCTTGCATGACTCCAAGGGCTACGGTGGACTTACCACACCCAGACTCGCCCACTAAACCTACGGCTTTGCCTTGTTCCACCACGCACGAAAAGTCCATCACTGCGGGTATCTCGCCGAGGCGGGTAAAAAAGCTAATGGACAGGTTGTCTATTTCTAAAATCGGGCCATCGTAATCCCACTGTTGCATAATCCTGCTCCCTTAGTCTTTAAGTGACTGTTCACGCAGGCCGTCGGCCAGCAGGTTGAGGCCCAGCACTAGCGACATTAACGCAAGAGCAGGAGGAATGGCGAGATGGGGGTAGATCGACAAGAGCTTGCGGCCCTCGTTTATAGTCATGCCCCAATCCGGGCTTTCTGGGCTCACGCCTAGGCCAAAGAAGCCTAAGGTGCCTAGTAATATCGTGATGTAACCAATACGCAAACAAAAATCAACAATCAAAGGCCCCCGTGCGTTGGGTAGAATTTCCCATAACATAATGTACCAAGGACCTTCGCCTCGGGTTTCGGCAGCGGCCACATAATCACGGGTTTTAATGTCTAACGTCAGGCCCCTAACAATACGGAATACGGTAGGGGCATTGACAAACACCACCGACACAAAGATGTTTAGCAAGTTCGGTTCCATATAAAACACGCCCAACGGGTCCATGTTAAACGCCAGTCCAGAATATGCCCAAAAACCAATAACTAATACCAAGGATACATAAATGTTGCGCTTTGTGGGCTGGGTGTAAAAGCGCGATTGAAACAACACCACAAACAAAATAATGGGGAATAAAAACAACACCGCAGCCAAGTAAATCGGTACACCCGTAGAACGAATCTCTGGCGTCACCAATAAGAAAAACAACAAAATGACCGGGAAGGCCAGCACTAAATTAGACAAGAAAGACAAGGTGGTATCGAGCCTTCCAGAGCGGTAACCGGCGGGTAAACCCAAGGTGATACCTACCATAAAGGCAAATACGGTGGCTGCAGGAGCAATGGACAATACGGTACGGCTGCCCATAATCACCCGTGAAAATATGTCGCGGGCTAGGTTGTCGCCGCCTAATAGGTAAAAGGTGCCTTCCATCCCGCGCACCGGAAAACCTGGACGTTTGTTTTTCATGCCCGAAATTTGGGCCAATGGGTCGTGGGTGATAATAAGGTCGGCAAACAGGGCGGTTAACACCCAAAAAAGCACCAGTATCAAGCCTATAGTGCCCACCCGGCTATCAAACAGGTGGCCATATAAGCCAAGGTGAGGGCGGTAATACATAGACAGACTTATGATAATGCCTAAGCCTACCCATACCGGTAGGAATTGAGTCAGGAGGCTGATGGCTATTTGAAGTGAAGATAACGATTCCATGGTTGGCCCCTTAACTAATGCGAATACGTGGGTTAAGGAAAACATAACCGATATCAGATATCAGCTGTGTCACTAGCACTACGAATACAGCAACCATAGAGCATGCTAAGAGCAGGTCGATGTCGTTGTTGGACGCGGCTTGCACCAGTAACCAACCAAAACCCTTATAGTTAAATAAGGTTTCTACAATCACTACACCCGTAAGCAGCCACGGAATTTGCAACATAATCACCGTAAACGGCGCGATGAGGGCATTACGCAATGCGTGCTTTAGCACGATGTTGGTAAAGCTGACTCCTTTCAAACGGGCAGTTCGAATGTATTGTGCGGTCATTACCTCGGCCATTGAGGCCCGAGTCATACGGGCAATGTAGCCCATGCCATAGAAGGCCATCGTGATCACCGGCAGGGTAAAATTGGCAATGGTGATGTCATCCATAGCCGAAGCCGAAGAGCCTTTAAACCAGCGTAGCCCCACTGCGGAGCTAGCGAACACCACCACAAACACCACGCCCGAAACGTACTCAGGTGTGGCGGTAGTGATAATGGCAAAGGTGGATAAGCTGCGGTCGGTGCGGGAGCCTTCGCGCATACCCGCCAATACACCAATGATTAGCGCCATGGGCACCATCACTAGCATTACAAATAACATGAGCCAGCCGGTTAACCCCAGCCGCTTACTAACAATGCTAGAGACATGGTCTTTAAATACCGTCGACCAACCCATATCGCCTTGTAATACGCCACAATAATTTGGGATATGGTCGGCGCCTGGCTTAACACATCGGCCTAAGGTTTTACCGTTGTCTTTGACTAATAAGAAGCCAGGGCTCACCCCCAGCCATTCACCATAACGTACTAACAGTGGCTGTTTGTAACCCCGCTGTTCCAGCCAACGATCAACCGCTTCGTCGGACATGCGCATGGTGCCCTGAGTCTTGGCTAGCTTTTCTAAATTGGGCTGCAAGTTGGTTAAGAAAAATACCAAAAAGGTGAGGCATAACGCGGTTAACGCCATTACGCCGGTTCGCTTAACAATAAATATCCACATGTGCAGTCCTGCCATGACTAAGGATGAGAAGTATAAACACAGAGCAGGTTACACCTACTCTGTAGAGAATATAGAGGGCCACAGTGTGGCCCTTATAAAGGTTAAGACCAGCCTATTTGATCCACATGGATTTCAAAACCAGGATGCATTTCGGCATTCACTAAACCAGGCTTGTTGTGGCGATACAAAGAGCGCCAATAAGGCTGAATAATAACGCCTTCGTCCTGCATGATGGCCTCTAGTTTGGCCATAATTTTACGACGTTTATCGGCATCAGGAATAGCCATGGCTTGGGATAACAAGCGATCAAACTCTTCGTTAGAGAAACCTGCTTCGTTCCACGCCTCGCCACTGCGGTAGGCTAATGCTAGCACCTGCACTCCCAAAGGACGTTGATTCCAGTTAGTGGAAGAGAATGGGTATTTAGCCCAGTCATTCCAAAAAGTAGAACCCGGTAAGATGGTGCGTTTAACCTTAATGCCTGCTTCACGCAATTGCGCGGCAACGGCATCGGTGGTGTTACGGCGCCAATCATCGTCAATAGAAATTAGCTCATGTTCATAGTCACCCATGCCGGCTTCTTCCATTAAGGCCTTAGCGGCAGCACCGTCCACTTTCTGGGCCGGTAAAGCGGCATATTCAGGGTGAATAGGGCAAACATGGTGGTTTTCTGCAGTTGTACCACGGCTTGAGTAACCCAACTCTAGACATATGCTGTTGTCTACAGCCATCGCCAAGGCCTGACGCACTCGTTTGTCAGCATAAGGTTTGATGCCATCTACTTCGGCTTCTTGGTTAGGGCGAATAACGATGGTCGCCGCCGTCACTGCTGCTGATTGAGTCCAATCTAAACTGTCAAAAATTTCGATAAACTCACCAGACACATCATAGGTCATATCAAATTCGTCGGCTTCTGCACCCGCCACAATAGAGCCATAGTCAGTGCCATAGTCTAGGTATTCAATACGATCAACGTACGCGCCTTGGCCCCACCAAGCGTGAGCTTCGTTACGTACGAGTACGGCTTTAACACCGACTTCTAAGCTTTCTGGTAAATAGGGTCCAGTGCCAACAGGATTGCTAATCATCTTGTCGCTGTCATGGCTTGCATGCACAATGGCTGCGGGGTAATCCGTCATACCTGGGATGATTGAAATGTCGGGTGTAAGCAGGTTTAAATTAACCGTATGGCTATCTACGACTTCAATAGCGCCGGCACGAGCTTGGCCGGTATCGGCATCGATTAATGAGTTCATACGACCGGCCATGGAATTACCTTCCATACTCTTGTCACACCAACCAGTAATGTTACGTGCTACGTCCTCGGCAGTGAACGCATCACCGTTGTTCCAAGTCACGCCTTGGCGCACTTTTAGTGTGTAGACTGTGGCATCATCATTGGCGGCCCAGCTTTCAAGTAACTGGCCTTCAAATGTACCGTCACGGTTTATCCGCACTAGGTATTCTAGCCAGCCACGGCTAAAGTTAGCAATTTGGCTCCAGTCATAGGTGCGCGGGTCTTTCATGGCCCGTACTTCCTGTTGAATACGCAAGGTGCCACCCATAGATGGGGTGGCAGCCATGGCCATGGGCGCAACTAAACCAATCATGCCGTAGGCCGCAGCGGTGCTGGCACCTAAAGCAGAGGCACGCACTAAAAATTCACGACGTGAAAGTTGGCCCTGCAAAAACTCATTTTTATACATGTCAACGACGGGATGAGTCGTTTTACCTGCAATAGTGGACTTAATCATTATTATTCTCCGGTGATGATTTTTCTGAACGGCAAGGTACAATAGCAGGCCTAACACTAGGTCTCTTTTCACACCGAAATACAACGGATTAGCCTATATTTAGATAGGCAAAAGCGGGCCGTTGCGGACCGATCAATACACGCTAAAAACTGCTCAGAGTTAATTGCTTACTCCAAGTCCTTTTAAGTTGTAACAGATCGTTTGGAAGACTGTCAATGATTATTGAAATCAGGCTAGGCGTTCTTGACGGGGCGTAATGGCAAACTTTAAACGGTACCGTTTAGCCAAATATGAGGTGGAGTTGAAGCCACAGGCGGTGGCAATTTCAAACGTGGAAAGGCTAGTTTGCCGCAGCAGGCTTTGGGCTTTGTTAAGCCGTATATCGAGGTAATATAGCGCTGGTCTTTGGCCAAAGTGGTGTTTAAATAAGCGCTCCATTTGACGCAATGACAGCCCAGCCTGTGTGGCTAATTGAGCTAATGGCAGTGGTTCTTCCGTGTGGCTTTGCATCAACTCAACAGCGCTAATTAAGCTTGGGTGATGAATACTAAGCCGACTTTGAGTGGCCATGCGCTGGTGCGCATGAGCGTCTCTAATACTCGGGTGGATACATTGTTCGGCCACGTCCTTGGCTAATTGTAGGCCGTGTTGTTGCGTGATGAGTTGGAGCATCATGTCCAGACCCGACAAACCCCCAGAACAGGTCATAAACCGGTCATCCATTTCAAACAACTCACCGCTAACATCCAGTAGGGGAAATTCTTCCCGAAAACTATCGATGTTTTCCCAGTGAATGGTGCAGGGGCTGTGTTGCAGTAATTTAGCCCGAGCCAACAACAAGCTGCCTGTAGAGGTAGACCCAAGGGTGATGGATTTGCGTGACAACTGCCTAAGCCATTGGTTGAGGCCTGGGTCGTCGTGATTTTGTACGTCGATGCCGGCCACCACGATGAGGGCATCTAGATCGGCGGTATTCGTCATGTCGCGGGTAGTAGCAACTTCTACCCCGTTGCTGGCAGGCACAGGCTGTGACTCTTTGCTGTAAAAAAACCACTCGTACAGGGGTTGTTTACTTAAGCGGTTTGCAATTCTTAACGGTTCAACGGCTGCCGACATGGACAGCATAGAAAACTGAGCGATTAAGAAAAAACCAATTCGTGTTGGCTGGTTTGGGTGTTTTGGCGGCATAGTTAATCCTTTGTCTTGGTTAGTATAGTCCGCTTTTTGTCGAGTTAGTATCCTTGTTGGTCTGCGTGTGATGCTAACCTGCCGTTCACCAACCCTAAAATCACGGTCTAAGTGCGAGGCCACAGGTAAAATTAATGAGTCGTTCCGCTGGCCGCCGTCGTAGAGTTACACCGCAAACACTCGCCCCTTGCGCTATACCCCAGCTTGAAAGGCAGGTCAAAACTAATCGGTTTGCACCCATTGCTGCTTTGGAGCCAGAGCAGGTTGAATTGATTCATAATGCCTCTATGGACATCCTTGAGCAACTGGGTGTTGAGGTGATGGGCCAACAAGCATTAGACCTATTTAAGCAGGCTGGCGCGGAGGTTGATGAAGGTGGCATTGTACGTATGGATCGCGCTTTGGTGCTGGAGATTATTAGCACAGCGCCTGCGCAATTTACCTTAACACCACGCAACTCAGCCAATGCGTTGCAAGTGGGGTCCAATATTATTCAGTTTGGTTTAACCTCGGGCCCACCCAACGTGCACGACTGCGTTAACGGTCGCCGCATTGGTAACTTTGCTGACTATAAGCACATGATCCGTTTTGGTCAGTATTTCAACGTCATTGATTTTTTTGGCAATCAGGCGGTTGCCCCCACAGACCTACCACCCAATTCACGACACTTAGACACCACCTTCGTCAACCTAACCTTAGCCGATAAGGTATTTTTTGCCCAAGGCATCGGTGCAGGTCGAGTTAAAGATGCGGTAGAAATGAACGCCATTGCCAACGGCATGAGCTTGCATCAGTTGGCGCAACAGCCTGCAACCATGACCAACATCAACATTAATTCACCCCGTAAACTAGACGACAGTATGGCTTATGGGGCCATGCAAATGGCCAAGATGGGTCAGGCCGTTACCGTGACTCCGTTTACCTTAATGGGAGCTATGACGCCGACCACCATGGCTGCAGCCTTAGCCCAACAAAATGCTGAAGCTTTATTAGGTATAGCATTAGTGCAGTTAACCAAAGCCGGCGCGCCGGTGGTTTACGGCGGGTTTACCTCCAACGTTGACATGCGCTCTGGGGCCCCAGCCTTTGGCACCCCAGAAAATTGTTTGGCCAACATGGCCAGTGGACAAATGGCGCGGCGCTACAATTTGCCATATCGCACTAGTGCGTGTAACGCCTCCAATGCCGTGGATGGCCAGGCAGTGTACGAAACCCAAATGGCTCTGTGGGGCTCCGTTATGGGCCATGGCAACTTAATTTATCATGCCGCCGGTTGGTTAGAAGGGGGCTTGGTGGCTTCATTCGAAAAAATCATTATGGATTGTGAAATGCTGCAACACATGACGGCCATGCTACAGCCGCTTAAAATTGACCGAATTGAAATTGGCCTTGAAGCCATGGAAGAAGTGGGCCCAGGGGGGCACTTTTTTGGTTGTAGCCATACCATGGAGCGATACCAAAGCGCCTTTTACCAACCCTTTTTAAGCGACTGGAAAAACCATGAAAGCTGGGTTGAGGCCGGATCCAAAGACGCCACTATGCGAGCCACGGAAATTTGGCAGAAAATTTTGGCAGAGTTCGAACCGCCTCCGATCGCGCCAGAACGACAAGAAGAACTCGAGGCCTATGTGGCTAATCGTAAACAAAGTTTGGGTCGTTCAGAGCCACAGTTGGAACCCATTGAGGGCGATTACTAACACACCTCAGAGCCTCAAAATTTGCCTATTATCTTGCTTCCGTGATATTAATGTGGCTACTTTTATTAAACCAAGGTCTTAGTTAGATTATATCTCATTATGCAAACCCTAGCCCTCATTGACGACGATGTTGAAATACGCCAATTGCTCAGCCAATACCTAAACCAGCAAGGTTTTGAGGTGCAAACCTTTGCCGACGGTGAGAGTTTCTTACAGGCCGATATGAGCAGCTTTGAGCTTGCGGTGCTCGACCTTGGTTTACCCGGCATGGACGGTTTAGACGTGTGCCGGAATTTGCGCCAAACATCCAGTTTGCCGGTTATTATGCTTACCGCCGCCAGTGACGATTTGGACCGTATTTTGGGTTTGGAACTCGGAGCCGATGACTATGTGGGCAAACCTTTTAATCCCCGTGAGCTTTTAGCCCGCATTAAAGCGCTGTTGCGGAGGGTGCAGGTCATGGTGGCTCCAGCTAGCGAGGATGCCCCAAAACTACAGATTGATACCCTTACCCGTAGCGTGAGTTTTGCGGGCACGCCCTTAGCGTTGACGGGAGCAGAGTTCGATTTACTAAATTTGCTGTATCAACACCATGGCGAGGTGCTCAGCCGAGATGCCATTTGTCAGGTGCTTCACGGGCGTAATGCACAACCGTTTGACCGTTCAATCGATACCAGCATTAGTCGTTTGCGTAATAAGCTTAATATAGTGGCGCAAGACAGCATTCAAAGTGTGCGTGGCAAAGGTTATGTGCTGGTGCTGGCGTGAGCTTAACCAAGCGCCTTATATATAAGCTGATCCCCCATTCCATTATGGCACGAGTCACTCTCGTGCTATTTGTAGGCATTCTTATCGCTCAGGTGTTTGGAACTTGGTTGTGGATTTCGCAACTTAAAGCCAGCGAACATAACCGTTTAATTGAAGTGTCGCAAACCATGGGTTCGCGCATTGGGCAAACCGTCCAGTTTTTTAAAAAACTACCCGACCAATACCGCCACATCGTACTGGATCAATTACGCGACATGGGTGGCACGCGGTTTTTTGTTTCGGTTAACGAGCAACACATTGCCCTGCAGACGATCCCTCAAACAGAATTTTCTCAACTGGTCCGTGAGCAAATGAGTAGCAGCATTGTGGCTCAAATGGGCCAAGCCCGCGGCTTAGATATTCAATTTGTAGACTTTGATGATTTAAAGATTTTGTCTGGGTCTAACTTAATGGTGGACTTGCCACCTAAATGGAAACGTTTTGCCTTAATGGAACCGAGTGACTCCAGCCCGGTTGCGGTGGTGCAATTGCCGGTGGCGAATGAGTGGATCTATTTGGCGGCAGTGATTCCAGAAGGCCATATGCTCAACGGAGTCACTTGGCTCAATACTGAACGTTTGTTGAGTATTGGTTTGGTGTCTTTAACGGTGTTGTTGTTAACCTTGCTGCTGGTGCGTTGGGTGGTGCGGCCGTTACGCTTGCTGGCTAGACAAGCTGAAGCCATTGGCAAAGGCCGTAATCCACGCCATATGCGTGAGCAAGGCTCTAGCGAAATGATCGCCACCATACGCGCATTCAATGCCATGGTAGGGCGTATTCAAAAATTTATGGGTGATCGAGAACGCCTGTTTGCGGCTATTTCCCATGACTTAAAAACACCCCTCACTCGGGCGCGTTTACGTGCAGAAATGATCTCCGATACCGATCAAAAAGAGGCCCTAATTGGTGATTTAGAAAACCTAGAAACCATGGTCAAGGGCAGCTTGCAGATGATGAAGGACGATGCCATTCATGAAAATACTCAGCGTATTGATTTGAGCCAGCTATTGTTGGATTTAGCGTCTAAAAACCAAATTTATGGTTTACCGATTGAATTGGATATCCAACCCGGTTTGGCCGTTGATGGCCGCAACATGGCTTTACAGCGGATGTTTAGTAACCTCATGGATAATGCACTTACCTATGGTCGTGCAGTAACCGTGGTTGCCAAAGGCAACCCTCAGGGCATGGTGATTCGTATTATGGATCCAGGTCCGGGGTTAAACGACGCCGATAAAGCCCGCGTGTTTGAACCTTACTATCGCCTTACTCAAAAACCCAGTGGTGACCACGTGGGCTTGGGGTTGGGTATTGCGCGTAGTATTGCTAACCTACATGGTGGCGAGCTAGAGCTGAAAGATCGAGCCGGTGGAGGCCTCATGGTTGAAGTTTATTTCCCTTCGTAACATTTCGTCACACTTCTCCACGTTATGACACTTTATCGCGCTTACACTTCCATACACCGGAGTGTGACTGCCGGATAATAAAACTAACGAGGAACTCACATGAAAACTAAATTAACAGGCTTAGCTCTAGCCACGATGATGGCTATGGCGCCAAGTGCGCAGGCAGGCGAAGTAGAAGTCTTACATTGGTGGACCAGTGGTGGTGAAGCCACTAGTGTAGCCTTTTTAAAGAAGCAATTGGCTGAATCTGGTGTTGATTGGGTTGATTTTGCCGTTGCTGGTGGTGGTGGTGAAAGTGCCATGACGGTATTAAAATCTCGTGCTATTTCTGGTAATTCACCTACAGCAGCCCAAATCAAAGGCCCATCCATTCAAGAATGGGGTGAGCTAGGTTTCTTGTCTAGCATCGATGACGTTGCACAAGCTAATAACTGGGATGAGATTTTACCAGGCGTTGTTTCCGACGTAATGAAGTACCAAGGTGAATACGTAGCTGCACCAGTAAACGTGCATCGTGTTAACTGGTTGTGGGCCAACCCAGAAGTATTCCGCAAAGCTGGAGCCACTATCCCGACTACATGGGATGACTTTATGGTGCAAGCTCAGAAGGTAAAGGACGCGGGTTATATTGCGTTAGCCCATGGTGGTCAAGCATGGCAGGATGCCACTGTATTTGAAGCTGTCGTTCTAGGTGTTGGCGGGGCTGACTACTACAATAAGGCTTTTGTGCAAGCAGATATGGATGCCCTTAACAGCGCAACCACCAAAAAAGTATTTGAAACCTTTGGTCAATTACGCCAATTTGTTGACATCAACTCTCCAGGCCGTGACTGGAACTTAGCGACCTCTATGGTCATTAAGGGTGAAGCCGGTATGCAGATTATGGGCGACTGGGCTAAAGGCGAATTCAAGGTTGCTGGTATGAACCCAGGAACAGACTATGTTTGTGTAGCAGCACCAGGCACTTCTGGCGCGTATACCTTTAACGTAGACTCATTTGCTTTCTTTAATCAAAGCGATGCTGAAAGTACTAAAGCTCAAAAAGTGATGGCGAAAGAAATCTTAAGTACTGATTTCCAACGTGTATTTAACCTTAACAAAGGTTCAATACCAGCACGTTTAGGCATGGCGCGTACAGAGTTTGACACTTGTGCTCATGACTCTATGGACGCCTTTGTTTCTAGCTCTGCTTCTGGCAGCCTAGTACCTAGTTTCGCCCATGGTATGGCCGTTTCAGAAGCCATTTCTGGTGCCATTTATGACTCTGCAACGCAGTTCTTTAACTCCGATGACAGTGCCGAACAAGGTGTAGCTCAGCTTGTAGCCGCGGTTGCTGCTGCTAAGTAAAAACAACTTTCGTTGTCATTGCCAACGGCCTGCAGTCATCCTACACCACGGGTTATGGATTACTGCAGGCTGTTAACATTTGTGATGACTTATTTCTAAATTTTTATTGAGTTAACTCATGTTCGATTATCTCGAAAAACAATTACCCAAACTGATCATGGCTCCCACCGCCATTGCTATGTTGGTGTGTATGTATGGGTTTATCGGCTGGACTGCGGTCTTGTCCTTTACCAAAAGCCGCATGTTACCCCAGTGGGACTTTGTTGGTTGGCAACAGTACGAGCGGTTATTTGCTAACCCACGCTGGCACGTTGCATTAGATAACCTACTTGTATTTACCCTGTTGTTTATTATTATTGCCTTGTTATTGGGCCTCATGTTAGCGATTTTATTAGATCGCAATATTCGTAATGATGGTGCCTTACGCACGATCTATCTTTATCCTATGGCGGTGTCTTTTATCGTTACAGGCACAGCATGGAAATGGATTTTAAACCCTGGCTTAGGCATCGAAAAAATGGTGCGAGACCTAGGCTTTACTGATTTTGAATTTCGTTGGTTAGTAGATCCCGATATGGCTATCTACACTATTGTTATTGCTGCAGTCTGGCAGTCCAGTGGTTTTGTTATGGCCATGTTCTTGGCCGGTTTGCGCGGTGTTGACGATAGTTTGATCAAAGCTGCGCAAATAGATGGTGCCTCAACCTTCCGTACCTATTGGCATGTTATTTTACCGGTTATGCGACCTGTGTTCTTTGGTGCGGTCGTGATCCTTAGCCATATTGCCATTAAGAGCTTTGACCTAGTGCAGTCGCTCACAGGTGGAGGCCCTGGTTATTCTTCCGATCTCCCTGCCACCTTTATGTATACCCATGCCTTTAGCCGCGCGCAAATGGGCCTAGGTGCCGCCAGTGCGATGGTGATGCTGGCGGGTGTGATGGCTATTATTGTGCCTTATCTCTACTCTGAATTGCGAGGTAAAAAATCATGAAATCGTTATCCACTTCACAACGGCACTACAAAGTCCTATTTATTACTATTTTAGTGCTGTTTGCACTGGTCTACTTAGCTCCCTTGTATGTCATGCTCACTACGTCGTTTAAAGGCATTGAAGAAATTCGCAGTGGCAACATCTTGGCCTTACCCGAAACGCTGAATGTCAGTGCATGGACTAAAGCCTGGAGCAGTGCCTGCACCGGTGGTGACTGCTATGGCCTCGCACCGTATTTTTGGAATAGCATACGCATTGTCTTACCTGCGGTGTTTATCTCTACGGTGATTGGAGCACTTAATGGTTATGTGTTATCTCAATGGCGCTTTAAGGGCAGCAACTTCCTGTTTGGGGCGTTACTGTTTGGCTGTTTCATTCCCTTTCAGGTGATTTTATTACCCATGGCTATGTTATTGGCCTGGTTGGGTTTGGCGAATACCGTGCCTGGTTTGGTACTAGTGCATGTGATTTACGGTGTGGCATTCACCACCTTGTTCTTCCGTAACTACTATGTGGGCATACCTACCGAGTTAGTGCGCGCAGCTCGATTAGATGGCGCTGGTTTTTTTGCAATTTTCAGGCACGTTTTTTTGCCTCTTTCCACCCCCATCATTGTGGTGAGTGTGATTTGGCAATTCACTCAAATTTGGAACGACTTTTTGTTTGGGGTGGTTTATTCGGGGCCGGGCACGCAGCCCATTACTGTGGCACTTAATAACCTAGTCAATACCACCATGGGTGGCAAAGAATATAACGTTGACATGGCTGCTGCTGTGATCGCCGCCTTGCCCACCCTAGTGGTGTATCTAGTTGCCGGTAAATATTTTGTACGCGGCTTAACCGCGGGTGCCGTAAAAGGCTAATAAAAAGATTAAGACAAAGGAAAAGAAACCGCTATGGGTTCTATACAAATACAACAACTCACTAAATTTTTTGGTGATACTCAAGTACTAAAAGGCATTGATCTAGACATAAAAGATGGTGAGTTTCTCATCTTAGTGGGGCCCTCTGGTTGTGGTAAATCTACCCTCATGAACAGCATTGCTGGGTTAGAGGATGTGAGCAGTGGTGACATTCTTATTGATGGTGTCAATGTCACAGACTTAAGCCCCAAGGAACGTGACATCGCGATGGTGTTCCAGTCCTATGCGCTCTATCCCACCATGAGCGTGTCGCGCAACATCAGCTTTGGCCTC
Source organism: Oceanospirillaceae bacterium (assembly GCA_018647765.1). GTDB lineage: Bacteria > Pseudomonadota > Gammaproteobacteria > Pseudomonadales > Balneatricaceae > Njordibacter. The sequence continues at coordinate 24,741 of JABGSN010000060.1, read as the reverse complement.
GAAATGCGCAAGGTTCCCAAAGCTGAAATAGAGAAAACCGTAGCCGATGTGTCACAGCTATTACAAATTGAACATTTGTTAGACCGCAAACCGAGTGCGCTTTCAGGCGGGCAGCGCCAACGTGTTGCTATGGGCAGGGCTTTAGCGCGCAACCCAAGGGTGTTTTTGTTTGACGAACCCCTGTCTAACTTAGATGCTAAGTTACGGGTGGAAATGCGTACAGAAATTAAGAAGCTGCATAAACGCTTGGGTACCACTATTGTTTATGTGACCCACGATCAAGTAGAGGCTATGACCTTGGCAGACCGTATTGCCGTGATGAAGGACGGGCAAGTGCAACAATTTGGTACTCCTTATGAAATTTACAATAATCCAGCCAATCGTTTTGTGGCTGATTTTATGGGATCGCCACCGATGAATTTCATTGAGTGTGTCGTGCTGGATGACAAACTCGTGATTGAAAGTCAAGGTGAGAAATTTGAACTTCAGGTTGCCCATGGCGAGATCGTCAGGCAAGCCGGTTTAGAGACGGTTATTCTTGGTATTCGACCCGAGATGATGACCGAGCCTAAACCTCACGTAATGGGGGCCTTGGTGCATAGCATACCTATGCAGATTGATGTGATTGAGCCTATGGGGCCAGACACCATTGCTTTTGGCCAGTGGAATGGCGTGGAAGTACAAGCCCGGCTCAGCCCGGAAGCAGGTGTAGAGGCACAAACAAAGGGCAGTATCTGCCTGCAAGTAGACACCAGCAAAGCCGTGTTGTTTGATACCTTTAGTGGGGTACGCTTGGACGCTTAAGCATCCATAGAATAGTTGTCAAAACTCAAATCGCCACGCCAAGCCCACAGCGCTAATAGGCCTTCGTCTTTGGTTTGAGTGGCGTGGTCGATGCGGTCTAAGTGTTCAAAACTCGCCCCCGGTGGTCGCGCTTCAAAGGGCTGGTTGCCAGCTTGCCAAAGTGCCGTACCACTCACAATATGGTAAAGCTCAAGGGCGTTGTGGCGGTGTTTTGGGTAAAATGTGTGGGCTTGCTGCCAATAAATACCAAAGCGAAATCGGTCATGTGTCAATACACCTTGCGGTCCCACCAACTCTATATACGCACGGTTAATGTCTTGACTGTTGTTGAACACCCCACGTTCCACCCACGTTAACCATGGCACAATAGCTGCCATCGACCTACTTAGGTTCGCGTCGGTCATGGTATTAAGGCTGTTGCTCAATGGCAGTGTATTGGGTGTTTGATTCCAGCTAACTTTACTGTGGGCAAGGGGACGTAACAGCGGAGCAACGTCCATACCAATGTTAGTGCCGCTGGCAGAGAATCGAGTGCAGGCCAATTCAATAAACTGCTGCCAGTGACGGTTGATTTTAAAACTGTGTGGCATAGTCAAAACCCCTATCGAACTGAGTAACCTAGGTAGTCATCGAGACTACCTTATTTTCAGTTTGAGAGAAATAGTGACCGCCCCTTTTTGGTAGCGCCCTGCGCTGCCGAGGCTTTCACGGGGCCGTAGCCTCGGATTTGATCTGGCGCTTTGGCCCATTTGATAGCAGCAGGGTAATTTGCGCTGGTTAACTCGGCTGCGATGGCTGGCAACGTTTGTTGATAACCCTGCAGCAAACGTCGTTCTAGCTTGCGATCTGGATGATATCCAAATAGGTCCCATGGTGAGGCACGCAAAAACTTGAACTTGGCTAATTGCTTAAATACGGGCAGCATCCAGGAGCCAAAGGTGATTTTTTTGGGTCGGCCTTGGATGTCTTTTCTGAACGCCAACACGGGCGGTGCTAAGTGGAATTGAAGCTTATAGTCACCGGTAAAGGTATCGTTCACTTGTTGTGCAAAGTCACCGTTAGAATATAACCGCGCAACTTCGTATTCGTCTTTATAGGCCATGAGGCGGAACAGCTGAGTGGCCACGGCTTGGGTGAGAGGTAGTTGGGCCACGGACACGTTGAGTTCGGCTTGTTGAATGCGTTTGACTTGCTCTAAGTAGGCGTCGGCATAGGCTTGGTTTTGATAGTCTGTAAGCTGTTTTGAGTAGTCTTCTATGCAATCTTCTAAGCTGATTTTGGGGCTGGTTTTGGGTTCAAAGTAGGCAGTCACCTGTGCCATATCGTGGCCCGCCAACCGGCCCCAATTAAACGCTTCGAGGTTTTTCTCTATGGCCACACCATTAAGATTGATCGCCTGTAATAAAGCCTCTAGCGAGACTGGCACTAAACCTTTTTGCCACGCCATACCTAACATGAGCATGTTGGAAAATACAGTATCACCTAATAGGTTAAGGGCCAATTGGTTGGCGTCTAAGCTATCGAGGTTGCCGGCTCCTAGCGTGTCGGCTAGTAGCTGTTGGCGTTGTTGGGATTTAGGGTCTGCGTCACGGTATAGCACTTCGTCGGCCGTTACCATGGGGGCTGTGTTCAGCACTGCACGGGTGTGATTAGGTCTCAGTGTGGTCAGTGTTTTTTCGGCACTAGCAACAATCAAATCACCGGCAATCAGGGCGTCGGTCTGGCCTGCGTCAATTCTAACTTGATGAATGTGACTGGGTTTTTTGGCTAAACGTAAGTAGCTCAATACACTGCCACCTTTTTGCGCAAAACCCATAAAGTCCAAAACGCTAGCGCCTTTGTTTTCGATGTGGGCCGCCATGGTGACAATGGCGCCAATAGTCACTACACCAGTACCCCCTACACCCACAATCAGCAGGTTATAGACTTGCTCCAAACTGGCTAATTTTGCAGTGGGTAAGGCCGCGACTTGCGCACGCCACTGGTCATTGGTAACCACCCCTTGGCCACGACGCAACTGGCCACCGACAACGCTGACGAAGCTGGGACAGAAGCCGCCCACACAGGAGTAATCTTTATTACAGCTAGATTGCTCTATTTGGCGTTTACTACCAAGGCTGGTTGCTTTAGGAGTGATCGATAAGCAGTTGGATTGTGTGGAACAGTCGCCACAGCCTTCGCACACCTGAGGGTTGATAATGACGCGCCGTGTTGGCTCGACCATGAGGCCACGCTTACGTCGGCGGCGTTTTTCGGCGGCACAGGTCTGTTCATAAATCAGCACGCTAACACCATCCACTTCACGCAATTCTCGTTGTAGCGGGTCCATTTCGTCGCGGTGGTGTAGGCTTATGCCTTTTGGAAAGGCCGAAAGGTCTTTGTAGGCGTCGGTGTTGTCGGTGACTAATGCAATGCGCTGCACACCTTCTGCACGCATCTGTTGGGCAATAGCACTGACACTTATTACGCCGTCTACGGGCTGCCCACCGGTCATGGCGACGGCATCGTTATAGAGAATTTTATAGGTGATGTTAGTGCCGGCAGAGATAGCTTGGCGTATCGCCAACGACCCAGAGTGAAAATAGGTGCCTTCGCCGAGGTTTTGAAATACGTGAGCACGGTCAACATAACGAGACTTAGCGATCCAGTTGACCCCTTCACCACCCATTTGCATTAGTGATTCGGTATTTCGACCCATCCAAGAGGCCATGAAATGACAGCCTATACCGGCTTGTGCGCGGCTGCCTTCGGGTACCTTGGTGGATGAGTTATGTGGGCAGCCAGAACAAAAGTAAGGCATACGGCGTACGCCACCTGGGTCTTTAGCAAAGCTGCATTGACCACTTAACTGCTGTAATAGAGGTGCAAAATCTAGGCCGTCAGCAGCCGAGTTGCCCCATAAACGGTTGAGTCGCTGGGCAATAAATTGTGCCAGCATTAAAGGTGTCAGTTCACCCACATAGGGGATGAGAGGGGCGCCACTTTCATCTTGCTTGCCGGTGATGAGCACTCGGCCAGGGTAGTCTGGCTCGGCCATGTGTTCTTTGATCTGGCTTTCAATAATGCCGCGTTTTTCTTCTACCACCAACACTTCTTGTTTGTTGTGCACAAAGGCCATGGTACCTTGGCGTTCTAATGGCCAGACCATACCCACCTTGTAGATATCAATGCCCAATTGTTTGGCTTTGGCTTCATTAATGTTGAGCAAACGCAGCGCCTCTAACAAATCTAAATAGGCTTTGCCGGTGGTGACAATACCAAAACGAGCGTCTTTGAGGTTATAAATACGTTTGTCGATGGGGTTGGCTCTAGCAAAAGCAGCCACTGCTGCTAACTTATGCTCAATGCGGGTTTCTAACTGTGGCCCCGGCAAGTCGGGCCAGCGGTAATGTAAGCCGCCGGCGGGCGGGGTGTAATCTGTGGGTTGGTTAAACACGGGTAGCTCAGGTAATTCCACTGAAGCTGCGCTTTCTACGGTTTCAGAAATGGCTTTGAAACCTGTCCATACACCGGCGTACCGAGACAAGGCAATGCCCCACAAACCAAACTCTAAATATTCCTGCAGAGTCGCTGGGTTGATGGTGGGCATGAACCATGCCATAAAGGTCACGTCCGATTGATGGGGCATGCTAGAAGACACACAGCCATGGTCGTCACCGGCAATAACTAATACACCGCCTTTGGGTGAACTGCCGTAGGTAGCGCCATGTTTAATGGCATCACCTGCGCGGTCTACGCCTGGGCCTTTGCCATACCAAAGGCCAAACACACCGTCGACGCTTTTGTCGTCATCCACTTCAACTTGTTGCGTGCCGAGGATCATGGTGGCGGCCAAATCCTCATTAATGGCGGCCTGAAAGTCGATCTGTGCAGATTGAAGCACGTCTTTAGCCTGCCAAAGGGCTTGGTCATAACCACCTAACGGCGAGCCGCGATAACCACTGATGAAACCGGCACTGTTAATACCATCTCGCTGGTCCATTTGGCGTTGCATCAACGGCAACTTAACCAGTGTTTGAGTGCCGGTCAAAAACACCCGCCCGGTTGGTTTTAGGTAGCGATCGGTGAGGCTGTAAGCAATGTTAGTCGGTGTCATAAGGTGGTCAATGATGATGTGTTAATAACTTTTATTGTAACCACTAAGTCGCGAAAGGTGCTTTCGTTAATGCCTTGAATATTAGATAATACGGAAGGTTGTTTCATTAAGTTGGTATATTATGAAAAAAAATATCGATATTTGGAGATTTTATGGAATTAGATAAGTTTGATCGGCAACTATTAGTGCTGCTCCAAAACGACGGGCGGATGGCCAATCAGGCGTTGGCCGAAGCGGTCGGTTTGTCGGCTGCGGCCTGTTGGCGGAGAGTTAAAGCGTTAACCGAAAACGGCGTATTGCAAGGCACCTACAGCCAAGTACAGCCGGAAGCGGTGGGTTACCAATTATGTGTATTTTTGATGGTGAGCTTAACTCGGCACAGTGGTCAGGCTACGCAGGCGTTTGAAGATGCTGTGGGTTCTTACCCACAAGTGTTGCAGTTTTATGCGGTCACTGGCGACGCCGACTATATGTTGCGTGTATTGATGCCCAATATGGCATCGTATGATCGATTTCTAACGGGAAAAATATTCACCCTGCCCAGTGTGTCACAGGTGAAGTCGAACTTTAGTTTAAGGGCCATAAAACAAACCACAGCGGTGCCTATAGATGGCTAATCGTGTGACTTAACGGATTTCGGTGCGGTAGCTAAAGCTATCGGCTCGGCCTCTGGTAATACGAAATTCAACCGGTTGGTTGTTTTTGCTGTAAGTGAGGCGGTGCAATACCACCAAAGGGTCACCGACCTTGATCCCTAGGCGAGACGCTGTGGCTTGGTCGGCTATTTCTGCCGTAAGAGACTCTTCGGAACGAATAATTGGCAAGTTGAATTGATCAACCACCACCGCATAAAGTAAGTCGGGAATGTGTACTTCTTCATGCTCTAGCCCGCGTACTAAATCGGCAACCCACCAACACTTTTCCACCAGCACAGCTTTGTCGTCACGATAACCCACGCGTTCGATATAGACCATATCGGTATTAGCGTCTACTTTCAGACGCTGGCAAATTTTGTCACTGCCTTTACGCAATTCCCGAACGGGAGTTTGTTTTTTAATACGTACCGGATTTCCCGAATGAGTACCGTATGAGAAAAAGCGAAATAAGCTGTTGTTAAAATCGATGCGCGACACATAAGTGCCTTTGCCTTGGTGGCGGTATAAAAGGTTTTGATGAACTAGGTTTTCAATGGCTTTTTTGACAGTCCCTGTGCTCACGGAAAGGCTTTCTGCGAGCTGAGGTTCGGATGGAATTAAATCACCAGGTGCCAATTGGCCAGCTGCAATTTGATCTTGCAAGAAATTTTCTACGGCCTTGTATAACGGCGTTCCGGGAGTGTTTTTTGTGGACCATTGAGTCATTAACTGTTTGAAAACCTATGTTTTATTTAAAAGTTAGTGTTTGCCTAAACAGGCTAAATAGTAACAGATTCTAGCCTTTTGATAAAAAAATAATAACATAAATGCTTGACTCATGTATATGAGTTATATTATCTATGTATCTGGGCGCTGACTTGTGGTTCGGTGTATTAATAAAAATTAGAACAATTTTAGGCGTGTGGTAAGCACGTTTTGGAGAGGCCAAAGTTCGTGGAAATATTAGATTACATGGGTGCCATTTTCAGCCTTAGCAACCTTACGGTGCTCTTTTTCGCTACGGCGGCAGGTCTGATTTTGGGTGCTTTACCTGGTTTGAGCCCCACCATGGCGGTGGCTTTGTTGATTCCGTTTACCTTTCAGATGGACGCCGCAACGGGCTTGGTGTTGCTGGGTGCAGTGTATACCGCCACCGTGGCTGGTGGCGCTATAAGTGGTATTTTAGTCAATATTCCAGGTGCGCCCGCTAACATTGCAACCGTATTGGATGGCCACCCCATGGCTAAACAAGGTAAGGCGACTCAAGCGCTTCACTTTTGTTTTATCAGTTCGTTTGTGGGCGGCATCATTGGGGTGCTGGTGTTGATCTTCTTTACCCCACCCTTGGCTCAATTAGCACTCAAATTTGGCCCGTCTGAAATGTTTTGGATGGCAATTGTCGGTGTCACAGTGATCGGCACCTTAGGTTCTAAATCGGTGATTAAAGGCTTGTTTTCTGGCGCTTTAGGGTTATGGATTTCCACTATTGGCATCAGCCCTATATTCGGCGAATCACGCTTTGTATTTAGTGACCATCTTACTGGGGGCGTGCACATTGTTGTGGCCTTGATTGGATTATTTGCCGTACCGCAAATATATCAATTGTTAGTGACCAGTCGACAAACTTCTAGTGGTGGCTTATTCGCCATGGAAAGCAGCCCTTTATGGACCTCCATTAAATATAACTTAAGTCGTGTGAAAGCCCTAGCTATAGGCACCATATCTGGTGTGGTGGTTGGTATTATTCCAGGCGCTGGTGGCCAAATTGCCGGTCTTGTGGCTTACGATCAAGTACGAAAATTTAGTCCCGATGCGAGTAAGTTTGGTAACGGTGAACCCGATGGAGTGATTGCCGCAGAGTCGGCTAATAATGCCATGGTCGGTCCCTCATTAGTGCCCCTGCTCACTTTAGGTATTCCCGGCAGCCCAACGGCAGCCGTATTGTTGGGTGGACTGTTAATCAATGGTTTATTCCCTGGACCAGATCTATTTACTGTGCACGCAGAGGTTACTTGGACCTTTATAGGATCCTTGTTGTTAGCTCAGGTATTTATGATCATTATTGGTTTAGCCCTCAGCCGCAGTAGTAGTTATTGGGTGATGCGAGTGCCATCGCAATACATGGCGGCGGCGGTAACTATATTGGCCGTGTTCGGCACTTACAGTATCCAAAATAGCTATTCTGATGTGGTACTTATGCTGGTATTAGGCAGCTTGATGTACCTGCTGAATAAATACGGCTTTAGTGCAGCGCCTATTGTACTAGGTATTATTTTAGGGCCCATTGCCGAAGACAACTTCTCCATGGGTAAGATGATTGCAGATGTTGGCGACGGTGCATTGCCTTACTTTATGACGGGCTCGATTAACCTTGTGTTGATCTTTGTGTGTGTGGTGTCTATCGGTTATAGCGTGTGGGTTGAGGTGAAGCAACGTCGACTAGTTGCTCACGATCAAAAACGTTCGGCTCCAGGTACTCGCGTGGCAGCGATCGGCGCTGTGGTCGCGGCTGCCGTAGTGATGACCATGGTCATGTCTGCCGACGGCAGTCAGGCTTACGACTTCCCATTCTTGCTTGCGGTACTGATGTTAGCGTTCGCGGTAATGTTATTGATTGATGTGTTGCGTATGTGGACACGTGAAAAATCGGGCCAGGGTCTAGTTGAATGGACTGACCTTGGAGCAGGTATTGCAGTGATTGTGGCGTATCTATTGTTGTTGCAAAGTGCAGGTTTTTACTTAGCCTCTTGGTTAGCATTTACCACCATTGTGGTGGTTTACAGCAGCACTAAAAATCGTCAGCAACTAACACGCATATTGTGGGTTTCCATAGGCTTTATGGTCGCCATCTACGCACTTTTCAACTTGTCTTTGAGGGTAGTGACACCGGGCTTGTTATAACAAATTGGCGCTATGTGGATGCTCCACTTAGCGCTCATAAATCGCCGCTCAGCTAAGCTGAGTTGGCCACTAATTAATGAAGGTAAGACCTATGATACTAAAAAAAATAAAATCGTCCTTAGTAACAGCCGCAGTGACCTCGCTGTTGTTAGTGCCCAGTGCCACCGTGTTGGCTGATGATTACCCCAGTGCACCTATCCAAGTGGCAGTAGCCTATGGTCCGGGTGGCGCAACGGACTTCCAAGCACGTATTGTGACCATGATGGCGGGTAAAGAAAAATACCTTAATATGCCGATGGTGATTTTTAACAAGCCCGGTGCAGGGGGTCAAAAAGGCTGGAACTGGTACGCCAGCGACGCCAGCAAAGACGGCCACCAATTGGCGGCCTACAACGTACCGCACTTTATTGCGCAATCGCTGAAGTTTGACACTTCATATAACACAGGAAACTTAGAACCTATTGCCAACTGGGGTGCTGATCCAGCGGTACTGATTGTACCTGCAGACAGCCCATTTAATTCGGCAACGGATCTTGTGGCTTGGTCAAAAGCTAACCCAGGTAAGTTGACCGTGAGTGGCGCTGGCTTATATGTGGGCCATCATATTGCTAGCTTGCAGCTGGATAAAGCTGCAGACATTAGCACTAAGTACATCCCAGCTGGTGGTGGTGTAGCCGCAATGAAAATGGTGTTGGGTAGCCAGGTAATGGCTGGCTTCAACAACTTAAGTGATGCTTTCCGTCAAGGTGATCGTATTAAGATTCTTGCCGTAGCAGACAACCAACGTGAAGAAGGCTTCTTGCCAGACGTGCCGACCTTTAAAGAGCAAGGTATTGAGATAGATGACTCCAGTGTTAACTTTCGCGGCATCATGGCCCGAAAAGGCACGCCACCTGAAGTCATCGAGTTCTTGGCAGAACGTGTACATTTAATGTTCCAAGACGCTAAAGTCGCCGGCAAAATGAAGGCCGGTGGTTCGCCAATGCGTATTATGACGCGGGCTGAAGTGAAGCAAATGTGGGTAGAGCGTCAAGCCTATCTTACTGAGCTCTTGTCGGACCTGTAATTTTTTTGCAGTAACCTAGTAGCACCCCTGTAAGACTTGGTGCCAACCGCTAGACACCGTCTAGCGGTTGGCCCTTTTTTTGCCCCAACTAGAAATCAAACTGCTTATGTGGTTTGATGCGGAGATTTAAATGGCCCCAATGGACCCTCATAGCCAAGTCGCCCAGCTCATTCAACGGGCGAGTGAAGCTCAAGCACAGCTGGAAACCTATGACCAAGCGGCAGTGGATGAATTGGTCATCGCCACAGCTTGGGCTTTAGTTAATCCAGACAATAATCAAAAATTGTCGGAGCTTGCCGTAGCAGAAACAGGCTTGGGTAAAGTGGCTGACAAAGTCATCAAAAACCACCGCAAAACACTCGGTTTATTGCGCGATCTACGCGATGCCAAGACTGTCGGTGTCATTAACCGAGACCCACAATTGGGTATTGTAGAAATTGCTCGCCCAGTTGGGATTGTAGGTGCCATTGTGCCCTCCACCAACCCTGTGGCGACCCCTATGAACATGATTTTGAATGCGCTCAAGTGTCGTAATGCAATTATCTTGTCGCCTTCACCAAAAGGTCAGCCCAGTTGTACGAGGCTGATTGAATTGATCTATTTAGAGTTGGATCGTATAGGCGCACCACGTGATTTAGTGCAAGCCTTACCCACCCCCGTCAGTAAAGACCTGAGTATGGAAATGCTCAAGCAAGTCGATCTTGTGGTTGTTACTGGCTCACAAAACAATGTTAGAGCCGCCTATACCTGTGGTACCCCGGCGTTTGGTGTAGGCGCAGGTAACGTTACTAGTTTGATCGATGAAACGGCAGACTTATCCGCGGCGGCCAGCAAAATAAAAGCCTCCAAAACCTTTGATAACGCTACCAGTTGCTCATCTGAAAACAGTTTGGTGATGGTAGAGGCTATCTACAACGACATGCTTGGAGCCTTAACCAACGTTAATGGGTGTCTATTAACGCCCCAAGAAACCGCCGTGTTGCAGACGGCCTTATGGCACAAGGGTCACCTTAATGCTGCCATGTTGGCGAAGCCCGTGGCAGTCATGTGTGAGGTGGCGGGCATTACCCGCAAAGCCGCCTGCGAGGCCGACTTTTTAATGGTCGAAGAAACCGGCGCCGGAGCTGAATTTCCTTTTTCTGGCGAAAAAATGGCCTTGGTACTAACGCTCTATCGAGCCGCAGATTTTGACCATGCCAAACAAGTGGCACGGACCATTTTGGACTACCAAGGTAAGGGTCACTCATTAAGCCTGCATAGTCAGTCGAGCGACCGTGCTGAGTTACTGGGCTTAGAAATGCCCGTATGCCGAGTGATTGTTAACCAAGCCCACTGTTTTGCCACAGGTGGCAGCTTTGATAATGGCTTGCCGTTTTCCTTATCCATGGGTTGTGGTACTTGGGGCGGCAATGTGACGGACCAAAATGTGCATTACCGACACTTTATGAATGTCACCAAGGTGGTGCAAACCATTGCTGCACGAGAAGTGACCGTAGACGACATATTTGGTGATTATCAACGCAGGCACCTGTCATGAACCCGCCAATGATGAACTTGCCTAAGTATGTGCCACCGGCAACCACGGTGCGTGCGCTGATCGCTCAACATGCACGAACTCAACCCGATGCGGTATTTGCGATGTTCCCCGAAACTCAGGCGGAACTGAGCTACAAGGCGTTGGAGCAAGAGGTCCAACAGTACGCTGCACAGTTTTATGCCTTGGGTTTGGCGCAGGGTGATACGGTGTCTTACATGATGGGTAATGGTCGTTCGGCCTTGGTGTTATTTTTAAGCGCGCTGTATGCAGGACTTATTGTATCGCCGTTGAACCCTGCTGCCGGCCCCGAGCAGATCACTTACGTGCTGCAACACTCAGACACCAAGTTAGTCTTTGTGTCGCCTAATTTTAAAGCCGTGGTAGATCAGGCGCAAAGTGCCAGTGCCATCGCTATACCTACGGTTGAATGTGACGAGGACTGCGGGCCAGTTTGGCCCCAAGCCTCGGTAAGCGCGATTAAGTTAGTGCCAATTGAGCCAACTAGCGATGGTTTGTTGATGTACACCTCAGGTACAACAGGCCGCCCTAAAGGGGTGGTATTAACCCACGAGAACCTACTGGCCGGTGGTATGAACACCGCCGTGGCTCACGAATTAACCAGTACAGACAGGGCCTTGTGTGTGCTGCCCTTGTGCCATATAAATGCCCAGTGCGTGACCGTAATGGCACCCCTAGTGAGTGGTGGTAGTTTAGTGTTGCCCCACGGTTTTAGCGCCACCCGTTTTTGGCATTGGGTAACCGAATCTCAATGCAGTTGGTTTAGTGTGGTGCCCACCATCATATCTTACCTAATGCATCAGCCTATGGACGGTCAGAAGGAACTCATTGAATCGGCGCCAGTGAAAGTGCGATTTGGTCGTTCTGCCTCGGCTGCTTTGCCACCGGCATTACATGCAGGTTTTGAGGAGAAATTTTCTGTTCCCATCGTGGAAACCATGGGTTTAACGGAAACAGCGGCGCAAATTTTGTCTAACCCTATGCCGCCTAAAGCCAATAAATATGGCTCCCCTGGAGTGGCGTTTGGTACTTATATCAAAATTGCTGATGAGGCCGGTAATGAAGTAGCCCATGGCGTAGAAGGCGAGTTATTGGTGCAAGGCAAGTGTGTGATGCGCTGTTATTACAAAAATCCACAAGCCACTGCAGCCACCATTGATGATCAGGGTTGGCTACGTACAGGGGATTTGGCCATTATTGATAAAGACGGTTTTTGTTTTATCACCGGGCGCATTAAAGAGTTGATTATTAAAGGTGGAGAAAACATTGCCCCACGGGAAATTGATGATGTGCTCTACACACACCCGGCGGTGATAGAAGCTGCTGCAATCGGCATTGATGATGTGCATTATGGCCAAGAAGTTGTGGCCTGCGTCGTGTTAGCCGAAGGTAAACAAGCCTCGGAAGTCGACATTATTAACTTTTGTCAATCCAAGTTAGGCAAGGTAAAAACCCCTAAACAGATTCATTTCTTTCATGATTTACCCAAAGGCCCATCAGGCAAGGTGCAACGTTTGAAGTTGGTGGATCAGGTGCAGGCTTAAAGCTAAGCAATTAATTGGATGTAACTTCACTGGTTAACGTTTGGTTATTAGGCGGTTAAATGGTTATTTAATTGAGTGTTCTATAGTGGCTGTGTTATCGCTACCAAGAGCACTTGCCACATGGCAGTTCAGGGATCTGCCGCCGTTATCAATGCTGCTGTACAGCAAAGTCGGGTAATACAAGCCGAGAAGCTTGAGCACGGTCAGGATTTGCAAAAAAACTCGTCAAATCGTTAAAGTCGAAGACGCCACCCGTTTTTTGTGCGAAACCTTGTTGAAACAAGAAGGTTATTTAGTGGCTTCTGTGGCTACTCTGCAACCATGCCAAGAATAATTAGCACTAACTTATTGTTACTGGATTTAAATCTCCCCGATGCCGATGGCCTGCAGTTAGCGAAGCAACTCAATCAGCAGTTGGGCGCCCCAAAAATATTGATGATGACTTCTCGCAGTGAGGTTGAAGACCGTTGGTCTGGGTTTAAGTATATGTAAACAGGTTGTGAGCGAGCTCAATGGTGACATTGGTGCCACCAGCAATAGCATGGGTAATAAGTTTTGGTTTAGCTTGCCTTATAAATAGGTACCATCGCAGGCACTACATCAAGAAACGCAGTTTGGTGATCCCAGCGGGGTAGTTCCATTGACCATGCTGTTGTTGGTGGATAATTAGATCAATTTGGAGGTTACCCAGCTGTTGCTGACTAACCAAGGCCATAGGGTGACGGCGGTAGATAATGGAGCGGCGGCAGTGGCTGCGGTGAGTCGGCAGGATTTTGACTTAGTGCTAATGGACGTACGTATGAGGAATATCAACGGTTTGGTGGCCACCGGCCAAATTTGAGCGTTGTCCTATCCTGTGAAGTCTGCGGTGGAGATATTTGCCCTAACGGGTGACGTCATCGTTGTTAGTATCGCCAGTTGTATGGCAGCAGGTATGGATGTCGTATTGTCTAAACCGCTACGCTTGAGTGATTTACACCACTGTTTAAGTGGGCAGTGGCAACCTGTTGATGTTAAGGCGATGGCGCCGCCTCTGCGAGTTGCCCCGTCTGTACGTAATGAACTGTCTACGCACCTATCAAGCGAAAAACTGACAGAACTTTTTCGTAGGCAGTTGGCGTCGTTAGACACAACCATGAATGAACTTGAAGCGGCTGCCAAACACTTGGACCAACCCGACAGCTTAGATCTTGCGTTGGCTAAAAAATGTCGAATCGTTACGTCGAGAATGGGCCGCAACACGCTATTTAGCGCTGCAAATGGTGTGAAACTCTACCCAGACTGTCGCTCCAGTTGCACATTAAGGCGGTTGCTGGCTGTTGTTGGCGTCACGCATCCGGCATAATGTCGCCTGAGCGATTTTGGTTATGCATGAGATGAGGAATACAAAGTGATTGCAAGCGACAAAACATTAGAACACGACTTTATGCACTGGCAGTGTTTGAGCCGGTTGTTCGCCGCGCGTCAGGCTGCAGGTTACCCGCTAGACGAAGCGAAGCCATTGGTGTGTTATGGGGCCGATGGTGATACGGGTGTTGAATTAACGATTTTGATACTTAAGCGAGAGTTAAATCATTTGGTAGCGCAATATAAGCACAACGCTCACAAGACCCGTGATCCGATTGAGCGTTTTGAGTGGATCGTAAAACAGCTATCCTCCGATTATTATCAAAAGGCCGAGAGCTTTCAATCGACCATGACGGCCCTTTGCCCCGTGGAAGCGCCCTATGCTCAGAGGCTATTGGCCGAAGGTGAGTGCCGCATGGTATTCCGTGCCCGTGGCGATGGTTATTTAGTACCAGCCAAAGTCACACAGCTGCCTGTAGACGACGTCCGCGCCCAATTCACACAACTTCACAACTTTCACTTTAACCACAAACAGCCTCAGCCCCATGTGATTTTAGGGTTTGAACCGATGTGGGAAAAAGCCCATAAAGTTGCGGCCGAACCCGAACAAAACTAAGCCTAAACTCAATAGGGTAATGGGCCAGTTAAGGCCTATGTTATAGGGCGTTGTACCTTGTTTAGGCGCAACTAAACCCGTGAGCTGAGCTTGCTGGTACATAGGGGCCAATGAGGTAATGTTGCCCTTTGCATCAATCAGCGCAGACACGCCACTGTTGGTTGCCCTAGCCACCGGTTTGGCGTTTTCTATAGCGCGCATTTGGGCAATTTGTAAGTGTTGCCATGGTGCCAAGGAATGTTCAAACCAGGTGTCATTACTCACGGTAACTATCATTTGCGCAGCTGCCGCTTGCTTAGCCACGAGTTGTGGATAAGCCATTTCGTAACAAATGTTGCCCGCGATGGGCACTGGGCTGCGACTTAGCAGGCCTTGCTCTTGTGTTGGTATTTTAAAGGCTGACATCGGTAAATCAAAAAAATCGATGAGTCCTCTCAACCACTGTTCTAGCGGTATATATTCACCAAATGGCACCAGCCGTTGTTTGTGGTAATAACCTTGGGAGCGGTCGTCAACAGTCTCCCGGTTCTGGCCTAGTGTCACCAAGGCATTATAATAATCGTCACCTTGATGTTGGCTTTCTCGCATGACCGTACCACTGATGATTTGGCTGTTGCGTGCAGTGGCCGTGTGGGTAATGCCCTGCATTGCAGGCTGGATATAGTCCCAATAGGTGGCGATGGCCGTTTCTGGCCATATAATAAGGTCACTATCTAAATGCTGGTAGCTTTGACCTAAGTAATAGTTGAGGGTGGGTGTTAACTGCTGGGGCAGCCATTTATCTTGTAAGGCGATGTTGCCTTGTAATAAGGTCACTTTTATCGAGGTTTGGGTACTTGGCTGAGTCCATTGGATTAGGCTTAGGCCATATCCTGTCAACCAGATGGCCACTAACAGTAGCAAACGGTACGGCTTGGTTATGGCTACGCCGTAGACCAATAGGCCACTAGCCACCAACAATAAACTGACACCGTGTATACCTAGCAAGGGCGCGTATCCAGCAAGGCTAGTTTCTATGCCGGCGTAGCCAAGGTATAACCAAGGGAACCCCGTGAGCAACCATCCGCGAATTAAGTCTAGGCTCACCCATAAACCTAAAAACAGCAGGCTAGGGTAATGATGTCGATTTTTGAAGCCATGAAACAGGCCTGCAAATAGGCCGTAGAATAACCCTAACCCGGCGCAGAATAACACGGTAAGTAGGCCTGCCAGTGCCCAATGAGTGTTGCTGTGATCCACCATACTCACAAACACCCAGCTCACCCCAACACCAAAATAACCTAAGCCATAAGCAAAGCCGGTAAGGCTAGCCTGACGGGTGGAGGTGCAGGTTTGTAAGCTGAGCCAAAAAAGGATAATACTTAATGGCGCCAGCGGCCAGATAGAAACTGGCGCCAGTGCCAAGGGCGCTAATGCACCAGCGGCGGTGCTTAAGGCGAGGTTAGTCTTGCGCGTCAGTGTCATCGCTTTCCTCGACAATCGGCGTCACTTGCATGAGTCGAATACGACGATTGTCTGCGGCTAGAATACGGAAACTCAAAGAGCCAATTTCGGTGTCTTCATCTTTAGCGGGTAAGTGGCCAAATTGTTGGGTGACGATGCCGCCAATGGTGTCGAACTCGGTATCGTCGTAGTAAGTGCCAAAATGTTCGTTAAAATCTTCGATGCTGGTGAGGGCTTTAACTAAAAAGCCGTTGTCTGCAAAGGGGCGAATATTGCTGTCATCTTCTTCGGCGTCTGTTTCATCTTCTATTTCGCCTACGATTTGTTCTAATACGTCTTCAATGGTCACTAAGCCTGCTACGCCACCGTATTCGTCGAGCACAATGGCCATGTGATAGCGGTTGGTACGAAACTCATTAAGCAAGATGGACAAACGCTTGCTTTCGGGCACAAAGATGGGTTTGCGCAACATCGCATTAAGGTCAAAATTATCCATCTGTTTAGCAAAGGCTAGGGGTAATAAGTCTTTGGCTAGTAGTATGCCTAACACTTCATCCGGAGATTCTCCGATCACAGGGAAGCGTGAGTGGGACGTTTCGGTAATGGTCTGCATGAACTCAGTGGTGCTTTGATCGGCTTTAACGACGGCCATTTGCGGCCTAGGCACCATGATGTCGCGCACTTGCATGTGTGACATTTGCAACGCGCCTTCGATGGTGTCGAGGGCTTCGCGGTCAAGTATTTGGTCTTCTTCCGCTTGCCTGATCTGCTCTAACAGCTCTTCTTTGGTGCTGGGGCGGTCGCTAAGGAAAAAGGAAAGTCTATCCAGCCAGGAGCGTTTGTCCTGACTGTGGGTCGACGCGTCGTCGTTCATGAGGTGGGTTAAATCCTAAATAGTTTAGTTAGCCAATTTATACGCTTAGTCGTGCGTTTTGGCAATGTATGGATTAGCAATGTTGAGCTGTGCTAATAGTTGTATTTCAAGGTTTTCCATCAGCTTGGCCTCGTCATCATCAATGTGGTCATAACCCTGCAAATGCAAGGTGCCGTGAATGACTAAGTGGGCCCAGTGATGTTGTGTGGTTTTACCTTGTTGTGCAGCTTCTTCTGCAACCAAGTCTGCATTAATCACTAAGTCACCTAAATAATCACCATGGCCTAGCTCTTGGGCCATGGCTGCCGCTATTTCGGGGTCTTCAAATTCGGGTTCTTCAAACGGGAAAGACAACACGTTAGTGGGTTTGTCTTTGCCGCGATACTGTAAATTTAACGCTTGGCTTTCGGCAGGCTCAACCACACGAATGGTGACCTCTGTGGCATTAGCATGGCTTTTAACAGCCAATTGGGCCCATTGCTCAAACTGCGCTAAGCTGGGTATGTGTGCGTTTTCACAGGCCACTTGCAAGTCGAGGTTCATGGGTTTTTCTTTTCAAATACATCGTAGGCATCAACAATACGCTGTACTAAGGGATGACGTACGATGTCACTGGATAAAAAGTGGGTAAAACCAATGTCGTTGACACCGTCGAGTACTTCAATGGCGTGCTTTAGGCCTGAGGGCGTACCTTTGGGTAAATCGATTTGGGTGACGTCGCCGGTAATTACAGCGGTGGAACCAAAACCAATACGCGTCAGAAACATCTTCATTTGTTCGCGTGTGGTATTTTGGCTTTCGTCCAAAATAACAAAACTGCCATTGAGCGTGCGACCGCGCATATAGGCCAGCGGCGCAATTTCAATGATATTCTTTTCTATCATGCGTGCCACAGTTTCAAAGCCGAGCATTTCATACAGAGCGTCGTACAGGGGGCGCAGGTAGGGGTCTATTTTTTGCGCCAAGTCGCCTGGCAGAAAGCCCAGCTTTTCACCGGCTTCTACCGCGGGGCGGACTAATAAAATGCGGCGTACTTCTTCGCGCTCTAAGGCTTCAACTGCACAGGCAACAGCTAAGTACGTTTTACCGGTACCTGCAGGTCCAATACCAAAGTTAATGTCGTGCTGTCGAATGGAACGGATATAGCTTTGCTGGGTTTCGCCACGGGGTTTGATGTTGGCGCGCTTGGTGCGGATGGCTAATCCAGTGTCTTGTGGCTGGTTGGCCTTTTGAATGGGGGTGCTGGCACTGGCTTCGGTCATGGTGTGCAGGGCTTCCACTAACGCGAGGTGTACCATGTCGGGTGTCACTTCGCTGGTCTGTTGGGCTTCGCGATAAAGCTGTTGTAATACCTTCTCTCCAGCCAAACAGGCTGCCGGAGTTCCGTCTACATGAAACCGGTTACCGCGGTTACTGATGCTGAGTTGTAGACGTTGTTCGATAATGCGTAAGTTGCCATCTAGCTGGCCTTGCAGGCAGGCTAGATGCTGGGTGTTGTCTGGCAATAAGCTAAAAATGGTACCGCTTGAATCACTGTTGGATACGTGTGTTGGTTGTCTCATGTCAGTCTATTGCAGCACAATTTGGCCAACGGGCGCAAGTCCGTCTAGCTCGGAGGCAACAAGTTCGCCTCGTAACGAGTGAGGGCCGGCGTCTAAGATGCGTATTTGAGCGAACTTGCCAATTAAGTCGGCATTGCTGCACGGAAAATTAACTGAACGGTTGTTTTCGCTACGGCCGGTGAATTTACCAGGGTCTTTTTTGGAGTAACCGTTTACCAGTACACGCTGCAAACTACCGATCATAGCTTTGCTGATATCAAACGACTGACTATCAATGCGGCGTTGTAATAATGATAGACGCTGTTTTTTGGTGGCGATATCGGTATTGTCTGGCAGGTCGGTGGCGGGAGTTCCCGGGCGCTGGCTATAAATAAAGCTAAAGGATAAGTCAAAACCAATGTCGGCAATGAGGTCCATAGTGGCTTCAAAGTCAGCATCAGACTCGCCCGGAAAACCAATAATAAAGTCTGACGAAAAGCTAATGTCGGGTCGCTGTTTACGGATACGGCGCATTTTAGATTTATATTCTAATGCAGTGTGACCGCGCTTCATGGCCATCAAAATTTTGTCTGAGCCCGATTGAACTGGCAAATGCAAGTGGCTTACTAGTTCAGGGATCTGGCCGAAGGCATCGATTAAGCTGTCGGAAAACTCAACGGGGTGGCTGGTGGTAAAACGAATACGATCAATGCCGTCTATATTGGCCACTAAGGCGATCAGTTCAGCTAGGTCAACTAGGTCACCATCTACGGTGTCGCCTTGGTAAGCGTTGACGTTTTGGCCTAATAAGTTGACTTCGCGCACGCCTTGTTCGGCCAGTTGCTCTACTTCTCCCAGTACGTCGTTTAACGGACGGCTTACTTCTTCACCACGGGTGTATGGCACCACGCAGAAAGTACAGTATTTGCTGCAGCCTTCCATGATGGAGACAAAGGCTTCGGCGCCATCGACTTTAGGCGCTGGCAGGTTGTCGAACTTTTCTATTTCTGGAAAGCTAACGTCCACCACACCTTTAGCGCCAGCATCGGTGGCATCGATCATATCCGGTAAACGGTGCAAGGTTTGTGGCCCAAAAATCATGTCTACAAATGGCGCGCGTTTAGAAATGGCTTCGCCTTCTTGGCTCGCTACACAGCCGCCCACGCCAATTTTAAGGTCTGGTTTGGCTTCTTTTAATTTGCGCCAGCGCCCCAATTGGTGATAAACCTTATCTTGGGCTTTTTCACGAATGGAACAGGTGTTGAGCAACAACACGTCGGCTTCGGCTTCATTGTCGGTTATTTCCATGGCATGGCTATCGCCCAGCAGGTCGGCCATGCGCGACGAATCGTATTCGTTCATCTGGCAACCGTGGGTTTTAATAAATAGCTTTTTGGTCATGGTAAACACCTGCAATATTGAAGCACGCATTATACAGTTAAGGCGGCTGTTAAACCTAGCTTGAAATTAGTTCTTTTAGCCCTAATATAAGCAGCTAAGACGATGTAATGCCCTTTGTGATAACAGTTTTAAGAAAAAACTATGAAAGATAACAAAACGGTTTATAAAGTGATGTTTGTAAACCAAGAAGAAACCTACGAAATATTTGCCCGCCACGTTTATCCAAGTGAAATGTATGGTTTTGTAGAAGTAGAAGAGTTTGTATTTGGCGAACGCAGCCAGCTACTGATAGACCCTGGCGAAGAAAAACTCAAAGCCGAGTTTGCCCAAGTTAAGCGCAGCTACATCCCTATGCACAGCGTCATTCGTATTGACGAAGTAGAAAAAGAAGGCGTTGCCAAGGTCATCAAGGGTGGTAGCGTTGTGAGCCAGTTGCCCATGGGTGGCAAACCCACAGGTAACCGTTAATGCTAGCTCAGCCCACAGATTTTCACCTCGACCCGCGCTTATCAGCAGATTGCGAATTTGTAGTTGATTTGCCCATTAGCCGGTTGTTGTTAGTGAATAACGCCAGTGTGCCTTGGTTTATTTTGGTGCCACGTGTAGACGAGGCAACCGAAATGACCCACTTAGCCATGCCCATACAGCACCAATTGCTGGCAGAAGTGAACCAAATTTCCCAACTGCTAGAACAGCTGTATCAGCCTCAAAAACTCAATATTGGTGCCTTGGGAAATGTGGTGAGTCAGCTGCATATTCACGTGATCGGGCGCTTTCACAGTGACCCCGCATGGCCCAGTCCAGTCTGGGGTAATTTGCCAAACAACCCCTATATCGCTAGCGAACTACCCAAAATGTTAGATAAAATTAGGCAGTGCTTAGGTTAACCGGCACGGGTGCCACCACAATATTGTCTTCAATTCGCACCCCACCTAAAGGGCGTAACTGGTCTATGGCCGCTTCGTTAAGTAAGTGCCCACTACCCTTGTCGCGCCACTGTTGTAATAAACTGTCGATGACATACAGGCCAGGTTCAATGGTCACCACCATGTCCTGTTCTAACGTGCGGGTGCAGCGCAAAAATCCATGCTCTGCAGGCGGCGATAACATGGCGCCGGCCTCATCTTGCTGCCAGCCGCCAATATCATGCACCTGTAACCCCAGTAAATGACCGAGCCCGTGAGGGAAAAAAGCGCTACTGATATGGCTGCTCTCTAGCTCATCCCACGAGCCATTAACTAAATTAAATTGCACTAACATGTCGAGCACTAAGCGATGCATACGCATATGTAAGTCAGTAAATTGGGTACCGGGTTTGACCTGGGCGCACACCAGCAACTGGGCGGCTGTCATGGTGTCAATTAAATTTTGATACAGTTCGCTATCACGGCTATGGCAACGGGTAATGTCCGATGCATACCCATGGCATTGGGCGCCAGCATCAATCAAAAAGCTCTGTGCTTTGCTCATGTCTTGCGCTTGATATTGATAATGCTGGTAGTGCAATACAGCGCTGTGTCCGCCAAAACCAATAATGTTGCGGTAAGGCATTTCGGTTTGGTCTTGTTGTACAGCGGCCAGATACGCTAAATGAGTTTCAAACTCACTTTTGCCCGCCATAAAGGCTGCTTTAGCAGCGGCGTGGCCATCGAGCGCAATCACGTTGGCTTGGCGTAAGCAGGCTATTTCATAGTCACTCTTTACCGCACGAGCAAAGTGTAAACGGTGCATAAGGCCTTGTGGGTTTATATTTTCTATACCTAGGTTGCGTCCTAACTCGGTGTCTTCGCCAATCCAAGCACGACGCTGCTGACTGCTTTGGTAGGTTTTAAGGGCTTGCTTAACAGCCGCAAGGTCGGCACACAAATGAATATCAAAATGTTCACACCAAAAATCATTGGGCGCAACCGGTGGCACATGCCAAAAGTCATCGGCTAAATGGTAAAACAAAACCGGCTTATTGCCTGTTTGAATTAACAAATAACAGTGTGGGCTTTGGGTTAAAGGCAACCACCACAAAAAGTGAGGGCTCGCCTTGTAAGGGCCGTGATAATCATCCAGAAATGCCAACTTTGGCGCGCCGCTGTGAATCAACAGACTGTCGTAAGATTCGGCTGCCAAGGCTTGTTCGGTAGTGTCAGTTAAACGCTGCAGATGGTGAGGGTACAGGCTGGCAAATTGGGGCGGCATCAAAGGTGATCCTAGTAAGATGTAGTGTCGTGTTATTATGAGTCGGTTGAGGTGGCGAATCAAGCACTTCGAATAAGGCATGTTTTGCCTTTATATTATTGTTTTAATTAGTTATTTTGTAATTTTTAGTGGCTATTCAGTTTCTAACATCCGCTGTTGCATAATTTCTATAAATAGAACTTGGCTAAGGTAATATGTGACTTAGGTTGAGGTGCGGAGGGTGAAGCAATGATTGATGCGGTTTGGTTATCGAATCTAAACTGGTACTATGTCACTGTTTTCAGATGAGTAGATACACATGAATCGTCGTAAAAAAGGTATTCAAATTTTAAAGGCCCAAGCCAAGCGGGCCAACGCCAAATTGGCTAGCAAAAATAAACCTAAATACCTTAGTAAGGCCGAGCGAGCAAAGTTAGAAGTAGAGGCTGAGTCTGCCATTCGCTACGTGGCTTCGGTGGGGGAAAAGGAAACCACAGTTGAGCGTAGTTGATCGATAGTGAGGCCTTACTTATAGTCATGGCAGGGTAGCTAAAATATGAAGGAGTAATTGTGGTAAGTAAAGACGTTATTGTTAAGTTTTTAGCTAAGGAGTTTCCACAGTCTAAGTGTGTGGTAGAGGCCGTAGGCGATCGTGCCGCGACCATTAGGCATGCCGTTGGATTTGATGAGCTACGCCCTGGGGGCACCGTTTCTGGGCCAGTAATGATGACCGTCGCCGATGTGGCGTTATACGTTGCCGTGTTGGGAGAGGTTGGTTTGGTGGCGCTGGCGGTGACGTCAAACTTATCCATTAACTTTCTGAGAAAACCCGCCGCCGATAAAGACATTATTGGTCAGTGCAAATTGATTAAGGTGGGTCGCTCGTTAGTGGTTGGCGAGGTGGAACTGTATTCCGGTGGAGACGATCGGCCGGTGGCCCATGTGATGGGCACCTACGCGTTACCTATGACACAGTCTTGATGAGCATCTGCCATAAGTTTTGTAGCTTTGTATTGGCGTCGTTGCGGCGTCGGTAGAGGCGAATTTGTAGGCCAATATGCCATTGAGTGCCGCCGGCAATGTGTAACTTACCTTGCTGCAACTTTTCTTGCGCTAAGCTGCGGGGTAACCAGCCTAATCCAAATCCTTGCTGGATCAGTGCTTTGCTACTGATGGCTTGGCTGTATTCGCTTCCTATCCAATAGTTTGATACGTCGGCTGGCTCACATGGCGTTCGTCGGCCGCACGGGACAAATGTCGTGTCCGTGCTAATGCGCAAAAGTCATCCAATCAACGTAATTCCATGGTTTTATCTTAGCTCATCTATCACAGCAAGCATGGCGGGCAATAACGCAGCGCCCATATCACTACTTCGCTGAGCCGACCAACCGTAAGTGGCATCGGGTAAGTTAAGGTTATCAATAAACGGCATTTCTAGGGTTAAAGACAGGCAATCATAGGCCTGGCCAACTGCGGCACTGGCTAGGGTTAAGTTGGCTTGGCCAGGCAGGTCTGTTTCGTAGCCGTGTTCAGTTTGGTAATCGGGGTTGCTGATGAGTAATTGTTGTTTAAAGTCCGCTTCAAGTTTGGCTAGTCGCGGGCCGTAGGCCGGAATGCCTTGGTTGTCGACTAAGAATACATAAGGGATTTCTTCATCGCCGTGACAATCAATAAATAAATCAACGCCGGTGGTGCGCATTTTTTGTTGGGTTAAATAAACTTCTGGGCTACGTTCCATGGTGGCATTGGCCCATTCGCGGTTAAGGTTTACGCCCGCAGCGTTGGTGCGTAAATGGCCACGCACGCTGCCGTCTGGGTTCATATTAGGGATGATGTAAAACACTGCATTTTCCAGCAACTTGCGGCCACAGGCGTCGGCTGGGTCTAGCAATTTTTGTAATAGGCCTTCGATGGCAAACGCGGCCATGGTTTCGCCTGGATGCTGGCGTGCGGTGAGCCAAATATTACGTTTTCCGAGCCCTGCTTGGCCTACGGTTAATAGGCTCAATGGCCTGTTATCTAAGGTATTACCTAAGGTTTCTAGGCTGCATAGGGCGCTTGTTTGAGCCCATGCGATGAGGTCTTGATGGCGTTCCCATGAATAGGGTGTAAAAAAGCTGTACCAAACTTGATCGTATTCGGCGGCATGGTCAAATATAAGTTCGCCCTGTTCATAATGGGTGGCTACACGAAACCACTCTTGGCGGTCGTAAGAGGCCACCACTTGGAAGTGGTTCCAGCCTTGGGCGAAGGCTGCTCCCGCTGCGTTGGTGAGGCTAAACTGGAAATTTTCTTGAGCCTGAGCACCACTTACACAGAAGTGAAACCACTGGTAGAAGTCCGATTGATGATCGTGACGAATGGCGAGTTTAACTGGGTTGCTCTGACTGTCTATGACGTGGATATTACCACTATCAAACTGGCAATTAATGTTCAGGGTCATGGCTGTTTCCTTGGCTTACGGGTGGCTGGGTGTGATGGCAGGCCACTGCATGTTGCGTCGTTAAAGGGGTTAGTTGAGGTGTTTGGTGGCGGCAGGTTTCAAACGCTTGAGGGCAGCGATCTTGCAAGCTACAACCGTGCTGTACATGGCGTAAGGGGATGCGGTTAGGTACATCGCCCACGAGCCGGTGGTGTTTGTTTGGTGGGGTATATATTTGCGGCGAGGCGGCCAATAAGGCTTTGGTGTAGGGGTGCTGGGGTTGGCTAAATAGTTGCTCTCGGCTGGCAATTTCGCACACTTGGCCGT
>JABGSN010000056.1 GCA_018647765.1 Oceanospirillaceae bacterium | reverse complement strand
GACAATAGAGCGCTACCCTCTGCGCCGCCAACTACTACAATCACAATGCTAACATACCACTCAGCCCTTATTGTGGAGCTATGCCAGTAACCCTACGTCACGTTTTAGTGTGGCTATAAAGGCCGCTTGGTCGTCGCCAGACTGTAACGATTTAACGGCCTCAAGTAAGTGCTTTATTTGAATTGGATTAAATTTAGACCATAGGTCATAAGCTAGTTTGGCTTTGATATCTGATTGCGTTATTGGCGATTGTGGACTATTCATGGCTAGTTATTCCTTGATTGCGATTGTAACTACGGATTGAGTTTTAGGTACCCTTGTAGGTACCCTATTCCATCTAACTGCCATGTAAACGCCTTGTTTAAAGGGATGTAAGGAAAGGTTCGACTCCCCCCATCTCCACCACACACCAAAAAGACTTTGTTTTGACTTGTATATCAACAAGTTAGACCAAGGTCTTTTTTCGTTTCGTAGCACGACAAGACCACAAGTCATTGTTTTTGTTATAAATTAATAACTTATAAGCCGACTGATTCGACTCCCCCATCTCCACCACATACGAGATTCAACAAGCACGGTTGAGACTCAATTGTGCAAGCTAGCCGCCGCATGGTACTACCGATTTACGCTCTCGTAGGCGTCAATATGGTGCTCTTTGTCGACTTATTTGTGCGCAACGCCATTCCGCCAGCAGAGATTCCTATTGGCATAGCCACAGGGGCACTAGGCGGGCCTTTCTTCTTATGGCTATTAATCCGCAGCTCACGCCTTTTTTATAGCTCAGTTACTAGTTAAATATAGTAAAGCAGAAGAATCCCTGTCAGTAACACGGCCACCCATGCCATCATGGTTTCCGTCGGCCTCAGCTGAGTCAACACATGGGTAATATCGTAAGGCTGGTAGGTGGCTTCCCATGGCAGCAGGGCATAGACCGTGTGCGCAGGGAAGGCGCCGATGGCTATACATAGCCCAGCGGCAATGGCCATGGCAAGCAACATATTATGGGGCGGCTCCGTGGTACGAATACCTGAATCATGAGCAAAGAATGCAAAATAAGGAATTTTAATTCCTGCATGGTGGAACACGCCTGCTGCAGCAAACAACAGCAACAGCCAAACCACATCGTAACCTTGCGCCACAGCGGCTCACTAACTAATGAGTTCTTTTATGATCAAAGTATTTTCCTGCAAACTTGGGAGGCTGAATTGACTCAACCAACTGCTATGGGCGGTGATTCTTATACCTCGAGCCCTGAAGAGCAAATCGTCGTAGACAGTATTTATAGGGTTGTTATGGAACAGCGTATAGCGCCAAAAACCAAACTCAGCGAAGCAAAGCTATGCGAAACTTTTGGTGTTGGGCGCATGCGAGTGAGACGTGCGCTGTTATTGTTGGCGAGCCAAGGAATTGTTGACTTAAAATCTAATCGAGGTGCCTTCATTGCCGGTCTCAACCCTAAAGAAGCCAACGATGTTTTTACATCACGCATGCTCATAGAACCACAACTAGTTAATGGGCTCTGCATTGCAACCCAGAGCCCTGATGTTAGTATGCTTGAAGAGCACATTAAGCTAGAGCACGCAGCCAGGACAAACTCAGATCGCTCTCACATTATTCGACTCTCTGGTGAGTTTCATGTCAAGCTAGCAAGTATTAGTGAAAATTCTGTTCTCACTAGAATTATTCGTGAATTAGTCACAAAGACCTCACTGATCGTCGGTCTGCTTGGCGATAGCGGACATTCCAGTTGCCCCGATGGTGATCATGCAAACATTCTAGCGGCTATCAAGAAGGGCGAACCAAAATTG
This sequence comes from Oceanospirillaceae bacterium, assembly GCA_018647765.1. Taxonomy (GTDB): domain Bacteria; phylum Pseudomonadota; class Gammaproteobacteria; order Pseudomonadales; family Balneatricaceae; genus Njordibacter. The sequence goes on along the minus strand of JABGSN010000056.1, from coordinate 5,040 downwards.
ACTGAAAAACTGGTATTTGAACACCTGCAACATATTCACTCAGGCTTAGACCTTTCTAAATCCAAACCCCTAAAATCTGATCTAGCTAAAGTATTTGGCATGGAGTAAGCCTGCAGATAGCCCTTTGTCCAATAGATAATCTCTAAACTTAGCGCCATCTGTAGAGGTGTGTATTTTATTAACATCAAACATACCAATGTTTTAAATTAAAACATTAACTAATTAACTTATTAACATATATATATTATTTATGAATATATTTATATTATTATCCTAGCGCGACATATTAACCCCCAAATATATTGTAAAAACGACAAAATGACGCTACCATTAGTTAAATCATCTTTAAAGATGCCGACCTTAAAGTACAAATTAATACAGTGAATTTGTTATGTCGCTAGATATTATTAATAAGAATTGGAAACTGGGCGTATTATTAGTCCCTGGCTACAACTTTGCCGAAATGAGCCATATTGTTGAGCCCCTGAAAGTAGCTAACCATCGGCTTGGCCACACGCTTTATGAGTGGCAACTGTTCTCCTTAAACGGTGGTCCAACCATGTCGTCTTGCGGCATGCAGGTTGAGACACTGGCGCTAACTGCGGCTTGGTCTTTAAGCCAGCTTGATGCCTTAGTCATTTGTGCCACCAACACCATTTACCAGCTTCCCGTGCAGGGTTTTACCGCACCACTAAAACACCTCGCTCGTTCTGGCGCGCTTATGGGCGGTGTAGGCACAGGAGCCTACTACCTCTACCTTTCAGGATTGTTGGATGATTGTCGCTGGACTATAGATCACCGTCATTTAGATGAGTTGCGCCAGCAAGGTGCGACGCCAAACCGAGCTATTTTTAACGTTAACAATAATCGCTTCACCTGCCAAGGCGGCAGCACTAGCTTAGACATGATGTTACATATCATCCACTTACACCATGGTAAGTCGGTCGCTATTGCGGTGGCAGAAGAGATGAACTGTGCCACTTTGCGTACCCCAAAAGAGCACCGGTTAGATAACAAAATAAACCCCTACGGCTGGCCCAATGCATTGCAGCAAGTCGCATCTTTGATGGAAAATAATATAGATGAGCCATTAAGCTTGTCTGAAATAAGCCAGTATGCGGGTTTAGGGAAACGTCAAATTCAACGCCTATTTAAAGTTTATATTGGCATTTCGCCAAGCACCTATTATTTAGAGAAGCGCCTAAATCATGCGCATAAATTATTATTTGAATCCAAATATACCGTTGAAAATATCGCTATTCGTTGCGGCTTCTCTTCGCTGCCTAGTTTTTATAAATGTTATAAGAAACGTTTTGGTTTACCGCCGTTAAAAGCGCGTCACCAAAAGGCGTTAATGTGGTCGGCTTAGATTAAGAGATCCTGACCTTCGTCAGGAAGACGGCGGCAACGAAAAAGCCCAGCATATGCTGGGCTTTTTATTGTCTGAACTTTTATTCTTAGACTGGGGCTTTCGCCCCAATCTAAAGTCCGTTAGAACTTAGCGTAAGCTTCACGCAACTGAACCATTGGATGGTTCTCAGACATTTGGAACTTCAACAACAACTCACGCGCAATCATGTCACGATCTTGCTGGTTGTCTGGAAGCTTAATGGTATCAGGGATGGTGACCCAGCCGTTGATGTTACGATCGAAAACAGCAGCGCGGTCTTCTTCGTAGCCCATGTGAACGTCTTCCAACCAATTAAGGTCTTTCCAGTTCATTTTGTCCATGTACTCAGTAAGGTAAGGAGTACAACGGTCCATATCAGGTACCAAGTTAACGTCGTAACGGTAACCGATTGTCTGACCAATCATTTTCTCGCGATCTGAGTCCAGGCCGTCTGAATTTAAGTAATGATCTACATCTTGTGACATTGTAATGCCCTCCTAGAAACGAGTCATGTCAGGACGACCAACAGTGTGTTGGCTACCTGCTAGTGGAACTTGAGCCATGGCCGACGCTTCCATTGTAAGAGCCGCAATATCTTCTGGCTCTAGAGAATGGATGTTGGTCTTACCACACGCACGTGCCAATAACTGACATTCGATGGTTAGCGTGTGTAAGAAGTTATATACACGCTCAGAAGCTTCGTCTGGGTTGAGACGAGCACGTAGCTTAGGATCTTGTGTTGCAACGCCTACTGGACAGCGGCCAGTGTGACAGTGGTAACAAGAACCGGCTTCTACGCCCATTTCGTTCGGGAAGTCGGCTTCGTCGATGTCGCGGTTACAGTTCAATGCCATCATCGCAGAGTGACCGATCGCTACAGCGTCAGCGCCAAGTGCCAAAGCTTTCGCCAAGTCACCACCGTTACGGATACCACCAGCGTATACAAGGCTAATTTCACCAGTCTTGCCTACGTCATCAAGGGCTTTACGCGCTTGGCGGATTGCAGCGATACCAGGAACACCAGTTTCCTCAGTAGCGATGTGTGGGCCAGCACCAGTAGAACCTTCCATACCATCGATATAGATAGAGTCTGGCTCACACTTAGCCGCCATACGCACGTCGTCATATACACGAGCCGCACCCAGCTTAAGCTGAATAGGAATCTGCCAATCGGTCGCTTCACGAATTTCTTTGATTTTCAAAGAAAGATCATCTGGACCTAACCAGTCAGGGTGACGAGCAGGTGAACGCTGGTCGATACCTGCGGGTAGTGAACGCATCTCAGCAACCTGATCGGTTACTTTCTGACCCATTAAGTGACCACCCAAGCCTACTTTACAGCCTTGGCCGATAAAGAATTCACACGCATCCGCAAGGCGCAAGTGATGTGGGTTAAATCCGTAACGAGACTGGATGCACTGATAGAACCACTTCTCTGAGTAGCGACGCTCATCAGGAATCATGCCGCCTTCGCCAGAACAGGTCGCAGTGCCTGCCATGGTTGCGCCACGTGCCAATGCTGTCTTAGCTTCGTAAGACAATGCACCAAAACTCATACCAGTGATGTACACAGGAATGTCTAATACCATAGGGCGTTTGGCTTTAGGGCCAATCACGGTTTTGGTCAAGCACTTTTCACGGTAACCTTCGATTACGAAACGTGTCAAAGTACCTGGCATAAACGTCAAGTCATCCCAGCTTGGGATTTTCTTGAACAAAGACATGCCACGCATCCGGTAACGACCAAGGTCGGCCTTGATGTGGATGTCGTTCATGACTTCAGGTGGGAAGATAAAACTCTTACCAATTATTTCTTTTTCGTTAACAACTGCCATAATAAGTATCCTCGCTGCTCTTAAAGAACTAGCTTCTTCTCTGATGGTTCGAGGTTGTCGTAGTTCCACAACTGCTTACCAGCGACGATCTTTTGCATGTTATCGATGCCGTTAGGCGCTTCCATACCATAGAGATCTAGCTTGGACTTCAACCACTTACGGTCAAGGTCATTTAGGTCAGCAGGCACGGCATCTACGCCTAGGCCTTCAATCTCGCCGCCTACGTAGATGGTGCCATCGTACATAGAGTCGCCAAGGTTCATGCCGGCGTCGCCAAGAATAATCATACGACCACGTTGCATCATGAAACCGGTGAATGCGCCAGTCTTACCACCAACGATGATAGTACCGCCTTTTTGGTCGATACCGGTACGAGAACCCACACTGCCCTTACACACCAAGTCACCGCCACGAATGGCCGCGCCGAAGGTAGAACCCGCATTTTTCTCGATGACAATGGTACCCGCCATCATGTTTTCGCCACATGACCAGCCAACACGGCCAGAAATGTTTACGTTGGGTCCGTCGATCAAACCACAACCAAAGTAGCCGAGGCTGCCAGTGATGTTAAGCTGTAGACGGTTAAGGATACCAACACACAAACCATGCATAGAGCCTGGGTTGCTTAGGTTAATAGTGCCACAACCTTCTGCCATCAACTCGCGTAGACGGATGTTAATATCGGTTGGGTCCATACCTTCACAATCCAAAGTGCCTACTTTGTTTGTGTCGACTTCTGGAGCCCATGCATAAGTAAAGTTAGCCGATTCGCCAGCATCAAAAAACTGTTGCTGAGTTCGGTTGGTGAGCTTTTCCGTATGCAATCCCATGTCATGGGATTGGCTGGATTTGCTTACAGTTGCCATACGCGCACCTCGCCTTCATAAGGGTCAAATGTGTCAATTTCGTGATCGAAGATATTACGGATTGAAACTTCTTCAGAAGCCAATGCGATAAAATCATCACTCTCGTAGATCACCATAGGCTTAGCCGCCATCACGTCCTTGGCCATGCCAAGAGAGTCAGAAGTAGCCACTAGGTAAGTGAATACACCGTCTAGGTCTTCTACCGAACGACGCATGGCTGTTTCTAGGTCATCGCCTTCGCTAATGCGGTTGGCAATGTACACAGCGATAAGCTCAGAGTCACAGTTAGAGTTGAAACGGTTACCTACACGCTCTAGAGCGCGACGGTTAGTCCAGTAGTTAGTTAACTGGCCGTTGTGTACTACTGATACGTCGGCAAATGGGTAGGCCCAGTAAGGGTGAGCTGAACGAATATCTACGTCAGACTCAGTGGCCATACGGGTGTGGCCAATGGCGTGAGAACCTTGGAATTCGTTGATGCCGTACTGTGCAGATACCACAGAGGCATCGCCTAAGTCTTTGATCAACTCAAGACCATTACCGCAAGACATCACTTCAACGCCTTCGATGTCTTCAACGTAATCGATTAAGTTTTTAAGGTCACCGTCGAAAGACAATTCGTAACGCAACGCGTAAGTCGTTGAGTTTTCTTTCTTGGCTACTTTGGCGCCTAACTCAGCTATACGCGCATCGACTAGGTCGTTACGAGATTGAAGCTGGTTTGCAACGTCAAAACCTTTTTGAGTATCAGCTTGCTCTGCAAGGTTGATACGCATGATGTAGTTACTAATGGGGGAGCCATATAGCGCATAACCGGTAGAATCTGGTCCGCGATGCTTCAAAGCTTGAAGCATATCAGTCATTTCTTGTCCGATGTTTGCACCGCCCGCCTTCTTATGAATAAGGCCTGCAATACCACACATGGTCGCGTCTCCTAATATTTACTTTT
>JABGSN010000054.1 GCA_018647765.1 Oceanospirillaceae bacterium | reverse complement strand
ATATTGTTACTGAGGATCTGGTATTCTTGCTAGAGGCGATGGGGCTAAAAACGGGTATTTATTTTGATCGGCTCATAGCCGCCAGAAATGTCGTTGCTACAGCATTACCGGATGTTGAATTGTATGGCTTCACACCGGATGCTGGGTTACCTCTTAGCTCTCCCTTGACATAGTGCTTTAACTTATTGGAATTTGCCGCTCCACTCGCAGGCGGAATATTCTGCCTATTGCGATCTGTTGGCATTCTTACTCATGCCTGGGAGCAGAAGCAGCAAGGGGGGTGAAACAAAGGACCAATCCCTTGGCGAATGATCTGGAGCTATGATGGCTCTCGTGACAGGTATTAACCTGATGAATAGTATGCGAGAAATCTAGATGTAAATACCCCATTCTTAACACAGCCATCGAGGATGTACCTGTCTTTTAACGGCTTCCCTCTATACTTTATTCCGTTACTGGCTCTTCCGTGTTGCTTGATTAAGTCACTTAACTCAACTAGATTTAACATGATAATCAATGAGAAATATAGCGGTGGAGTTCACTAAATACTGGACGAAAGGAGCGGTTCTGTTTTTTGTAAGCTGCTTCACCGTAATGGGTAGGTTTTGATATCGAGGGGACAATGTTGGTTATTTCTCGGAATTTTCCAGGTCTTTCAAATTAAAAGGGAGCTTCGTTTAAATTGGCGCTAGGGGTCATTTTTGCATCGGCGGTAACAGTAGAGTGCAACCTTTGGTCTTAACCGATAGTGTCCGTCCCAGTTTTGTCTTCGTTATTGTATTCGCGTTTAAACTCTTACAGTAATTGACTCGCTAAATAATAGAAAAAACAAAAGATCTAACCCTCTGAAACCCTTAGGAAATACGCTTGTTTAGTTTACTCTAATATATTGTAACTCTTTGAAATAGCTCATGAAATTGGTCGGGATGGCAGGATTTTAATAATAGCAATATACCGTCAAATTATTTCTCTGGCGCCGTTTTTTAATCACAGCCAATATACCGCAAGTACATTTACTCAAAGGATAACATCACCACCTCCAGCTTTGCAGGCAAAACCTGTAGCGGTCAACCCAAACGCGTTAACAATGTACTTATTCATTTTCGTTCGCCCGATCATGTGAAGACTCCTAAATCTAGGTTTTGAGAACTCTTCGGAAAGATTTTATTGCGAATGTCGTCCTTAGTTAGGCCAAACGCTCGATGTAATACATCACCATATACATCACGTGAGTCGATGGTTTGTCTCAAATCTCTATTCTCAACTAAGTCCTTATCATTTAAACCGGGGAAGTCAGTAATGACCTTAGATTGTTTAATAGCACCACCACCCAATAAGATAGCTGATGCTATGCCGTGATCGGTACCGCTATTACCGTTCTGTCTAACTGTTCGACCAAACTCCGTAACGGTCATGATGATGGAGTTGTTCCATAATTCACCCCTTGCAGAGTTCTTGAATGCGCTCATAATCTCATCTAACTTGCGCAAGGTGTCAGCATTCATGCCGTTTTCCTGACCTTGATTAGCGTGTGTATCAAAACCGGATAGTTCAACAACACCAACCTTGGGTCCACCTTCTTTGTTCATTTCTCGTGCTACTTGAGCAGCTAGTATTCTAGGATTCCGATCGGTACCACCACGGAATGCTGCCATTGTCGACTCATCCTTGACCGCACTAAGTCCAACATCCATACCCCATAGTTCGTTGATCACCTTGACCTGATCCATTCTTGAAGAGTAGAACTTGGATGGATAGAAGTTGGTAGAGAAAGCATTAGACTTTGCGATGAGTGGAGTCGGTAGGTTAAGTGCTATGCTGGAGTACCCTTTTAGTTCCATTGCTCGACCTAACCAACCGTCTGGGCCAGCGTATGGTGTATAGAACCCACCTTCCATGATGTTCTGACCATCGAAGTGGGAACGACCGTCATAACTGAACCCTGTAGCATGTATGACAGCGGCGTTATTGTCTTTCCACATGTTATGGAAGGATCGGAGTTTTGGGTGTAGACCGAAGTCTGAATTGAGTTTAAGAGTTGAATCTATGGCACAAGTCTTTCTAATCTTTTTAAGTCGGTTTAGTTCCATGTTAGGCTGAACAGACGCTAGACCGTCCATGCCACCGCGTAGGAGCATGACGAAGATTTGTAGGTCTTGGTTGTTAGCGTTTGCAAGGGTGTTAGGTACGTAACCCATCATCCAAGCACTCGAGACAGCTAGTGATCCACCAAGGAATGTACGCCTATCCATTATTAAACCCTCATGAACTCAGGTGAACAAAGAACTGCAGCAATCTGAGTATATTGATCATCTAATTGTGTGATTAACATTGACCTACCAGGAGTAAACCCAAGTCGTTCTAGGTGTTTGGGATCAACACCGTTGTCTCTTATGCGTGAGAGTATGTCTGATTTGAACTTAGAGAGACGACCACCCATGTATGTAGATAGCCTTATGCGCCTACTCATATATTCGTTAGATACCCAGCCCTCTTCAGTGTCAGGGAACCCATTGGGTTGTATCGACCAACCATGAAGGTGCCCCAGCTCTGATAAGACACTAGCGTTACTTTTCATATCCAATTTCCACGTGCTCTTCTCAATCCTTGTTATCAGGGGGGAATCGAATGTACGGTATGCTTGATACAGCCATAGCTCAGGATTAAGGAACTTCTTGTCTTGCGTAGTAGAACGAGCTATGACCTTTAACAGCCCTTTATAGATAGCTTTTAGGTCACCGCCTGTTTTTGTATAAATCTTCGCTAGTTCCTTTACATCCTTGTCGTTTGGTACATCTTTGATGAAGTGTTGGCATAGTTTGAATGCAATATGGTTAGCAGTGAATGGATCTTTACATAGGTCCTTAACAACGCGCTTTAGTTTGTTCTTTGAATTCTTACCGGAACCACCATATTTCTTACCGAGGACCTTCTGTGTACGTGGTTCGTGACGAGTATGTTCAAATTCGACCTTGAACACTCCATCCCAGTGTTTAATCTGCCAACCGGTTAGGATATTAGTCATGCCGTTAACGTCTTCTTGCGTATAACCTCTAGCCGGGGTGAGTGTATAGAGCTCCATTAATTCCCGAGCTAAGTTTTCGTTGGTGCCGTCTTTGGTCCAACCCTTTTTAACAGCTTCTGAATTAGGCCCTGCAGATCGTTGGTTGTCCAAGTAACGGATCATGCTTGCGTGAGTAATGGACTTATATACCAAGTCGGAGAACTTACCGAACATGTTCTTACGCAGTGTTTCTTGGTATTGGGGGATGTATGGGCCAGCTGCGTTTTCTCTACCTGTGGTGAAGTGATTGATCCAGAAGAACCAAAGCCGGTTAAGAAAGTCGTAGTTTGTGTTTAGAGCAAAATCTGCTCTTCTTAGGGCAGCTAGTGAAATGGGACTAGTATCAACGAATTGATCCCAGATTTGATTTGATTTGTCTACATCGCCTTGGTCACGAGCTTTGAGGTGACGGTCTAAATATATTTGAGCATAGGCGATAGAACCAGATTCAGATTTAACCATTCCACTAAGGCGGCGGTAGTGTTCGTCTTCAAATTGATCTTTGAGGATCTTGTCTACAACGTTGAATCGATTGTCTGAGACGTACTTTCTGTAGTTCTGGATGTAGTTTTGGTTTGTTGTGATCCATTCTTTTTCCGTGATTGGATCTTTTGATAGTGAAAACCCAAATCCTGCTTTGCGCGCAATATGATCAGCATTGTCCATTTCAATGTTATCCTGTTTTCCTTATCATTTTGTTTTAAATTAACAAATAGTTAATGAAATATCCAATGCACTTCTCAGCGTATACTAAATTCGGTTTGGATCTAAAGCAAAATTTCAATTTAGAATTGCTTAGTGTAGTATTTTGTGTAATAAGTTTCATATTTTATATATAACTATTTGATAAATAAATAATTTATTTCCTATGCATCATGGGAGTGTGGTTACTTAACGGTGCAGAGGCTGCCATGAAGGGTGTATCCGAAAGGAGTTAAATGAATACCATATGTTACTTCAATCGAGCGAGGCTGAACAATAAAACTTGCTTGACTGATCGATACAAGCTGGCATCATTAAGGGGTCTCAACCGTAAGAGCAGCACAGATGTCCAACCAACTACAGAAACAGCATGATTTAATCTTGGCGCTTGGCGGTAGGTTAAGTCAAAAAGGCTTAATCATGGCCACCGCAGAATCATGTACCGGCGGCGGTATAGGGGCTGAAATAACCGCTGTAGCAGGTAGCTCTGGGTGGTTCTCTGGGGGCATTATCAGTTACAGCAATAGCGCCAAAATTAATCTCCTCAAGGTGTCGTCAGGACTGTTAGAAGCCCATGGCGCGGTTAGTGAGGCGGTGGTAGAAGCGATGGCTTTGGGTGGGTGTCGGGCGTTAAACGCTGACGTTTGTGTTGCGGTGAGTGGCGTTGCAGGGCCAGGTGGCGGCACCACAGAAAAACCTGTAGGCAGTGTGTGGGTCGCCTGGGCGCAATCAAATGGGGCGGTAGCGAGTGAGCTTTTTCAGTTTGTAGGCAACCGTCAAAGTGTACGCCAGCAGACTATAGCGGCAGCGTTAGAAGGGATGAATAGAGCGCATTTACCCTGCTTGTAAGAATAACCCTTGCACTTTTTTCTGGTTATGTTTTAATACTGTACAAATACACAGGTACTGTATGTAACTACAGTGCAATTATTGCAGATAACGCACAGGCAATAGCCGTAAATTAAGGTGGATCACATGGATGCAAACAAACAAAAAGCCCTCGAAGCGGCCTTAGGTCAAATTGAACGTCAGTTCGGTAAGGGTGCAGTGATGCGCATGGGCGACCAGCCACGCGAAGCCATCCCTTCTGTGTCTACCGGTTCTTTAGGGCTAGATATCGCACTGGGCATAGGCGGCTTACCATTTGGCCGCATTTGTGAAATATACGGCCCAGAGTCATCAGGTAAAACCACCCTCACTTTGCAGGTGATTGCCGAAGCACAAAAAATCGGCAAGACCTGTGCCTTTGTTGATGCTGAGCATGCCTTAGATCCTAGTTATGCGGAAAAACTAGGTGTTAATGTTGACGATTTATTGGTAAGTCAGCCCGACACTGGAGAGCAGGCTTTAGAGATTACCGACATGTTGGTACGTTCTAGTGCCGTTGATGTGATTATTGTTGACTCGGTAGCAGCGCTCACCCCCAAGGCCGAAATTGAAGGTGAAATGGGTGCTAGTCATGTGGGTTTACAGGCACGTTTGTTATCACAAGCGATGCGTAAGATTACAGGTAATATCAAAAATGCTAATTGCTTAGTGATCTTCATTAACCAAATCCGTATGAAAATTGGTGTTATGTTTGGTAGTCCAGAAACCACAACCGGTGGTAACGCCTTGAAGTTTTACTCTTCTGTACGCTTGGATATTCGCCGCATTGGTGCGGTTAAAAGTGGCGATGAAGTGATTGGTAACGAGACCCGGGTTAAGGTAGTCAAAAACAAAGTTTCACCACCATTTAGGCAGGCCGAATTCCAAATTATCTATGGTAAAGGTATCTATCGTATGGGTGAGATTATCGACCTAGGAGTCAAGCAAAACCTAGTGGACAAGGCCGGCGCTTGGTATGCGTACAAGGGTGATAAAATTGGCCAAGGTAAGGCCAATGCGTCGCAATACTTACTTGATCACCCCGAGATTGCCGTAGAAATTGAACAGCAGATTCGTGATCAACTGTTGGCCATCCCTAAAGCGGAAGAGGCTGCGGCAGACGTAGTAACACCACTCACATTCTAAGTGGTTTTTGTTACCCGTGGTCGATGTTGTGCATGATCAAGAACATATCAATAAACAGCTAGCGTCATTGCGCTATCAAGCTATGGGATTGTTAGCGCGACGCGAACAATCGCGTACTGAATTACAACAGAAGTTGCAGATTAAATGCCTAGCTAAAGATTGGGTGGTAGATTTAGACCATTTGCTCGATGAGTTAGAGCGCCAAGGTCTGCAGTCTGATGAGCGGTTTGCAGAAGTGTTGGTGCGCTCAAAGGCCAACGACGGTTATGGTGTTACGCGCATTTTTCAGTGGGGCTATCAATACGGTTTAAGCCGTTTGTTAGTGCAGTCGCAGGTGGATGTGCAACAGCCAGACTGGTTTGAAATTGCCCTTGCGCAAAAGCGCAAGCACTGCGGTTGGTGTGTTGCTACCGATGCGCCAACGCGGGCGAAGCAAGCACGATATTTGTATCAACGTGGTTTTGCACAAGAGCAGATCCAATACGCGCTGCAAGCGCAGCCAGAATAAACGCTATTTTCGCTTAAAAAGCCGTATTTTACGCCACTTTTGGCCCGCAGCGGTCGAAAGGCATTGGTGTATCAGTATATACTTACGCTTTTGTTTTGACAGCGAGACCTTCCATGAAAATTGCCGCCATTCGACAGGCTTTTCTCGACTATTATCAGCAACTCGGACACGAGCCCGTGCGTAGTAGTTCTTTAGTGCCTGGTAATGATCCCACCCTACTTTTTACTAATGCGGGTATGGTGCAGTTTAAGGATGTGTTTTTAGGCGATGAGCAGCGGCCGTATAATCGTGCGGTGTCTTCTCAGCGCTGTGTGCGTGCAGGTGGTAAACATAACGACCTAGAAAACGTAGGTTATACCGCACGTCACCACACCTTTTTCGAAATGTTAGGAAATTTTAGCTTTGGCGATTATTTTAAGCGTGATGCCATTAAGTTTGCCTGGCACTTTCTAACCAAGGAACTCAATATTCCAGAAGAGCGGCTTTGGGTGACTGTACATCACAGTGATGCTGAGGCAGAGAAAATTTGGTTTGAGGAAATGGGTATTGATCAAAGCCGTTTCTCACGTTTGGACGAAGACAACTTCTGGTCTATGGGCGATACCGGACCTTGCGGGCCCTGCTCGGAAATATTTTATGACCACGGCGCCGATGTCTGGGGCGGCCCTCCGGGGACGCCGGAAGAAGACGGCGATCGTTACATAGAAATCTGGAACATGGTTTTTATGCAGTACAATCGATCAGCCGATGGCGTGATGGTAGACCTACCTAAACAGTCGATAGACACGGGTATGGGGCTTGAGCGTATTGCAGCGGTATTACAAAACGTTCACTCAAATTACGAAATTGATTTATTTCAAAATTTGCTGGCTGCTACAGCGCAAGTGATTAGCACTGAAGATCACCAAAATAAGTCACTTCGAGTGATTGCCGACCACATTCGTTCGGTGTCATTTTTAATTGTCGACGGGGTGACCCCATCCAACGAAGGTCGTGGTTATGTATTGCGCCGCATTATGCGCCGGGCCATCCGTCATGGTAACAAAATGGGTGCGCCTGCCAACTTTTTCCATCAGTTGGTGCAGCCATTGGTGCAAGAGATGGGCGAAGCTTACCCTGAGTTGAGTGCCGCCCAATCTCAAGTTGAACAAGTGATCCTTAAAGAGGAGAAACAGTTTGTTAAAACACTTGATCAGGGTATGCGCATCCTTGAGCAAGATTTGGCGAAGCTTACGAGTAAAGAAATTGCTGGCGAGACCATTTTTAAGTTGTACGACACCTACGGTTTCCCCGTAGACCTGACCGCAGATATTGCCCGTGAGCGAGAATTGACCATGGACATGCCTGGTTTTGAGGCAGCCATGGAAGCCCAGCGTACACGCGCTCGGTCGGCGAGTAATTTTGGTGTGGATTACAGCCACAACCTTAACTTATCAGGCAATACAGAATTCACAGGTTATGATGACCTAGTGCAAACAGGCAAAGTTGTGGCGCTGATTGAGAACGCGGAATCAGTCGATAGCGTAAGCGGCACTGGCACGGTACAGGTGGTATTGGACAAAACTGCATTTTATGCCGAAGCCGGCGGCCAAGTGGGTGACCATGGTGAACTTAGTAACGACTCAGTTCAACTTTCGGTCACCGATACGACCAAGCAAGGTGGCCATTTTGTTCATCAGTGCCAACTCAACAAAGGACAGCTAAGCGTGGGTGACCGTGTTGACACCTGCGTTAATGGTGAGCTTAGAGCTGCATCCGCAAAAAACCACTCGGCTACCCATTTATTGCATGAAGCCATGCGGCGGGTGCTTGGTGAGCATGTGACTCAAAAAGGGTCCTTGGTTAACCCCGAGCGTTTACGCTTTGACTTCTCCCATTCTGAACCAGTGACAACGGCACAAATAGCAGCGATAGAGGCCTTGGTTAACTTGGAGATTAGGGGCAATGCAGACGTGGCTGCAAATACCATGGCCATTGATGATGCCAAAGCCGCGGGCGCTATGGCCTTGTTTGGCGAAAAGTACGGCGATCAGGTGCGGGTTGTAACCATGGGGTCAACGGACCAGGAGGAGGTTTTTTCCCTAGAGTTGTGTGGTGGCACCCATGTGCGCCGTACTGGTGACATTGGCGCCTTCGCCATCATAGCGGAGAGCGGCGTGGCTGCAGGGGTAAGGCGCATTGAATCCTTAACCGGCGCTGCGGCTAGCCAATGGTTTGCAGACAATACTCAGTTGCTCAGCCAAGTGACCGGCCTGGTTAAAGGTGGCCGTGAACAAGTGGCGGAAAAGGTGAAGTCTATACTCGATCGCAACCGTGCTTTAGAACGGGAATTGGATCAACTTAAGGCTAAAATGGCGGCATCACAAGGCGCTGACTTGTTAACTTCTGTGGTCGAAATTAACGGCGTCAAGGTGTTGATTAGCAAGCTCGAAGGCGTAGAGCCCAAGTCGTTACGAGATGCTATGGACCAGTTGCGCAATAAATTGGGTTCAGGCGTGGTGATGTTAGCGGTCAATGTCGATGATAAAGCCAGCGTTGTGGCGGGCGTAACCTCAGACTTAACCCAACGTGTAAAGGCCGGTGATTTGATCCGCCACACGGCAACGGCCATGGGTGGCAAAGGCGGTGGGCGACCTGATATGGCTCAAGGTGGTGGCCAAGCCGATCAATTAAATGAGGCGTTAACCAGTGCCCAGGCATGGTTACAAGAGACTCTAGCCGGGCAAAAAGCTTAAGTAGTAATAGGAAAAGAAAAATGGCGTTGTACGTACAAAAATATGGTGGCACTTCGGTAGGCTCAGTGGAGCGTATTCAGCAAGTGGCAGACAAAGTAAAAAAATTCCGCCAGCAAGGCCACGATATCGTGGTTGTGGTTTCGGCCATGAGTGGCGAGACTAATCGCCTCATTGGCATGGCTAACGAGATGCAGGAAAAACCTAGCCCGCGTGAAATGGACGTATTAGTCTCTACTGGCGAGCAAGTGACCATCGCCCTGTTATGTATGGCGCTAACCGCAAGAGATTGCCCAGCGCGATCGTATACGGGTGGGCAGGTCAAAATCCAAACAGATTCATCCTATACTAAGGCGCGCATCCAAAACATTGATGTTGATAACATGCGCAGCGACCTTGATAGGGGCCGAGTGGTCGTTGTTGCGGGTTTCCAAGGTGTAGATGATGCAGGCAATATCACGACCTTAGGTCGGGGTGGTTCGGACACGACTGGGGTTGCACTTGCAGCTGCACTTAAGGCTGACGAGTGCCAAATTTATACCGATGTTGATGGTGTCTATACCACTGACCCGCGTGTGGTACCCAGCGCCCAGCGTCTTGACGAAATCACCTTCGAAGAGATGTTAGAGATGGCAAGCCTTGGGTCTAAGGTGTTGCAGATCCGTGCTGTCGAGTTTGCAGGAAAATATAACGTGCCGTTAAGAGTGTTACATAGCTTTCAAGACGGCCCCGGAACACTGATTACAACTGAGAGTGAAAGTACCATGGAACAACCTGTTATTTCTGGCATAGCCTTTAATCGAGACGAAGCGAAATTAACCATTACTGGTGTGCCAGACGTACCTGGTGTGGCTTCCAAAATTCTATGCCCGATCAGTGATGCAAACGTCGAAGTTGATATGATTTTGCAAAATGTGAGTGCCGAGGGTCTAACGGACTTCACCTTTACCGTACATCGCAACGACTACGACTTGGCCTTAACAACCCTGAAAAAGGTGGCCATTGATATGAACGCCACCGGTGCAATCGGTAGCGACAAAATTGCTAAGGTGTCTATTGTTGGTGTGGGTATGCGATCCCATGCTGGCGTGGCCAGCCGCATGTTCAACAGCCTCGCGCAAGAAAATATTAATATTCAAATGATCTCAACATCAGAGATTAAGGTTTCTGTGGTACTGGATGAAAAATATTTGGAATTGGCGGTACGCGCGCTACACACCACATTTGAAATGGATAAGCCGGAAACTATTGAAGATTAGTTTATAAGTCATTATGATGAGTTGGTGTATATGTCAGCAGTGCTGCTGACATATACATATCGCCCAAAGGAAGCAATTAGGAATAATTAAGGTGCTCGGAAGCTAGCGGTATTTGGCTTATCGGCCCAATTCATAAGGAGTATGCATGTTGATATTAACCCGCCGCGTAGGCGAAACACTCATGGTGGGTGATGAAGTTACCGTTACTGTTTTAGGTGTTAAGGGTAATCAAGTACGTATAGGTGTAAATGCTCCCCGCGATGTCGCTGTGCACCGTGAAGAGATTTACCAACGTATTCAAGATGAAAAATCTTCTGACGAAGATTAATCAGTCTACCATTCAAGTTGCGTTTTTGGTGCTGGCGTTCTAGCTAAACACCATAATTGAATGTGCAGGGGGTTAGGCCAAGCGCTTTGTAGGCAGCTACTTAGCGCTTGCGCCGTAGCTCCTGTGGTTGTGACATCGTCTACAATGGCGATGCTGTGTAACCGCGAATTCACTTCTTTTGTATTGACCTCAAATACACCTTGCATGTGCCTCAGGCGTTGACGCCGATTCTGACCTTGTAGCGGCGCCTGATCACCAAGTCGAAGGCAAAGGTTTTTGCACATGGGAATATGCAGGTGCTTACTCAGCCCGTGGGCAATGAATTCTGCTTGATTAAAACCTCTGTGCCTCAACCTTGTCCTGTGTAATGGTACGGGAATTAACAGTTGTGGCAAGAGCAGTTGCTGTTCTAGTAAGGCTGAGCTTATGGTTTTAGATAGACAATACTCAAGCAGGCACCCTGCCGCCAAATTGCGTTGATGTTTAAACTGTTTAATGAGTCCGTTAATGGGCGGTAAATAGTTCAAGGCACAAGCAGAATAGGCATACCCCAGGGTTTGATTCACAATAGGGGGCTGTGCCCAAGGCAAATCCTCTAGGCAGGCTTTGCATATGTTATGCCGGTAGTGGGGATGGTGACCACACAGCAGGCAGGGTGGTTGCACAATCTCAGAAATGTGATTAAATAATGACCAGATGTAAACCTCCTTTTAGGGTATGGGTTGACTACAAACCACCAGCTTTTAATATGCGTGCAGAATTAAATTGTTGGAGTCTCTATGACCTTTGCCACTGTTGCCACCCCCACCTATACCACCATGGATAATAAGTCTAGCTCAAGCTTGGCTAATGGCCAGCGCCATAATTGGGGTGTTGCCGAAATCACCGATATGTTCAATATGCCATTGAATGATTTGTTGTTTAAGGCCCAGACAACCCACCGAGCACATTTTGACCCTAATGAAGTGCAAGTGAGTACCTTGCTATCAATCAAAACAGGCGCCTGCCCTGAAGACTGTAAATATTGTCCGCAGAGTGTGCACAATGATACGGGTTTAGATGCCGAGCGCTTGATGAAGGTGAAAGAGGTCATCGGAGAAGCGGTTGCCGCCAAGCAGCAAGGCGCGAGCCGCTTTTGTATGGGTGCAGCGTGGAAAAACCCACGTGCTAAAGACATGCCTTACGTATTGGAAATGGTCAAAGAAGTCAAAGCCATGGGCCTGGAAACCTGCATGACGTTGGGTATGTTGGGGCCTGATCAAGCCCAGCAATTAGCCGATGCAGGTCTCGACTACTACAACCATAACCTGGACACTTCGCCAGAATTTTATGGCTCGATTATCACCACCCGTACCTACCAAGACCGCCTTAACACCCTCGGCAACGTACGTGATGCTGGCATGAAAGTATGTGCCGGTGGCATTGTCGGTATGGGTGAGAATCTGCGTGACCGAGTGGGCCTTCTACAGCAGTTAGCCAATATGCCACAGCACCCAGAAAGCGTACCGATCAATATGTTGGTGAAAGTGGAAGGCACACCGTTAGATCAAGTAGAAGATTTAGAGCCATTCGACTTTATCCGTACCATTGCGGTGGCGCGTATCCTGATGCCCCAGTCGCATGTGCGCTTGTCGGCAGGCCGTGAAGAAATGAACGAACAAATGCAATCCATGTGTTTCTTTGCAGGCGCCAATTCTATATTTTATGGCGAGCGATTGTTAACCACAGACAACCCCGCTGCAGAAAAAGACCGCGCCTTGTTTGTGAAACTGGGTATCCGCCCCGAAAAACGCCAAGATGTGTCTGATGAGGCCCATCAAGGTGCTATCGAACAAGCGATCGAGAGTGCTAAGTCGGAGCAGATGTTTGTAGACGCCTCGCTTTAATGGCCAAGGCAATACCTATGGATCAAGAGCTTGCGGCGGACTTGCAGGCGCGCCGTGCTGACCACCTGTACCGTCAGCGTAACCGGCATAGCGGCCCGCAAGTGCCGCTGATTAAGGTCAATGGCAGTCAATTGTTGGCCTTTACAAGTAATGATTATCTAGGGCTTGCAAACCACCCTAAGCTCATCAGTGCGGCCCATAGTGCCAGTAAGCTGTATGGGTTAGGTAGTGGCGCGTCTCACCTCGTCACGGGTCACACAGACCTGCATCACGAGCTGGAACAGGCGCTGGCTGCAACCACGCAAAGGCCTAGGGCCTTGTTATTTGGCAGTGGCTACATGGCCAATATGGGTGTGCTTAATGCTTTGTTAGATCGCCGTGATGCGGTCTATCAAGATCGCCTCAATCACGCCTCTTTACTGGATGGTGGCTTGCTCAGTGGGGCCAAGTTTCAGCGCTATCGACATAATGACACCACCAACTTAGCAGACAAGTTGGTAACTACCCAAGCCCGTAGGCATGTGGTTGCCACTGATGCCGTGTTCAGTATGGACGGCGATATTGCGCCGCTTAAAGGTTTAAGTCAAGTGGCCAATGAACATCACGCTTGGCTCATGGTTGATGATGCCCACGGCTTTGGTGTACTCGGAGCAGGAGGCGGCGGCAGTGCGTTAGCGCAAGGTCTCAGTAGCAACGACTGCCCAATATACATGGCTACACTAGGTAAAGCCTTAGGTAGTTATGGTGCTTTTGTGGCGGGTAGCGAAGAACTCATTGAAAGTTTGATTCAATTTTCTCGTAACTACATATATACCACGGCATTGCCGCCCTCAGTGGCGGCGGCGAGCTTGGCTTCTGTGGCCTTGCTCACTGAAGAAGCATGGCGTCAGCAGCATTTAAACCGACTTATTAATTACTTCACACAACAAGCTCAATCCATGGGACTGCCTTTGATGTACAGTCAAACTGCTATCCAACCGCTGCTCGTTGGTTCATCTAAAGTGGCAATACAGATTAGTGATGAGCTGCGCCAGGTAGGTTTGTTGGTGACGGCAATACGGCCGCCAACGGTACCTAAAGGTACGGCGCGTTTAAGAATCACCTTAAGTGCCGCCCACAGCGAAGCCCATGTTGATGAATTGCTAGTCGCCCTAGGTCGCCTACAACAGCAAGGATTAGTCGGTAGGGCAGAGCAGTGACGGTAGACGAGGCGTCATGCTCAAATCAGGTTAATTTAGTGTTGATTCACGGTTGGGGTTACAGCAACCGGTGTTGGCCAGGTGCTTTAGTGGCGCAACTTGAACGCCACTTCAATGTCATATTGTTAGCGCTCCCAGGCCATAGTGGCACCCCAGAGCGCGAGTTTGACGTTGGTAACAGCGATGATTGTGTCGATCAGTTAGATGCCTGGTTGGATGCCACTAAAGCACAACTACCTAGCCGCTACCACGTTTTGGGTTGGTCGCTGGGTGGCCAGGTTGCCATCCGCCTAGCCCATAACAATAGCCATGTTGATCGCCTTATTTTATTAGCCACCAATGCACGCTTCGTACGTGACCATGATTGGCAATATGCGATGGACTTGGAATTGTTAAAACAGTTTGTGGAAAATTATCAGGCACAGCCGGGAAAAACCATGCGTCGCTTCGCCAGTTTACAGGCCTCGGGGTGTGAGCAGAGTAAGCCACTCGCAACCCAAATAGTGGCGCAGATGGCGCCTGTATCGAGTAAGTTATTGGGGTTGAAATTGTTACACACGTTAGACGAGCGCGCTCATTTACAAGGGCTTGCTATACCTTGCTTAATAGAACTGGCAGCTGACGACCAGCTAGTGCCTAAAGACTGGGTAGAGCAATTGGTATTAGCGCCGACATGGGAGGTGAATCTGGTGGCTGGTGGCCATGCTTATGTGTTGCAAAGTGACACCTTAGCATCTCGTGTAATTGCTTTTTTAAGTTCTCAAACAGCGCCCGCTATGGTGACCCAATGACCTCTATTAATGTTGATCTTAGCGCCCTGCCTAGTGTGCAGCAAATTGCCCGGGCATTTAGCCAGGCAGCGCAAACCTATGACCAAGTGGCGGGCCTGCAACGTTTGGTTGCTGATGACTTGTTGGCACGGGGGCAGATGCTTCATGCTGGAAAGGTGTTAGATATTGGTAGTGGTACGGGGTATGTGAGCGCTCACCTTGCTGACAGGGCTGACGTGGTTTCGGTGACCGGCATCGATATTGCCCAAGGCATGCTCGATTTTGCCAGCCGTCAACATACCCATGGTAAGCTCTCTTGGCTGTTAGGTGACGCCCAGAATTTGCCAAGTGCCTTAGGCACGCGCCTTGGCTCTTTCGATACCGTCGTTTCGTCCTTGGCCATTCAATGGTGTGGCGACTTAGGGGCTCTGTTTTCCGGAGTGGCCCAGAGTCTAACCCCAACAGGGGTGTTTCATGCAGCCACCTTGGGTCCCAACACCTTGCATCAGCTAAAATGGGCTTGGGCACAGGCCGACGATTATCAGCATGTTAACGAATTTGTTGCCAAGCAGTCGTTGCTGGCGGCGTTAAATCAACACTTTGATGACGTTGAGTTGCACGTTAAAGAAGTGGTTCTGTCTTATGACACGGTGCAACAGTTAACCCGAGATCTAAAAGAGCTGGGCGCTAGCAATCACAATGCTCAGGCTGCCCCTGGCTTAACCGGCGTGGGTCGTTTGCGACGCATGATGCAAGCCTACGAAAGCCTGCGTGATGAAAACGGCCAGTTACCGATTACCTATGAGGTGTATTTTATTACTGCACGACCAGCCTGTGGTCGAATCAATAAGGGTAGGGAGAACTCATGAAAAAGACGTACTTTATTGCCGGCACCGATACCGATGCAGGTAAAACCTTAGTCGCTTGTGGATTGTTGGCGAAAGCACGACAACAAGGATTAACTACGGCGGCGGTAAAACCTGTGGCTGCCGGTTGCGAGCCAACCGATGATGGCTTGCGTAATGACGACGCGCTACAGCTCATGGCTCAGTGCAGCTTGCCGCTTTATTATGAACAAGTTAATCCTGTGGCCTTTGAGGCACCCATTGCTCCGCACCTAGCCGCACAAGCGTTAGGTCAACGTTTACAGGTTGATCGTTTGGCCGGTTTTTGCCGTGGTGTGACCATGCAGGGAGCCGATTTAACCCTCATCGAAGGTGCGGGTGGTTGGCGCGTACCGCTAAACCAAACCGAGACCTTGGCGGACTTAGCCAAGGCGCTTAGCGTACCGGTGATCTTGGTTGTGGGTATGCGCTTAGGCTGCATTAATCACACCTTGCTAACGATAGAGGCCATTGTCAGGGATGGCATGCAACTGGCAGGCTGGGTGGCTAATCGTATTGATCCTAACATGGCCGTGTTCGAGCAAAACTTGGCCACCCTAGAGCAGCGTATTCAGGCGCCCCTATTGGGTGTCGTGCCGCATTTATCGGCCTTCAACAACAATGCAGAGCGGGTAGAGGCAGCGCAAACATACCTTTGCCTAGAAGTACTTATCAGCTAACTCGACACGCTCGTCGCTGGCATGACTCTAAAGTCTCGAGTTTGACCTTGGTGTGATTGCTGGGTACATTGTTGACATAGATTCAAACGGTTGTTTGAAATAACCTTGTACTTCTGGAGTTACCATGCCTACATATCGCGCCCCTCGCCGAGACATTCAGTTTGTTATGCACGAAGTTTTAGCTATGGCGGAGCACTATAAAACCCTGCCCGGTGGCGAAGACATGGACGCCGACATGATTGACGCCATACTCGAAGAAGCTGCAAAGTTTTCTGAAAACGTGCTGGCACCAATCAATGCGTCTGGCGATGAGCAAGGCTGTAGCTGGAATGATGGCGTAGTCACCACGCCCGACGGCTTTAAACAAGCGTACTCGCAATATGTCGATGGCGGCTGGCCTTCATTGTCGCTTGACCCAGAACTAGGTGGCCAAGGCCTGCCTGAGTCATTGGGCACCATGATCAGTGAAATTAATGGCACCGCCAACTGGTCCTGGAGCATGTACCCAGGCTTAAGCCACGGGGCGATGAATACCATTGCCGCCCACGGCACAGACGAGCAAAAGCAACACTACTTAATGCCACTTGTGGAAGGCCGGTGGACCGGCACGATGTGTTTAACCGAGTCACATTGTGGTACCGACCTAGGCATGCTGCGCACCAAAGCGGAACCGCAGGCCGACGGTAGCTATGCCATCAGCGGCACTAAAATCTTTATCTCGGCCGGCGAACACGACATGGTGGATAACATTGTTCACATCGTGCTAGCCCGCCTACCGGATGCCCCACATGGCACTAAAGGCATCTCACTATTTATTGTGCCTAAATTTAACTTGAATGAAGAAGGCAATGCTACGGAGCGCAATCAGGTTTCCTGCGGTTCCATAGAACATAAAATGGGCATCCATGGTAACGCCACCTGTGTGATGAACTTCGATCAAGCCAAAGGTTACCTGATTGGTCCTGCTAATAAAGGTCTAAACTGCATGTTTACCTTTATGAACACGGCCCGTATTGGCACTGCGGTACAAGGGTTGTGTTCTGCTGAAGGCGCATTCCAAGGCGCACTAGAATACACCAAAGAGCGCTTGCAAATGCGGTCTTTAACTGGCCCAGTTGCCCCAAACAAAGCTGCCGATCCCATTATCGTACACCCAGACGTTCGGCGTATGTTGCTTACAGCCAAAGCCTTTGCTGAAGGTGGTCGCATGCTGGCGTACTATTTGTCGCAACTAAACGACACTGTAAAAGGCAGCGCTGATAGTGATAAAGCCAAAGAAGCAGAAGTACGTTTGTCTTTGCTCACACCAATTGCCAAAGCATTTATGACTGAAACTGGTCTTGAATCGGCAAACTTAGGCATGCAATGTTTTGGTGGCCATGGCTATATCCGCGAGCAGGGTATGGAACAGATTGTGCGTGATGCGCGTATCTCAACTATTTACGAAGGCACCACGGGCATTCAAGCATTAGACCTATTGGGTCGAAAAGTACTGATGACACAAGGTGAAAGCCTTAAGGCCTTTACCAAAGAAATACATAAGTTCTGTAAAGCCGAAGCAAGCAATGACGCCATGGCTGAGTTTATTAAGCCGCTCATGGCGGCTAATAAAGAGTGGGGTGACCTGACCTTAAAAATAGGCATGGCAGCCATGAAAGACCGTAACGAAGTCGGTGCGGCGTCAGTGGATTACCTCATGTATTCCGGCTACGTAACTCAAGCGTATTTGTTTGCCCGAGCCGCTAAGGTGGCACAAGACGCGTTGGCAGGCGAGACCTCTGAAGCAGACTTCTACGAAGCTAAGCTGTTTACCGCACGCTTTTTCTATAGCCGTTTATTACCGCGTACCCAAAGCTATGCGACCACCATGTTAGCCGGTGCCGATACGCTACAAGGCTTGGATCAAGAGCACTTTATGTTTTAGCCCGCCAAGGCTCGATACACAAACTCGCCCCATACGTAAACAAACAATAACGCGGCAACAAACACTGCCGCTGAGCCCATGTCTTTAGCGGCGCCGGTTAAGTCGTGATGTTCGGTGCTGATTCGGTCTAAAGTGGCTTCTATGGCGGAATTCAAGTACTCCATTAAAATCACTAGTATGCCCGCACCAAGCATCAAAATGCGTTCTATAGGCGACTCACCTAAATAGATAGCAAAGGGGATACTGGCTAGGAATATAAAGCTATATTCACGCATGCCGGCTTCGTGTTTAAAACAATACACCATGCCTTTAAGGGAAAAAATAGCGGCGGTATACATGCGCGTCCAGCCACCATTTTTTGGGTAGCTAGTGGGGTGAAATTGTGGTTTGTTCATGGTTTTATTCTTATATTTAAGACTATGATGTTGACGTTGCTTAGTTTAACTAAACTCCTATCTAGTGAAAAGCGTTTGGTCCCACATGTGTCTCCTTGAGGGTGGTAAATAATGTTAGAATACGCTTTTACCCATGACCATTGTGCGGACGCCTCCCTTGCATCAATTCATTGCCAATTTACCTAAAGTAGAACTGCACCTACATATCGAAGGCAGCCTTGAGCCTGAGCTCATGTTTGCCTTGGCCAACCGAAATGGCATTCCTATTCCTTTCGATACGCCGGCCGCAGTAAAAGCAGCCTATGATTTTTCTAACCTGCAGTCGTTCTTAGATATTTATTATCAAGGTGCACAAGTCTTACTTACACAAGCCGACTTCTACGACCTGACTTGGGCCTACTTGTTGCGCTGTAAAACCGACAATGTGTTTCACGCAGAAATCTTCTTTGACCCACAAACCCACACCGAGCGGGGTGTTGAGTTTGATGTTGTGATGGCCGGCATTACCCAAGCCCTAGATCAAGCCGAGCAGGAATTGGGTATTACTAGCCAGCTCATTATGTGTTTTTTACGCCATTTGGACGAAGCCAGTGCGTTTGCAACACTAAGTCAAGCCGAGCTGTGGAAACATAAAATTGTGGCGGTGGGTCTAGACTCTTCAGAAGTGGGACACCCACCTGAAAAATTTATTAGAGTATTTGCAGAAGCTCGTCAACAAGGTTATTTAGCTGTGGCTCATGCGGGTGAAGAAGGCCCCGCGAGCAATATTGTTGATTCGCTCGATATGCTCAAAGTGGACCGCATCGACCACGGCGTGCGCTGTGTCGAAGACCCTACACTAGTGGCTCGTTTGATCAGCGATCAAGTGCATTTAACCGTGTGCCCCTTATCCAATACCAAGTTAAAAGTATTTGAACACATGCATCAGCACAATATTGTCGAGCTGTTGCGCCAAGGCGTAAGTGTAGGCATTAATGCCGATGACCCAGCCTATTTTGGTGGTTATATGAACGACAACTTCAACGCGGTTGCTACAGCCATACCGGTCACTCGGCAGGAATTGGCAAAGTTTACCCACAATGCCATAGCAGCAAGCTTTTGTTCGCAGGATCGTAAACAGCAATTACACTCGCTGGTGTTAGCCTACGTAGAGCAGACGGAGGCAGGGGGTTGATTAAACTTCTAGTAACCGGTGCGTCTAGCCAAGTGGGCTCGGCGCTGTGCGCGCGTGCACTCACCCAAGGTATGTCGGTGGTTTGGTTTGACGATGACATTCTTAACAGTTTAGACGCTAGTGTTATTGAAACGGCAATCAGTAAGCACCAACCTAGTTACGTAATCAATACCGCCAGTTATTCGGTGGTAGACAAAGCGCAAACAAACCCGCAAGACTGCTACCGCGACAACCATGATGTGGCACAGGTGTTGGCACAGGCTTGTCATGCCTTGTCGTTGCCATTGCTGCACTTATCAACTGATTATGTGTTTTCAGGTGAACAGCAGCAGCCCTACAAAGAAGAGGCTGAAACCAACCCTGTAAACCACTTCGGTAGCGCTAAGTTAGCGGCCGAAAATGTGATTAGGGATCAGTGTGCTGCCCATATTATATTGCGGGTGGGCTGGATTTTTAGTGCTCAAGGTAATAATTTTGTATTGCGTACCTTGCGACAACTACAGCATCAAAAGCACGTTAAAGCCGTGGCTGACCAGTACGGCTGCCCGACTTACGCCAATGATGTGGCACGCGTACTTATTGCCATCATCAAGCAGCTTAGTTGCGGTATTGACGTTTGGGGTACCTACCATTATAGCGGCGCCGAAATCGCCACCTGGAAAGGCTTTGCTGAAGCCATTTTAGCTGCCGCCAAAACCCACGGCGCAACCCAAGCCGACGTGATTGAGTCAGTGAGTAGTGAAGAGTGGCCCACAACAGCCCCTCGGCCCGCCTATAGCGTGCTCGATTGCAGTAAATTACTGGCCACCTTTGGCATTAGGCAGCGACCTTGGCGCTCCGGATTAGTTAAGGTGATTGCACAAGTGTTTAAGCAGTCTGAGTGAAGGCAGCGTATAATATGCGCTTAATAAATTTGAAGTCGGCCTTTTAGACAGGTCATGAGTTAATTTATGCAAAAACAGCTGATCGATGACTTTGGGCGTCGAGTAGATTATGTGAGGATTTCGGTTACCGACCGATGCGATTTTCGCTGTGTGTATTGTATGGCAGAAGAAATGACTTTTTTGCCGCGTGATAGCATTATGAGCATCGAAGAAATTCAACTGGTGGCGCTTGCGTTTGTTGAGCTTGGGGTCAGCCGTATACGCCTAACCGGTGGCGAGCCGTTGGTGCGCCGTGGTTTAGTTGACAACCTACACAAAATTGGCCAGCTCGACGGTTTGCAGGAGTTGCTCATTACCACCAATGGGTCGCAACTTGTGCGCCATGCTAAGGCGCTCAAAGCCGCGGGTGTTAAACGCCTGAATGTGAGTTTAGATTCGTTAGACGAAGCTAAATTTAAGGCCATGACACGGATTGGCAAATTACCCCAGGTGCTAGAGGGGCTTGATGCTGCTATTAAAGAAGGCTTTGAGCGTATAAAAATTAATGCCGTGGTGATGCGCGGCAGCAACGATGACGAAGTGTTAGACCTAGTTGAGTTTGTGCGTGATAAAGGCATTGATATTGCTTTTATTGAAGAGATGCCCTTAGGGACCATCGAAAGCCACGACCGAGCGCTTACCTTTTGCTCCAGCGACGATGTGCGTGAAATTATCGAACAGCGCTATGCGTTAACGCATGTGCCACAGCAGACCGCTGGGCCATCACGTTATTACACCATGCCGGGGCATAGTTCGCGAATTGGGTTTATCTCGCCCCACAGTCATAATTTTTGTGGCGACTGCAATCGCGTGCGGGTGACGGTAGAGGGGCGTTTATTGTTGTGCCTAGGCAATGAGCACAGCGTAAACCTAATGCCCCTACTTAGGGCTCATCCAGGACAAGTAGAGCCTATTAAAGAGGCCATTGTTAATGCCATGTCTCTGAAACCAGAAAAACACCATTTTGATTTGCATGAAAAGCCGCAGATTCTCCGATTTATGAACGCCACTGGCGGATAATAAGAACCATACGATGAGCAATAATACTGATCCATTTCATGATATACGCCCTTACAACGATGACGAAGTAAGGCCAGTGATCGATGCCTTAATACGTAATAAAGAATTGCTGGATGTGCTGGGGCGCTTTAAGTTTCCGCGCATCAAATCACTTTTAGGGCCAGCCTTGAACCCACTAGTTCGATGGGCATTGACTCGTGAATTTGCAGGCGTAAACACGGTTGATGCATGGCAAAAAATCATTGCCAAATACATGGGGAAAACACTTAAGCGCACAGTTTCGCAACTGACATACAGCGGTTTAGAGTTTCTGGAACCGGGCAAAGGCTATTTGTTTATTTCTAACCACCGCGACATTACTATGGATCCAGCCCTTGTGAGTTACGGGCTTGAACAGAATGGTTTGGAAACGGCGCGGGTTGCGATTGGCGACAATCTACTGCAAAAACCGTATGTTAGTGACATTATGCGCCTCAACAAAAGTTTTGTGGTGAAGCGTTCGGCAACAGGCATTCGAGAAAAAATGAAGGCCTATATGGACCTGTCTAGCTACATTGATCAGTCGGTCCACACCGGGCACAATATTTGGATCGCCCAACGTGAAGGTCGCGCCAAAGATGGCATTGATGCCACTGATGTAGCGGTGATGAAGATGTTATACATGTGTAAGAAAAAATCCGGCCAAAGTTACGCCGATTATATTAACAGCTTGCATATCGTGCCGGTTTCTATTGCGTACGAATTTGATCCCTGTGATGTGGCTAAGGCTGAAGAACTGGCGGCGTTGGCCAACAACGGCGAATATGTAAAAGCTAAGTTTGAAGATATGAAAAGTATCGTTAAAGGTATTACCGGCGACAAAGGCAAAGTGCATGTGGCCTTTGGTAAGCCGTTGGCAGGTGAGTTTGCAGCACCTGAGGACATCGCTCGAGCCATTGATGCGAGTATTGCGCAAAACTATTGTTTGCAGGATACTAATTTGGCCGCACGAGCTTTACAAATGGGTCAGCAACATGCAGCGCAAGCCGTTTTAGAACAGCGCTTTGCCAACCTAGACGACGCACAAAAGCAACACGCCTTGGCCATGTATGCCAACCCGGTGATCAGGCAAAGCCACTTCAACCTAGTTGATGCCAGTTAGCATTATTTAAGGAGCGCTGATTCATGTCACAATTGACTCACTTAGACACACAAGGCCATGCTCACATGGTAGACGTGTCGGAAAAGGACATCACTACGCGTGTAGCCCGTGCCGAGGCCTACGTAGAAATGTTACCTGCTACCCTAGCTTTAATAACCGACGGCAAGCATAAGAAAGGTGATGTACTTGCTGTGGCACGTATTGCCGGCATTCAAGCCGCGAAAAAGTGCAGTGACTTAATTCCCCTGTGCCACCCGTTGATGTTGTCTAAGGTGAGTGTGGAGCTAGTGCCCGATGTGGCAACTAACCGGGTTAATGTTAGCACTATGTGTAAGCTCAATGGTCGTACAGGCGTAGAAATGGAAGCCTTGTGCGCAGCCTCGACAGCTGCACTTACCTTATATGATATGTGTAAAGCGGTGGACCGAGGTATGACTATTGGCGGTTTGCGCGTCACCGAGAAGCAAGGTGGCAAAAGTGGTCACTGGGTGATTGAAGACCAACATGGTGGTGCCTTGTGATTAAGGTTTTGTTTTTTGGCCAGCTCAAAGATCAGTTGCAAGCGGACGTTGTTGAAGTACAGAGTGATGCTCCACAAACGGTGTCTGAATTGCTCGTTAATATCATCGAAGAGCGGCCTGATTGGGCCCATGACTTGAGTAATGAGCAACTCTTGGTGGCGGTAGATCAAGTGATGGCTAAATCGGATACCTTGGTTCCTGTGGCTGCTGAAGTGGCTTTTTTCCCACCCGTTACCGGAGGCTAGTATTATCTTATTTGTTAGGGCCCTATTTTTTTATATTGGTTTGGCTGTTATTTCCATCTTAGCCTCTACGCTGTTAGTGGTCACTGCGCCGCTTGTAAAGCGCCGGCTGCGG
The DNA here is from genome assembly GCA_018647765.1 of Oceanospirillaceae bacterium. GTDB lineage: Bacteria > Pseudomonadota > Gammaproteobacteria > Pseudomonadales > Balneatricaceae > Njordibacter. The sequence goes on along the minus strand of JABGSN010000054.1, from coordinate 17,825 downwards.
TTTAAGTTTGTGGGTTGCTGCAACCGTGCTGTGTTGCAGTGGATGCGCTTAACGTGTGGCGTGAGTTTCAAAATTAGCGGCCTAGACAACCTCCCCAAGGACCGTCCGGTGGTGGTTGCCTGTAACCACCAAGGCGATTGGGAAACCTTTTATCTGCTTACCATGGGTTTGCCGGTGAGCACCGTGCTTAAACAAGAACTCTTGTATATTCCGTTTTTTGGTTGGGCGCTAGCGATGCTCAACCCGATTGCTATTAATCGCAAACGTAAAACCAATGCCTTAAAACAGTTGTCGCAGCAAGGTTGTGAGCGTTTAGGGGCTGGTATCTCGGTGGTTATTTTCCCTGAAGGTACGCGCAACCCACCTGGTCAGTTGGGACCTTGTACCAAAGGTGCAGCGATGCTGGCCCATAAGGCCGCGGTACCCATCTTGCCTATAGTCCAAAACAGTGGCCGCTTATCGCCCGCCCATAGTTGGGTGAAATATGCAGGTGTGGTGGAAGTAAAGATTGGACCCGTGATCGAGGCAGATGTGCCCACTAAAGAGATGCATGCCAAGATGGTGGCATGGATGACGGACAATTTGGCAGAAATTTCTTAATAGCGAGAGATAGATTGCCGCGCTGCGCTCGCAATGACAAGATCAGGCGCGGTCATCCAGTTGTTAAGCAATGTATTTAGTAAATACCAAACTTGCGTTAGTACCACCAAAACCAAAACTGTTAGACATTACCGTGGTTAGTTCCACGTTGTCTTGCTTTTGGGTCACTACGGGCATGCCGTTGGCACCTTCATCCAGTTCGTCAATATTGGCCGAGGCAGCTACAAAGTTGTTAGCTTGCATGAGCAAACTGTATACCGCTTCTTGTACACCAGCAGCACCCAAAGAGTGACCAGTAAGAGACTTGGTTGAGGTGATGCGAGGGCATTGGTCACCAAATACCGACTTTACCGCTTTCAGTTCCTGAATGTCACCCGCTGGTGTGCTGGTGCCATGGGCATTGATGTAATCAATCGGCATATCAGTTGTGCTCATGGCTTGCTGCATGCAGCGCATAGCGCCTTCACCCGAAGGTGATACCATGTCATAACCATCAGACGTGGCGCCATAACCGACGAGTTCAGCATAGATTTTTGCACCACGGGCTTTAGCGTGTTCGAGCTCTTCAATCACTAACATGCCACCGCCACCAGCGATTACAAAACCATCGCGGTTAGCGTCGTATGCACGAGACGCCTTGGTCGGAGTGTCGTTGTACTTGCTTGATAGGGCACCCATGGCATCAAATAATACGCTTTGGCTCCAATGTAGCTCTTCACCACCGCCAGCAAACACAACGTCTTGTTTGTTGAGCTGGATTTGTTCCATGGCGTTGCCGATACAGTGGGCGCTGGTGGAACAAGCCGAGGTAATGGAGTAGTTGCAGCCTTTAATCTTAAAGGGTGTGGCTAAACAAGCAGAAACAGTGCTGCCCATGGTGCGGGTAACACGATAAGGGCCAACTCTGCGTAAACCTTTTTCGCGCATGCCGTCTGCGGCTTCTACGATGTTGCCGTTAGAGGCGCCGCCTGAGCCGGCGATCAAGCCGGTACGCGGATGAGAGACTTGTTCTTCGGTTAAGCCTGAGTCAGCAATGGCCTGTTCCATAGATAAATAGGCATATGCGGCGGCATCGCCCATAAAGCGCATTTGCTTACGGTCGATGAGGCTGGCAAAGTCAATGTCTACACTGCCGGCAATGTGACTTTTGAAACCCATTTCTTGGTATTCAGGCTGAAAACTGATGCCCGACTTTCCCGTTTGTAGGGACGCTAAAACTTCGTCTTGATTGTGACCAATACAAGAAACAATACCTAAACCGGTAACGGCAACTCGTCGCATAATAGACCTCGTTATTCTGTGGTGTATAGAGAGTGCTAGTTAAAAATCATCGGTGCTGGTGAATAGGCCGACACGTAAATCTTTGGCGCTATATATTTCGCGACCATCAACTTCCATGCTGGCATTGGCAATGCCCATCACCAATTTACGTTCGATACAGCGGGTAATGTCAATTTTATACGTGACTTTTTTGGCGCTGGGTAACACCTGGCCAAAAAACTTCACTTCGCCGGCGCCCAAGGCACGGCCGCGGCCTTTGTTGCCTTTCCAGCCAAGGTAAAAGCCAACGATCTGCCACATGGCGTCTAGTCCAAGGCAGCCAGGCATTACAGGGTCTGTTGGAAAGTGGCAGTCGAAAAACCACAAGTCTGGGTTGATGTCTAATTCAGCAATGATCTGGCCCTTGTCGTGACTGCCGCCAGTTTCAGAAATGTGCGTAACTCGGTCCATCATAAGCATGTTGCCAACCGGCAGGCGTGCATTACCTGGGCCAAACATATCGCCGTGGCCGCAAGAAAGTAACTCGTCACGGTTAAAGGAAGAAGGTCTGGTCATGAAGTATTTCCGTATAGTTATGGCTGATAAGTCAGCGATTATAGCATTATTAGTTTTGTCGGGCTAAGGCTAGTGTGCATAAAGCAGCTAAAGACTGCTTGTAAGGTGAGTCAGTCAATGTATCTAGGCAGGTCAGGGCTTGCTGAGTCTCTTTGGTTGCGCACTGGTAAGTGTAATCTAGGGAGCCACAACGTTTAATTATTTGTTGAATACTGTCAATGTTTTCGACACTGCCTTGGCGAATGGCTTTGCGCATCAGTTTGCGCTCGTCGTCGGTGGCGTGGGCCATGGCATGGATTAGCGGCAGGGTGGGTTTGCCCTCGGCTAAATCGTCACCCACGTTTTTGCCCATGGTGGTTTCATCGCCGGTGTAGTCCATCAGGTCGTCAATGAGTTGAAACGCAATACCCAAGTGGCGTCCAAAGCAGCGTAAGGCTTCCGTTTGTTGTTGGTCCGCTTGCGCGAGTTGAGCGCCGGTATGGCTGGCCGCTTCGAATAACATGGCGGTTTTGCCTAAAATCACCTGCAGGTAATCGGCTTCGCTGACATCTGGGTTTTTGGCGTTTAATAATTGTAATACTTCGCCTTCGGCGATCACGTTGGTGGCATTGGATAAGGTGCCCATGACATCCACCTGGCCTATGGATACCAACATTTGAAATGCGCGGGAGTATAAAAAATCGCCTACGAGTACGCTGGACGAATTGCCCCACTTGTTATTTGCGGTGGGTTGGCCGCGGCGTAGGTCTGAGGTGTCCACCACGTCGTCGTGCAGCAAAGTGGCCGTGTGAATAAATTCAACAACGGCGGCTAGAGTGATGTGCTGGTCTTTGTTATAGCCGCAGGCGCGAGCTGCTAATAACACCAGTAGGGGGCGCAGGCGTTTGCCGCCGCTTTTGATGATGTATTGGCCAATTTTTTCTACCAACGGAACGTGCGAGCTCAGGTGGAAAACGATGGCCGCATCAACGGCTTCAAAGTCTTTTTTGACGGCGGAATAAAGGTCTGTAGCCTGCATAGGTTAGACGGTGTCTAATATTAGAAAGTTGAGTGCGCAATGCTAGTGAGCTGAAGCCCAAGTGTCAAGGGAAGGAGCGAGTAAAAGGAAGCGGGTAGATGCGCTAAATAACTACGTAATTCGGCTTGTTAAAGAGGACTACTTAGCGTAAAATTACGCCCCCTGTGACTGGTCCACCTTGCTCCCTGTCATATGGCATGACTTAAGGCCTTTTTAGGCCTAGAAATGCTATTAGCAGCAGGCCCTTTTTTAGTAGCCGGATCAGCACATATTGGAGAAGTGTATGTACGCAGTAATTGTAAGCGGTGGTAAGCAACACCGTGTAGAAGAGGGCGAGACCCTTAAGCTTGAGAAATTGAACATTGAAGTTGGCGCTAGTGTTGACTTTGACCGTGTGCTTTTAGTAGCTAACGGTGAAGATGTTAAGATCGGCGCTCCTGTTGTTGAAGGTGCTAAGGTTTCTGCTGAGATCGTGTCTCACGGTCGTGGCAAGAAAGTACGCATCATGAAGTTCAAGCGTCGTAAGCACCACATGAAGCAGATGGGTCACCGTCAGTGGTTTACTGAAGTTAAGATTACTGGCATTAGCGCCTAATCGTAAGGAGATAATCCATGGCTCATAAGAAAGCTGGTGGTAGTACTAATAACGGTCGCGACTCAGAATCGAAACGCTTAGGCGTTAAGCGATTTGGCGGCCAAGCAGTAGAAGCAGGCAACATTATTGTTCGTCAACGTGGAACTCACTTCCACGCCGGTACTAACGTAGGTTGTGGCAAAGACCACACCTTGTTTGCTACTGAATCTGGCACTGTTAAGTTTGTAGTTAAAGGTCCTAAAAACCGTAAGTTCGTTACTATCGTACCGGCTTAAAGGGTTTTAATACCTATTTCAAAAAGCCCCGCCTAGCGGGGCTTTTTTAGTTAAAATTACTGATCAAGGCGCTGAGCCTTTATCACGCAGCCTTTACCTCAAGGAAGGCGCTGCACGGAGGTTGTAATGAAGTTTATCGATGAAAGTAATGTCATTGTGGAAGCGGGTAAAGGTGGCAATGGTTGCTTGAGCTTTCGGCGTGAGAAGTACATTCCTCGTGGTGGCCCAGACGGCGGTGACGGCGGCGATGGCGGTAGTATCTTTGTTACAGCAGACGATACCCTTAACACCTTGGTAGATTATCGCTTCCAGCCACGCTACCAAGCGCAGTCGGGCCAGTCAGGTAAAGGCAGCGATTGTACTGGTGCTTCTGGCGAAGACATGACGCTAACAGTGCCCGTGGGCACCACCATTGTTGACCGTGACACCGACGAAGTATTAGCCGACCTCACCGAAGAAGGTCAAGTGGTTAAAGTGGCTCAAGGTGGCTTCCATGGGCTGGGTAATACGCGTTTTAAATCCAGCGTTAACCGTGCTCCACGTCAAACTTCGAACGGCTCGCCCGGCGAAAAGCGTAACTTACGTTTTGAGCTAAAGGTATTGGCCGATGTGGGTTTGTTGGGTTTGCCCAACGCCGGCAAGTCTACATTTATCCGTGCGGTATCTGCAGCTAAGCCTAAAGTCGCTAATTACCCATTTACTACCCTGACACCTAACCTTGGTGTAGTGAGTTTACAGCGCCACCGTAGTTTTGTTGTGGCTGATATTCCTGGTCTTATTGAAGGGGCTGCCGAAGGCGCAGGCCTTGGTATCCAGTTTCTTAAGCACTTGTCCCGTACTAGTTTGTTATTACATTTGGTCGACATGGCGCCATGGGATGACGTAACACCGGCCGAATCGGCCAAGATCATCGTGCGTGAGCTAGAGAAGTTTAGCCCAGCATTGGCAGATCGCGAACGTTGGTTGGTGCTTAACAAGCTCGACATGGTGCCAGAAGATGAGCGCCAAGAGCGTTGTGACGCAGTGATTGAAGCGTTAAATTGGAAAGGGCCAGTGTTTGAAATTGCTGCCATTAACAAGCAGGGCACGCAAAAGCTTGCTGGCGAGATTATGGACTTTATTGATGAGCGTACTGAACGTACGCTTGCCGATCCAGAATACGCCGCGCAAGAAGAAGAGTTAAAATTACGTTTAGAGCAAGAGGCTCGCGAACGTGTGCAGCAGTTTAAATTGGCTAGTCATCAGCAGCGCCTAGCAGCCAAAGGCAATGACGACTTTGACGATGACGATTATGATGATGACGACTACGATGTTGAAGTCGAGTACACCTATGACTAACCAAGAAGGCCATCAAATCGACCACCAGAGTGCGATTAGAGCACAGCGTTGGGTGGTTAAAATTGGTAGTGCTTTACTCACTGATGATGGTAAGGGCTTGGATCATCAAGCCATCAGCGGCTGGGTAGACCAGCTGGCTGCACTGCGTCAACAAGGCGTAGAGATTGTGTTAGTGTCTTCAGGCTCTATCGCCGAAGGTATGGTTCGTTTAGGTTGGCAGCAACGGCCCAAAGAAATACATAACTTACAAGCCGCTGCAGCTGTTGGGCAGATGGGCTTGGTGCAGTGTTATGAACAAAACTTCTCTTGCCACCAAATGCGCACAGCCCAAATTCTCCTCACCCATGACGATTTAAGCCATCGTGAACGCTACCTCAATGCGCGAGGCACGCTGCGTGCCTTGGTGAGCCATGACGTCATTCCTATCGTTAACGAAAACGACACAGTGGTAACCGATGAAATTCGTTTTGGTGACAACGACACCTTAGGTGCTCTGGTTGCCAATTTGGTTGAGGCTGATTTGTTGGTCATCCTCACCGACCAAGATGGTTTGTGCGACAAAGACCCGCGCCATCATGTCGATGCTAAGCTGCTGAAGCAGGTGCGCGCTGGAGATCCTGCGCTGATTTCAATGGCTAGCGGTGCTGCAGGTAGTTTAGGTCGGGGTGGTATGCTCACTAAGGTGCAAGCCGCCAAGCTGGCTGCCCGCTCTGGGGCTAACACTATTGTGGCTAATGGCCGCACTCCTGGCGTGCTGCAGCGTCTGCGCCAAGGGGAGCCTCATGGCACCTTGTTTGTGCCTGATCAAGAGCCCTTGTTAGCACGCAAACAATGGCTTGCTGGACACCTTAAAGCAAAAGGCACATTAGTGTTAGATTCAGGCGCTACTGCTGTGCTGACCCAGCAAGGTAAAAGCCTGCTGGCCGTTGGTGTGACTCAAGTTCAGGGTCAGTTTACCCGTGGTGACATGGTGTTAATTAACAGTCATGATGGGCGCACAATTGCGCGCGGTTTGGTTAACTATGGTGCCGATGAATCTGCCAAGATTTTAGGCAAAGCCAGTAGTGCTATCGAGCTCACCCTTGGCTATATGGCCGAACCTGAACTGGTGCACCGCGATAATTTGGTGCTCGTTTAGCAGACACAAAAAAACCGGCCGAGGCCGGTTTTTTTTAACACTATAATTAAAAATTATAGGGCTTTGATTTTTGCACTTAAACGGCTCTTATGGCGAGCAGCTTTGTTCATGGTAAAAATGCCTTTAGAGACACTCTTGTCCATGATTGATACGGCAGTTGCGTACGCGGCTTGGGCAGCTTCTTTATCGCCAGCTTGAATAGCAGCGAGAACTTTCTTTAAGTATGTGCGTGCCATGGAGCGCGTGCTTGCGTTATTAATGCGACGTTTTTCTGCCTGGCGAGCGCGTTTCTTTGATCCAGCGGAATTGGCCACGATCTGGCTCCTATATAAATATAAATAAAAGCTTATAATGATGTATTGATACAAGATTAAAAGCAGGGTGTTTATGAGGTGCGAAATTATTCCCGTTTGGGCGTCTCTTGTCAACTCAGATTGCGCCTTTTTGGCATAAATATGCGATCATTTTGATGTTTTTGCGTTAACATAGGTAAAACACTTGAATGGGCGGCGTAAATTGCACTGTCTTTGTTCTATTTTAGAGATTAATTAAGCCGCTCATGAGTTCATCGTTACCTCAGCAACACACCTCCAAAGGCTTACTTGGCTCGAGTTTGATTGTCGCCAGCATGACGATGCTGTCAAGGGTGCTCGGTTTAGTGCGCGATATCGTCATTGCCTCGATGTTTGGTGCTGGCTCCCACGCCGATGCTTTTTTTGTGGCCTTTAAAATTCCTAACTTTTTACGCCGCCTGTTTGCCGAAGGTGCGTTTAACCAAGCCTTTGTGCCGGTGTTGGCGGAAATTAGTCAGCAGGGCGACCGACAATTGCTTAAAGCTATGGTGAGCAAAGTATCAGGCAGTTTGTTGTTGGTGTTGTCGGTCATTACCGTGGCAGCGTTAGTGGCTGCGCCGGTATTGGCGTTGGTGTTTGCGCCCGGATTTGCCGACGATGGCGATAAGCTGGGTTTAACGGCCGATATGCTGCGTATTACCTTCCCTTATTTGTTATTGATTTCTATGACCGGTTTTTTAGGCAGTCTGTTAAACCATGCGCAACGGTTTGCGATCCCTGCGCTTACGCCAGTGCTGCTCAATTTAAGTTTAATTACCGCGGCCTTGTGGTTAGCGCCACAAATGCGCGTGCCGGTAATGGCTTTGGCGTGGGGAGTGCTGGCTGCCGGTATCTTGCAGCTAGCGTTACAGTTGCCGTTTGTGGCGCGCTTAGGTTTGTTGGTCAAGCCACAAATAGGTTTTTCTGATGTCCGGGTTAAGCAGGTGATGCGGCTCATGCTGCCGGCGATGTTTGGTGTGTCCGTGGCGCAAATTAACTTGCTGTTAGATACAGTGTTGGCGTCTTTGTTACAAACGGGTAGCGTGTCGTGGCTGTACTATTCCGACCGGCTTATGGAATTGCCGTTGGGTGTATTTGGCATCGCTATTGCTACGGTAATTTTGCCGGGCCTATCACGGCGCCATGCGTCCAAGTCACCACAGGCATTTAGCCTGACCTTGGATTGGGCATTGCGCATGGTATTGATCATTGGTCTGCCCGCAGCAATTGCATTGGGCGTGTTGGCAGAGCCCTTGATCGCCACTTTGTTTCACTACGGCGCTATGGGTGACCGTGATGTGTTATTGAGCGCGGCCAGTTTGCGCGCCTATGCGTTTGGTTTATTGGCCTTCATGTTGGTGAAAGTGTTGGCTCCAGGTTACTTTGCGCGTCAAGACATGAAAACGCCGGTGCGCATTGGTATTTGGGCCATGGTAGCCAATATGGTGTTTAATTTATTGTTGGTGTGGCAATTTGATCACGTCGGTCTGGCTATGGCAACCGCTTTGTCGGCCTGTTTAAATGCCGCTTGGTTAGCCCTTGGCTTGTATCGCCAGCAAATATGGCAGCCAGCGCCGGGTTGGTGGGTGCTGGGTGGGCGCTTGTTGGTGGCTAGTTTGGCGCTAATTGCGGTCATTTACCTGACCTACCAACCGGTGCAGGTGTGGTTGGGTTGGGGCTTGTGGCAGAGGATAGGGCACCTGTCGTTGATGGTTATTTGCGGCGCCCTAGCCTACCTTGCGGCGTTACTGCTTACAGGCTTGCGCTTGGGTCATTTGCGGGACCCCAAAGAAGCATAATTTTGGCATACAAATGAACCACACAAGTCGCCTAATAGGCTGTGTCTAGTATATAATCATCGGCTTATTTTTTTATTGTTGGAACCCTATGGAATTTATTCGTGGTCTATACAACCTCAAGCCGGAACATCGCGGCTGTGTGGCGACCATTGGTAATTTTGATGGTGTGCATTTGGGTCATCAGCGGGTTCTGCGTCAAGTAAAGTTACAGGCCATTATGCAAGGCCTGCCGGCCGTGGTGATTCTGTTTGAACCACAGCCGCTGGAGTTTTTTGCGAAGGACCAGGCGCCACGGCGTATTACCCGGTTACGCGAAAAGCTCCGGCTGCTCGAAGAACATGGCATTGACCGAGTTTTGTGTTTGCGCTTTGACGCACGGTTATTGGCGTTAACGGCTAACGATTTTATTGATCAATTGTTAGTCAGTGGTTTGGCTGTAAGTCACTTTGTAGTAGGTGATGACTTCCGTTTTGGTCAGGGCCGAACGGGTGATTTTGCGTTGCTGCAGGAAGCCGGCGCTCAACACCAGTTTGAGGTTCAGAACACAGAAACTTGTGAATTAGACGGTGAGCGGGTTTCAAGTACGCGCATACGTAGTGCGTTAGATGAGTATGATTTAGCCGCAGTAGAACGTTTTATAGGGCGACCATTTACCATCAGTGGCAAGGTGGCGTACGGACAACAGCTAGGCCGCAAGTTAGGTGTACCCACGGCCAATATTCGTTTGCAAAAGCCTCGGCCTGCGTTGCAAGGAGTGTATGCAACATGGGTACACGGTTTGCTGGATCAGCCCATTGCCAGTATAGCCAACATTGGATATCGGCCCACGGTGGCTGGCGTACAGCCACAGCTAGAAGTACATTTGTTTGATTTTAGCGGCGATATATACGGTAAGAATATTAGTGTTGAGGTGTGTGAGTTTATCCGCACCGAACAAAAGTTTGACGGCCTAGAGCAATTGCAGGCACAGATTAAAAAAGATATGCAGGTGGCGAGAGACTTTTTTGCTTTGCCAGCTGCAGTTTAACAATACATTTGATTACAGAAGAAGTGAAATAAAGCATGAGCGACCATAAATCCACCTTGAACTTACCACAAACCGATTTCCCTATGCGTGGTAACTTAGCCCAACGTGAGCCCAAAATACTCAAAAAGTGGCAGCAGATGGATCTCTACAATAAGTTGCGCGAGGCCGGTAAAGGCCGCGAACAATTTATTTTGCATGATGGTCCTCCGTATGCCAATGGCGACATTCATATTGGCCATGCGGTCAACAAAATCCTTAAAGACATTATCGTTAAATCCAAGACCTTAAGTGGTTTTGATGCGCCATACGTGCCGGGTTGGGACTGCCATGGCTTGCCAATTGAACATAAGGTTGAGCAAAAGATAGGCAAGGCCGGCAATAAAGTTAGCCATGCCGTATTCCGCGAAAAGTGCCGCGTGTATGCCGAAAAACAAGTGGCCGGCCAAATGGCTGACTTTGTGCGCTTAGGTATCATTGGCGACTGGGGAAATCCGTACAAAACCATGCGCTTTGAAACCGAAGCCAACATCATCCGCTCGTTAGGCAAAATTGTTGAAAATGGCCACTTGGTAAAAGGCTACAAGCCTGTTTACTGGAGTGTAGTGGGTGCCTCTGCCTTGGCGGAAGCCGAAGTTGAATACCAAGACAAAACCTCAAACTCCATAGACGTGCGCTACCGCGTGGTTGATCAAGACGTATGGAATACGGCCTTTGGCTGCAATACTGATTTACCTATCTCGGTGGTGATTTGGACCACTACCCCATGGACCTTGCCATCGAGTCAAGCGGTGAGTGTACATGCCGAACTCGACTATGTATTAGTGCAAGTTAACGGCGAATGCCAAGTGTTTGCCAAAGACTTGTTAGCTCAAGCCATGCAACGTTACGGCATTGAAGATTATCAAGTGCTTGGTGAAGCTAAAGGTCAGGTGTTGGAACGTTTTGCTGTGCAGCATCCATTTATCGAAGGCTTTCAAGTGCCAGTCATTCTAGGTGACCACGTCACCACTGAAGCCGGTACAGGCAACGTACACACTGCGCCAGACCACGGTGTAGATGATTTTAATGTAGGCCGTGCGTATGGCATTGATACGCTAAACCTAGTGGATGACAACGGCGTTTATGTTGATGCAGCTGGCGAATTTGCTGGCGCCCACGTCTACAAAGTGGATGATCAGGTGATAGAAGCCCTTAAGGCTCATAACAACCTAGTGTTTCAGACCAAAATCACTCACAGCTACGCCCATTGCTGGCGTACCAAAACGCCATTGATCTACCGCGCCACACCGCAGTGGTTTATTTCGATGTCGGAAAACGGCTTGTTAGAAAAGGCCCTAGATGCAGTAAAGCAAGTGGCATGGCACCCAGAGTGGGGCGAGGCTCGTATTGCGGGCATGTTGTCGTCTAGCCCCGACTGGTGTGTGTCGCGTCAACGTACGTGGGGCGTGCCAATTACATTGTTTGTTAATCGCCAAACCCAAGAATTACACCCACGCACCGCTGAGTTGTTTGAAGAAGTAGCGCGAAAAGTGGCAGAAAAAGGCATTGATGCTTGGTTTGAGCTAGACGCTGCTGACTTACTCGGTGATGAAGCTGCAGACTATCAAAAAGTGTCCGACACCATGGACGTATGGTTTGATTCCGGTACCACTCATTTTTCTGTCTTGGAACAGCGTCCAGAACTACGCTTCCCAGCGGATTTGTATTTAGAAGGTTCGGATCAGCATCGTGGTTGGTTCCAATCGTCCCTTAAAACCTCCATTGCCATGCATGGCGTAGCGCCTTATAAAGGTGTGTTAACCCACGGCTTTACAGTAGATGGACAAGGCCGCAAGATGTCGAAGTCGATCGGCAATGTGATGTCACCCCAAAAAGTGTGTAACACGCTAGGCGCCGACATTATCCGTTTATGGGTGGCTGCAACCGACTTTAGTGCTGAAATGTCAGTGTCTGATGAGATCCTTAATCGCACGGCCGACGCCTACCGCCGCATTCGTAATACGGCGCGTTTCTTGTTATCAAACCTTAACGGCTTTAATCCGGCTGACGATTTGGTGGCTGTGGATGATATGTTGGCTTTGGATCAATGGGTCTTAGGCCGAGCGGCCGAATTACAAACAGAAATTGAAGCGGCTTATCACAGCTACAGCTTCCACACGGTGTATCAAAAAATATCCCATTTTTGTTCACAGGATTTGGGTGGTTTTTACTTAGACATCATCAAGGATCGCCAATATACCTGTGGTGCCAACAGTTTAGCGCGGCGTTCGGCGCAAACGGCAATGTACCACTTGATCGAGACCTTAACCCGTTGGGTTGCCCCCATTTTGAGTTATACCGCTGACGAACTTTGGGAGCATATTCCGGGGTCTCGTGCAGCATCGGTACAGCTGGATCAATGGTACGCCATTCCTCAATCTCAAGCCTCATCTATGAACGCCGACTACTGGACTCAAGTAATGGCGGTTAAACAAGCCGTTAATAAGAGTTTAGAAGCACAACGTAACGACGGTGTGATCGGCGGTTCGTTAAGCGCAGAAGTCACCTTGTATGCGGCCCCAGAATTGCATGAGCAATTGGCTCAGTTGGGTGACGAACTACGCTTTGTGTTGCTCACCTCGGCCGCCACCTTAGTCGCTGGTCAAGCCGAAGGTGTTGCCACTGAGCTAGAAGGCTTAAACATTGATATCCAAGCCTCTGCGCACGCCAAGTGCGAGCGTTGTTGGCATCATCGGGAAGACGTAGGCACAGTGGCAGCGGAACCTGAATTGTGTGGCCGCTGTAATAACAACGTTCATGCTGATGGCGAGGTTCGGAAGTTTGCCTAATACGCCTGTAGTTGCAGAGGCGCAGAACTTTTCCGTCTCTGCCCTTAGGCGCTTTGGTGGCTTGATATTGTTGCTCTGGGCGCTAGATTTGTTGATTAAATGGTGGGTGAGCCAGCACTTCAATTATGGTGAACGAGTTCATATGTTGCCATTTTTCGACCTGGTGTTGGCTCATAATACAGGTGCTGCCTTTAGCTTTTTGGCCAACCAGTCGGGTTGGCAGCGTTGGGCCTTAGCCGCCATTGCTATTGGTATTAGTTGTTGGTTGGTCGCTTGGCTTAAGCGTACGCCTCGTACATCTACCATGCTGGGCTTGAGTTTGAGCTTGGTGCTGGCTGGTGCTCTTGGCAACTTAACCGACCGATTGGTCAACGGCTACGTTGTAGATTACCTATTAGTGTATTACCCGCCTTATTATTTTCCTGCATTTAACCTAGCTGACAGTGTTATTTTTCTTGGTGTAGTTGGCCTTTTTATCGATTTTTCGCACACCAGTAAACTTGAAAAACAAGCTCAACAACAAAAGGACATGAAGACGTGACTCAAACCATCGCCCTAGGCTCTAAAGTGGGCCTAAATTTTGCCTTACACCACGAAAATGGTGAGGTCATCGATTCCACTTTTGGTAAAAGCTCGGTTGAGTTTACGGTTGGTGACGGCAACTTGCTGGCGGGTTTTGAAGCCTGTTTGATGGGTTTGTCTGCCGGCGACCACCAAACGTTTGTGGTGCAGCCAGAAAATGCCTTTGGCCAGCGTAACCCCGAGAACTTGCAAACCTTAAAGCGTCATCAGTTTGGCCCTGACATGGTATTGGAGCCGGGGCTTATTGTTAGCTTTTCTGATGCAGCAAACACCGAGCTACCCGGGGTGGTGCAATCCATTGACGGCGACCAGGTGATTATGGATTTCAATCATCCTCTATCTGGCGTTGATATCAAATTTGAAGTTGAAATCATCACCGTAAACTAAAACTAGTCTACACTTAAGGCAGCAGCCAATAAGGATGTTGTCATGCGCTTACTTACTGTCAGAAAAACCCCTTTGCCTAGCTGTGCCGCATGGAGCTTACTCGAGCTACTTGTCGTGCTTGCCATCATGGTTCTCTTAGCGGTCACTACCGGCCCCAAACTCCATGCCTCATGGCGCTTGCAGCAGCTACACGACGAGCGTCAACGGTTGGTGCAGTCGCTGCGTTTTGCCCGTCTAACAAGCCTGCAGACCAATACTAAAGTCAGCCTTTGTTGGGCGCCAGCGTGTGGCTCTGCGAACGGCTTACGCATCTACCGTGACGACAACGGCGACGGCCAATGGCAAACGCCTGAACCAAGTTTATCCCGTTGGCAGTTGCCAGCAGGACTACGCCTTCAGTTTAATCGCGCTGCACAAATTGGCTTCAATAGTTCCGGTAATACCGCTCATGCTGGCACGCTAGTGCTGTGTGCTAACGGCGTCGCTTCAGGTTTGTCCATGGTATTGTCGTCTAATGGTCGCGTTAGGTTAGCAGAGGCATCATGCGCATAGGTTTTGGCGCTCGCCCAGCACAGGCCTTCGCCCTGCTTGAGGTGTTGCTGGCCTTGGGTCTGTCTAGTGTTATGCTGTTGGTGCTCTATAGCGCACAGCGCCATAGCCAAGCCGTGCTGGTGTACAGCCAGCAACGCCATCACGCCAACCAACTCTTGTCTCAAGTGGCCAGCCAAGTATGGGCTTACCCACAGCATTATCAACTGTTAACCAGTGAGTTAAATGCCAGTGATGCAAGGTGCCTTGCTGGGCACCATTGTGCGCCTACGGCGATGACACAGGCTTGGGCAACCTATTGGCATGGGCACCTGCTGCAACAGTTGCCACAAGCAACTTTGACGGTGGCTTGTGCAGACACTTGTAGCGCCGGCCAGCGCCTCACTATTAAATTGCAGTGGCAGCAAACCTTGGTGTCGGCCACTACAAGCTGCCCGTTGGAAATGGCATGTGTATCGCTGCATCTTACACTTTAAGTGCCCACCGGAATGAAGCGGGTTTCAGCCTGTTAGAGCTGGTGTTAAGCATGGGGTTGGCGGCGCTGATGATGGCAGCATTAATGGCCAGTTTAATGCAATTTAATCGCCATAAATTGGTGTCTCAAACCATCGTTAATCAGCAGGTCCAAGGCCAGCTCGCCAGCGCTCAAGTGTTACAAGATTGGGCAGATGTATGTGGTGCTGGTGTGGTTCAAGGCTCAGCAACCTCAATTTCTCTTAAACGCCTGCACCAAGCACACTGTGTGACTTATGACTACGGTTTAAATGCGCCTGCACATAGCCTTAAGCGCAAGCGCGCCGGTGGCCGTTATAGTAGTTTTTTGGCCGGTGTTGAGACGCTAGAGTTATGGTATGGCGTCGACACTAATGGTGACTGTGGTATTAACCTGTGGACTAACCATTACCAAACTTCTTTAAACCACCGTTTGCACCAAGTTTGGGTGCGCTTAACCATGCGTACTGAAGCCAGTCGGCAATTAGGGGGTAACCTAGAAGGTGGTTGGATGTGGCACGATCAAGACAGTGTGTTGCTTAATAATGTTGGGTTTATCTGGCGAGTAGCTCATGGGTGTAGTTAATGGCGGCAGTGATGCCAAACAGGCAGGCTGGTTGTTGCTGGCGGTGCTTGTGGTGGTGTTATTAGTCGCTGCGGGGGCCGCCATGTTAATGGCGCAGGCCCATTTGGGGCTGCGTAGTGTTCAGCAAGAGCACCGAACATTGCAAGATGATGTTGACCAATGGCCGCCGCTATTGACTAGCCGGGAGTTAAATAATGGTGAATAACGAGGCCGGTTTTAGTTTGTTGGAGTTGTTGTTAGTGCTGGTTTTGGTGGGGGTTCTATTGGTCATGGCGGTGCCCACTTGGCAACAACATCAATGGCTAGCTGGTCGTCAGCAAGCGTGGTTGCAGCTGCAGGGCATGGGTTTGCAACAACAAATGTGGCACCTCCAACACGGTGTTTATTTTGACGATGCGGCGTTGTTGGCCCCGATTCCCGAAACCACTCGTTATGATTACCTCATTACGCTAACAGGCAGTGGTTATTTGTTATCTGCAACCATTAAAGCCAATGGCCCTCAAGCCCGTGACTTACAGTGTCAGCGGTTAACCTTGGCGGCCAATGGCGAGGTTAAAAGCTATGGTAGCAATGGCGAATCTGACATCTGTCGATGAGTAGAGTTATGGGGTTATAGCGATATAGGGTAAAATAGGTTTTTTAGTTGTTGGATTTTTTCTTTATGAGTGTTTCACAGCAAGACAAAATAATATCTGCCCTGCATACCTTACCGTTAATAGACATTGAAGCAGAGGCGGCTAAACGTATTGAGTTTTTACAACAGTGTCTAAACACTGCGGGTGTGAAGACCTTGGTGTTAGGTTTGTCGGGTGGTGTAGACTCAACTACGGCGGGTAAGTTAGCTCAACTGGCGTGTGACCAACTCAATCAACAGCACAACACCAGCGACTATCAATTTATTGCGGTGCGTTTGCCTTATGGCGTACAAGCCGACGAAGCCGATGCTCAGCAGGCACTTGAGTTTATTCAGCCTAGCCAACGGGTAACTGTGAATATAGAAGCCATGGTCAAAGGCTTAGATATGGGCGCGCAAACGTTAGTGCAGGAGTTGAGTCTAGATGCGCATAAGGTGGATTTTGCGCGTGGCAATAACAAAGCCCGCGCTAGAATGAGCGCCCAATATTATGTTGGCAGTTTGCTTAACGGTTTAGTGATTGGCACTGACCACGCGGCCGAAGCGATTACCGGATTTTTTACCAAGCACGGCGACGGTGCCTGTGACATTGCGCCTTTGTTTGGGTTGAATAAGCGTCAAGTGCGCAGCATTGCTGCCTATTTAGGTGCACCAGAGAATTTGGTGAAAAAAGTGCCTACGGCCGATTTGGAGGAGCACAATCCACAACAAGCCGATGAAGATTCTTTGGGCCTAAGCTATGAGCAGATTGATGACTATTTGGAAGGTAAGGCGATCAACGCTGATGCGCAACAACAGTTAGAGCAGCGCTACCGTCAAACAGAGCATAAACGCCAAGGTCCCATGACTTTATATTGTCAGTGGGACACTTGAGGTTAAGGCTTCAATTAGTCAAATAAACCAAAGGTTAAGCGGCTAAACCAAGAGCGCGGTTCGGTGCTGGCTTGCAGCTCTTCGGCCACAGACACGGTCGCTGTGTGGGTTGCTGCGCCATAGTTGGCGTCTAATACTCGCTGGGCGTTATCGGCATTGTTCTGCAAGCCTAGTTCGCCATATGCTCTCACCATAATGCCTAAGGCGGTTTCAACTGAGGGCGTGAGTTGGTAGTTTTCAACCACATACTTGGCACGGTTGGCGGCGGCTAACCAGGCATTACGAGAAATATAATAGTTGGCAACGTGGATTTCATGTTTGGCAAGCAAGTTACGTAAGTACACCATGCGCACGCGAGAGTCTGGCGCGTATTGGCTGTTTGGGAAACGTTCTAACAAGGTTGCAAAGTCGACAAAGGAGTCTCTGGCTGCACCGGGGTCATTTTTGGCTTTGTCGGTGCCAAGGTATTGGTCAAAGGCACCTTTGTTTTCTTCAAATGCGGTTAAGCCTTTTAGGTAGTATGCGTAATCTACGTGCTCATGATCGGGGTGTAAGCGAATAAAACGCGCCGCGGCGGCTTTGGCTGCAGCGGGCTGGCTGCTACGGTAATAGGCGTACACCAATTCGAGCTGTGCTTGCTGCGAATGACGCCCGTAGGGGTAGCGTGCTTCCAGTGTTTCCAAGTCTTCTATGGCAGGGCGGTAGTTGCCATCTTCCAGTTTGTTCATGGCGCTAGAATAGAGTTCAGCTTCTGGCTTAACGTCTTCTATCACCGGCTCTTTACTATTGCTGGAACAGGCGCCAAGCATTAAACCAGCGAGTAAAAGTGCAATGACTTGAAAGGAACGGGTGGTGTGGGTGTGTTGCATAGTGGGTAGATCGCCTGTTGCAAAGAGGGTTGAGTATATCATTGTCTTCCACAGAGGGTAATTGTCT
>JABGSN010000051.1 GCA_018647765.1 Oceanospirillaceae bacterium | reverse complement strand
TTGAATTACGGTAGTACAGTGTTTGATTTGATATCTGGAAGTAAGAAATCTTTTGGGGGTAAACAGATCTTACTCAGTGTCTGTGATGGTTATTTTATGAGACATCCAACAAAAGACTACCTGTAGTTCATAAATCGTGATTTTTCATGGTAAAAATATCTATTGGGTGTAGAGAGACATAGAGGCTGCGGTTAAAACCCTTAATTGTTCCTAATAATCCCCATATCTATCACTTTAACTAGAGGTTTTTCCTCTAATCTTTCTGTACGCTCCCTATCCTTCTTTATCATGCTCCATACATGCTTAGACAATATAGGTTTACCTCTAACAGACAGGTACCCTTTCTCAGACAGGAATCGACTAATCTCTCCAGTATTCCAACCTTCGTCTAAAAGTGGGTAAATAATCGATAAAAGTCTAGTTTGATAATGGCTTTTAGGTACTTCGGACAAAACCGAGGTTACTAACACCTTGATATTCAAGGATATATTAATAACCTCGTCAAAGGAGTTTACTCCACGGTCACTGACTTAGCCAGGTTCCTTGGCTGGTCCACATCAGTGCCTTTAATGATGGCCACATGGTACGACAAGAGTTGCATAGGAATGGCATAAACTACCGGTGCTAATAGCTCGTGCACTTCTGGCATCACAATCACATGAGTGGCTTCGTCTGCAGCCATTTTAGCGTGGGCATCAGCAAATACGAACAGTTCACCGCCACGAGCGCGCACTTCCTGCATATTCGCCTTAAGCTTATCGAGCATGTCATCTTTAGGGGCTACGACCACTACGGGCATATCGGCATCAACAAGGGCTAGAGGGCCGTGTTTAAGCTCCCCTGCGGGGTAGGCCTCGGCATGGATATAGGAAACTTCCTTGAGCTTTAGCGCGCCTTCTGTGGCGATGGGGTACATGCTGCCACGCCCAAGAAACAACGTGTGCTGTTTATCAGCAAAACGCTGAGCCACGAGTTCAATTTTGCTCTCCATTTGTAAACACTGCTGTAAAATGCCTGGCAGGGTTTGCATGGCCTCGATAATGGGCTGAGTATCAATAGCGCTGCGTTGTTTAGCTAATAATAAGGTCACATGTAAAAGAGTGATGAGCTGTGTGGTAAAAGCTTTGGTGGAGGCCACGCTGATTTCGGGCCCAGCTTGAGTCAACAATACCATGTCCGATTCACGCACTAAGCTGCTTGAAGGTACGTTACAAATGGCAAGGCTGGCGGCCAGCTTTGATCGGTCAATATGGCGCAGGGCGGCTAAGCTGTCTGCCGTTTCGCCAGACTGGGACAAGGTGATGAGCAAGGTATCTTGCGGCACCACGGCCTGACGGTAGCGGTATTCACTGGCCACTTCAATTTGGCAGGCAATGCCGGCCAAACTTTCAATCCAATATTTCGCTACCATACCCGCTAGGTAACTCGTGCCACAGGCAATGATCTGTACGTTGTTGGCCTTTGATAGGGCCTCCATGTCACTGTCATTGAGGATGTTTTGTAATTGGCCAGCGACCACTTGCTGTTCAATAAGCTTAGCCACCACTTTGGGCTGCTCGTTAATTTCCTTAAGCATGTAGTGTTTATAAACACCTTTGTCGCTACTCTCTTCGCTATGTTCGTAGCGATGGCTTGGGCGCTCTACGGCGACACCGTGTGCATCGGTTACGGTAACCTGTGTGCGGCTAATTTCTGCAATATCGCCGTCTTCCAAAAACATAAACCGATCGGTGACTTGCAATAACGCCAGTTGATCCGAGGCAATGTAGTTTTCATCGCTGCCCAGCCCAATCACCAATGGGCTACCCTTACGGGCGGCGAGTAATAAATCAGGTTGGGTTTCATCCACCACACCTAGGGCGTAAGCGCCTTCACAACGGCCCGCCGCATCTCGCACCGCCTCAGTTAACGTCATACCCTGTTGACGATTACGGTGAATTAAGTGGGCAATGGCTTCGGTGTCGGTGTCGCTTTCAAAGCCATAGCCGGTGGCCACAAGATCGGCTTTAATGCGTTCGAAGTTGTCGATTATGCCATTGTGAACTACGGCTAAACAGCTGTGGGACCAGTGCGGGTGGGCATTGGTTTCGTTAGGAATACCATGGGTGGCCCAACGGGTATGGGCAATGCCTAAGCCGCCTTGTAATGGTTCTGAGCTTAACGCAGCATCTAAGCTCGCTACCTTGCCCACTCTGCGGGTGCGATGTAATCCCTTGTCGCTTAAAATCGCCACGCCGGACGAATCATAACCTCTGTATTCAAGGCGTTTTAGGCCTTCTAGCAAGATACCGCTAATATTACGCTGAGCAATGGCGCCCACGATTCCGCACATAGATGTCTTCCTTGTTTAACGTTTTACGGGTTTAGCCCAGGTGGTTAAGTTGCGTTGTTTACCACGGGCAATGGCCAAGTTATTGTCTGCCACGTCTTTGGTAATAGTAGACCCTGCGCCTACCGTAGCGCCTGCACCGATGATTACCGGTGCGACGATGGAGCTGTTTGAACCTATAAAGGCGCCGTCTTCGATGGTGGTTTGGAATTTATTCACACCGTCGTAGTTACAGGTAATGGTGCCTGCCCCAATGTTCACTTTTTCACCAACCACCGTGTCACCTAAATAGGTGAAGTGATTCGCTTTAGAGCCTTTGCCTAGCGTGGTTTTTTTAGTTTCCACAAAGTTGCCTACTTTGGCGCCATCTTCTAACACTGTGCCGGGGCGTAGGCGAGCAAATGGTCCAATGTTGCATTGTTTAGCGACCCGAGCCTGATCGACAACGCTGTTGGCAAGTACGTGAGTGCCGGCGCCGATGTGCGCGTCTTTAAGGTAACAATTGGGGCCGATATGAACGCCGTCTTCTAAGTGTACTTGGCCTTCGATGATGGCATTGATGTCAATGTAAATGTCTTTGCCGGTAGTCAACTCGCCTCGTAAGTCGAAGCGGCTGGGGTCGGCGAGTTGTACGCCATCACGAAGCAGTTGATTAGCCTGTTGCAACTGATACCAGCGCTCAAGTTCTGCCAGTTGTAGACGGTCGTTTACACCTTGGGTTTGCTGTGGGAACTGGGGCTGCAGATGGCTAATGTTTACGCCGTCTCCAACGCCCATGGCAACGATGTCCGTGAGGTATATTTCGCCTTGCGCATTATTGCTCTCGATACGCGGTAACCACGCATTTAACAAACTGGCTTTGGCGGCCAAAATACCGGTATTAATTTCTTTGATTTGACGTTGTTGTTCGGTCGCGTCCTTGTGCTCAACGATGGTCTCAATGTCGCCTTTTTGATTGCGTACAATACGGCCGTAACCGGTGGCGTCGTCCAATGTCACCGTTAGAATGGCTAAGCCACCTTGCGCGGTTTGATCAACTAGCTGTTGCATCAATTCCGCAGGCACTAACGGCACGTCACCGTAGAGCACCAATACTGTGGCGTCGTTATCCACCATGGGCATGGCTTGGGCCACGGCATGACCCGTGCCTAACTGTTGCTTCTGCGGCACGCACTCTGCGCCCAGAGGTTTTACCTGTGCCTCTACCTGTTCTGCACCATGGCCTACAATAATGTGGGTGTGCGTAGGCGCTAGTTTTTGCGCTTGCTCAACGGCATGTACTAACATAGGTTTTCCGGCCAACGGGTGTAGTACCTTAGGCATGTCTGAGCGCATACGGGTGCCTTTGCCCGCGGCAAGAATGATGACTTCTAACGACATTAACGATCCTTGTGAAACAATGTGAAATTCTACTGTTTAGTTTAGACGTTTTATGGCATAAAAGTTCAGCTTTTTTCAGACATAAAAAAAGACAGCCGTGGCTGCCTTTTTGATGCTTCGCTATATAGCAATTACTTACCCAGTTTCTCTCGAATCTGGCGTAAAGTACGTAGTTGAGCGGCGGCTTCGGCCAATTGGCCTGCGGCGCGTGAGTATTCAAACTCAGAAGTTTTGTCAGCCATGGCCTGTTCGGCTTGGCGACTGGCTTCTTCTGCAGCGGCTTCATTAAGGTCGTCTGCACGTAGTGCCGTATCAGCCATCAAGGTAACCTTGTGAGGCTGAACTTCTAAAAAACCACCAGACACATAAAATATGTCTTCTTCGCCGGATTCCTTGCGCATACGCACAGGGCCAGGTTTTACTTCACTTAGTAACGGTGTGTGACCTGGGTAAATACCCAACTCACCCAACGTACCTGTAAGTGAAATAAATTCTACCTTACCTTCGAAGATGGATTCTTCTGCACTTACGATGTCACAATCTACACTAGTAGCCATGTGATTATCCTCTTAAGCTAGGCTTAAGCCATTGGCGGTTGCCAACGGCCCTAGCCCAAACAATTACATGCTCTTGGCTTTCTCAACAACTTCGTCAATGCCGCCAACCATGTAGAAGGCTTGCTCTGGAAGGTCGTCGTATTCGCCAGCTAAAATTCCCTTAAAGGCAGCAATGGTGTCCTTAAGTGATACATACTTACCAGGTGATCCGGTAAATACTTCAGCGACGAAGAAAGGCTGAGACAAGAAACGCTGAATCTTACGAGCACGCGTTACCGCTTGCTTGTCTTCATCTGACAATTCGTCCATACCCAAGATAGCAATGATGTCTTTCAGCTCTTTATAACGCTGAAGGATACCCTGAACGCCACGGGCAATGTCGTAGTGCTCTTGACCAATCACGAGTGGATCTAGCTGACGTGAGCTTGAATCTAGCGGATCGATGGCTGGGTAGATACCCAATTCTGCGATCTGACGAGACAATACTACGGTCGCATCCAAGTGAGAGAAGGTCGTTGCTGGAGACGGGTCAGTCAAGTCATCCGCAGGTACGTATACCGCTTGGATAGACGTGATAGAACCCGTCTTAGTGGAGGTAATACGCTCCTGCAACACACCCATTTCTGAAGCTAGTGTGGGCTGGTAACCTACAGCAGAAGGCATACGGCCCAATAGTGCAGATACTTCGGTTCCCGCCAAGGTGTAACGGTAAATGTTGTCAACAAACAACAATACGTCACGGCCTTCGTCACGGAACTGCTCAGCCATAGTAAGGCCCGTTAGGGCCACACGTAGACGGTTTCCTGGAGGCTCATTCATCTGGCCGTATACGAGAGATACTTTGTCCAATACGTTGGACTCTTTCATCTCGTAGTAGAAATCGTTACCTTCACGAGTTCGCTCACCTACACCGGCAAACACAGAGTAACCGCTGTGCTCGATGGCGATGTTACGGATAAGTTCCATCATGTTTACGGTTTTGCCTACGCCGGCGCCGCCGAATAGTCCAACCTTACCGCCTTTGGCGAAAGGACAAACCAAGTCGATTACTTTGATGCCGGTCTCTAGCAACTCGTTACTAGCTGACTGCTCAGAGTAAGACGGTGCCTTACGGTGAATTGGCATACGTGTTTCTTCGCCAATAGGTCCACACTGGTCGATGGGGTTACCCAATACGTCCATAATACGGCCTAGGGTGGCTGTGCCTACTGGCACTTTGATGGCTGCGCCAGTGTTAGATACGTCCAAACCACGGCTTAGACCTTCGGTCTGACCCATGGCGATTGTGCGTACTACGCCGTCGCCTAACTGTTGTTGTACTTCTAGGGTTGTGCCCTTAACTTCTACAGTTAGTGCGTCATATACTTTTGGCACAGAATCACGTGGGAATTCCACGTCGATTACAGCGCCGATAATCTGTACGATACGTCCGCTACTCATAATTTTATCCTCTATCGAAAATTCTTGCTCGTAAGCCAAGTTAAACGGCGGCTGCGCCACTCACGATCTCAGAAATTTCCTGAGTTATCGCAGATTGACGGGCCTTGTTGTAAATCATCTGAAGGTCATCGATCAGATCACCCGCGTTATCGGTGGCGCTTTTCATAGCGATCATCCGTGCGGCCTGTTCACAAGCGTTATTTTCTACTACAGCTTGATACACTAAAGATTCTACGTAACGGGTCAAAAGGCCGGTGAGTAACTCACGGGCGTCTGGCTCGTATAAATAGTCCCAATGGTGGCTCATGCCGTCATCATTCGGGTCTGCCTGCAACGGCAAAACTTGTACTACTTCTGGCGTTTGGGTCATGGTATTTACAAAGTTATTGTATACCACGTACAAAGCGTCCAATCGTCCTTCATCATAACTATCAAGCATGACTTTAACCGCGCCGATGAGTTCGGCAGCTTCTGCCTTTTCACCCAGCTGGGTCTTGCTTGATACAACGTTGCCGCCGTAATTATTGAAGAAGGTTGCTGACTTAGAACCAAGGGCACAGATGTCAATTTCGATGCCATTTTGATCATGTTCAGCCATGCTCTGCACGGTTTTCTTAAACACGTTAATGTTTAAACCACCACACAGACCACGATCGGAAGAAACCACAATGTAACCCACCCGCTTTAGCTCGCGCGTTTGCAGATAAAGATGCTTGTATTCCGGGTTAGATCGAGCAAGGTGAGCAATCACTTCGCGCATTTTTTGTGCGTAAGGACGACTCTCATTCATACGATCTTGTGCTTTACGCATTTTAGATGCCGCTACCATTTCCATGGCGCTAGTGATCTTTTGCGTTCCCTTAATACTCGCAATCTGGGTCTTTATTTCTTTTCCGACTGCCATATGCTTACCTATTCATTAAGTAACTGACTTGGTTATAGCTCGGTCTCAAGCGAACTTGAGACCGAAGGCCACTACCAAGTTTGAGTTGCCTTAAACTGCTCTAATGCAGACTTAAAGGAAGCAGCGATGTCGCCGTTAAAGTCGCCAGATTCATTCACCTGGGTCATTACGGCACTGTGGTCGCTGTTCATGTAAGAAATTAGAGCGGCTTCGAAGTCACCAACCTTGTTAAGGGTTACGTCTGTAAGGAAACCTTCGTTAGCTGCGAATAGGCTGATTGCCATGTCGGCAACGCTCATAGGCGAGTACTGGTGCTGCTTCATCAGCTCGGTCACACTTTGACCATGCTCTAACTGGGCGCGTGTCGCGTCATCCAGGTCAGATGCAAACTGAGAGAAGGCTGCCAATTCACGGTACTGAGCCAAAGCCAAACGAATACCGCCACCCAATTTCTTGATGACTTTAGTTTGTGCTGCACCACCTACACGGGATACAGACAAACCAGCGTTAATGGCTGGGCGGATACCGGCGTTAAATAAGTCAGTTTCCAAGAAAATCTGGCCGTCGGTGATCGAGATTACGTTAGTCGGTACGAAGGCCGATACGTCACCACCTTGGGTTTCGATAATGGGTAGCGCGGTCAAAGAACCGGTCTTACCTTTAACTTCACCGTTAGTGAAGGCTTCTACGTATTCTGCGTTTACACGCGATGCACGCTCAAGTAGGCGAGAGTGTAAGTAGAACACGTCACCAGGGTAGGCTTCACGACCTGGAGGACGACGAAGTAGCAAAGAGATTTGACGGTAAGCCCAAGCTTGCTTGGTCAGGTCATCAAATACGATCAGTGCGTCTTCACCGCGGTCACGGAAGTATTCACCCATGGTACAACCAGCGTATGGCGACAAGAACTGCATGGCGGCTGAGTCGGCTGCACCTGCGTTTACAACGATGGTGTGAGCCATGGCGCCGTGTTCTTCTAGCTTACGTACTACGTTAGCAATAGTAGATTGCTTCTGGCCAATCGCCACGTAGATACACTTAACGCCAGTGTCTTTCTGGTTGATGATGGCATCGATGGCGATGGCAGACTTACCCGTCTGACGGTCACCGATGATGAGTTCGCGCTGGCCACGACCTACAGGAACCATGGCGTCAATCGCCTTAAGGCCTGTTTGTACTGGCTGGTCTACGGACTTACGTTCGATTACACCTGGGGCTACTTTCTCAACGGCGTCGGTTAGATCAGAAGCGATCGGCCCTTTACCATCAATAGCGTTACCTAGTCCGTCTACTACACGACCCAACAATTCAGGGCCTACAGGAACTTCTAGGATACGACCGGTACAACGAGCAGTTTGGCCTTCAACCAAATCTTCGTAGTCACCTAGAACTACAGCGCCAACAGAGTCGCGCTCCAAGTTCATGGCCATGCCGTAAACACCACCAGGGAATTCAATCATTTCCCCGTACATTGCGTCAGCTAAACCGTGGATCAATACGATACCATCGGCTACGCTAACAATTGTGCCCTCATTTTGGGCTTCAGATGATACATCAAGTTGCTCTATACGCTTCTTGATGATTTCACTGATCTCTGAAGGATTCAGTTGTTGCATGCTTTATTCCTCACACTTAAGCATTCATGGCCTCAGCCAATTTGCCTAGTTTGCCTTTAACGGAACCATCAATCACTAGGTCGCCCGCGTGGACTATGACACCACCGAGCAATGACGCGTCGGTAGTACTAGTTATGTTAATTTCGCGAGACAACATGGCGTTTAATGCTTGAGCCAGTTTATCTTGTTGCTCATTGCCTAAATCAAAAGCACTGACGATAGACACATCTACCGACTGTTCTTGATTTGCCTTTAATGTTTCATATAAGTTTGAAACTTCAGGTAGCAATGACAAGCGCTTGTTTTCGGCCAACAAGTTCAGAAAGTTCTGAGCTTGTTGAGATACCGGGTGACTGCCGTTTACAACGTCTGTCACTAGCTGGGCTTTTTGTACCGCTGTGAGTTCTGGGTTGTCCAAAACTAACGCTAAGCTATCGTCCGCAACAACTGCCGCGGCCATATTCAAAAATTCCGACCAGCTACCCAAGTCGCCTTGGGCCAATGCCGTTTCGAAAGCGGCCTTGGTGTAAGGGCGGGCAACAGTAATGGATTCAGCCATCGTTAACCTCTCTTTTCTTACAGTTCGGCTGCCAACTTATCGACAAGCTCTTGGTGGTTGTTTACATCAATTGATGCGCCCAGGATTTTTTCTGCACCGGCAACAACTAGTGTTGCAACTTGAGCGCGTAGCGCTTCTTTGGCACGGTTTACTTCCTGTTCAACGTCAGCTGCAGCGGCCGCTTTAATGCGGTCTGCTTCGGCTTGAGCTGTATCTTTAGCTTCATCAACGATCTGACTAGCGCGTTTGTTGGCTTGCTCAATAAGAGTCGCCGCTTGCGCTTTACTTTCTTGCAGTGCTGCTTCCACAGACTGCTGAGCATCTTCAAGTTCACGTGCGGCTTTATCAGCTGCATCTAAACCTTCAGCGATCTTCTTTTGACGTTCTGCCAAAGCCGCGGTAAGCGGTGGCCAAACGAACTTCATGCACAAGTACACAAAGATAATAAAAGAAATGATCTGGCCCAAAATTGTCATGTTCATATTCATGGCAAGACCTCCATCCGTATGGGTTGGTTAAAGATGATCTTTACGCAACCGCAAACATGATGTAAAGGCTGATACCAACACCGATCATA
The DNA here is from genome assembly GCA_018647765.1 of Oceanospirillaceae bacterium. GTDB lineage: Bacteria > Pseudomonadota > Gammaproteobacteria > Pseudomonadales > Balneatricaceae > Njordibacter. The sequence goes on along the minus strand of JABGSN010000051.1, from coordinate 59,294 downwards.
GGCACGGCGTCAGTAAGACCCATCATGATGAAGAACTGTGTACGTAGTAAAGGGATCAATTCTGGCTGACGCGCAGCGCCTTCCAAGAACTTACCGCCTAAAACGCCGATACCAACAGCTGCGCCAACGGCAGACATGCCCAAGATCAATGCACCAGCAATATACAATAATGCCATTTCCATTTTGTTTCTCCAGTTTAAGTGAGATTAGTAGTTAAAAGTAAAAAGGTACTGATTAATGATGGTCGTGAGCCATCGCCAAATACACAATGGTCAGCACCATAAAGATGAATGCTTGCAAAGTGATGATTAGGATGTGGAACAAGGCCCACGGCACCGATAACAACCACTGAGCCCAGAAGGGTAGTAGTGCAATCAGAATAAAGATCATTTCGCCTGCGTACATGTTACCGAATAAACGCAGTGCTAATGAAATAGGTTTTGCAATTAAGCCAACCAACTCTAAGAACAAATTGAACGGTAAGGCCCACTTGCCTAGCGGTTGAAGGCTCAATTCGGCTAAGAAGCCCATAATGCCTTTCTGCTTAATTGAATAGAAGATGATAAGAACAAATACTGCTAGAGACATACCTAGTGTAACGTTCAAATCAGTAGAAGGTACGATCTTCATGAAGTGAATACCAGAAGCCGCCGCTAGGGCAGGAATCCAATCTACTGGGATCAAGTCCATTAAGTTCATTAAGAACACCCACACAAATATGGTCAGTGCCATAGGTGCGATGATGGCGTTTTTGTGGTGGAAAACGCTCTTCACGTTGTCATCCACAAATTCAATGATCATCTCAATGAAGTTTTGGGTGCCCGAAGGAACACCGGTAGTGGCTTTTTTAGCCACACGGCTAAATAACCAGATAAAAAACGCACCCAAACCAATTGACCATGCCATGGAGTCCACGTTGATGGCCATAAAGCCCATCTCTGCAGCCTGCTGGCCAGATTCGGCAAAACTCCATCCATTAACAGGGTGGTTGCCATAGGTTAAATTAGTCAGGTGATGCTGAATATAATCAGCTGAGCTCATGCCACTTGCCATGCTTTATCTCACTTTGATTTCGTAGAAGTTTGTTTATCTATAACCACTGGCAACATTATTGCAAGCAAATGGGAGCCTACAAAGGCTAGTAGTAGGGCTAAAGGGTTAAGTGGTTTCACCAAACCAAAGGCTAAACTAAACAACGCTACCGTTAGGACTAGTTTGAGCATTTCATTGCCGTACATTTGTGCCAAGGTTTGCTTTGCATCTGCTGTGGGCTGCTTACGCTTAAACTCGCGTTTTAGCGCCCAATAGGCAGGCAGGCTATAAATGGCACCACCAAGAATCACGGACATTGCCGCAACCCAGTCAGTTATAGATAAACCCACTCCAATCAGCGCCACTATAAGGACCTGATAGGTTAATGTTTTTTGCAACCAATGGGGGGCTTTATTGAGCGCCATAAGAGCTTAACGTATCCATTGGTTGTTGGTCTAAATACACCCTCGAACAACTGAAATTAAAAGCACAATTATCTCGGGGCTCGAGAGTATAGGCAGTTTGGCTGTAAATCTCAACAACACTAAGGCTCTAGGCGGGCAATAATGCCGTCAAGTTGGTCTAAAGTCGCATACGAGATGGTCATTTTACCTTTACCTTTAGCTGATTGTTTAATCGTAACTGCCGCACCTATGGCATTGGACAAACGATTTTGCAGGTGATTAATGTCTGCATCATCCGCTTTGGCTTCTGTGGGTTTGGGAATTTGCTGCGCTTTGCGCACTAATTCTTCAGTTTGTCGTACCGACAGTCCTTTGGCCACAACCTCGCGAGCTAACTGCAGTTGCTGTGCTTCATCTAACGGCAATAAACAGCGCGCATGACCCATCTCTAAATCACCACGCTCCAGCATCAGGCGTACCGCTTCGCTCAATTGTAGCAGGCGTAATAAATTGGCAATGGCACTACGGGATTTTCCCACCGCATCTGCCACCTGTTGCTGGGTGAGCTCAAACTCATTTTGTAAACGCTGCAACGCAAAGGCTTCTTCCATGGCATTCAGGTCTTCACGCTGAATGTTTTCTATCAACGCCATGGCAATAGCGGCTTCGTCTGGCACCTCTTTGATTAGCGCCGGTACACTGTCTAGCTCGGCTAACTGAGCTGCACGCCAGCGCCGTTCGCCGGCAATTATTTCATAACGATCGATGCCTACAGAGCGCACCACAATGGGCTGCATAATGCCGTGTACACGTATTGACGCTGCAAGTTCCTCAAGCGCCTCTGGGTCAAGGTCGCGACGTGGTTGGTATACACCACGTTGCACCCATTCTACCGGCAATTCTTGCAAACCATCTTTTGCTAACGGCTGATTCTGTGTTAAATCAACATCGAGGCTACCTGCACCTTGAAGTAAAGCTTCTAAACCACGATTGAGACCACGTTTTTTAACCATAATGAGGCTCTATTTTTGTTCTTGTTGGCGGATAAATTCACTGGCTAAGGCCAAATAAGCAACTGCACCACGAGAATGTTTATCATACATCAAGGCTGGTAAACCATGACTTGGCGCCTCGGCCAAACGTACATTTCGTGGTATCACCGTGCGGTAAACTAAGTCGCCAAAATGATTAATCAGTTGATGGGACACGTCATTAGTTAAACTATTTCGTGGGTCATACATAGTGCGCAATATGCCCTCAATAACCAAACCCGGATTGAGGCTATTCTTGATTAGCTTAACGGTATTTAACAAGGCACTAATTCCCTCTAGGGCGTAGTACTCGCACTGCATGGGCACCAATATGCCATTAGCACACGCCATGGCGTTAACTGTAAGCATATTCAACGACGGTGGACAGTCTATAAAAATAAAATCGTAACGATGTTGCAACTGGCTTAAGGCGATACGTAAGCGGGCTTCTTTTTGTTGCACTTGAATCAGTTCAACCTCGGCGGCGGTTAGATCACCGTTGGCGGGCAATAAGTCGTAGCCTGCCGGGGTATTGAGTTGTAATGCTTGGTTTACGTCAACCCGTTGAGTGAGTACATCGAGCACTGAATAACGTAAATTATTCTTTTCGATGCCGCTACCCATGGTCGCGTTGCCCTGAGGATCTAAGTCAATCACCAATACCCGGCGTTTAGTGGCCACTAACGAGGCCGCTAAGTTAACACAGGTGGTGGTTTTTCCTACGCCGCCTTTTTGATTGGTTATAGCAATGACTCTGCTCACGGATGACCTTTTATTATTGTTGTTGAATGGTTAACAAATGCCGCTCGGCATCTACACCAGGTACGTGCAAGGCCACACAGTTTAGCAGGCTAAAACCCGACGGCATAGCATCGAGTTCTGCGTGTGGGTAGGTGCCTTTCATGGCGACAAAAAATCCCTTTGGATACACCAATTGTTGGCACCCTTCTAACATGTCGGTAATTGATGCAAACGCCCGTGATAGCACAATGTCGTAAGCAATGTCTGGTTTATAGGCTTCGCAACGTTGGTTAAACACCGTGACGTTATTGAGCCCATGTAGATGTTTAAATTGGGTTAAAAACCGAGTTTTTTTACCATTGGTATCTAACAAGTCTACGGTTTTGCTTGGCCACAGTATGGCTAATATCATGCCCGGCAAACCCGCACCTGTACCTATATCAATAAACCGATCGGCATTTAGCTGCATAAGTGGCTTAGCAATCGCCAAACTGTCTAGCACATGCAGTTTAATCATTTCCAACGGCTCACGTATAGCAGTGAGGTTGTAAGCGTTGTTCCATTTTACCAGTTGCTCAACGTAACTCACCAATTGGTCTAATTGTTGCGATGTTAGTTCGACTTCTAATTCTTCACAACCGCTGCTAATAAGCGCTCGCCATTGCTCTAGTACAGCTGTTGTCATGCTCAACTCGCCAAACTGGTAGTGGATTTAACCTTATGTTTTTTAAGGTAAATAAGTAATAAAGATAAGGCCGCTGGGGTAACACCTTGGATGCGGCTTGCCATGCCTAAGTTGGCGGGGCGAATGTCTTCTAGTTTAGCTGTGGCTTCGTTGGATAGGCCGTGAATTTGTTGATAATTAAAATCTGCAGGAATAGCGGTAGATTCATGCCGCTGCAAACGCTCTACATCGTCTTTTTGGCGTTCAATGTAACCGGCATATTTAATGTCAATTTCAATCTGTTCCCCCACGGCTAAATCAATGTCTTCTAGCTGTGCCGCATCATGTAGTTTAACGTAGTTTAGCTCCGGACGTTTAAGAATATCGAGTAAATTAGTATCTTTACTCAAAGGTTGGGCTAACAAAGACTCTAGTTGTTTGCCTAAGTCATTGTGCAAAGTCACTTTGGTGTTACGCATGAGCTGTTTACGTTGCTCAATTGCTTCACATTTTTCGTTAAATGCACGCCAGCGCTTTTCACCTACTAAGCCCAGTTCATGGCCAATGGCAGTTAAACGTTGATCGGCGTTGTCTTCACGCAATAATAAGCGGTATTCAGCACGACTGGTGAACATGCGATAAGGTTCTTGCGTACCATTGGTGGTTAAATCATCTACCATAACACCCAAATAAGCTTGGTCTCTGCGCGCTGTCCAAGATTCTTTGCCGAGTGCTTTTAAACCCGCGTTTGCGCCAGCTAGCAAACCTTGCGCACCGGCTTCTTCGTAACCAGTCGTCCCGTTAATTTGACCTGCAAAATACAACCCGTTAATCAACTTTGTTTCAAGCGTAGGTTTAAGGTCTTGTGGGTTAAAATAATCATATTCAATCGCGTAACCTGGGCGCACAATATGGGCGTTTTCAAAACCAATAATCGACTGCACAAAGTCTAACTGTACGTCGAAGGGAAGGCTTGTGGAAATGCCATTGGGATATAACTCAATGCTATTTAAGCCTTCGGGTTCGACAAAAATTTGATGACTGTCTTTATCGGCAAAACGCATGATTTTGTCTTCAATAGACGGACAGTAGCGCGGGCCAACACCTTCGATAACACCCGCATACAGCGGTGAACGATCTAGACTTTCACGTATGAGATCATGGGTTTTAATATTGGTATGGGTGATGTGACAGGGCACTTGCTGTGGGTGATCACTCAATTTGCCCAACATAGACATAATCGGCGTAGGGGTATCACCAGGTTGAGCTTGCATTACCGAAAAGTCAACCGTGCGCCGATCAATACGTGGTGGGGTGCCTGTTTTTAATCGCTCTATGCGAAATGGCCGCTCTCGAAGGCGTTTTGAAAGTGCGTTAGCTGGCGGATCTCCGGCGCGACCACCTTGGCTTTGCTGCATACCGATGTGAATAATACCACCAAGAAATGTGCCTGTTGTCATGACCACTTGTTGAGCAAAAAAATTGAGGCCCATATTAGTTTTTGCACCAACAATTTGGTCTTGTTCGATGATTAAGTCATCTACCGCTTGTTGAAAAATATACAGATTTTCTTGTTGTTCGAGTGTTTCACGGATTGCACTACGATATAAACTGCGATCGGTTTGAGCTCGGGTGGCTCTAACCGCAGGGCCTTTGCGAGAGTTGAGTACTCGAAATTGAATGCCAGCTAGGTCTGTAGCACGTGCCATCGCTCCATCCAAAGCATCAATTTCTCGTACTAAGTGACTTTTGCCAATACCGCCAATAGCTGGATTACAGGACATCTGACCTAAGGTATCCATGTTGTGGGTTAGCAATAGTGTTTTAGCACCCAAACGCGCACTGGTTAATGCAGCTTCTGTACCTGCATGGCCACCACCAATAACAATCACATCAAAACGTGAGGGAAAATCCACGGTCTATTCCTTACCCAAAGATCACTAAAATTCAGTGAGCTAGTATAGCGTTTTTAGTAAAGTTAATAAATCGTCTAGAATTTACACACTCGCTGATTTGCTTAGTTATATGTAGTTTAAAAGAGTATATATATTTTATATGATTATTGTTGTTATTATTAAGCAAGGATATTTTTATGTATAAGTTATATAAAACAAGTAAAAACAGTTACATAAGGCAATGATAAAACGGTTAATTTAGCTTGAATCTAGGTTAAGAATGCTTGTTATTGTTTGTGTATAACTAAGGGGGTTATACACAGGTGTAAGTTATCCACAATTTACTTGAGTCTTAGTTCGCAACTTATTCACAGGGTTTAAGGCTTAAAAACCAGGTAATTTTATTTTTTGAAATGGGATATTAACCAATTGTGAATATTTATGTGGATAGTGTGGATAACGTAAGTTAATTGCGAGGATAGTTGACCATTGGGCGGTTATTTGACTTGGATAAGTGAGTTAATAGAGGGCGACTAGCTTTGGGAAAGTTGTGAATAAGTTTTTTTTGTTAATTTTTGATTTAGGTTGGTTAAATAATAATTTTGGCAGAAATGAGGCATTATTAGATACTTGATAAGTGATTGTCTCACGCCAAGTTAGTGTTTTCGGCCAAGCTGATAAGGTCATTATTTGGCGCGTAATATTGATATAGGCCACTTAGGCCTGTGCTAATGGTGAACTGGCCTGGCTGAGCTGTTGCTTTGAGTCCATAGGCATTGGTAATGGGGAGGGCGGATATTATTGTTTTTAATAACAGCCATTAGTTGTTTACGTTGGTATTAAAGGCGTTGGTATTGGCAAGCTACGGCAACATGATTATATTGGTTAACAGCTAGGTGGCGCAGGCTTAGTTGTGGTTCATCAAGCTGATATTGGTGTATTATTTTGCCGTCTGTTAGTCGTAATTAGCTGACATTGGATGCCATCGCGTCTAGGTTGAGTTTTTTTCGTCCTTGATCTGGGTGGGTGAGTATGACATGTCGATATCTCTATTAAATTATGAAAGCAGATTTGTTAATAATGTAAATGAGAATTATTACTAATAAGTTTTACATATCTTATTTAGTAAAGGCACAAAAAAAGCCCAAGGGCGATTAAGCACCTTGGGCTTTTTATACTCGTCAAGACTTACGAGAACACTGCCTTAAAGATGTAGAAGAATATAATGGAGAAGATGGCGCCGGCGGGTAAGGTAATGACCCATGAGGTAAAGATGCTGGCCACTATGCGTAAGTTAAGTGCAGCTAAACCACGGGCTAAACCTACGCCTAATACGGCTCCTACAAGCGTGTGAGTGGTGGAAATGGGTAAGCCAATGCCTGAGGCTAGTACCACCGTTGCTGAGGCACCTAGGGTGGCTGCAAAGCCTCTACTCGGCGTGAGTTCAGTGATTTTGGTGCCGATGGTAGCCATAACCTTGTAACCGTAAGTCACAAGGCCGACAACGATACCAATACCACCGACTAACAACACCCATGCTGGCATGGAAGACTTAGCGGTTACAGCACCTGATTTAATGGTGGCGATGGCGGCGGCCATAGGGCCGACAGCATTGGCAACGTCGTTGGAGCCGTGCGCAAAGGCCATGGCACATGCGGTAAATACCATGAGCACTGCAAATACTTTTTCGACGTTGGCATAACGATCGTCTGTTTCAAGCGCTATATCGCGTTGTACTCGAGTTAGCATAATGCCACCAACAACAGCAACTAGTAGACCTGCTAAACCAGAAACGAGTGACATTTCGAAGTAGCTTAAATTAAAGCCTATGTCTTTGAAGACGTGTTTTAAACCTTTGATTAAGGTCACCATGGTGATCATAAATCCGACCAAGAACATGTACATAGGCACATAGCGTTTGGCGTTTTCAAAGGGTTCGGCTGTGTCGAGAATGGAGCGTTGTACGCTCCTAAATAACATGTAGGAGATGGTGCCAGCTAATACCGGTGAGACCACCCAGCTTGCAGCGATAGTCCCTACTTTGCTCCAGTTAACAGCATCCACAGAAATAGCCACGGCGGCAAAACCGACAATAGCACCCACAATTGAGTGGGTGGTTGAAACCGGCCAGCCGACGATGGAGGCAATCAGTAACCAGGTGCCTGCGGCAAGCAAGGCCGACAACATACCATAGACTAAGTATTCAGGTGTGCCCTGCAGCGTGAGTGGGTCGATGATGCCTTTGCGGATGGTGGCTGTGACTTCGCCACCGGCTAAATATGCCCCTGCAAATTCAAAAATCATGGCAATGACAATGGCTTGCTTGAGGGTAATAGCGCCTGAACCTACAGAGGTGCCCATGGCGTTGGCCACGTCGTTAGCACCTACGCCCCAGGCCATAAATAAACCAAAGATAATGGCTAGTATGAGTAAAATCTGACCGTATTCGTTTAAAACTTCCATAATAATATCTCGACTTATGGTGAGCTGCGTTTAGCGCGCAATGATAACTTGGATTTGTTCACCAGCACTTTGTGCACGGTCGGCGAGATTGCCAATGGCTTCGATGGTTTTGTAGATAAACATGGCATCGATAGGTGGTATATCGGCTTCGATTGCATGCAATTTAGCTCGCAATATGACCTGTCGTTTATCGTTTTTGTTTTCGGTTTTTTCTAATTTGGTAATACATTTGTTAATACGGTCGATTTCGCGGCCACCAAATCCTGAGCCAATCAACTCGTCCAGCTCATCAATCACCACTTTAGCCTCCGTGGCTACGGCAATGGCGGATTTAACATAGGTGGCCATGTCGCTTGCGATCTTCTTAGGAATCACTTGTTTGCGGCCTAAGATGAGGCCGGCAATGTCTTTTGCGGTGTTACAGACTTTGTCCTGCTTACTGAGCAGTTGGATTAGATCGGACCGGTTAATCGGCATAAACAGGCTTTTAGGCAAATGTAAGCGAATGTCCTGTTTTTGGTCATCGGCTTTGTCTTCAAATTCGGCAATGGTGTTGTAGGCGTCTTCTACCGCTTCCCAGTCTTCTTTAATGACGGCTTGGAAAAAAGGGTTCAGTAGGTCCACGCACTGTAGGACGGTGTGCATGTGTTGTTGTAGAGGTTTGATTGGAGACTGACCAAACAAACTCATGATAGGACTTGCCATGGAAACTACCTCTAACAAATATAACGGTATCTATAATGGCTACGCATTATAAAGCGGCTTTGTTAAGGCAATATAAAGATCCGTTATTTTTTAACCTTAGTTTTGCTGCACAGGGATATGTATGCTAAAGGTTGAGCCTTGTTTAAGTTGGCTTTGAAGCTGGATATGCCCCTTGTGGCTTTGGGCAATGTGCTTAACAATAGCTAAGCCTAAGCCGGTACCACCCAAGGACTTTGAGCGCGCTTTATCGACACGATAAAAGCGCTCAAAAATTCTATCTTGGTCTGCAATATCAATGCCTAAGCCATTGTCGCTTACACTAAATACCGCAACATCGCCTTGTAATTCGAGGCGTACAGAAACTTTGCCACCTTGTGGCGTATATTTGATGGCGTTATCGATGAGATTGGTGGCCATTTGCCCCAACGCTTGATCGTCACCTAAAACCAAAATTGGCCCCTGCTTGGCATCGTCATTGGTGCTCAGTTCCAAATTGACCTGTTGGTTTTGGGCCACGGCTTGAAGGTTGGCACAGACCCGCTGTATCACCTGTTGTAGGTTGACTTGTGTATTGTAGGCTTCGTCATTGTTTTCTAACCTAGACAGGGCTAGCAGGTCGGAGACTAAGTCGGATAGGCGTATTGATTGGCCGTGTATTTTGCTCATAAAACGCTGTTGCATGGACGCTTCTATTTGATCATCTGCTAACAGGGTTTCGGCAAAACCACGAATTGCAGTAATTGGGGTTTTTAACTCGTGGGAGGCATTAGCAACAAAATCGGCACGCATTTTGTCGATGCGCTGTACGTCGGTAACGTCTTGCAATACCAAGATCGCACCCGCCTCGTTTGATTGCTTGAGCAGCGTTACATGTAAGCGATAATGGCGCGCGAAGGCATAGCCGCTGAGCTGAATTTGGCGTTCGACACTGGTTTCGTCTTGCTGACATTTGGCAAACGCTTGTTCTAGGTGGTTTGAGGTGTCGATGTCTTTGAGGGAGTGGCCTAAACAGCGTTCGCTGCTGGTGCGTAACATACGGCATGCGGCGGCGTTTACGTGGGTGATGAGACCGTGGTTGGTGACCGTAATAACGCCTTCGTTCATGCTTTTTAGAATGGTTGAAAGTTGGTCACGTTCGGTTTTTATAATATCGAAGCGTTGCGCCGATACGTCGGCCATTTGGTTAAGTGAGCGAGCTAAATCGCCGATCTCGTCCCGGCGATGGCTGGGTATACGCAATTGATAACGGCCGTGCGCATAGTTTTTGGCGATCAGCGTCATTTGTTTTAATGGCCGAGCAAAACTCATGGCTAACCAATAACCGATAAACAGGGCGATTAAACCCGTAAGGCTGGCGGCAATGATGATAACGCGGCGCAAGTAGTTAATTTCTTCATCGATGCGTTCGGTGGACAAGGCTGTACGTATGTAGCCAAGCTCCTTGTCACTGTTAGTGGCGACCGCCACGGCCACGTATAACATGGGTTTTTTAAGGGTTTTACTATAACGCCGGGACTGACCAATATTATTTCTATGGGCGGCGATCACCTCTGGGCGATAGCGGTGATTGTCCATTTGTGCAGGCGTAAATTCAGAGTCGGCGATCACCTGACCTTGTTTTGACAGTAGGGTAATACGGGTGTCTATACGTTGACCTATTTGCACTACTTGGCGTTGTATCTGGGGCTGACTTTGGTGGCCGGGGTCGGCAAAAGACTGCTGTAGAATGTAGGCTTGGCTGGTTAGGTTGTTGCTGATGTCTCGTAAGCTGGCTTGTTCAATTTGCCGCTGCACCATGAGCCCTACAATCATCACACTAAATAAAATGACGATGGCAAAGCCTGCATATAGTCGTAAGAATATCGGCGAATGGCGCATGTTAAGTGTTGTCGCTGGGGTTAAACGTGGGGTTGCAGCGGTAACCGATGCCGCGCACGGTCTCGATTAATGGCGCGCTGGCGCCTAAACTCTTACGAATGGCACCGATATGCACATCGACATTGCGATCCACTACGTCAGATTGCTCGCCTAGGGCTGACAAAATCAATTGCTCACGGGAAAATGCGCGCCCTGGTTGTGCCAGTAGGGTGTGTAGTAATTTAAACTCGGTGGTGGTGAGTTTGATGGCTTGCTGCTCAACCGTGCAACTATAGCCATCTAGGTTAAGGCACACAGGCCCTATGGTTAAGCTGTTGTTGGCCACCGGTTGTCTGCGCAAGGCCACTTTGATGCGTGCCAACAGCTCGGCTTGGCTAAACGGTTTGGTGATGTAGTCGTCTGCACCTTGGCCTAGACCACCGATGACATCGGCTTCCTCGCTGCGGGCGGAGAGCATGATGATGGGGATCTTGTGCGTTGTGTTACCGGCTTTGAGGCGTTCACACACTTGTATACCGTTGAGCTTGGGTAACATGATGTCCAACAACACTAAGTCCGGCAGTTGTGTTTGAGCCAGTTCTAACCCCGTGTGCCCATCGGCAGCAAGGCTCACCGTATAGCCGTTTTTTTGCAGGTTATAGGCAATAATTTCTTGGATATCCTGCTCGTCCTCGATGCAAAGAATGTGGCCAAGGCTGGGGTTAGGTTTAGGCATGGTGGTTTATTTTCCAATACAAAAGGAACCAAAAATGCGGCCTAATAAGTCATCACTGGTAAAGGTGCCGGTGATTTCGTTGAGGCATTCTTGGGCTAAGCGTAAGTCTTCTGCTAACAGTTCGCCCGCCTGACTGTACGCCAGTTGTGTAGCGCCGTCGTTGAGTAATTTCTGGCAGCGCTTTAAGGCGTCTAAGTGGCGGCGGCGGGCACTAAACCCGCCCTCTAAAGTGGCTTGGTAACCGACAGCCTGTTTTAATTGCTGGCGTAATAAATCGAGACCAAGGCGGTGTTTAGCACTGACATAGATACAGTCGACGCTTTCGACTTGGGTGAGTTGGGGTGGCGTGTTGGCAAGGTCAATCTTATTACGTACTAAGGTAACCTGTTGTGGCATGTGACCTTCGCCCATCAACTTAAACCAATGTTCGGCTGGCGAGGCGGGGTCTTGTGCATCCTGCAATAACAATACTTGATCGGCGTCGGCTATGGCCTTAAGGGCCCTTTCTATACCAATTTTTTCCACTGTGTCTGGGCTTTCTCTTAGGCCTGCCGTGTCGACAATATGTAAGGGCAAGCCATCAATATGAATGGCTTCTTTAAGCAAATCCCTGGTGGTGCCAGCGATATCGGTGACGATGGCGCGGTCTTGGCCGGCCAGGGCATTGAGTAAGCTTGATTTGCCGGCGTTGGGGGCACCAGCGATCACTACTTGCATGCCTTCTTGCAACAAACTACCTTGCTGGGCTTGGGCCAGTAGTTGATCTAGATCTTGCCTCACGTGCTCTAGCAAGGAAGTGACCTTGCCGTCGGCCAAAAAGTCGATCTCTTCTTCGGGAAAATCTATGGCCGCTTCAACATAGAGGCGCAGGTAAATGAGGCTCTCTACCAGGGCATTGATATGGGTAGAAAATACCCCCTGTAATGAACGTAAGGCGTTACGAGCGGCTTGCTCGGAGCTGGCATCAATCAGGTCGGCAATGGACTCGGCTTGGGCTAAGTCTAATTTGTCGTTTAAAAAGGCGCGTTCAGAAAACTCGCCGGGCCGAGCAATTCGAGCGCCCAAGAGTGTTAATTCTCGCTGTAATAAGTCCATTACGACCTGCCCGCCATGGCCTTGAAATTCAAATACGTCTTCGCCGGTAAACGAGTCGGGCCCTTTAAAGAAGAGGCTAATGCCAGCGTCTATTTGTTCACCTTGGTGATCTAAAAAGGGGCCATAGTGGGCATGGCGCAGCTGGCCTTTGTTGTGGCTGAGTTGTTTGCCGTAGTCCAGCGCCTTAGGCCCAGACAGGCGGATTATGCCGACGCCGCCGCGGCCCGGGGGTGTAGTTTGAGCACAAATAGTATCTTGGTCTGATTGCATGTCTGGTAGGGCTCCGCAGTATGGCCTAGAGTTTCAGACACGCCGTGAATACCTCCATGTAGGCTAGCACTGGCCATCCTTGGCCAGTGACGGTCTGTAACTCTAGGCCATACTCCGAAACCTTGGGCTCCGTCGTATACTTATAAAAAAGGCCTCATTAAGAGGCCTTTGTATCATGTTTATGGGCTGCTGTTTAGTGCTTACGTGCAGCCATAGACTTTTCGATGCGTTTGGTAATCACATATTGCTGTGTAATCGACAAGATGTTGTTACATACCCAATAAAGTACCAGGCCTGCAGGGAACCAAAGGAAGAACACCGTAAACACCAACGGTAACATCTTCATGATCTTGGCTTGCATTGGATCAGTGGGTGCTGGGTTAAGCATTTGCTGAATAAACATGGTGGCGCCCATGATCACTGGCAAAATGAAGTAAGGGTCTTGTACCGACAGATCCTGAATCCACAAGAAGAAAGGTGCATGGCGCAGCTCAACGGTTTCCATTAGCATCCAATAGAGGCCGATAAATACAGGCATTTGGATGATGATCGGGAAACAACCACTGAGTGGATTCGCTTTCTCACGCTTGTACAGCTCCATCATGCCTTTGGACATTTTGGCGCGGTCATCACCGTATTGCTCTTTAAGCTTGGCAATTTCTGGTGCTAGAGCACGCATCTTGGCCATAGAACGGTAAGAAATAGCCGATGGGTAAAAGAAAAACGCCTTTACACATAAGGTCACTAGGAGGATGGCTACACCCCAATTACCCACAAAACCAAACATCGTGTTAAGCAACCAGAACAATGGCTGGGAGATCCACCATAACCATCCGTAGTCCACCACAAGGTCAAGGTTTTTGGAAATCGCCTCTAGGTCGGCTTGAATCTTCGGGCCGGCGTAAAATTCGGCTGAAGTAGCGCCTGATTGGCCTGCTTGTAGTTCTAATGCGGGGCTCACAAAACCAGCAATGTAGTTGCCTTTGCTAACGCGAGTGCTGTAGTTGTGCTGTTGTTCTGGGTTAGGTACCCATGCACTTACAAAGTAGTGTTGCAACATGCCAACCCAACCACCAGGGCCACTACGCTTGAAATTAGCGTCATCCATGTCGTCAAAATCGTAACGCAAGTATTTGTCGTCTGGAAAGGAAAAGGCTGGTCCTAAGTAGGCCGACATGCCCATGCCGCCGGTCGCACTTGGGTCTGCAGAACGGTCGCGTTTGATTTGGCCAAATAGGTTGGCAGACCAAGGCTGGTTGCTGCGGTTGTCTACAGCATAAGTTAGGTTAACTAGATGGCTACCCCGATTAAAGGTGTAGATCTTATTAATCACCGCGCCAGTGTCATCCGTAAGGCTGAGTACGACTTCCAGTGATTGTTGGCCATCTAACATGGTGTAGGCTGTTTGTTGAGCCTTAAAAATGGGGCGTGCCTTAAGGTCCGTACCGTTAGCGCCTATGAGTCCACTTTGGGCGACGTAGGTGCGGGTTTGGTTTTGTTCCAGCAAGGTAAATGGTACATCAGGGTGGTCCATTTCAGCCAAGTAGTTGCTTAAAGACGCCTGAATGATGTCACCACCTTGGGTGTCGATCACCACTTGCAAGGTATCCGTGTTCACTTCCACCAATACACCGGCGCTGGCGTTGGCTGCGCTGGTGACCGTAATGCCGGCATTGTTGGTTGCCACGTCTGCGGCTACGGCAAAGTCGGTGGTGACTATGTCGGTATCGTAGGCAGAAACACTAGTAACCTGTTGGGGTGCGACGGCGCTGGTGCCGTAGTCTTGGTTCCATTGCAGCACCATCAGGTAAGAAATGATGGCGATACCGGCAATCAGAATAATGCGTTGAAAATCCATAGAAGCAAATCATCGTTAGTTGGTAAAAATCCAACAGTGATTATAGAGCCTGTGCGCGCGTTGGCAATGGGCTGGCATGGGTGGATGCCTAAATCTAGCTGGATTGAGCGGTTTTTTTATGTAATCTTGCCCATTGCTTGGTAATTAATCGATGCAGTGTGGCATTATCAAGTTCGCCCAAACCCTTGCGTGATAAAATCACCAGATCCAAAGGCGGGGAGAATTCGTTGTCTTGCGTACAAAGGGTTCTAAAACTATCACGTATAACCCGCTTAACACGGTTGCGGTGAACAGCTAGTTTTATGCCTTTTTTAGCAATCACCAGCCCCAGACGGGAGTGGCCTTGTATACTTGGGCGGGCCAAGATCAGTAGATGCTGATCCGAAACTTTGAAATCAGCTTGATCAAATACCCTTCGATAATCCCCAGCATTCAACAGGCGCCGCTGCCGGGAAAAGTCGAATTCAGTCATACGCTAAGCGTGCAACAGTCGTTTAAGCGCTTAGGCTCTTACGGCCTTTGGCACGACGTGCGTTGATTACGGCACGGCCGCCTACAGTTGACATGCGTGCACGGAAACCGTGAGTGCGCTTGCGCTTTAGGACGCTAGGTTGAAACGTTCTTTTCATGATCGGTCTCGCAAAATAGTTGTATAGGCCAAAAGTTTGGCGTTGAAAATCTAGGCGCGCAAGTATATGAGATAGTGCTGCCTAAGGCAAGCCTGTTTCTGAGTTAATTATAAATTTAGTGTGCTTGTTGACTAAATCACCCTTCGCCTGTGGATAACTTTATCCACTTGGTGATAAAATAGGCCTCTTTAGTCGCTATTATAAGCCATTTCCTTGGCACAGGCGATTGTGCATACTCTAAGTGATTGTTCGGGTCCTATTTAAGAAGGCGTTATTAAATTTATGTCGCAAGCGGTTTGGCAACAATGTTTGGCGTGTCTTCAAGACGAGCTGCCAAGCCAGCAATACAATACCTGGATTCGCCCTTTAAAGGTTAATGAGGCCGATCGGGTGATTCAATTATTGGCACCTAACCGGTTTGTGCAAGATTGGGTTAAAGATAAGTATTTTTCTAGAATTCGCCAATTGGTCGCCGATTACGCGACTGATGATACCCTTGATGTGGAACTACTGGTGGCGTCACCAAAAGGCGTGCCCAGTGCTACCATTATCACTCACCCCACACCGTCTTCTAGTTCTGGTAAAAATCGGCAGCCACCCCTAAGTGCCGCAACGCCGCAGTCATCTAGCATAATCCAGACGCCGTTCAACCTGGAGCCTGTTGCTGAGCGGGTGGTTCAAGTAGAGGGCTCTGTAAGGCACCAGAGTTACCTTAACCGTGCTTTTACCTTTTCTAGCTTCGTACAGGGCAAGTCTAACCAATTGGCGTTGGCGGCGGCTAGGCAAGTGGCAGAGAACCCTGGGAGTTCTTATAACCCCTTATTTCTATATGGTGGTGTTGGTTTAGGTAAGACCCACTTAATGCATGCGGTGGGCGCTGCGTTATTGGAGCGTAACCCCAATGCCAAAGTGGTCTACCTCCACTCTGAGCGGTTCGTTGCTGACATGGTCAAAGCCTTGCAGCTGAACGCGATTAACGATTTTAAACGTTTTTACCGCTCAGTCGACGCCTTGTTGATTGATGACATACAATTTTTTGCTGGCAAAGAGCGCTCGCAAGAAGAGTTTTTCCACACCTTTAATGCCTTGCTCGAAAGCGGCCAGCAAATGATCCTTACGTGTGACCGTTATCCTAAAGAGATTGCGGGTCTAGAAGACCGTTTGAAGTCGCGCTTTGGTTGGGGTTTAACGGTAGCGGTTGAACCGCCTGAACTAGAGACGCGAGTTGCTATATTGATGAAGAAAGCCGCCGAAGGGGGTATTTCCCTACCAGAAGATGCGGCCTTCTTTTTAGCCAAAAAGATTCGTTCAAATGTGCGGGAGCTAGAAGGCGCCCTCAAGCGCGTGGTGGCCAACTCTCATTTTACCGGTGAAGCCATTTCTACACCCTTTATACAAGAATCGTTGCGCGATTTATTGGCCCTGCAGGACCGGCAGGTGAGTATTGATAATATTCAAAAAACCGTGGCAAACTATTATAAGATTAAAATTGCTGATATTTTATCAAAACGTCGATCGCGTTCTGTGGCAAGGCCTAGACAAGTGGCGATGGCGTTAGCAAAAGAACTGACTAATCACAGTTTGCCGGAGATTGGCGACGCTTTTGGCGGACGTGATCATACCACGGTGTTGCATGCATGCCGAAAAATT
Source organism: Oceanospirillaceae bacterium (assembly GCA_018647765.1). Lineage (GTDB taxonomy): Bacteria > Pseudomonadota > Gammaproteobacteria > Pseudomonadales > Balneatricaceae > Njordibacter. The sequence continues at coordinate 42,264 of JABGSN010000051.1, read as the reverse complement.
AAAGAATTACGTGAAACCGACCGTGACATTCACGACGATTATGATAACTTATATCGCTCACTTACCGTTTAGTTAGTAGACCGTTTGCCGAACCTAGGCCTTAACAGGATTGAAGTATGAAATTTACCATTAGCCGAGAAGCCTTTCTAAAACCCCTCGTTCTTGTAGCGGGTGTTGTTGAGCGGCGTCAGACCTTGCCCGTACTTGCCAATATATTGGTCGTGGTTGAAGGTGACCAGTTGACACTCACAGGTACCGACTTAGAAGTGGAACTTGTGGGCCGGGTGAGTCTGGATCAGGCTGGTGAAGACGGTAGTGTCACCATTCCTGCCCGTAAGTTAATGGATATCTGCAAGTCCTTGCCTGACCATGCCATGATCGAGGTCGCACAAACAGACGAGCATGTTTTGGTGCGCTCGGCGCGCAGTCGATTTAAGTTATCCACATTGCCTGCCGCCGACTTTCCTAATGTTGAAGATAGCCCCGAATCATTTGAGTTTGAGGTGCCGCAAATGGCCCTCAAACAGCTGGTTGACCAGACTGGTTTTGCTATGGCGCAGCAGGATGTTCGTTACTACCTTAATGGCATGTTATTTGAAATAAAAGACGCTCAGTTACGCACTGTGGCCACCGACGGTCACCGCCTGGCCACCAGTTGCATGCCTGTAGGTTTGCCCGATCAGGCCGCTCAGCAACTTATCGTGCCACGTAAGGGTGTGTTGGAATTGGCGCGCTTGATGACCGAAGAAGATGGTACAGTGAGGCTGGTCATTGGGGCCAGCCATATTCGCGCCTTTACCAATGAGTTCATCTTTACTTCTAAACTTGTTGATGGGAAGTTTCCGGATTATGAGCGCGTATTGCCGCGCAATGGCGACAAGATTGTGTTAGTTGATCGATTGGCAATGCGTGGTGTTTTGAGCCGTGCGGCTATCCTTTCTAACGAAAAGTACCGTGGTGTACGCATGACAGTGAGCGATACTAACTTGCAAGTTGTGGCTAACAACCCAGAGCAAGAAGAGGCTGAAGAGAGTTTGATGGTTGATTATCAGGGCGCTCAAATTGAAATCGGCTTTAATGTAGGTTACGTGTTGGATGTGCTCAACGTACTTCACAGCGATCAAGTTAAAATGACCCTCAGTGACTCCAATTCGAGTGCATTGTTAGCCGATGGTGGCAACGGTGCAGCCCAATATGTCATCATGCCGATGCGCCTATAAACTGGATTGTTTTGGGTGGTTAATGGGCTTCCGACTAGGCATATTGTAATGAGTTGTGCACAGCTTGTGTTTAATGTTATCCACAGGCTGGTGGGATTATGTCTGTTCAGCAACTAAGCATCCAACGGTTGCGAAACCTTGATCATGTTGATGTCAATTTCGGTTCTGGTATCAATTTGCTATATGGCGCTAACGCGAGTGGTAAGACTAGCGTGTTGGAAGCGATTCACATGCTCAGCCTCGGGCGCTCTTTTCGCAGCCTTAAGTTGGCTTCTTTGATTACTCAAAATAAAACTGATTGCCTGTTGTTTGCAAAACTGCAAAATCAACAGGGGGTGCCCGTCGCTTTAGGGATGAATCGGCGTCTCGATGGTGATCATTCAATACGTCTCAATGGTGAAAGCCTCACCTCTACTGCCGAACTTGCAAGCTTGCTGCCGGTGCAGTTAATTGACCCCTCTAGTGCCAGCTTAATTGAGGGTGGTCCAAGCCTTCGGCGGCAGTATTTAGACTGGGGTGTATATCACCACAATGCTGCGTTTTTTGGGCTCTGGAAGCAGGCTCAGAGGCTGTTAAAACAACGTAACAGTGCCTTGAAATGTGGTACAATGAGCGCCTCTGTGAGGGCTAGTTTTGATCCTGGCTTGGTGCAGGTCGCGGAACAGATAAATTGCCTCAGAGAGGCGTATTTAAAGCTGCTTGAGCCAATGTTCTTTGAGCTCCTTGCTGGTTTGGTAGACTTGCCAGATCTGAAGTTGGGTTACTACTGTGGTTGGACCGCAAATCGACCCTATGCGGAAATTCTAGATGAGACTCTAGAGCGGGATCTGCACTTGGGTTATACGCAACGCGGGCCTCAGCGGGCAGATGTCAAACTCACGCTCAGCGGAGTCAATGCCGCAGAGCGTCTATCTCGCGGCCACCAAAAGTTGGTAGTAGTTGCGTTAAGGTTGGCTCAGGGTAAGTTGCTTAGCGAAGTCCAGGGGCGCAACTGTGTGTTCTTGGTAGACGACTTAGCGGCGGAATTAGACTGGGCCCACCGACGAGAGATATGTAGGCAGTTGGCCAAGTTGAACACGCAGGTGTTTGTCACCAGCGTTGGCCCCAATGAGCTAACGGATTGTTGGCCAAAAGGTATACAAGTTAACATGTTTCACGTGAAACACGGACAGGTGTCACCAAGCTAAAAACTGGTTTGGGACCCATTTTAAGAAAATGATTTCGGAGTAATTGATGAGCGAAAACACCTATGATTCATCCAGCATTAAAGTGCTTAAAGGGCTAGATGCTGTGCGTAAGCGCCCTGGTATGTACATTGGTGATACCGATGATGGCACCGGATTGCACCACATGGTGTTTGAGATCGTTGATAACTGCATTGACGAGGCGCTTGCGGGTTACTGTAGTGAAGTGAGTGTAACCATCCAATCTGACGATACTGTCACGGTTGTTGATGATGGCCGAGGCATCCCTGTTGATATTCACCCAGAAGAAGGGGTGTCCGCCGCTGAGGTGATCATGACTATCTTGCACGCCGGCGGCAAGTTTGATGACAACACCTATAAGGTTTCAGGTGGTTTGCACGGCGTAGGTGTCAGTGTAGTTAACGCATTGTCGACAGAATTAAAGCTCACCATCCGTCGTAATGGCCAAGTGCATGAACAAATATACAACCATGGTGTGCCAAAAGCACCTTTGGCTGTTGTGGGTACCACCGAGGGTAGCGGCACCACGTGTACCTTTACCGCGTCGCCCGATACCTTTACTAACATCATGTTCCATTTTGATATCTTGGCGAAGCGCTTAAGAGAGCTGTCGTTTCTTAACTCAGGCGTTGCCATTCGACTGAAGGATGAGCGCTCTGGTCGAGAAGAGCTATTTTGCTACGAGGGTGGTGTGTCGGCCTTTGTTGAGTTTTTAAATACCAATAAAACCCCAATCAATAAGTGCATGCATTTTAATACTATGCATGCGGATGGTGTGGGTGTTGAAGTGGCGCTGCAGTGGAACGATTCGTTTCAGGAAAGTATTCATTGCTTTACCAATAACATCCCACAGCGGGATGGTGGTACCCACCTGAGTGGTTTCAGAGCGGCGTTAACTCGTACACTAAACAACTACATTGATGCGGAATCTGCACAAAAAAAATCTAAGGTTTCCACATCTGGCGACGATGCTCGTGAAGGCTTAACGGCTATCATTTCGGTAAAAGTACCAGATCCTAAGTTTTCTTCACAAACCAAAGATAAGCTTGTTTCTTCTGAAGTGAAGTCCGCAGTAGAACAGGAGCTTGGCCGCTGCCTTTCTGACTTCTTGCAAGAAAATCCTCAAGAAGCCCGCATGATTGTCGGTAAGATGATTGATGCAGCGCGTGCGCGTGAAGCCGCCCGCAAGGCCCGTGAGATGACGCGACGTAAAGGCGCCCTAGACATTGCGGGCTTGCCAGGAAAGCTAGCAGACTGCCAAGAGAAAGATCCGGGGCTATCCGAAATATATCTAGTGGAGGGTGATTCTGCCGGCGGATCCGCTAAGCAGGGCCGTAATCGACGGACACAAGCGATTTTGCCGTTAAAGGGTAAGATCCTCAATGTTGAGAAGGCGCGCTTTGACAAGATGTTATCTTCGGTAGAAGTAGGCACACTCATTACCGCATTGGGTTGTGGTATTGGTCGAGACGAGTTTGATATCGAAAAACTGCGTTACCACAGCGTCATCATCATGACCGATGCCGACGTTGACGGTGCCCACATCCGCACTTTGTTGCTCACATTTTTCTTCCGTCATCTGCCAACGGTGATTGAAAACGGCCACTTGTTTATTGCTCAGCCACCTTTGTACAAGGTTAAAAAGGGTAAGCAAGAGCAGTACCTAAAAGACGACCCAGCCCTTGATGGTTTCTTATTGCAAGGCGCCATGGATAACGCATCGCTACATTCTAGCGCTTCAGCTCCAGCCATATCGGGCACAGGATTAGAGGGGTTAGCAACTCAGTATCGTCAGGTCATGGCGACCATTAAGCGTGTGGAACGCATCATCCCAGCGGTTATATTGGAGCAGATGATTTACGCACCGGTGTTAACTGTTGAAGAACTTCATGACCAAGACAAAGTAGCTAACTGGCTTGACCAAATGCTTGAAAAGCTAGAAGCGCAAGAAGTGGGCGGGGCCAGCTACGACGGCCAGATTAAGACCAACCCAGAGCGTGATGGTTATCTACCTATGGTGACCATCACCACCCACGGTATTGACGCAGACTTTATGATTGGTTTCGATTTCTTAAGCTCCGGTGAGTATCGCTCGATTGCCGCGCTTAACGATGCCTTGGTCGGTTTGTTTGAGCAGGATGGCTACGTAAAGCGTGGCGAAAAAACCTTTGCGACCCAAAGCTTTGCCGCCGGCTTGGAATGGCTATTGAAAGAAGCGCGCCGTGGGTTAGCGGTACAACGCTACAAAGGCTTGGGCGAAATGAACCCAGAGCAGCTATGGGAAACCACGATGGATCCAGATCAGCGACGTATGCTATGTGTGACCATTGATGATGCTATCGCCGCCGACCAAATGTTTACCACCTTGATGGGTGACGAGGTAGAGCCTCGCCGTAACTTCATTGAAGAAAATGCATTACGGGTGGCTAACCTCGATTTTTAGGTCATAAATGCTGAATAAAAAAGCCTCAATTGAGGCTTTTTTATTGGCTGGCGTTTAATCAGGTCAATGTTTCACGTGAAACATTGACCTGATTGGCGCTGAACTAGTTAGTGGGCCAGAAGGCTGATATCGGCAACCCGACTCAGCTCAACCTGTAATGCAGACAAGAGCCGAAGACGGTTGTTCTTAATGGTCTCATCATCAGTCATGACCATGATGTCGGAGAAGAAGGCTTCAAGGGGCTCAGCAAGTTGAGCCAGCTGCTCAAGAGCGTCCGCATAGTTGCCCTGTGCAATAACCAGTGCATTGGCTGCTTGCACAGCTGTTAGCCGTTGCGCCAGGTCGATTTCCGCTTGTTGAGTGAGTAATGCAGGGTCCAGTTGGGCTGAGCCACGGCCATTTTTTGCCAAAATGTTGCTGACGCGTTTGTTGTTGGCTGCTAGAGCCTGAGCGCTTTCGAGCTTCAGGAAGCTGTTTACGGCTTGTACGCGGTGGTCAAAGTCCAAAGGAGAGTTGGACTTGTTGGCCATGACCGCGAGATAAATATCTACGGAGACGTTTTGGTCATCGTAATAGGCGCGTAAGCGATCAAAAACAAAACTCAGCAATTGCTGCTCAACGTCTACCTCATCAGTGGACAAATCAGCATGCAAGGCGTAGGCCGTTTGAACCAAGGTGGCCAAGTCTAAGGCGTAGCCATTTTCGATGATAATACGCAGCAGGCCGACTGTGGCACGACGCAAGGCGTACGGATCTTTACTGCCTGTAGGCGGTTGACCAATACCAAACAGGCCGACTAAGGTGTCTAGGCGGTCAGCGATAGCCACCGCACTAGCGACGTCAGTTTGGGGCAAACGGTCGCCGGCAAATTTAGGCCAATAATGTTGTTCAAGGGCGGCGGCGACGGTGTGATCTTCGCCGTCGTTGAGGGCATACACATGACCCATGAGGCCTTGCAACTCGCTGAATTCCAACACCATTTCGGTATTGAGGTCGGCTTTACAAAGGCTAGCAGCACGTTGAGCTAAGTCAACATCGGCACCAATAGAGGTTGCAATGTGGCCTGCCAATTGAGCGACACGTTGAGTTTTATCTAATACTGTTCCCAGTTGAGCCTGAAACACAACTTTGCCAAGGGCTTGGTTGCGGCTTTCTAGGGTGAACTTTTTATCGGTGTCAAAAAAGAACATGGCGTCGGCCAGGCGAGGTCTAATGACTCGTTCGTTGCCTTCAATGATCTTCGCGGGGTCTTTACTGACAATATTACTGACGGTCAAAAACAGCGGTAAAATGGCGCCGTCCTGGTCAACAAAATGAAAGTATTTTTGATGCTCCTTCATGGAGGAAATAAGTGCCTGGGCAGGGACTTGCAAGAAGGCTTCATCAAACCGCCCGGTCAAACATACAGGCCACTCTACTAACCCCGTCACTTCATCCAACAATTTCTCATCGATGACGGCGGTAGCATTAAGTTTAGAAGCTTGCTCAGATATTTGCTCTCGTATCATCGCCTTGCGTTCGTAGAAGCAGGCAACAACATGACCTTCAGTACGTAGCTGTTGCGCATAAGTGGCAGCAGACTGAATAGCAAACTCGCCGCTACTGTGAAACCGGTGACCGCGAGTCTGGTGCCCGTTGGTTAACCCAAACAGCTGTGTATCGATGAGCTCATTGCCTAGGCTCAAGATAAACCATTGTACCGGACGTACAAATTCGTTCCGCGATGAGCCCCAACGCATACGCTTAGCGACAGGTAGAGCTGCGAGCGCTTTGTTGATGACATCGGCAAGCAGGTCTAAGGTTTTGGCACCCTTAATGTTACGTTCAAATTCGTAATACTGGCCTTTATCAGTGTCAACAACGGCGAGCTCTTGCAGGCTTACCTTACAGGAGCGGGCAAAGCCTTCAACCGCTTTTTCTGGGGCCTTTACTGACGGTCCACGGCGGCTTTCACTACGGTCGGCCTGTTGGCTAGCCAGTTGGTTAATGGTCAACGCCAAGCGGCGAGGTGTGGCGTATGAGATCACCTCGGTATGGTTTAAACCGAGGACCTTGAGTTGGCTAATAATGCTAGATTCGAGCGCGTTAGATAAGGCTGTTAACGACTTAGGTGGTAACTCTTCGGTTCCTAGCTCAAACAAAAAATCGGCATGGCTCATGAGCTTTGCTCCTCGTCCTTTAATAATTCATCCCTTAGTGCGGGTGTCGCCAGTGGGAAACCTAAGGCCTTACGCTTGGCGTAGTACTCCAAGGCAACTTGGCGGGCAAGGGTACGTACCCTGAGGATATAACGCTGCCGTTCGGTAACCGATATGGCGTGTCGAGCATCCAGTAAGTTAAATACGTGGGACGCTTTAAGCACAAACTCATAAGCAGGCAGTGGCAATTTGGCTTCGACCATACGGGCACATTCGGCCTCATAGTGTTCAAAGTTACTAAACAAGGTTACGACTTCAGCGTATTCAAAGTTGTAGGTCGACATTTCGACTTCTTGTTGATGGAAGATATCGCCATAGCTCACGGTGGTGCCATCGGCTGCTCGGCTCCATACCAAGTCATAAACGCTATCAACATTTTGCAAGTACATGGCAATACGTTCTAAACCAATGGTGATTTCACCCATGACTGGGTAACACTCTATGCCACCGGCTTGCTGGAAATAGGTGAATTGAGAAACCTCCATGCCATTGAGCCAGATCTCCCAGCCCAAGCCCCAAGCGCCTAGGGTTGGCGACTCCCAGTTGTCTTCCACAAAGCGCACATCGTGTACTTGGGTATCAATGCCCAGGTGGTCTAGACACTCTAAGTACAGCTCTTGAAAATTATCCGGAGAAGGTTTAATGACTACTTGAAACTGAAAATAGTGTTGCAGGCGGTTTGGGTTTTCACCATAACGGCCATCGGTAGGTCGACGGCTGGGTTGTACATACGCTGCGCGCCAACTTTCGGGGCCAATGGCCTTTAAAAAAGTTGCGGGATGGAAGGTGCCAGCGCCGACTTCCATATCGAGCGGCTGCATAATATTACAGCCTTGCGCAGACCAGTATTGTTGCAAGGCAAATATGAGACCTTGGAAGGTGCTAGTATCGGTTGTTTTATCCACGACTGAGTCCACAGGTAAAGTAAAAAGAGGGCCGCTCGAGTGCGCTGTGCACAAGGCGAGATTCAAGCGCCACATTATACACTAGCTGCCTCTGTGTGGCATGGGTCTATTCGGCATACGTTAGGGCAAAGCTCGTCTAGGCAGCGTATACAAGGTATCATGAGGGTCTGTCATCAACCCCATGCGGTTAATCGTAACTATGTCTCAACGCCTTAAATCATCACTCGCCGTGGGCGTGTTAACCTTGCTTGGGAAGTTACCTCTGAGGTGGCTGCACAGAAGTGCTAATATATTGATTTTACTGCTTTTAATTTTTCCAAACCAAAGTCGTAGACAAACAAAAATCAATATCGAACGCTGTTTCCCGGAGCTTAACCCCAGCCAAAAAGCAAACTTAGTCCGTCAAAGCCTGCAGCACACGTTGTATGCGGCGTTAGAAATGGGCATCAACTGGACCCAAGCAAGCGATATTGGCTTGCAGTCTATTAAATCGGTAACCGGTGCTGAGCAGTTATCTAGCGCCCACGCACAGGGGGGGGTGATATTGCTAACCCCTCATTTAGGTAATTGGGAGTTGTTCGCTAATTGGGCCGCGCATCATTACCCGCTTACCGCGCTCTACAAACCCGCCAAGCTACAGGGCTTAGATGCGCTCATACACCGAGCAAGGAGCCGTGCGGGTATGCAGTTAGCGCCAGCCACGGCAAAAGGCGTGATGAAGCTAAAACGTGCACTCATCAAAGGCCAGGTAAGTTTAATCCTGCCAGACCAAGAGCCCCCAACTAGCGCCGGTATGCTTAGCCAGTGGTTTAATCAACCGGCCTATACTATGACCTTAGCCAACCAATTGGCCAATACCAAAAACACGCGCATAATACTCGGTTTTGCACGGCGCTTAGAGTCAAGCCAAGGCTTTGCTTTAGAGTTGGAAGACATCACCCAGCAGTTTCAGCTGGCAACGATTGAAGACAGCGTGGCGGCCCTTAATCAAGCGGTAGAAGCATTAGTGAGGCGAGCCCCCGAGCAGTATCAGTGGGAATACCGTCGTTTTAAGCACACCCTAGATCAAGCCTAACCAGGCTTTCGAGAAATCAGCAGCGCTTTGCCTGCTAACGGATGCTCTATGGACGCGAGTTGCTGTTCATCGTGGTAAATCAGTGGCGTTAACTCAGTAAACAATTCTAGCAACTCACCTTTGCCCAATAACAGCTGTGGCCGCTTCGGTTTGGGCAGGGTTTTACCTGCAATTTCAGTGACTTGGTTAAAGGTTTGGTACACCAGTATGCCGCCCGGGTTGAGCTGGTCGACGATCTGTGGACAAAGTGTACGCTCAAGGTAGGCAGTGACACAAATCAAGTCAAATTTCAGGTCTGGCCATGGTGCATTAGTAAGGTCTATACAACGTTGATTTACCTCGACTTTTTGGTTGGTGCAATGGTGTGACATCTGTTCCAAACCAACCTGGGAGTAGTCCCAAGCCTGCATGCTAAGTCCATGTTTTGTAAGGAAAATAGAATTTTGGCCAAGGCCGCAAGCGAGGTCTAAACCAGTACCGTTTGTGGGCAGTAAGTGTTGGTAGTGAGTGAGGCCATAACTCACCGGAGGCATATCCTGAGCTAGGCTATAACGTTGATTCCAGTGGTCAGGCATGGTTTGATGTCCTGTGGATAAGTCTGTGAATAGGCTGGGAAAAACTAATAAATATAATAGGCTAGTCGCGCCAAAACATAGGTGTAAAGAGCACTAATAAGGTAAATACTTCGAGCCGGCCTAAGAGCATTGAAAAACACAAAATCCATTTTCCAACTGCAGTAACGTCACTGTAATTTTGTGCCACATCGCCAAGGCCTGGGCCAAGGTTGTTAAGGGTTGCACCTACGGCTGACCAAGCGGTGACTTGGTCCATACCGGTACCTAATAAGGCAATCATCATAATGAAGAATACCAGAGTATAGACAGAGAAAAATCCCCATACGGCTTCAGCCACTCGGTCTGGAATAGGGCTGGAACCCAATTTAACGTGGATGATGGCGTTAGGATGAATAAGTCTTCGTATTTCCCGAAGACCCTGTTTTAACACGATGAGTACGCGTACCACCTTCATGCCACCGCCCGTGGAGCCGGCACAGCCTCCGATAAACGCAGCGCTGAACAGTAAGAACGCCAGCATTGCCGGCCATTGTGAAAAATCGGCGGTGGCAAATCCAGTGGTGGTGGCAATTGACACGACTTCAAACACGCCTTGCCGGAAGCTGTCGTTAAAATTCATACCATTGGTGAGCCACAGGGTGCCAACGGTAATAAGGCAAATGGAGGCGATGACACTGAGGAAAAAGCGAAACTCTTCGTCGTGCCAATAATGGCTGAGTCTGGCCTTATAATGCTGATTACGAATGGTGCGCGCAGTCTGAAAGTGCAGACTAAAATTAACCGCGGCCAAGAGCATAAAGATGATAGCAATGGTTTCTACAGCAGCACTATTAAAGTAGCCCAGACTCGCGTCGTGGGTAGAGAAACCGCCGATAGCAACGGTAGAAAAACTGTGGGTAATGGCATCAAACAAAGTCATGCCGGCCAACCAATATGCAGTCGCACAAGTGACAGTTAGGGTGAGGTAGATATACCACAGCTGTTTAGCAGTTTCCGTGATTCGGGGTGTCAGCTTGGAATCTTTGACAGGGCCTGGCGTTTCAGCACGATACAATTGCATACCACCAATACCTAGCATAGGTAAGATGGCCACTGCCAAAACGATAATACCCATGCCACCAAACCATTGTAGAAACTGGCGGTAAAACAATAAAGACGTGGGTAAGTCGTCCAGGTGCACGATCACAGTGGCACCGGTGGTGGTGAGGCCAGACAATGACTCAAACAACGAGTCTACATAGCTCCACGATGGATCAAGGGCAGACAAAGGGGTGGAAAAGTAGAAGGGCAAGGCTCCAAACAACCCCAAAATGGTCCAAAACATCACCACAATAACAAAGCCGTCGCGGGTGCGCAGTACCTTAGTGTGTGTGGAAAATGGTAGCCATATTAAAAATCCAGCAATGAAGGTAATACAAAACGCATAGCCAAAAGACCAGTGCGCACCGTCATTTAAGCTCAATGAGATAAGCAATGACGGTATCATCGAGGCGCTAAAGGCCATCAATAACATACCGATGATTTTTAAGGTGACTTTAAAGTGCATAGTGAGGCCTAAAAGAACCCTAGAGTAACGGCGAACAAACGTTCGACGTCATGAATCATGTGTCTGTCTGTTAAGAACAGTATGCAATGGTCGTCATTTTTTATGACGGTGTCATGGTGGGCAATGATCACTTCATCACCGCGGACTATGGCACCCACTGTGGTGCCCTCGGGCAAACCAATTTGGTCTATGCTACGGCCTACCACTTTAGAGGTTTTAGGGTCACCGTGAGCCACCACTTCAATGGCTTCTGCGGCACCCCGACGTAGTGAGTGAACGTTGACGATGTCGCCACGACGCACATGGGTAAGCAGGCTGCTAATAGTGGACTGTTGTGGCGAAATAGCAATATCGATGGAACCGTCTTCGATCAAATCGACATAGGCTGGGTTGCTGATGAGGGTCATCACTGTGCGTACGCCTAGCCGCTTGGCCAGCATGGAGGCCATAATATTGGCTTCGTCGTCGTTGGTTAAGGCGCAAAAAACGTCGGTGGACTCAATGTTTTCTTCGATCAATAGGTCTTTATCTGAGGCACTACCATGCAGAATGATGACGCCGTTTAACGCATCTGCAAGTTGTTCGCAGCGCTCTAGTCCACGCTCGATGATTTTCACTCGGAAGTCTTTACGTAAGTTGCGCGCTAGCCGTGCACCAATATTGCCACCACCGGCAATCATAATACGCTTGTAAGGTTTTTCTAGGCGTCTAAGTTCACTCATAACCTTGTTGATGTCGGGCTGAGCGGCAATAAAAAATACTTCGTCGTCTACGTGTATGTGGGTTTGTCCGGTAGGTACAATGGCGCGGTCGTTGCGGAAAATAGCCGCTACACGGGTGTCTACGTTAGGCATGTGACGCCGCAGGTCCGACACGGGTTTGCCTACTAAAGGCCCACCATGACAGGCGCTTACCGCCACCAATTGTACTCGGCCCTTGGCAAAATCGAGCACCTGTAGAGCCGTTGGGTTTTGGATTAAGCGCTGGACATGGGCGGTTACCAGCTTCTCAGGGCTAATGATGACATCAATAGGAAACGCCCTAGGCTCTTGCTTGAACAATGTGTCGCGTTCTGCGAGGTATTGATGCTCGCGGATACGGGCGATAATAGTCGGGGTTTGAAACATGGTCTTGGCAATTTGGCAGGCCACCATGTTGACCTCATCACTATTGGTGACCGCCACCAGCATATCGGCGTCTTCGGCACCGGCGCTGGCTAGTATGTTGGGCAATGAGGCACGGCCACGAACGGTACGGATGTCGAGGCGATCTTGAAGGTCTTTGAGGTGACCTGCGTCTTGGTCCACCATGGTTACATCGTTGGCTTCATTGGCCAATTTTTCAGCAAGGGTGCGGCCGACCTGACCGGCACCAAGAATGATGATTTTCATACTAGAGCGAAGTGCCTCAACAGCTGAATATTGTGCCTATCATAGCAGATGGTTAAGCAGAAGCTAAGCCTCAGCCTAGCTTAGCGACCAGCTGTTTAACGTTAGGCGGTGGGTTTATGCAATTTAGCATAATAGAAACCATCGTGGCTGGTGGGATTAGGCAATAATTGGCGGCCAACGTCCATGCCGATGCCCCAATCTGCATCAATGGCACAGTGTATCGTCTGGGGTTGTTGCTTTAAGAAACGCCCTACGAGGCGGTCGTTCTCTTGGCGTAGCACCGAACAGGTTGCGTACAGCAGGTAACCGCCAGGTTTTAATAGAGGCCATAGGTTAGTTAGCAGTTTCAGTTGCAGTTGCGCTAACTCCAAAATGTCTTCGTTGGTGCGTAGCATTTTGATATCTGGGTTGCGGCGAATAACACCGGTAGCCGAGCAAGGGGCATCCAATAAAATGCGATCAAAACCCTCGCCGTTCCACCATTGGTCCGGTTCACTGGCGTCGGCGCATATGATTTGGGCCTGTAAATCCATACGGAATAGGTTGTCTTCCATACGGCCTATCCGTCGTTCTTCTAACTCTACCGCCACTACCGAAACATCTTCGGCTTCCAACAAATGGCAGGTTTTTCCACCTGGCGCGGCGCAGGCATCTAGCACGCGATGGCCGGCTTCTAGCTCTAACAAGTCCGCACAAAGCTGTGGTGCTTCGTCTTGCACGCTAAACCAGCCTTCATCAAAGCCGGGTAATTGAGTGATTTCACAGGCTTTGTCTAGTTGCACACCCACCGCACTATATTCGCACGCACTAGCAGGATGGCCAGCCTCGGATAGGGTTATTAAATAGTCGTCACGGCTCACCTTGCGCGTATTCACCCGTAAGGTGAGGGCCCCTTGAGGGTCGTTAGCGGCTAAGATCTGTTGCCAATGGTCGGGCCAATGATTGCTCAGTTTAGAAATGAACCATTGGGGGTGGTTATGGCGATAGGCATCATGCTCATTGAGCACTTCTTCCAGGTCTGCGCCACCACGAATATAGGAGCGTAATACGCCGTTGATGAGTTTATCCGCCCAGCGTTTACCACTGGCTTTAGCGGCTTGCACGGTGGCATCTACGGCGGCATAGTCTGGCGTGCGCATGGCTTTAATTTGGTATAAACCCATTAAGATAAGTGCGTAAATGTCCTGATCTTGGGCCTTCATGGGTTTGTGCAACAGCTGGTCGGCAATCAATTCCAACTGCGGGAAGTGCCGACACGTGCCGTAGCACAGTTGTTGTATGAGGGCGCGGTCGCCATGTTCTGCAGCTTCAAGCGCTTTAGGTAAGCTAGAGGCCAATGACCCTTGGTGGCACAACACTGAGGTAAGTGCTTGGGCGGCTAATAATCGTGGATTTGCCATGCTTAAGATTCCGCCTTGAGGCTAGTGAACGTTTGGCCGAGGGGCATTTTCTGTTTTAGGTTGATGAGTTGGTTGTCGCTCAAGGCTTTGCCACCGGGCCACTGCATTTGGGTGATTTTAAGGCGGCCGCTGCCGCACGCCACTTCTAGACCGGTTTTATCTAGGGCCAATAAGGTACCCGCGGGTTGGTCACTTGATGTGTCTATGGCATGGGCCAGCCAAATACGTAGACGGTTGTCCTGCCAGTCGCTGTAAGCCACTGGCCATGGGTTAAGGCCACGCACTTGGCGGCTTATTTGCTGTGCCGTTTGCTGCCAATCAATGGCGCCTTCTGCCTTAACGAGCTTGGCGGCGTAGTTAGCCAGAGTGTCGTCTTGAACTTGAGCAGCTAGGCCGTTGGTTTGTAGTTGATCTAGCGCTTCTACCAGGCTACTACAGCCTAGGCTAGCGAGTTTTTCATAGAGGCTAGCGCTGGTGTCGGTGTCGGCAATGGGTATTTCTGCCTTAAGTAACATGGGGCCCGTGTCTAGGCCCGCTGCCATTTGCATTACCGTTACGCCCGAGCATTGGTCACCTGCCAAAATCGCCCGTTGGATAGGCGCCGCACCGCGCCAACGCGGGAGTAGAGAACCGTGTAGGTTGATACAGCCTAGGCGTGGCGTGTCTAATGCGACTTGCGGCAACAATAATCCATAGGCTACGACCACCATGATGTCGGCCTGGTAACTGGCCAAGGTTGCTTGGGCGTCGCTGTCTTTAAGGCTTAAGGGTTGTTCTATGGCAATGCTATGTTCAAGGGCGAGCTCTTTAACTGGGCTGGCAGTGAGTTTACGGCCGCGGCCTGCGGGGCGGTCCGGTTGGCTATATACAGCCACCACCTGGTGCTGGCTGTTGAATAACGCCTGTAAATGTTGCGCGGCAAAGTCGGGCGTGCCTGCAAAAATAATCCTTAACCCAGTTTGGCTCACGCTTGGGCGTCCAGCTTGGCTTGTTCCTGAGCCTTGACCTTAGCTTCGTAAAGGGCATCTTTAATATCGTCACGATGTTTCTTTTCCAGCTTTTTGCGGATGCGCTCACGCTTTAAACGCGACAGGTAATCAATAAACAACTTACCATTTAAGTGGTCTAGCTCGTGTTGAATACACACGGCGAATAACCCCTCGGCCACTTCAGAGATAGGTTCTCCGTGTTCATTGAGGGCACTCAGTTGGATTTTGCTATGGCGCTCTACGTCATCGTAAAACTCCGGCACCGACAAACAACCTTCTTGGTACTGGTGCATTTCGTTCGACAAAGGTTCCCAACTCGGGTTAATCAACACGCGAGGATCGTCGCCTTCTTCACTCACATCAATGACTACAACACGCTGGTGTACATTGATCTGCGACGCCGCTAAACCAATACCCGGGGCGGCATACATGGTTTCGAGCATGTCTTGGGCTAGCTTGCGAATGTCGTCGGTGACTGTGTCTACCGTGACAGCAATTTTGCGTAAGCGTGGATCGGGGAATTCTAAAATAGGGAGTAAAGCCATGGTGATATCTATTCGAGTTGGTAAAACGTTGCGAAATATAGTCCGCTAAGGCAAAAAGCGGATTTATTGACTAGAATTATACCACTAACTGCTTGCTGGGATGGAGTACCGTCGCCGGTTAGTTGTTAAATGACATGGCAAATAGTGGCAATAGCAGAGGCAATGATTATGGATGATCATCACTTAGCATGGTTGGCGTTAACCGAACTAAACTTAAGTTTTAAACAGGGCTGGCTGTTGGCGCAGCAACTGGGCCATGGGCCGACCATACTAGAACAGCAGCACACTAATCTAGTGAAGCAAATACTCAATGCGCAGCAACAACAAACACTGGCGAAATTAACCCAAAAACCCTTGCCGCAAAGTTTGGAAAAACAGTTGTTATGGTTACAGCAGCAGTCCGCACAGCTGCTATTGTTTGACGACCTAGATTACCCAGATAACCTCAACTGTATGCATTACGCGCCGGCGTTTTTGTGGCTGCGCGGGCGCACGCAGCTTCTCAACGAGCCATCCATCGCCATGGTCGGGGCCCGCGCGGCAACGGCTGGATCCATGGCCATGGCAAAGCAGTTTGCTGGCCACCTTGCTAACAGCGGCCTCACCTTAGTCAGTGGCTTAGCCCTAGGCATTGACGGCGCATGCCACCAAGGTACCCTCGATGTGCAGGGTGATACGGTAGCGGTGTTGGGCGCGGGCCTAGGGAACATTTACCCAGCTAGGCACCAAGCCCTAGCCCAACGTATTGTTGACGGCGGGGGATTGCTGGTTTCACCGTGGCCGCTCATGGCTAAACCTTTGGCCTACCGGTTTCCCGCACGCAATGGCATCATTAGTGGTTTGAGTTTGGGGGTATTAGTGGTTGAAGCGGCCTTAAGAAGTGGCTCGTTGATTACCGCTAAGGCGGCCATGGAGCAGGGTCGAGAGGTGTTTGCCATACCGTCGAGTGTACATAACACCCAGGCCCAAGGCTGCCATCAACTGATTCGAGAAGGTGCAATATTAGTGGATCAGCCACAACAAATAATTACCGAATTGGCACTGCAACTGAGGCCGTTGGTTGAGCGCTATCAAACGCCAGACACACAAAAAACGCCGCACACTGCCTTCGACGCAGACCTTACAGAAGAATTACAACTTTTGTTACGCCTTTTTAGCTATGACCCCGTGACAGTTGATATACTTTGCGCACAGCTGGCGCAGCCTTATAATATTGTTGCTGCTAAACTCACCGAATTAGAGTTGCTGGGCCTCGTGCGTGTGACCAGCGCGGGTTATGAAAAAGTATATTGAGACCTTTGCACGAAACGGTTGCCGAGATAAAATGGCTAAAATTCACAAATGACAGGATACTCATGCAGCCGAGCTATTGGCATTTACAGCGTGCCACCCAAAACCTAAAATTTGGCGGTGTGATTGCCTACCCCACTGAAGCCGTTTGGGGGTTTGGCTGCGATCCATGGGACCACAAGGCAGTGGCCCAAATTCTTAATCTAAAACAACGACCTATGCACAAAGGTCTCATTTTGGTGGCGTCGCAGTGGAGCCAGTTGAGACCCCTCATTAAACACCTATCTAGCGCCCAGGTAGAACAATTGCGCCAGACCTGGCCTGGCCCTACGACATGGCTATTGCCGGACCCCGAGTTGTGGGTGCCGCAGTGGATCAAAGGCCAGCATGAAAGTGTGGCGATACGCGTTTCTGCACACCCGGTGGTGCAGGCTTTGTGTGACGGCTTTGATGGGCCTATTGTTTCCACCTCAGCTAATGTGGCGGGTCGCAACCCCGCCATGAGTCGATTGCATATAGAACAACGGTTTGGCGCGCAGCTAAACTATGTGTTGAATGGCCACTTAGGCCAAAATAAGCAGCCAAGCCAAGTTAAAGATTTAATCACCGGCCGAGTCATTCGGCCGGCTTAACCCTAATAATGAAGGAATACCCAGTGTACAACGTCGACATCAATGCAGTTAAAACATACCTATTAGGCCTACAAGAGCAAATTTGTATCGCCCTGCAAGAGCTGGATGGTGGTGCTCAATTTATCGCCGATGAATGGCAACGCGAAGCGGGTGGTGGAGGTATTAGCCGGGTACTTGCTGGTGGCACGGTGATAGAAAAGGGCGGTGTAAACTTTTCCCATGTGATGGGTGATTCCATGCCCGCCTCTGCAACGGCCCACCGGCCAGAATTGGCAGGCCGTAGTTTTCAAGCCATGGGTGTGTCTTTGGTAATACATCCCCGCAACCCTTATGTGCCTACTTCACACGCTAATGTGCGGTTTTTTGTGGCCGAAAAAGAAGGCGAAGACCCAGTATGGTGGTTTGGTGGGGGTTATGACCTTACCCCTTATTATGGCAATCAAGAAGACTGCCAACATTGGCATGCCACGGCTAAAGCAGCATGTGATCCATTTGGTGAAGCCCTGTACCCGCGTCTTAAAAATTGGTGTGATGAATACTTCTACTTACCCCATCGTGAAGAAGCCCGAGGTGTAGGAGGTTTGTTTTTTGACGATCTCAACGATCCAGATTTCGATACTGCCTTTGCTATCATGCAAAGTATTGGCAGTAGCTACCTTAAAGCCTACGGCCCTATTATTGAACGCCGTAAAGACACGCCTTATGGCGAGCGTCAGCGCGACTTCCAATTACACCGCCGTGGCCGTTACGTAGAATTTAATTTGGTGTATGACCGTGGCACGTTGTTTGGCCTACAAACCGGAGGCCGCACCGAATCAATTCTTATGTCATTACCTAGCGAAGTTCGCTGGAGTTATGACTACCAAATAGCCGAAGATTCAGAAGAAGCCAATTTAGGGCGTGACTTTTTACCTGCTCAAGACTGGCTGCCCGCTCAAGACTGGCTGCCCGCTCAAGACGGGTTGAAGTAAGCCATGGCCGTTGATACACCGATCGATCAATACCGCGTGTTTGGTAACCCCATTCACCAAAGTAAGTCGCCAAATATTCATACCGCCTTTGCTACGGCCACCGGTCAACACATTAACTACCAAGCCCAGCTGGTGGCAGAAGGTGCTTTTGAAACCACAGTGACGGATTTTTTTGAGTCCGGCGGCAAAGGCCTCAATATCACCGTGCCTTTTAAACAACGCGCTTTTGCTATGGCCCAAGTGCTTAGTCCTGCAGCACAAAAGGCAGAAGCCGCCAATACGCTTTATGTGAACCCACAAGGTCAGTTAGTTGCGGACAATACCGACGGCATGGGTTTAGTGCGAGACATTTGTCACAACCTTGGTGGCGAGCTAAAGGCCCAACGAATCTTAGTATTGGGTGCCGGTGGCGCAGTGAGGGGGGTATTACAACCCATTCTGGCACAGCGGCCAGCGCAGGTAATTATTGCCAACCGAACCCACAGTAAAGCCTTAGACCTTGCCGCTTCATTTACCGATTTAGGCCCGATTGAAGCGGTACCTATGGCGCAACTTCAAGGCCCATTCGACTGGATCATTAACGGCACCTCGGCCAGCCTAGCGGGCGACCTGCCGCCATTACCCGCCGGTTTGCTCACCAACACAAGCCGTTGCTACGACATGATGTACAGCGCCCAAACCACCGTATTTAATGCTTGGGCTCTTGGCCAAGGCGCAGCCGCAGCCGACGATGGCTTAGGTATGTTAGTCGAACAGGCCGCTCAATCCTTTAATCTATGGCGTGGGGCATTGCCGCCTACGGCAGAGGTGCTGCTGGCTTTACGGAGCGAGTTGCGAAAGCAAAATTTAGGGAACCTTAGCCCATGAAAACCATCGGCCTGATTGGTGGCATGAGCTGGGAATCTACCCGCCTTTATTACAGTGAGATAAATCAAGGCGTTAAGCAAACCTTAGGTGGATTGCACAGTGCAAAAATTTGCCTATATAGCGTTGATTTCCATGATATAGAACAGCTGCAGCACCAAGGCAAATGGGCACAGACCGCCGCTATATTAGCCAAGGCCGCCCAAGCAGTGGAGGCGGGTGGGGCCGACCTGTTTTTGATTTGTACTAACACTATGCACAAGGTGGCGGCCGAGGTGCAAGCAGCCGTTAACATTCCTATGCTGCATATTGCAGACGCTACAGCACAGCATTTGTTAGCTGATGGAGTCACTAAGGTCGGGCTGCTCGGTACGGCGTTTACTATGCAGCAAGACTTTTATAAAGGCCGGTTGACCCAAAACTTTGGCATAGAAGTGCTGGTGCCCAATGTTGAACAGCAGGCCATGGTACATGAGGTGATTTACCAAGAGCTGTGCCTTGGGCAAATCAGTCAACACTCTAAACAAAAGTACCTAGCGGTTATACAGGACTTATTTAATCAGGGCGCACAAGCGGTGATTTTAGGTTGTACAGAAATTACTTTATTGGTTCAGCAAAAAGATACTACAGTGCCTCTCTATGACACCACCGCCATTCACGCACAAAGCGCGGTGGCGGCAGCATTAGGCAAGGTTTAGTTTAGCGACTAACCCAGTTCTGCGTTGTGATACACGTTTTGCACGTCATCAAGGTCGGTAAGCATGTCTAAAAAGGATTCAAACATCACCGCGTCATCACCGGTAACGGGGCTAGTGTTTTGCGGGATGAATTGAATTTCATCTACGTCAAACTCAAACTCGCCTTTGTCGTTACCTAAGGCTTCAATTAGGGCTTGTTTGGTATTGTTGTACTCAGTATGTGGGGCAAACACAGTCGTCTTACCATCTTCACATTCAACGTCGGTCACATCTACGTCGGCTTCCATCAACACTTCTAGTACGGCATCTTCGTCATCACCGGCAAATACAAAAATAGCGCTGTGATCAAACATGTGGCCTACACTGCCTGAGGTACCAATTTTGCTCTTGGTCTTAGTGAAGCACTGGCGTACGTCACCAAAAGTACGGTTTGGGTTGTCGGTAAGGCAATCTACAATCACCATAGAGCTGCCTGGGCCATAACCTTCATAACGCGCAGTTGAGTAGTCTTCTCCACCACCACCTTTGGCTTTATCTAATGCCTTATCAATTACGTGGCTTGGCACCTGATCTTTTTTGGCCTTATCTATTAGCGAGCGAAGCGCCAAGTTACCATCGGGTTCAACACCACCGGCCTTTGCACAAACATAAATTTCACGGCCGTATTTGCTATACACCTTAGCTTTAGCGTCGGATGTTTTGGCGATGTCTAACTTTTTGTTTTGGTAGGCTCTGCCCATAGTATGTGTCCGGTGGAAAATGTCTAATCAATTTTACCTGTATATTTGATCAGGTGAAAGCTACAGTTGTAAACTTCCGTGATAAGTCTAAGGTGAACTAAGAATAAACTAGGAATCAACTCAATGAATATCCGCGAAGCTGTTGCAGAAGACTTTGATGCCATTTGGCCGATTTTCCACACTATCGTTGCCGCAGGCGAGACCTATGCTTACGCGATAGACACCACTAAATTGCAAGCCCAAAATATATGGCTTGAAGCGCCGCGCAAAACCTATGTGTGTGAAGAAGCCGGGGCAATACTCGGCACGTATTTTATTAAAACTAATCAGCAAGGTCCGGGCCAGCATGTATGCAATTGCGGGTACATGGTTGCCCTAACCGCGAGGGGTCGCGGACTCGCTACCACCATGTGCCAACATTCCCAACAAATGGCAGTGCAACTTGGCTACCACGCCATGCAGTTTAACTTTGTTGCAGAGACCAACGAAGGTGCGGTACGTCTATGGCATAAATTAGGGTTTGAGACTGTAGGCAGGTTATCTAAAGCGTTTAAACACCCAAGTAACGGCTACGTTGATGCTTTGGTGATGTATAAGTGGTTATCCGGCAATGACGCTTTATAGATGAATAATGCTTGACTAGAAACCCCATTGTAAGACAATCAGCTCGTTAATTTGCAACTGCCGACAAAGAACTCTATCAATGAACTTCAGCACCTCCCTTAGCCATTCAAATTGCCGACACATTTGGTTTGAACGAGGCCGGAACAGGGGCGTTGACTACGTTACCTATGATCGCTGTGGCTTTTGGTGCTATTCCTGCGGCATGGTGCCCTCTAGCCTAATGTTGTTTATCGTGTCGGTAATTATGGGCGCCGGTGTGGCGTTGTTTCAGACTACACTTCCAAAAGCGACCACAGTTTGGACCCCCTCACATATGGCCTTTGCCAGTGCCAACCGTAGCGGTTCAGGCAGGTCAGGGTTTAGCCGGTAATAGGTCGTCTATACAAGCGTTGCCTAGTTTAACGGACAAACACATTTGGCAACTGAGTCTGTTATTAACGGGCTCCATTGTTGCTTTTGTAGTGACCAATGCCTACGCCGGCGTTTTTTTGCGAGCTAGGGGTGAAGAATACGCTTTAACTTGGCTCATTTTGGCGTTCAATTCTATGCCCTTGCTAGCCTCCTTTATTGTGCTAGCTGCTCCAACATGGGTTGGGTTGAGGGCACCAGTAGCGGTGTCTGCAATAGTTTCTCTTTTGGGTATGCTTGGGTTTGTGTTTCTGCAAGGTTGGGCTTCGTGGGTCTCGGTTTTGTTTGTGGGCTGTGCCTCTACCGTGAAATTGATTTTGCTGATGAGTTTGCCGCCCAGCATTGCCAAGGGTAATGCGGTAACTCGCCTAACGGCAGGCATGACCTTAATCGGCTTTAGCCTCACCTTTGTCCAGTCGGCCATTCTGATTTTTGTCCTGCCAGATATTGAGTTGCGCAAAGTGGATGCTTGACTTGTTGGCGGCTTCCTCGGCAACCTGCCTATCATCAGCCTGCTGCTGGATCTGCGCCTGTTCAAAGCCGTTTGGTCACCAGCCAATAACTGGTCATATAGGGTAGGTCTATATAGATCAATGTATCAGCGGTCCTTATCGTAGATTGGCCGGTTTTCCAAAAAACGGCAGTTTGATACCTAAAATCAGCCCATTGCCGAGCAATACAAGCGCTAAGCCACTCACGCTACTTAGTCTCCACACATAGCCTTCAAACACAGTAGATAAAGCGAGTGCGACTACCGGGAACATCACCGTAGCATAGGCCGCCTTGTTGGCGCCGATGCGGCCCACCAAAGAAAGGTAGGCGGTAAAGCCTGCAATCGTGCCTATCACTGCTAAATACAATAAGCTGCCCACGTACTGAGGTCGAGCGTCCCACGCGAGGGGGGTGCCGGTAATGATGAGTAAGGCGGCCAAAAACAAGGTGCCGTAAATCATGGCGTAGGCGTTGCTGGTAAAGGGTTTTAGGCCCTTTTTATTGTGCCTGACGGAAATCATGTTACCTAAGGAAAACAAAAAAGTGCCTAAAAAGGCAAGGCCAATGCTAGCAACATCCACACCTTTGTCCGAATTTGACCGTAGCTCAGGCCAAAACATTAAGCTCAGGCCAATGATCCCTAGAATACCTGCGCCAAATACGGCGCCGGTTGGCTTTTCTTGCCAAAAAATACGGTTGTTTACGGCATTAAATAAGGTGGCGGAAGAAAATATCACCGACAATAAACCACTAGAAATTGACAGCCCGGCACTGTAAAAGCAAACAAAGTTCATAGAAAACAAACACATGCCCTGCAGTACCATAAAGCCGTGATCGGCTTTGCTGGTGGCTTGTAGGCGTCGGCTTATAAGCACTAGCGGCAACATAATGGTCGCCGCTATGGCAAACCGATAAAGCACCGAAGTGAGCACTGCCACTTGGCCCAATTGCCAATGGATGGCGATCCAAGTGGTGCCCCAAATGAGCACGGTGGATAAATATAAAAATTGCGTCACGCCGATTCCTTATGGCTTGCCTAGTCTAGTCCTTGAGGTCGGCAATGGGTGTAGCAAAACTCTGAGCCATATCCCATGGGAAACGAATCCAGGTGTCTTGGCTGACTTCGGTAATGTAGAGGTCTACAGTGGGTTTGCCGGCTGGTTTGGCGTACACGGTAGCAAAGGTGGCTTTGGGCACCATGGTGCGCACCGCAGCGGCGGTTTTTCCCGTGTCCACTAGGTCATCGATGAGCAAAAAACCTTCGCCATCACCGTCAAAACCCTTCAGCAACTTAAGTTCGCCTTGTTTGCTGGCTTCTACGCCTTCTTCGAGTTGGCCATAGCTAGAAATACAAATGGTATCGATTAAACGAATGTCGAGTTCACGAGCAATAATGGCGGCAGGCACTAAACCACCACGAGTAATGGCAATGATGCCTTTCCAAGGGCCCTCATCGAGCAAGCGCCAAGCCAGTGCGCGAGCGTTACGGTGTAGCTCTTCCCAAGAGATTGGGTAGTCTTTGTTGTAGGGGTTGCTCATGTTAAGTCCTGTGCTAAATACTGGTTTTTAAGATTGACGTAGTTGTCGGCCATATACGTGAGGCTAGATAACTCGGCTTCGGTGAGTGGACGTTTTTGCCTTGCTGGGCTGCCGGCGTACAAAAAGCCGCTTACCAAACGCTTGCCCGGCGTCACTAGGCTGTTAGCGGCAATCATCACATCGTCTTCGATGACCACGTCATCCATAATGGTACTGCCCATGCCAACTAATACCCGATTGCCAATGATACAACCATGTAAAATGGTGCGATGGCCTACGGTCACTTGATCACCAATGATGAGAGGGTAGCCCGCTGGGTTGCTGGTGTTTTTGTGGCTGACATGGAGAATGGAGCCGTCTTGAATGCTGGTAGAGTGGCCAATACGGATATGATTCACATCACCACGCACCACACTGTAGGGCCAGACTGAAGAATCTGCGTCAATGTGAACGTCACCAATGATAATGCATTGCTCATCAATAAAGGCGTCGACGTGAACTTGCGGTTGGACGTGTTTTAACGGGCGAAGGGCCATTGTTATTCCTAATTGTTGCCAAACGAGGGCTGATTTTTAGTCAAGGCATTGGGTAATGCTAAAAGAGGCACTATTATAACCTCACTAACATACAAAACAATCGATGGAACACCATGGCGAGTCAACCTCTTGCACAACAACTAAAGCTACCTGACTTCAGCACTCTAAATGCTGCAGGTCTAGCCGCCAAACTAGACCAAAAACTGGCACAGAATCTACAGACTATCGAACAGCTGGTGGGCCAGAAAAATACCGTCAACTACGCCAGCTTAGTGCCTGCTCTAGAAGTGTTAGATGATGACCTTGGCCAACTCTGGGGGCCTCTAAGTCACTTGCACGGGGTGAGCAATTCGGCGGATATAAGAGCGGCCTTCGACGAATGTTTGCCTAAGCTCACGGCGTATGCTACTCAGCTAGGGCAGAATAAGGCACTGTATTTGGCCTTTGTCGCATTGTCTGAAAGTCAGGAGTTTGCTCAACTGAGTCAATCACAACAACAATTTGTGGGCCTACAGATTAGAGACTTTAAGCTAGCCGGGGTGGCCTTGAACCCACAACAAAAGGTTGAATACGGGCAACTCAAGCAACAAATGGCGGAGCTTTCTACACGGTTTTCGAACAACCTTATGGATGCCACAGAAGCGTGGTCAAAGCATTTTGCTGATAGTGAGGGCTTACTTGGATTGCCAGAATCGGCGCTGCAACAAGCCCAAGAGGCGGCCAAGGCTAAACACAAGGTGGGCTATTTACTGAAGCTAGATTTTGCCTGTTACCACGCCGTGATGACGTTTGCCGAGCGGCGAGAGCTACGCCAAGAAATGTATCAAGCCTTTAATACTCGGGCATCGGACCAAGGCCCGCAAGGGGGCCAGTTTGATAACAGCCAAATTATGACCGACCTTGTGAGTTTGCGCCACAAAGTGGCTCAGATTGTGGGTTTTGATAATTATGCAGAATACTCAGTTGCTACCAAAATGGCCGACTCAGCACCCGCTGTAGAACGCTTTTTGATGGACCTAGCCAGCGGATGTAAGCCGCAAGCCCAAGCCGATATGCAGCAGCTACAGGCGTACGCAACGGAGCAGCAAGGTCCTAACCCTTTAGCGGCGTGGGATGTCGCCTATTACAGCGAAAAGTTACGTCAAAGCCGGTATGACTTGTCGCAAGAAGAGTTAAAACCTTATTTTGCGCTACCCCAGGTGCAAGCTGGGCTATTTGCCGTAGTGAATCGGATCTATGGCATTGAAGTGACTCCTTGCACCGGCGTAAGCACCTGGCACGAGGACGTTGGTTTTTATCAGGTGGCCTACAAGGGCAAGGCCATCGGCTATTTTTATTTTGATTTGTATGCGCGGGACCAAAAGCGCGGGGGTGCTTGGATGGATGAGTGCCGCAATCGCCAATATCAAGCCAATGGCAAACTGCAGCTGCCGGTGGCGTACTTAGTGTGCAACTTTGCCGCGCCGGTGGGTGATCAACCGGCGTTATTAACGCACAACGAAGTGACCACCTTATTCCATGAATTTGGCCATGGTTTACACCACATGATGACCAATATCGATGTTGCTGGTGTTGCGGGTATCAATGGCGTTGCTTGGGATGCTGTTGAGCTACCGAGCCAATTGTTGGAAAACTGGTGTTGGCAGGAAGAGTCGTTGCGTATGTTCGCAAAGCACCATCAAACCCAAGCGCCGCTGCCAGAAGTGTTGCTACAAAAAATGCTTGCGGCAAAGAACTTCCAAGCCGGCATGTTTTTAGCCCGGCAGTTGGAATTTTCGCTGTTCGATTTACGCTTACATATGAATTACCAACCCGACCAACCACAAGCGGTGCAGGCGGTGCTGGATGCTGTGCGCCAAGAAGTCGCAGTGATACAGGCGCCGTCATGGAATCGCTTTCAGCATGGTTTTGCGCATATATTTGCAGGTGGGTATTCGGCGGGTTATTACAGTTACCTATGGGCCGAAGTATTAGCCTCAGACGTGTTTAGCCGGTTTGAACAAGACGGTATCTTTAACCCCGAAACTGGCGCCGCCTTGTGGCGCGACATCACTGGCCAAGGGGGCAGTCGCGATGCCATGGATTTATTTGTGCAGTTTATGGGCCGTACGCCCACAGTGGATGCGTTAATGCGTCATAAGGGTTTAACTGGAGCGAGTGGGTTATGAAAGTCAGGTTTATAGCAGGTATTGTGTGCCCCAAGTGCGGTGCCCAAGACAGTGTCCGTATTCACATACCCGAGGCGGGTGAGATGGACGAACAGCTACGCGATTGTGTGACCTGTGGCCATGAAGAGCGCCTAGGCCAAGGCGCAGCCGCGAGGCAAGAAGTACCCACACGGGTTAATCAAAGTACCAAGGCTAATGCGGTACAAGAAGTGGAAGCGCAGCCGCTAAAGTTACAATAGCTGGAGACTCTTCTAGGCCACAAACCAAGCTTGTTTGTAGCTCAGCCATACGTAGCCACCCAAAGCGACCAAGGCTCGCACTCCACAAAAGCCCAAAAAGGCCCACCACAACCCGTCATTGCCCCAAGGTAAAAATAGATGCCAAAGGGGCAATAGGGCCACTAAGCTAGCTAACACCGAATAAAACATGGCCTTGGCCTGTGTGGCGCCCACAAAAATACCATCAAACAAATAACTCCACACGCTCACTAAAGGCACCCACGTGACCCAAATGGCATGCTCTCGTGCGATTTGGCGCACGCTTTCAATGTTAGTTAGGCCATGGATAAAATAGTCGCTGAGTAACCAAAATCCCATGGTTGCCAGCAAGGCGACCAACAAAGAATATACGGCAGCGCCGTTACACAGTTGATAAAAACGCTGTTTTTGCCGAGCGCCAATGGCTTCGCCAGAGGCCGCCTCTACCGCAAAGGCAAAACCATCTAGCGCATATGCCAGTAGGGTTACATACTGCAGTAACAAGGTGTTGGCGGCCAATACGTCATCGCCCATGCGGGCGCTTTGTGAGGTGACAAAGGCAAAGGCGAATAACAGCATTAGGGTGCGTACAAACAGGTAACTGTTAAGTTTTACCAGTTTTTTGGCGAGTGCGGAAAAGGCGTCAATTTTAAAATTAACACGCTGGCCAAGTTGCTTTAGGTGGTGCCAAACCAAGGTCAAAGCCAGTAGCAAACCACAATAGTCGGCTAATAAGCTGCCCCAGGCAACGCCGGCACTGGTCATGTCATACACTATCACAAACACTAAGTTAAAGGCGATATTGCTGAGGTTGGTGACGACGAGCAATATTAACGGGCTACGGCTGTCTTGGCGGCCCAATAGCCAGCCTAAACAAACATAGGAGATGAGGACTGCCGGAGCGCTGTAGATACGGATGGATAGGTATTCATTGGCCAAGGCTGACACTGACGTGCTGGCCCCCATTAACTGCACTCCTATCGGAATCAGCCAGCTTTGTAACAGTACAATGCAGCAACCAATGAGCAGGGCTAGTAGGCTGGGCATGATAAACAGTCGCATCAGTGCCTGAGTGTCGTTCGCCCCTTGAGCTTGAGCCGTGAGGCCTACCGTGCCCATACGCAAAAAGCCAAAGGCCCAATAAATAAATGACAATAAAGTGGCCCCCAAGGCCACTGCACCTAAATATTGAGGGGCGTCCAAATGCCCCATAATAGCGGCATCAACGAGGCCCAACAAGGGCACACTGATGTTGGATAAAATCAACGGCCATGCTAAGTACCACAACTGGTGCATGTGTTGTCTGCGTGGTTGGTAAGGCGCCCAATTAGCCATCCATTGTGTCATCAGTGAGTTTACCTAATGGATCGAGGTAGGCTAAATAAAACAAAAAACAATAGGCTGGCTATGATCACCACCGAAGGCCCAGCGGGCGTGTCGTAGAACCACGACAAAGCTAAGCCGCCACTGACGGCGATCATGCCTAATAAGCTTGCTAACAGTGCCATTTGTTCCGGCGAAGACGATAACCGCCGAGCCGCTGCGGCCGGAATGATGAGTAACGAAGTGATGAGTAACACACCCACCACTTTCATCGCCACGGCGATGACGATGGCGACTAATAACATTAACAAGGTACGCATCCATGCTACGTTTATGCCTTCGACTTGGGCCAGTTCTTCGTTGACGGTAATGGCTAATAAAGGCCGCCAAATGGGCACCAAAATAATTAGCACCAGTAAACAAGCCGCGGCAATCCAAATTAAATCTTGCTGGTTAATGGCGAGCAAGTCACCAAACAAAAAGCCCATTAAATCAAGGCCCTGGTGGTCAAATAGGCTCAGACTCACAAGACCCAGAGAGAGGCTAGCGTGGGACAGAATGCCCAACAAGGTGTCGGTGGCAATAATGCGACGGTGCATCAGCGTGCTGAGTAAGATGGCCAGCAATAAGCACACCAAGACTACAGCGAGACTTAGGTTGATCTGCAATAGCAGTCCCAAAGTAACGCCCAGTAATGCGGCATGGGCTAAGGTGTCGCCAAAGTACGCCATCCGACGCCACACCATAAATGAGCCTAATGGCCCGGCGATGGTGGCGATCATCAGCCCCCCCAACCACGCCCATAATAAAAAACTAGCCATGATCACAGCCCTCGTGATGTTGCCCGGCAATGATGTCGCCATGACTGGAGTGGTGATGATTATGTTGGTGGTTATACAAGGCCAAACTGCCAGCGCCCTGTGCGCCAAATAGATCGGTAAAGGCCGGGTCTTGGCTCACCTGTTCAGGGTGCCCAGAACAACAAATATGCTGGTTTAAACAAATCACCTGATCGGTAGCCGCCATGACTAAATGCAGGTCGTGAGATACCATGAGAATGCCACAGCCTAATAGATCACGAACCTGTTTGATGAGTTCATACAATGCCACTTGGCCAGTCACATCCACGCCTTGTACTGGTTCATCCAATACCAGTAGGTGAGGCTTGCGCAGTAGGGCGCGTAATAACAATATGCGTTGAGTTTCACCGCCGGAGAGTTGTTGCATGGGCTGGTTAAGCAGTTTTTCAGCGCGGCACCGCAGTACCAGTTGTTGCCATAAATCAGCGTCTAGTTGGTATTGTTTGTGACGCCCCAAGTCTAAAAAGCGCTGCACTGTCAGTGGTAATGTGTTTTCTAGTTTTAATTTTTGCGGCATATAACCAATGCGCAAGCCGGGCATGGTGTCAATCTGGCCCGCATCAGTTTTCATGAGCTTTAACAGGCTACGAACCAAGGTCGATTTGCCTGCACCATTAGGCCCAATGACGGTGGTGATTTGGCCGGCCTGCAAACGAAGGTGAATGTCTTTAATAAGCCATCGGTCTCCGCGCCTAACCCCAAGGCCCTGGGCCGATAACAATAAGTCGCTCATATAAGGCCCTCGGTGTTGGCATTTTTATTGGCACACTGCTCACAAGTGCCTGCTACTTCTATGGTGTGTTCTTGTACTATAAAACCATGTTTTTCGGCGCTCAGCTTTAATGCTAGGTTAAGGTATTGGCTGTCTAGTTCTTGTGCTTGGTGGCAATCTTGGCACAACAAAAAGTGGCCTTGGTGCGGCTTTTCTGGGCTGCAGCAACCCACGTAGGCATTAATACTCGCCAGTTTGTGTAATAGGCCTTGTGTGCCTAAAAATTCAAGTGCTCGGTACACCGTGGGTGGTGCAGGGTTAAACCCTTCGGCGGTTAAGCTGGCCAGTAAGTCATAGGCGCCGAGCGGTTGATGACTTTTCCAAACCAACTCCAACACCCGTTGTCGCACAGGCGTAAGCCGTACACCGCGGCTTTTACACAAGCTTTGAGCTTGGCTAATGGCGCTGGTGATACAGCGGGTGTGGTCGTGGGGGCCAAAGGCGGTAGTCTGCATCATGATAGGTGTCTCAGTTGACAATTGTTATATTATAACATAATATTGCCGACATATTCTCAACTTGTGTGAAATTACCTACTATTATGTGTTTTGTTGCTCGTCGTTTGTCGTTAGTCGGCACTTTTTTTGTTTTGTTGGTTACCGCATCCAACGCCCTAGCCACGGCGAGTATATTACCCAGCACCCAGGCACTGGCCTTGCTCGTTAAAGAGATTTCAGGTCAGGTAAACCAGCCCTTGTTGCCTGCTAATGTGTCGCCCCACGACTTTAGCCTTAAACCAAGCCACATACGCCGCCTTCACAGTGCCGAACTGGTGGTTTGGCTTGGGCCTGAGCTTGAACCCTACTTAGCGAAGACCATGGCGCGTATACCGGCCCATCAACAGCTCATCATTAGTAATGGTGGCTCCGGCGTCGGGGTCAGTTATGGGCAACACCCATGGACGAGTCCTGCCTATTTGTTGCAAGGCGTAAACCAACTTAGCCAACGCTTGGATATCAAGCGCGACAATGCGGCGTGGCTAGAGGCCATGGAGCGGTTGCAGCTTGAGCTGACTCAGCATCTACAAATGCTCAATCACAAGGGTCAAGGGTACCTTATATATCACGACGGACTGGATGGTTTTGAGTCCCATTTTGGCTTAACTCACCTAGCCAGTTTTACCGGTGCCGATGACCAGGCCCCGGGAGCCAAGCGTTTGGCCAGTATTGCTGAGTTTGAGAAAACAGGTAGGGTGGCCTGTATTTTGGTAGATCATGAGGTTAAGCATAAACTGGTTGATGCCGTACTGGGGCCAGATGTTAAACGTATCCAGATTGATATTTTGGCGGCCAACAGCGCCAGCTTGACCGAGTACCTCACCGCGTTGCAGCAGGCCTTGTTGAGTTGTGGCCGCTAGCTATCAAGGCGTTGGTGGCAATGTGGCTTAAAGTAGCTGCTGAAACTGCTGCATGCGGTGGCTTAAAATATCGCGAAACACGTCGGGGTCTTTAAGTATAGTCACGCCTGCTTCGCGCTGGTGTGAATCTAAGCCGTGGAACGTTTCTAGGCGCGACAACCAAAAACGCATCGCCGCCGCCACTAACATGGCATTCCAGTACTGCCGTTCTGCATCGTTAAAGGGTCTTACCTGCGCATAGGCTTGTAAAAATGCATCATATAGCGCGGGTTCAATGCTGCCGTCTGGTGCAATACACCAATCATTGACGGTTACAGCAACATCAAACAACAAATAGTCATTGCTAGCATTGTACAGGTCAATGGTGGCGCTAAGCTGACCTTGGTTGAAGAGGGCATTGTCATGAAACAGGTCACCATGCACTACGCCCATGGGTAAGTCGGGGACCTGTGCCTGCATGGCATCATATTGGCCAATGGCCATCATCAACATGGTGGCGTCTTCTGGGTCTATGCAGTCGGCAGCTTGGGGGCCTAATTGGTTCCACCAAGTGGCGCCACGGTGGCTGTGACGGGCGATGGTAAACTGTTGGCCTGCCACATGTAAACGGGCTAACTCTGCACCCATGATGGCGCATTCCGCCGTTCCAATGTCACTGCGTGCCAAATGATCCCCAGCAAAGCGCGGAAACAGTAGTGCGGGTTTACCCGCTAACCATGATAGAGCCGTGCCTTGGGTGTCTCGCAAGGGAGCGGGCACCGTGACCTTGTGGGCCACGAGGTGTTCAGTTAGCTCTACAAAGTAGGGGATCTCCTCATAACCTAAGTCTTCAAACAAGGTGAGCACAAAATCCTGCTCTGGTTGGCCGTCAATGTGCGTGGTAACAAAGTAATTGGTGTTTTCGATGCCACCACTAATACCCTTGAAAGTCACCAATTCGCCCACAGCAAAAGGGGCGATGTAAGTGCTAATTTGTGCGCTGGTGAGATGGGTGTATACGGCCATAATATTGCTACTGTGTAATGCTAAATGAGGTCACTAAATCGGTTGCAAATAGTACGCTGTGACTGGCCTCAATTCAAGTTTCGAAGCATGCAATATGCTATTCTTTAGGGCTGAGTATTAATTTATTGTCAGAGACAACATCATGACCGCAAAAGTTTCCACCCCCGTTGTATTGGTAGACGGCTCATCCTACTTGTTTAGGGCCTACCACGCATTGCCGCCACTCAATAACAGTAAAGGCATGCCCACCGGAGCCATAAAGGGCGTGATCAACATGATGCGTAGCTTGGCAAAAGACTATGCTAATGCCAATATTGTGGTGGTATTCGACGCCAAGGGGCCAACTTTTCGTAACCAAATGTACTCCGAATACAAGGCGCACCGCCCTCCGATGCCAGATGACATGCGTCCTCAAATTGAGCCCATACATCAGATCATTAAAGCCATGGGTTTACCTTTGTTAATGATTTCTGGGGTTGAAGCCGACGATGTGATTGGCACTTTGGCGGCGCAAGCGACCGAACAAGGTATTGATACGCTGATTTCCACCGGCGATAAAGACATGGCACAGTTGGTTAGCCCCCATGTGGGCTTGGTGAATACCATGACCAACACCTACCTTAATGAAGCCGGTGTGGTGGCGAAATTTGGTGTAAGGCCAGATCAAATTATTGATTATCTCGCCATTGTAGGAGACAAAGCAGATAACATCCCCGGTGTACCGGGAGCAGGACCAAAAACGGCGGTAAAGTGGTTGGCTGCCTACGACACCTTAGAAACCCTAATGGCTAACGCCGATGACATTGGTGGAAAAATAGGCGAAAAATTACGAAACGCGTTAGAATTTTTGCCATTGTCTCAAGCCTTAACAACCATCAAATTAGATGTAGAGTTAGAGCAATCACTGGATCAAATTAAACCTAAACCTGTGGACCAAGCTGCATTACTGGCTTTGTACGAAGACCTTGAGTTTAGATCCTGGGCCAATGTCCTTATACAAGCCGGTGTGACTGCTGATAGCCAGCCAATGGCGGCAGCGCAGGGTGCAACCCAAGGTTCACCTTTGGCTCCTGAGCCTGAGGTAAAGCCGGCCATAGCTGCGCCCATCCCTGCACAAGTGGGGGCCACTCAATACACCACTGTTACATCGTTAGCCGCGCTTGAGCCTTGGTTAGAGGTCTGCCGCAAGGCGCCTATATTCGCTTTTGATACAGAAACTACCAGTATAAATTATATGGAAGCACAGCTGGTTGGTGTGTCTTTATGTATTGACGCCGGCACCGCGGTTTATGTGCCTTGCGGGCATGATTACGTCGGTGCACCTGAGCAGATTAGTCGGCCGGACTTAATTGCCGTATTAAAACCTTTGCTGGAAGATCCGTGCCAAGTTATCGCTGGGCAAAACCTCAAGTACGACATCAATGTGCTGGCCAATTACGATATTCAGTGGGGTGCACAGGTCGTCGACAGTATGCTGCAGTCTTATGTGCTCAACTCAACAGCCAGCCGCCATAACATGGACGCCTTGGCGCAGCATTACTTGGATTATCAAACCGTAAAATACCAAGACATTGCCGGCAAAGGGGTAAAGCAACTCACCTTTAACCAAATTGACTTGGAACAGGCGGGCCCCTATGCCGCAGAAGATGCGGACATCACCCTGCGGCTGACTCAGTATTTTGCCGCCTGCCTCGCTCAGGAGCAGAGTTTATTATCGGTCTACGAGACCATCGAAAAGCCGCTTATTGGTGTCTTGTCCCGCATGGAGCGGATAGGGGCCCTGGTTGACGCTAAAATTCTGGGTCAACAAAGCCAAGCCATCGGGGCGCGGTTAACCCAGTTGGAGCGTGACGCGTACGATTTGGCGGGCGAAGTGTTTAATTTGGCCTCGACCCAGCAGCTGGGCGCCATATTGTATGAAAAGCTGGGTATTCCAGTGATTAAAAAAACACCCAAAGGCAAACCCTCAACCGCAGAGGCGGTATTACAGGAGCTTGCGCAAGATCACGAGTTGCCTAAGCTGCTGATCGAGTACCGCAGTCTGAGTAAGCTTAAATCGACCTATACCGATAAGCTGCCATTAGAAATCAATCCTGCCACAGGTCGTATTCATACGTCCTACCATCAGGCTGTTGCTGCCACCGGGCGCTTATCGTCTAGTGACCCCAACTTACAAAACATTCCTATCCGTAGTGCAGAGGGCCGTCAGATAAGGAAGGCCTTTGTGGTGCCGCAGGGCAAGGTGATGGTGGCGGCGGATTACTCTCAAATTGAATTGCGAATTATGGCGCACCTGTCCAAAGACCAAGGTTTGCTCAATGCCTTTTATACGGGGCAGGACGTACACAAGGCCACGGCCGCCGAAGTCTTTGGTGTAACACTAGAGGAAGTGACTATAGACCAGCGGCGTAGTGCCAAGGCCATTAACTTTGGTTTGATCTACGGCATGTCGGCATTTGGTCTGGCTAAACAGCTGGGTATCAGTCGGGCGCAGAGCCAAGATTATATTGGCCGGTACTTTAGTCGTTATCCAGGGGTGCAGGAGTATATGGAGCAAACCAAGGCGCAGGCTTCGGCGCAAGGCTTTGTGGAAACCATTTACGGACGTCGGCTGTATTTGCCAGACATCAAAGCCCGTAACGCCATTGCTCGCCAAGCGTCAGAACGCACCGCTATTAATGCGCCCATGCAGGGCACGGCGGCAGACATTATTAAGCGCGCCATGATTGATGTGGACGCTTGGTTAAGTCAGAGTGGTTTGGATGCGCGCATGATCATGCAGGTGCACGATGAATTGATTTTTGAAGTCGATAAGGCTCAACTAGATGAGTTAATTGAAGGCGTAAAGCGCTGTATGGAAGGCGCTGCGAAACTAGAGGTGCCGCTTATTGTGGATGTGGGCAGTGGCGATAATTGGGATCAGGCCCATTAAATTTAATTTATTTAATTATTTTTTAAATTAATGGGAACTAAACTCGAAATGAGTCGTCATAGTAGGTAACTAGCCTAGCGTCATCAACAAGATATAAAAAATAACAAAGACACCCCGCCCTGAACACCGTTCCCCTCGGTCTTCAGGGTTTTTTTTATGTACAGGATGTGCGGTAGACCCAAGGCACTCCCTGCGCTCGCGGGGCCGGCTCTGCCGCGGTGATATGGATGTCAAAGAGCGGCGATGTACAGGAATAACGCAAGACCCTGACCTTCGTCAGGGTGACGGCTTATTCGGACTCAGGCTCTGCGTCTGGTAAGCCTTCTTGGGGCGGCTTCAGCCAATGCACTAATTGGCGCTCAAGATCAGCAATACCGTCGCCCTTGGAGGCAGAAAAGCTTTGCATGGTAATTAACCCTTGAGGATGCTCAGGCAGGCCTTTTTTAACTTCTGTCTTGGCCTTCATAATGCCGTTTTTCTTGAGTTTGTCGGCTTTTGTCAGCAACAAATGCAGTGGTAAGTCCGAGGCAATACACCAATCAATGATCATACGATCAAACTCTTTTAGCGGATGGCGAATATCCATTACCAATACCAAGCCCGCCAAACTTTGGCGCACCTCTAGGTATTGGTTGAGGTGTTTGCGCCAGTTAAGTTGCATGGCCATAGGTACTTTTGCGTAACCGTAGCCTGGCAAATCGACCAATCTACATTGTTCGAGGTTGAGGTTAAAAAAGTTAAGTAATTGCGTACGCCCTGGTGTTTTACTGGTGCGTGCTAGGCGTGGGTTGCGAGTAAGGGCGTTAATAGCGCTCGATTTACCGGCGTTGGAGCGGCCAGCAAAGGCGACTTCGGCACCTAAATCGTCGGGGCATTCGCTCACTTTACTTGCGCTAGTGAAGAATTCTGCGGAGCGAAATTTTATGTGTTGTTCAGTCATGGCGTCTGTCATTTGTAGATTAGACTACATTTTACCTGATTTTTGCGTAAATAAACCCTGCTAAAGGGGCTATCTGAGGGATACATCGGCGAAGTATCATTGAAGTCGTGCCACCTGCACCTTATAATGCCTGCATTGAAATTTTTACTTTTGAAAAATACGGGAATATCCATGAAGAAACTAGTTGCATGTTTGATGATTGGCCTTGGCTGGATGAGCTTTGCCTATGCCGGTGGAGACGCCGATGCAGGGCAGGGTAAGGCCGCAGTTTGTGGTGGTTGCCACGGCGCCGACGGCAATAGCTTGATCGCAAGCTTTCCTAAGCTGGCTGGCCAAGGTGAGTTGTATCTGGTTAAACAAATGATGGATATTCGTGAGGGCGCTCGAGACGTGCCACAAATGGCAGGCTTGTTGACCTCGTTGAACGATCAAGATCTAGCGGACATTGCCGCATACTATGCTGCACAAACGAGTAGCATCGGTGCCACTGACCCAGCCATGGTCGATTTAGGTCGTCAATTGTATCGTGCTGGCAATGCAGCAAAAGACGTTGCAGCATGTACAGCATGTCACTCGCCTACCGGCGCCGGTAACGCACAAGCGGCTTTCCCTGCGTTGAGCGGCCAACATGCTGACTACATCATCGCCCAGTTAAATGCGTTCCGTACAGAAACGCGGACTAACGACAAGGCCAAGATCATGCGTCAAGTAGCCGCTTTAATGAGTGATAAAGAGATTGCCGCTGTGGCAAGCTACATTCAAGGGTTGTCTAACTAGTCGCAACCGACACTAATAAGGGCGGCTAAGGCCGCCTTTTTTATGCACCCTAAGTAAAGACACTGTAAATCAGCTCGCCTGAGTTGTGTTAAGGGTTATGATGAGGCGTTAGTATTAACCAGCCGCAATCAAAAAATAAAGGACATCTACATGTTGAAAAAAATCGCCGCCATCATTGTTTTAGCTAGCCTACCGGCCTTGGCACTGGCCGCTGACTACCAAGCGGGCAAACACTTCTTAGTGTTGGATGAGCCTATTAAGTCGTCCAATGCCGAAGTTGTGGTTGTGAATGAATTTTTTGGCTATACCTGTCCCCATTGCAACGGCTTTGAGCCATTGCTGCACCACTGGGCGCAAGAGCAGACCCAAGGCGTAAACTTTATGGCTATCCCAGTGGTATTTGGCCGTAGTTGGGAACCTTATGCAAAGGCCTATTTCATCGCCCTTAATCTTGGTGTTTTAGATCAAACCCACCAAGCTATGTACAACGCAGTTCACGTTGACGAGCGCCGCATGACTAACCGCCAAGCATTAGCTGCATTTTTTGCGGAGCATGGCGTTAGCAAAACAGATTTCGACGAAGCTTACGATTCCTTCGATTTACAAAACAAGATGCGTCAAGGCAAGCGATTGGCGGCCCGTGCCAAAATTACTGGCGTGCCTTCGATGTTAGTCAATGGCAAATACATGGTTAATACCACTTTGGCAGGAAGCAATGAGGGCATGTTGGCCGTAGTTGACTATTTAGTTGAGCTGGAAAGCCAATAACAGCCTTAAGCATTTGAACTGAGACCACGACAAGTGTCTGGTGGCAGGGTAGAATGCTGTCTAACTAGTGATTATCGAGTAGTTCCATGACTGACCAGGGCCCTAAACCAACCACTCACTTTGGTTTTAAACAAGTACCCACTGGCGACAAAGTCGGCCAAGTCGCCGGGGTATTCCATTCTGTAGCCGCCAAATATGACGTCATGAATGACCTCATGTCCATGGGCATTCATCGCCTTTGGAAGCGCCAAACTATAGAGATGAGTGGTGTTCGCGTTGGCGACTCAGTGCTCGACCTTGCCGGTGGCACGGGTGATTTAACCATGCGCTTCAGCGATATTGTGGGCCCAGATGGGCGCGTCATTCTAGCCGATATTAATGAATCGATGATCAAAGTAGGTCGCGATCGGTTAATCGACAAGGGCGTGGTGGGTAATGTCAGCTACGTGCAAGCCAACGCCGAAGCATTGCCTTTTCCTAATAACAGTTTTGACTGTATTACCATCGCTTTTGGTTTGCGTAATGTCACCGATAAAGACAAAGCGTTGGCATCCATGCGGCGTGTATTGAAGCCCGGTGGGCGGTTGCTGGTGTTGGAGTTTTCCAAAACCAAAAATCCAATGCTAACTAAAGTGTATGACACTTATTCTTTCAACATATTGCCGAAAATTGGCAAACTCATTGCCGATGATGAAGACAGTTACCGTTATTTGGCCGAATCTATTCGAATGCATCCAGACCAAGCTACACTCAAGGGTATGATGGAAACCGCAGGCTTAGTTAATTGCCGCTTCCATAACATGACCGGCGGCATCGTGGCATTGCACTATGGCGTTAAGCCGTAGCACGGGAACTAAAACACCTCCATGAAAGCAATTGTTCGCGGTTTTTCTATTGTTCGAGTCATGATCCGTTATCGGCTAGATGTGCCTTTATTGGGGTATGCCTTGCCTATGCCGGTCAGGTTGCTTTTTTGGTGCATGCCATGGCGTCTATTGGTGCCTGTACGGGGCACGGTTGCGCAGCGTATGCGCTTGGCCTTGATTGATCTTGGGCCGGTGTTCGTCAAATTTGGCCAGCTCCTGTCTACGCGCCGCGATATGCTTGATGACGAGCTGGCAGAACAATTAGCTACCTTGCTCGATAAAGTGCCTGCATTTGATGGTCAACTATCAAAACAGCTGATTGAGCAAGCCTTAAAACAGAAGGTTGAGGAGGCATTTGCAGAGTTCGATGAGCAGCCTCTGGCCTCGGCCTCTGTTGCGCAAGTACATAGCGCGCGCTTAACTAGCGGTGAGTCGGTGGTGGTTAAAGTGATTCGCCCGGGTATCGAACGGACTATTGTGCGCGATCTGCGGCTGATGCGATTGGTGGCAAGGTTAGTTCATGCGGGGGTGCCAAACTTACGCCGCTTACGCTTACAAAGTGTCATTGATGAGTATGAAAAAACTATTTTTGATGAACTCGACCTGCAGCGAGAAGCGGGTAATGCGAGTCAGCTAAAACGCAACTTTGATAACTCTCATTTGTTATACATACCCAAGATCCATTGGCACTTAAGTAACCGTAAAGTATTGGTGCAAGAGCGTATACATGGATTGCCAGTCAACGATATCGAAGCCATCGACAAGGAGGGGATTAACCGTGAAGAGCTAGCTAAGCGTGGGGTTGAAATCTTCTTCACGCAGGTTTTCCGCGATAGTTTTTTTCACGCCGACATGCATCCCGGTAATATTTTTGTCAATCCCGCATTGCCCAATGATCCTCAATACATGGCCGTCGACTTTGGCATTGTAGGCAGCCTTACCGATGAAGATCAGGCCTATTTAGCACGCATTTTGTTGGCTTTTTTCAACCGTGATTACCGTCAAATTGCTCAGTTACATGTGGATTGTGGGTGGTTACCCGCAGACACTAAAGTACATGAATTCGAAGGTGCTATTCGTGGCGTTAGCGAGCCCATTTTTGCGCGTCCTTTGGCAGAGATTTCTTTCGCTGAAGTCTTGCTGGGGTTATTTCACACCGCGCGTCGATTCAACATGCAGGTACAGCCACAATTAGTATTGTTGCAAAAAACCATGCTGAATATAGAAGGCCTAGGGCGTCAGCTGTATCCACAGTTGGACTTGTGGCAAACTGCGCAACCCATACTCGAAACTTGGTTTAAGCGCCAGGTCAGCCCTAAGCAAGTGTATAAACAACTCAAGCAAGAGTGGCCAGATTTGGCTCAGCAGCTACCGCACCTGCCAGGCTTGGTGCATGACGCATTACAACAATCAGCACGCCCAAGAATAGCCGATGACACCCCTAGTGCACAGCGGCCTCGGTCTGCTAAGTCGTGGAGTGGCTTGATTGGCCTTGGTCTGTTGGTGGCTGCGGTCTGTGTGCACCCCGCGACCCTAGTTGACCAGTTGTGGGTTTCTCCAATCAGCGCGATGTTAGGCTCCGTGGGCGCTTTAATCTTGTGGCATCGAGGGAATAGATAATGGCGAATGTCAGTTGGTTAGATCAAATAAAGTGGGATGATAAGGGTTTAGTGCCCGCTATCGCCCAAGACCATCACAGTGGTCAAATACTAATGATGGCGTGGATGAACCGAGAGTCCTTGTTGCTGACGCAGCAAGAGCAGCGCGCCGTGTATTGGTCCCGCTCGCGGGCTCGACTGTGGCGCAAAGGTGAAGAGTCTGGCCACGTGCAAAAATTGCACGATTTACGTTTAGACTGTGATGCTGATGTAGTGCTATTGTCGGTAGAGCAAGTTGGCGGGATTGCTTGTCATACGGGCAGACCCCATTGCTTTTTCAGACATTTTCAAGATGGTCAATGGCTCGAAAATGTGGCAGTCGTTAAGGACCCGCTGGAGATCTATAATCATGAGTGATGTATTGGACGCATTGCAGCAAGTGTTGCAAGAGCGCAAGCAGGCAGACCCTGAGTCGTCCTACGTGGCGAGTTTGCACGCCAAAGGTTTGAATAAAATTTTGGAAAAAATTGGCGAGGAAGCCACAGAAGTTATTTTGGCTGCAAAAGACGCAAAAGATGAGCTTACGACTAAAGACGTCATTGCTGAAACGGCCGATCTGTGGTTCCATTGTCTGGTAATGTTATCCCACTTGGGGCAGGATCATCAGGCAGTGTTGGCAGAATTAGAACGCCGTTTTGATTTATCCGGTTTAGTAGAAAAAGCTGGCCGTAGCCAGTAATTGATTTAATTAGGAGTTTAGTATGGGTTTAGGTGGTATTAGTATTTGGCAGTTAGTGATTGTATTGGCTATTATCCTATTGTTATTTGGCAGCAAAAAGTTACGCAATATCGGTGGTGATTTGGGTAATGCTGTTAAGGGCTTTAAGTCGGCGATGAAAGACGAGCCTAAGGCCATCGACGAGAAAAAAGATGCCGCTTTTGATGCGGAAGCTAGTGTCGAGAAAGAAACCGAAAAAACTGAGAAGTAACGGCCTAGTTAATGTTTGATATCGGTTTTACAGAACTTATTCTGGTGGCTGTGATAGGTCTACTTATACTTGGCCCAGAACGCATGCCTATTGCTGTGCGTACGGTCGGCATGTGGGTGGGTAAAATTAAGCGCACCCTTGGCGGCGTACAAAAAGAGATTCAGGATGAGTTGCGCATTGACGACATTCGCAAAAAGGCAGATGCAAATCGTAAAGCCATTGAAGGGCGTATGCAGGAGCTGCAGGAAGAAACTGAGCTGATGGAAGCGCCGGTAGTGGCAGCGGGTTCGGCTGCAGAGGCAACTAATGATACCCCTGAAAATGCGCAAGCGTCTGCTGTAGAAGTGCAGCAGCCTGAGGCTGAGATAGCCGCCGAAGAAAAGGAAAGGGCCTCATGATCGATAAGACGGTCGATAATCCCGAGCAGGATTCTGAACTACCATTGATGGGTCACCTTATTGAGCTGCGTAACCGTTTACTCAAAGCCGTTGTGCTGGTTGTTCTGCTGTTTGCGTGTTTGTTCCCATTCTCTAACGACTTGTACTTGTATTTATCGGATCCGTTGCGTAGCTTGCTACCCGAAGGTTCTACTATGATTGCGACCCAAGTGGCGTCGCCGTTCTTGGCGCCGTTTAAGTTAACCATGGTGTTGGCGTTGTTTGTGAGCATGCCCTTTATCTTACATCAGGCATGGAGTTTTATAGCCCCAGGCCTATATAAGAAAGAAAAGCGCTTAGCGTTTCCGTTGCTTGCCTCGAGCATTGTGTTGTTCTATCTGGGTATCGCCTTTGCCTACTACGTTGTCTTCCCGTTGATTTTTGGCTTTTTCACTGCCACGGGCCCAGAAGAAGTGGCGGTAATGACCGACATTTCATCTTATCTAGATTTCGTATTGAAACTATTCTTTGCTTTTGGCGTGGTATTCGAAATACCTATTGCCACGGTTTTGTTGATTTGGTCCGGTGCTGCTACGCCTCAAGATTTAGCTAAGAAGCGCGCTTACGTATTGGTTAGCTGCTTTGTGATTGGTATGTTGATTACACCCCCAGACGTCATATCTCAAACACTATTGGCTGTGCCCATGTGGTTATTGTTTGAGGTAGGTATTTTGGTGGGTCGATTTGTTAACCCCAGCAAAGATGATGACGTCGAAGATGATGTCAAAGAATCGACTGTAGTCGATTAATACGAACCTGCGCCACTCCCAGTGGTGCAGATTGTTAGCCTTATTTCTCTTTTTTTGATCTAATTTCCATTTACCCCTTGTGCTTTATGCTGCGATGGATATAATGGCGCTCCCTTGTTAGAGGGGTCTTCGACAAGCGCTAAGCGAGTTATTAAAAGGCCTTATAAAACAAAGGGCTGG
>JABGSN010000049.1 GCA_018647765.1 Oceanospirillaceae bacterium | reverse complement strand
TTTGCCTTGAGAGAGCTCAAGAACCAACATTTACTGCCATGGCAGTTGGTGTCTACCTAGCGTTTCCCAAAAGTGGCCGTAAATGATTATGTGAACGGTATTTATGCCCTAGACGCACCCTCACGTGAGCAATGGCAGGAAATTGAAGAGTTTCCTCCCTACGAATTTGATATTGAAGAAGGCGAAGAACTGTTTAATACAGCCTTTGCCAACGGCAAATCCTATGCCGATTGTTTTGCCAATGGTGGTGAAGGTATTCGCCAAAACTTCCCACGTTGGGACGAAGCTCAAGGGCAAGTGGTGACGCTGGAATTAGCTATCAATCAATGCCGTGAAAGCAATGGTGAAAAA
This sequence comes from Oceanospirillaceae bacterium, assembly GCA_018647765.1. Taxonomy (GTDB): domain Bacteria; phylum Pseudomonadota; class Gammaproteobacteria; order Pseudomonadales; family Balneatricaceae; genus Njordibacter. Next base: position 3,648 of record JABGSN010000049.1, on the reverse strand, counting down.
GCCTTAGGCTGGAAGAAGGGAAAAATTGCCAAGATCTCCGCCTACATGGCTTCGACCTCGCGCGACAATGTGTTTGATGTACAAATTCCTAATGACGCGGCAAAAGCGGCATACCTAGACGGTAAGCAAAGCTTTTATGCTCGTCGAGGTCAATTGAATATGAGTTGTGCTAACTGCCACATAGCCGGTGCCAACATTCTTATTCGAGCAGACTTACCGGGCCCAACCTTAGGTCACGTAACCCACTTTCCAGTGTTTCGTTCAAAATGGGGTGAGTTAGGTACCTTGCAGCGTCGTTATGGCGGTTGTCAGAAGAACGTGCGTGGTACGCCACAAAAAACACAGGGTGAGAAGTTCCGTAACTTAGAATTTTTCCAAACATATATGTCTAATGGGTTAGTGGTCAATGGCCCTGGCGCACGTAAATAAGCAGACGAGGAGAACAACATGAATAAGACAATTTCTCTTGTGGCCGCATTAATGATGGTGTCGGGCAGCGTTGCTGCTCAATCCTTCGATGATGCGTTTAATGCCCAACGTGCCATGTATGGCAAAGGCCATAGTTTTACTTTTGAAGGCCAAACCTACACCACGGATCATCCCGAAGAAGTGGCTGCTGCGGTTGAAGCCAACGCAGACAATGCCACTAAGCTGCTTGCAGCAGCTAAGGATCAGCATGCTCAAGTGGTAGCGCTCGACTTTGATTGGACCTTGACTAAAACATTGCTCAAGGCGTCGGCTAAGGCATTAGCAGCCGGCGACTTCCGCAAGTCGATGGACATTTCTGCTCAAGCCCAGTACCACGCGCGTATGGGTATGGCTCAATACCATCAGTCTCAAAAAGAGTGGGTCATGGCTGTACCTGAGTAGGGTTACACGCCACAACACTTAACCAGTTCAAGCCCACGTTCTACCTAAACTGTAGTTCGGTGGGCTTATTTTTTGTACTCATTATTTATAGGAATTTATCATGTCTACTAGCCGTCGCGACTTTGCTCGCTTAATGGGAATTGCTGCGGTTGCTGGCGTATTGCCACGCCAGGGCTATGCTGCACAAAAGCAGGCCTCTGATTTTTATGAATTGCCAAACTTTGGTAACGTACGCTTGTTACATATGACCGATTGCCACGGACAGTTAAACCCAGTGTACTTTCGTGAGCCCAGCATCAACCTAGGTATTGGTTCTGCCTACGGTAAAGCGCCACATGTGGTGGGTAATAAATTCCTTGATCACTTTGGTATTGAAGCCGGTTCATTAGAAGCCTATGCCTTCACTTACTTAGATTTTGAAAAAGCAGCGCAAGAATACGGCAAAGTGGGTGGTTTTTCCCACTTAAAGACCCTCGTAGACCGCTTACGTACGAGTTACGGTAGCGAAAATACCTTGTTATTAGACGGCGGCGATACTTGGCAAGGATCCGGTATCAACTATAAAACCCGCGGTATGGACATGGTTAGAGCCTGTAATTTATTGGGCGTAGACATGATGACAGGGCACTGGGAGTTTACTTATCACCAACAAGAAATATTGCACAACATTAGCCAGTTTAACGGCGAGTTTTTAGCCCAAAACGTACTGGTTACTGAAGACGCCTTGTTTGATGGCGCAGACGAATATATTTACGACGAAGATTCAATGCGGGTGTTTAAACCCTACAGCATCCGTGACATGGGCGGCGCCAAAGTGGCAGTTATTGGCCAAGCCTTCCCACGGGTTAAAATTGCCAATCCCGCACGTTTTGTGCCGGACTGGAGTTTTGATATTAACGGCGAAATGATGCAAGAGTTAGTGGACGACTTACGCCAAAATAAAGGTGTGGATGCGGTTATCGTGTTGTCTCACAACGGCATGGACGTAGACGTCGCTATGGCGCAACGTGTTACCGGTATCGATGCTATTTTAGGTGGCCACACCCACGACGGAATGCCTGCACCGACACAAGTGAAAAATAACGGTCACACCACGTTGGTGTGTAACGTGGGTTCTAACGGCAAGTTTTTAGGTGTGCTGGATTTAGATATTGGTAAAGGCAAGGTGAAGGACTTTCGTTATCGTTTGTTACCGGTGTTTTCAGAACTGTTGCCTGCCAACAAAGACATGGCTGCACTGATTGCTGCTGAGCGCGCACCATACGCAGATTGGATGGACGAGGAGCTGGCCGTGGCGGATGAAACACTCTACCGTCGGGGCAACTTTAACGGCACCTTCGATCAGGTGATCTGCGATTCGTTGCGTAGCCATTACGATGCTCAAATTTCCCTATCCCCCGGTTTCCGTTGGGGTACCAGTGTGTTACAAGGCCAAACCATTACCATGGAACGGGTGTTAGATCAGACCTGCACCACCTACCCAGAAACCTATGCCCGTGACATGACGGGTGCGGATATTAAGCTTATTTTGGAAGATGTGGCCGACAACATCTTTAACCCTGAACCTTACTTACAATCCGGTGGTGACATGGTGAGATTGGGTGGTTTAGATTACCGCTGCGATCCGTTAGCGGCCATGGGTTCGCGTATTGATGAAATGCGTTTGGATAACGGCACAGTGATTGAAGCCAATAAAACCTACCGTGTTGCAGGTTGGGCTACCGTGGGTTCACGATCAGAAGGCGATGATATTTGGGACGTGGTAGCGCAACATTTGCGTGATCAACAAGAAGTGAAAATCACTAAGCTCAATACGCCTAAGTTGGTGAATGTGGCCGGTAACCCGGGTTACAAAGCGTAAAAGGGGTAGACTATGAATAAATTTATCAAGCAGCTTCTGCTCTTGCCCTTGGTGAGTTTGGCGGCGGGCCTAGTGAGCGCCGAGCAAGTGAGCATTAAGCCTAATCAATTGCGCCTTAACGCGCAGCTGAGCTTAGTCACCGAAGCGATCAACGAGGGCCCTTTAGTTTTGATCGTACACGGTACTTTGGCCCATAACGGCATGGAAATCATTGTAAGCTTACAAGAACTACTGGCCGACGAAGAGCTGAATAGTTTAGCCATTAATTTAAGTTTAGGCATTAACGACCGGCACGGCGCATACGACTGTGCCGTACCCCACCAACATCAACATCAAGATGCTAGTGGCGAAATAGCGGCTTGGGTCGATTGGCTTAAAGCGCAAGGTGTAGAACAAGTTTTACTAGCGGGTCACTCACGTGGTGGCAGCCAAGTTGCGGCTTACAGCCAGCAAGCAGACAGCGCAGTGATAGGCCAAGTGCTTATTGCGCCTATGACTTGGAGTCCTGAGTATGCCGCCAAAACTTACCAGCGTAACTACCAGACCTCTTTGCTAGAACAACTTAAAGTGGCTAACACGCGAGCTAAAAATGATTGGCTGCCCACGGCCACTAGTTTTATCTACTGCAAAGACGCTCCTCAGGTAAAAGCGGCGAGCTTTTTGTCCTATTACCAACCCGCGCAGACTCTTAATACGCCGGATTTAATCCTTGATGGTGGACTACCAACAGTACTGTTTGCTGGCAGCGAAGATCAGGTGGTTAAAGACTTACCGCAACAAATGCAGACGCGCCAGTTGCCTAACCTCGAATTTATTGTGGTTGATGGTGCTGACCATTATTTCAGGGATTTATATGCCGACGAATTAGTGGAAACGATGCTGGAAATGATAGAGTCGGTGGGGCAATAGATGCATCG
>JABGSN010000033.1 GCA_018647765.1 Oceanospirillaceae bacterium | reverse complement strand
CTTCTTATCTGCAGCCTTCTTATCTGCAGCCTTCTTATCTGCAGCCTTCTTATCTGCAGCCTTCTTATCTGCAGCCTTCTTATCTGCAGCCTTCTTATCTGCAGCCTTCTTCTTATCTGCGGCTTTCTTCTTATCTGCGGCTTTCTTCTTATCTGCGGCTTTCTTTTTTTCCTGCTTTTCATTTTGCAGCTTATTTTGCTGCGCCAGCACCGCATCAAGGTCAATCAAAGTAGCCTCAACTTGATGTTTAACTTGCACCAACGGTGTGCGATGGCTTTGCGACTGCCACTCGGTCATAAACACCATGGCTACAACAAGGTGTACCACCAAGGCCATTAGGGTCGGCAATATGTAAGTATGGTCTAACTTCACGGACTTTCCGATACTAGACCAACACTCTGGGCACCAGCTTGTTGCAACACTGTCATTATGCGCACAATCAAACCGTACTCAATAGCGCGGTCACCACGCAATAGCACTTGTGTGTCGGGCGCTCGCTGAAGAATCTTGCTCACTTGCACACCAATGCGCTCTAGCATTATCGGTTGCTTATTATTTTCGCCCAACTCCAAATAAAAGTCGCCAGATTGAGTCACCGATATTACTAAAGGTTCAGATAACTCATTACTTTCTACTGGGTCAGACTTTGCTTGTGGCAAGTCCACGTTCACGCCTTGAGTCATCATCGGTGCGGTGACCATAAAAATCACTAATAACACCATCATAACGTCAATATAAGGGACTACATTGATCTCTGCATTGGGCTTGTGGCGTTTGCTACGGGGCCGTCTAATTGCGCTCATAGTGCCACCTATAGCTCGGACGCGTGAGCTTTACGATGCAATATACTAGAAAACTCTTCCGCAAAGGTCTCGTAACTAGACAAGGTTGAATCCACAGAATGGGAAAAGCGGTTATAGGCGATAACTGCCGGTATAGCGGCAAATAAACCCATTGCCGTTGCAATAAGCGCTTCCGAAATGCCTGGAGCCACTGTAGCCAAGGTGGCTTGATGTGCATTAGCCAAACCGCGGAAGGAATTCATGATGCCCCAAACCGTACCAAACAAACCCACGTAAGGGCTGGTAGAACCGACGCTCGCCAAAAAGGACAGATGTCTTTCTAACTTTTCCTCTTCTTTGGATATTGCCACACGCATGGCGCGTTGCACACCCTCCATTACTGCATCGCCATCGGCATCGGTCTGTTGGCGCAAGCGGGTAAACTCTTTGATACCGGCTCTGAATATGTTTTCGGCGCCATTGTTAGAATTAGGCTCAGCACTCACTTGACGAAACAGTTGGCTTAAATCGATACCCGACCAAAACTGCTCTTCAAAGGCTTTCATGTTTTTACGTGCAACACTTAACGCACGTTGACGCTGAAATATCATCACCCATGACATCACAGACGCAACTAATAGCATTAGCATGACCAACTGCACCAAAAAACTGGCATTCAAGATCAAACTAAGTATTGACATTTTATTGTCCACAGACGACTCCCCTTGTGCGCTTTGCCATTAAATAAATGTTCCTTGAGGGGCAAAGCTAAAAACATGATAACAATAGATTAAGTAACCTTCTTTTACCAACATAATCATTGATAAAACAACAATATGCGACCTTTACATTAACCTTATCGCCAACTTTGAACCATTGGGCCTTAAAAAGTTCCTCACAGGGTACCGAATGTTGTGCTTAATTGTTGCTGGGTTTGGGTGTAAAACCTAAATGCTCATAGGCGCGATCGGTAACCACTCTGCCTCTAGGCGTGCGCATGATAAACCCCTGCTGTATCAAATAGGGTTCCAACACGTCTTCGATAGTCTCTCGTTGCTCGCCAATCGCAGCGGCCAAATTGTCGATACCAACAGGGCCACCAGCAAACTTTTCAATAATTGCCAACATTAAACAACGATCCATGTGATCAAAACCCAAATCGTCGACCTTGAGCATGTTTAGCGCCTGATCTGCCACTGAGTTGCTGATAACCCCATCAAATTTGACCTCGGCATAGTCCCGGGTGCGGCGCAATAAACGATTGGCGATACGCGGCGTCCCTCGCGAGCGCCGTGCTACCTCTTCTGCCCCCGCGGTTTCTAGGTGCACTTCAGACAAACTTGCAGAACGGGCGACAATGGTGGTTAAGTCGGCAACCGAATAATACTCCAACCGCTGGGTAATGCCAAAGCGGTCTCGTAAGGGCGAGGTTAATGAGCCTGCTCGGGTGGTAGCCCCTACTAACGTAAAGGGTGGCAAGTCTAGCTTGATGGATCGAGCAGCTGGCCCTTCGCCGATCATAATATCAAGTTGATAGTCTTCCATAGCGGGGTAAAGAATCTCTTCTACCACGGGGTTCAAACGGTGTATTTCGTCAATAAATAACACATCACCTGCTTCTAGGTTAGTTAACAAAGCCGCCAGATCTCCAGCTTTTTCTAATACAGGCCCCGAGGTGCTTTTTAAGTCGCCGCCCATTTCGTTAGCGATAATATGGGCGAGCGTGGTTTTTCCCAAACCTGGTGGGCCGTAGATCAAAGTATGGTCTAAGGCTTCTGCCCTACCCTGAGCGGCGGCAATGTAGATACTCATTTGTTCTTGTACTACCGGCTGGCCAATGTAGTCATCTAACACCTTGGGCCTCAAGGCTCGTTCCAAGTGGTCCTCGCCTTGCTGGCTAATGGTTTCTAGTAGTGACCCAAAACGATCGGCTTCTATCATTAGTTAATTACTCAATGTTGTGTCATGGTCATCAATAACCGTTAGATCATGCCCCTTAGGGCAAATCGAATAAGGTCTTCACTACATCCTTCTGGCGAGGCTTTGAGGGCCGCAGCGACAGACTTGCTGGCTTGGACAGGTTTATAACCCAAGGCCACCAAGGCGCTCTCCGCTTCGGCCTGTGCACTATCGGCAAACACGGCGGAAGGCCCACCTAACACCGGCGCATTGGCTTCTGCAGCTGTATTTTGCCAACGTCCTAGCTTATCCCGCAACTCCAATACCAATCGTTCGGCTGTTTTTTTGCCCACACCGGGTATTTTCACCAAGGTGGCAGTATCTTGAGTGTCCACACAGTGACAAAACACCCGAGCTTCCATGCCCGACAAAATAGCTAACCCTAGCTTGGGCCCAACGCCATTAACTTTTATAAGAATACGAAACAAGCTACGTTCGTCTAACTGCACAAACCCAAATAAAAGCTGAGCATCCTCGCGCACTACAAAATGCGTATGCAGTACAACCGCATCACCTTCATTGCCTAATTGACAGTAACTATTAAACGAAATGTCAATTTCGTAGCCCACACCCTGTACATCCACCACCGCCTGATCGGGCTGTTTGTGTAACAAAATGCCGCTAATACGAGCTATCATAACCTAAGTCCTATTGTTTGATGTTTGTAGTTAACGAACCCGACCGGCGCGACTTCCACGTAACTGAGTTAAGGCAAGGTTTTGAGCATATTGTTTAGGTGTTCGGCTGGTGGCTAAACGAATTAAGCTCGCATTGGTATTGGCGTGACACAGGGCAATCGCTAAGGCATCTGCCGCATCTTCCTGAGGCAGGCCGGGTAACTTTAGAATCCTCGCCACCATATGCTGCACTTGACTTTTGGCAGCTGCACCGGTGCCTACCACCGCTTGTTTTACTTGCCTTGCCGAGTACTCTGCCACGGGTAAATTGTGATTCACCGCCACCACCATCGCCACACCCCGCGCTTGACCTAGCTTTAGCGCAGAGTCGGCATTACGTGCCATAAACACGCGCTCTATAGCAAACTCTTGTGGTGTATAGGTTTCAATAACCTCATCCACGGCCCGGTAAATTTGGCCTAATCGATCGGCCAGCTCATTTCCGGTGACTTTGACATGACCACTGGCAATGTAACTACGCTGGGCACCTACAGCGTTAATAATGCCGTAACCAGTAATGCGAGAACCCGGGTCAATGCCTAAGATAAGCGCCATTGTTGTATTCCAAACCTATTGACAAAACTTATTACCAAAACGTAGGGGTATACTAGCAACATACTGTACAAAATCACAGTAGTTTTATTATTTACGGTTATTTTAAAGAAAAAAGGCCCAATGTTAACCATTGAGCCTTTTTCATTTAACTCCGTATGACATGTTTAGGCCTTACCCAACCGTATTTTTTGCGGTGATCTTTTCACGCGGATGGTGATAACAAGGCACTTACGGGCATCATAAGTAGGCGATTGAGAATCGGCTCTTAATTTTTTTTCAGAATTTGGCTAAAAAGGACTCGATTTACCGATTATTTCAACAAATGGAACGTTTATAAGCATTGATGACGGTGGCTGTTAAAATAGGGCAGACGGACTCACAAATTACACGCACAAAAAAACCGCACAAAGCGGTTGATTTGAAAGCCGACCAGAGGAGCGACCTTAGCAGGCCAAGCCCGATAAGGCACCCAGAAGGCACCTAATCTGTTTGATATGCAAATGACTACTCAGCAGTCACTTTTTCACGTAGCTTGATGCTCAGCTCGCGCAATTGCTTAGTGGCCACCACACCCGGCGCTTGGGTCATCACACAAGCTGCGCTTTGGGTTTTAGGGAATGCAATCACTTCACGAATGGAGCTTGAGTTGGTCATAAGCATGACCAAACGGTCTAGACCAAAGGCCAAACCACCATGTGGAGGACAGCCAAACTTCAACGCATCCAATAAGAAGCCAAACTTCTCTTGCTGTTCTTCAGCACCAATATTCAACAATTCAAACACCTTGGTTTGCATGTCTTGCTGGTGAATACGGATAGAGCCACCACCCAATTCGGTACCGTTAAGCACCATATCGTAGGCCCTAGACAAGCCTGTTAGCGGTGACGCCTCTAGCTCTTCTGGGGTGCATGAAGGTGCCGTGAATGGGTGGTGAATGGCCGTGATACCTCCGTCTGAAGTCGATTCAAACATGGGAAAGTCAACCACCCATAAAGGGGCCCACTCGCAGGTCATTAGCTCTAAATCTTCACCCAACTTGCAGCGCAATGCACCTAAGGCTTCATTAACCACTTTTTCGCTGTCTGCACCAAAGAAGATCAAATCGCCGTCTTTGGCGTCTAAACGTTCAAGCAAGGCGGCACGTACATCCATGGGTAAAAACTTAACGATAGGCGACTGCAAACCTTCTTCTAAATCTGCTGCGTTGTTCACCTTTATGTAAGCCAAACCACGGGCACCATAGATGCTTACAAACTTGGTATAAATATCAATTTGTTTACGGGTTAAGCTAGCACCATTTGGCACTTTCAAGCCAGCGACGCGGCCGTTGGCATCATTGGCTGGGCCAGAGAATACTTTAAAGTCAACACCCATCATTAAATCACTAACAGTAACTAGCTTTAATGGAATACGTAAGTCTGGCTTATCGCTGCCATACACTTCCATGGCTTCGCTGTACGGCATGCTTGGGAAGCTGCCCAAATCCACATCGATCTGGCTCTTAAATAACTCAACCACCATTTGCTCGGTCATGGCCATGATCTGATGCTCATCCATAAAGGACGTCTCAATATCAATTTGAGTAAATTCTGGCTGACGGTCTGCGCGTAAGTCTTCGTCGCGGAAACACTTGGCAATTTGGTAATAACGATCCATACCCGCAACCATTAATAACTGTTTAAACAATTGTGGTGATTGAGGCAAGGCAAAGAAATGACCTTCATGGGTGCGACTTGGCACCAAATAATCACGCGCACCTTCGGGTGTAGCACGGGTCAAAATGGGCGTTTCAATATCGAGGAAACCATTTTGATCTAGAAAGTTACGGATAAAGGTACTGATTTTAGAACGTAACTTTAGCTTGGCGGCCATTTCTGGACGACGTAAGTCAACGTAGCGGTACTTGAGGCGCACGTCTTCACCCACCGATTGATGTTCGTCTAGCTGGAATGGTGGTGTTTCTGACTTATTAAGGATCTCAAGCTCTTGGCCCAACACTTCGACTGCGCCGGTAGGCATATCTGGATTTTCTGTGCCTGCTGGGCGTGCACGCACTAAGCCATTCACCTTCACTACAAACTCATTACGACAAGAGTCGGCTAACGCAAAACTGTCAACACGGTCTGGGTCAAACACTACCTGCACGATACCTTCACGGTCACGCAGGTCTAGAAAAATTACACCACCGTGGTCACGACGACGATGAACCCAGCCGCATAGGGTGATTTGTTGGTCAACATCGCTGGCTCTTAATTGGCCGCAATAATGGCTTCGCATAGTCTTACTTCCTGAATCAAATATAATGTGTTAATTGTTACTTAGTAGTGGCCGCAGGGCTGCTTGGTTTGGCAGCATCGCCCGCTAAATTCTTTTTACTGCCGGTTTTAAAGTCGGTTTCATACCAACCCTGGCCTTTGAGCCTAAAACCCGCCGCAGAGACTTGTTTACGGTACTGATCAGTGCCACATTGTGGGCAATCTGTGAGCGGCGCATCACTCAACTTTTGTAATACGTCTTTGCCAAACCCGCAGCTTTGACAGAGGTATTCGTAGATAGGCATGATGATCTCCAGCCAAACATCTCAAAACCCGAAATTATACCCCAAATTTGCGCCCCACAGGGAGTGCCAATACCGCTTTATTACGCATCAACAACAACAATTCGCCTTTTATTCCTAATAAAGCTGGCAAAGGCATTTATCCTTGGGCCTGAGCAACATACAATAGCGGCTTATTTATTTTTAGCTTGATCGGATTTACAGCCCCATGCGCGCCAGCCAATTTTTAATTGCCACCCAAAAAGAAACACCTGCCGATGCAGAAGTTATTAGCCATCAACTGATGCTCAAGGCGGGACTTATTCGTCGCTTAGCATCTGGCCTATACACCTGGCTGCCGCTGGGCCTTCGCAGCATCCGCAAAGTCGAACAAATTGTACGCCAAGAACTCGACGCAGCAGGCGCACAAGAATTATTGATGCCTGCAGTACAGCCGGCTGAATTGTGGCAGGAATCTGGCCGCTGGCAACAATACGGCCCTGAGTTATTGCGTCTTAAGGACCGCCATCAACGTGATTTTTGTGTCGGCCCCACCCACGAAGAAGTGATCACCGACATGGTACGTAAAGAACTCAGCAGCTACAAACAGCTGCCCATGAATTTCTACCAAATCCAAACCAAGTTTCGTGATGAAGTTCGCCCTCGCTTTGGCGTCATGCGCTCACGTGAATTCATCATGAAAGACGCCTATTCTTTTCATTTAGGCCAGCAGTCGTTACAACAAACATACGACGCCATGCACAGCGCCTATACCAAAATATTTACTCGCTTAGGTTTAGTCTTCCGCGCCGTACGTGCTGACTCCGGCAGCATTGGTGGTGACGCGTCACAAGAATTCCATGTGTTGGCTCAGTCAGGTGAAGATGACATTGCCTTTAGCAATAGCCCTGACAGCCAGTTTGCAGCTAACGTCGAAACGGCCGAAGCCTTAATGCCCAACCTAGACCGGCCTGCGCCGGGCACCGCCATGGCCCGAGTGCACACGCCAGATCAAAAAACCATCGACACGGTGTGTGAATTTTTAGGCCAACAAAAAAACCAAAGCCTTAAGACGCTCGTCGTGCTGGGTACCGCAAACGATGACGGCCACCAGCCTTTGGTTGCCTTGGTATTGCGCGGCGACCACACCATGAACGAAATCAAAGCCGAGAAACACCCCCTCGTCGCAGAGCCATTAACCATGGCACCAGAACAACGCATTATTGACGAGTTAGGCACCACCCCCGGCTCCATTGGCCCTGTAGGCTTGGGCATCGACATCATTGCCGACCGCGCCACAACCGTGATGTCCGACTTTACGGCAGGCGCCAACGACCCGGGATACCACCATTGCAACCTCAACTGGCAACGTGATTGCGATTACACCCAAGTGGCAGACCTTCGCAATGTGGTCGAGGGCGACCCAAGCCCCTGTGGTGATGGCCAAATCGAGATTAAACGCGGCATCGAAGTGGGCCACATCTTCCAACTGGGCGACAAGTACTCCCGCGCCATGAATGCCAAGGTGCTCAACGAAAATGGTAAAACTCAATTTATGGAAATGGGCTGCTACGGCATTGGCATTACCCGCGTGATTGCTGCCTGTATTGAACAAAATTATGACGATAAAGGCATAATTTGGCCGCTTGCCTTAGCCCCCTTTGAAGTGGCACTCATTCCCCTCAACTACGACAAATCTGAGGCGGTTCGCACTGCCACTGACACGCTATACGCGCAGCTAAAGGCCGCAGGCGTAGACGTTATTATGGATGACCGGGCATTACGCCCCGGCGCCAAATTCGCCGATGCTGAATTGATGGGTCTGCCGCACCGCGTGGTCATTGGTGACCGCGGTTTAACCTCGGGTATGTTGGAATATCGCGACCGTCGCCAGGCCGACAACGAAGATATGCCTATTGAAGATGCGGTGGCCTTTGTCACCCGCAAACTAGGACGTTAATCATGAGTGTCACTCTGTACCACAACCCCCGTTGTTCAAAATCCAGAGCCACCTTGGCGTTATTAGAAGAACGCGGCATTGATGCCGACATTCGTTTGTATTTAGACACTGCGCCTAACGCCGAAGAACTCAGTCAATTACTGGTTATGCTCAACATGAGTGATGCCCGTAGCTTGATGCGCAAGGGCGAAGAAGCCTACAAACAACAGCAACTAGCCAACCTAAACCTCAGCCAAACAGAACTGGTTGACGCCATGGTAAGCTACCCCAAGCTGATAGAACGGCCCATTGTTATACATAACAACCAAGCCCGTATTGGCCGCCCGCCCGAATCTGTATTGGAGATCCTTTAATGCTCTACCAACAAAAACGTAAATATTCACGCGCCGTCAGTGTAGGTGCCTATATTGCACTACTCGCCTATCTAGTGATCAGTAGCTTTAGCCATCCCCTCGACGGCACAAGCTACGTCGTTATCATCGGCATTAAGTGTTTCCCCTTATTGGGATTTGCCCTCGCCATGTATAAACAACACCTACGCCAGATGGCATGGATGTGTTTTGTATTGCTTATTTATTTCACTATCGCCGTTATGTACGTACCCGTAACAGGGCCCTTGGGTGCATTTATCATCACCTTGCTCTACACCAGCAGTATGTTACATATCCGCTGGCATAATCGGGCAGGTGAAGAAGCTGCCGCCAGCCTCAACTAAACCAATACAGTAAACCAGCATGAGTCACGGGCAACTATTAAAAACCGCCACTTGGGCTTCTGTATTAGTGGCCCTTGGGCTAATCATGTTAAAAACTTGGGCCTGGGAAAACACCCAGAGCGTGAGCTTGCTAGCGTCGTTAATCGACTCCCTTATGGACAGCGCCGCAGCGCTAATCAATTTTTTTGCTGTGCGTTATGCCATGGCACCGGCGGACAAAGAGCATCGTTTTGGTCACGGCAAAGCCGAAGCCTTAGCGGGTTTAGGTCAAGCGTTATTAATCGCTTTGTCGGTCGTTTGGCTGTTGTCACAAACCTTAGGCCGCCTAGTGCAACCACAGGCGTTACAGGACGCGAGCACAGGCATCGGCGTGATGCTGGCCAGCATGGTCATTACGGCGATGCTAGTGTTATTTCAGCGCTGGGTGGTGCGGCGTACGCAGTCCACAGCTATTGCCGCTGATTCGCTACACTATACGTCAGATTTATTGATGAACTTGGGTGTCATTATTGCCCTGATACTAACTCAAGCAGGTTATTACGGCGCAGACCCATACTTAGCGCTTATTATCGGTGCCTATGTGCTCTATAGCGCTTGGGGTATTGCCCGCAACGCCTTTCATCTATTACTGGACCATGAGTTGAGCGACGAGCAACGGCAAACCATTACCGACTTGGCCTTGGCTCAGCCCCAAGTATTGGGCATGCACGATTTACGTAGCCGTCAGTCGGGACACATGCAGTTCATACAGCTACATTTAGAATTGCAAGATGACATGCGGCTCATACAAGCCCACTGCGTTGCGGATGCCGTGGAAAGCCGCATTATGACGGCCTTTCCCCATGCCGATGTAATCATACACCTCGACCCCGTGAGCATTGCACAACAAGAGATCCATGCGCAGGGCGAACACTATCAAGCATCGCCCTCAACTGACTAACAGTGGGTTATACGTGACGACGCGTGCGCTGGCGCTTCTGCTGACGCTCAAAGCTTTCCTGCTCTTTAGGTAAGCGGCGTTTGACCTTCTTCGGGCGCATGCCCACAAACTGCGACAAGGCGTTAATTTCTGACTGCGGCATTTCCATCCACATGCCGGCACGCAACTGAGGCGGCATAAATACATTGCCGTATCTTACCCGCTTCAAGCGGTTAACCCGCAAACCTTGCGACTCCCACAAGCGCCTTACTTCGCGGTTACGGCCTTCCATAATCACCACATGGAACCAGCGGTTAATGCCTTCACCACCAAACTCTTGAATATCATTAAAACGAGCCATACCATCATCCAGCAATACACCTTGGTGCATGGCGGTGACTTGGTCCATTGTAACGTGGCCCATAACACGCACGGCGTATTCACGCTCGATGGTAGTGGATGGGTGCATTAGCGCATTGGCTAGTTCGCCGTCGGTGGTAAACAACAACAGACCTGAGGTGTTGATATCCAAACGACCTACAGCAATCCAACGCTCGCCTTTAAGGCGCGGCAATTTATCAAACACTGTGGAGCGGTTTTCTGGGTCCGAACGGGTTACAATTTCACCTTCGGGCTTATTGTAAATCAGCACCCGGCGCTCAACATTGTTGGGCGACACCACCATCACTGGTTTGCCGTCGACCGCCAGTTGATCACGCCAGGTAACGCGATCACCTAACTGAGCAGTTTCTTGGTTAATGGTTACGCGGCCGCCAGCAATCCAGCGCTCCATCTCGCGGCGCGAGCCTACGCCTGCACGGGCTAATACTTTTTGGAGTTTTTCGTCGGTAGGTTTGTCCTTAGCTTCTTCTAAGGTCAGGTCTTGATCTGTCATGATAGTCCCATCAATACAGTTAATATGTGAGCCTATTATAACGCGAGGCAAGGCGGCTTATCAATGCAGCTGTTCACCATTCACTTGCATAGCCGCGACTTCCATCTCTTGTTGCTCGGGTTGTTTTAACTTCGCCGGCGCCATAGTCGCTTCATCCCACGCTTCTAGGTCAGCCAAGGCCGGTAGGTCGCTGAGTTGCTTAAGGTTAAAGTGATCCAGAAATTCTTTTGTGGTGGCAAACAGTTCGGGCCGTCCAGGCACTTCTTTGTGGCCTACGCCACGCACCCAATTACGCTCCAGCAGGGTATGGATAATCGGCGAGCTAACCCCTACACCACGAATGGCTTCTATTTCGCCACGAGTAATGGGCTGCTGGTAGGCAATAATGGACAATGTTTCTAATAAGGCACGCGAGTATTTTTGGGGCTTTTCCTGCCACAATCGAGCCACCCACAGGGCGTAATCTTGCTGCACTTGAAAGCGAAAACCAGAAGCCACTTCGATGAGCTGATAACCCCGACCATCATAGCTCGCTTGTAACTGCCTCAGCGTGCTGCGGATGCGTTTATTATCCACGCCATCATGCTCATCAAACACTTGACTCAAACGATCCACACTCAAGGGTTTATCAGCCGCAAGGAGCAGCGCTTCCAATACCGGTGCAAGTTCACTAATCATAATGCAAGTTCCTGGTTGGGTGATTCATGCTGACCACCTAAACTAACATGGATGGGGCCAAATTCTTGTGCTTGCACAAGCTTTACCAGTTTCTCTTTTACTAGCTCCATCATCGCCAAAAAGGTAACTACCACGCCCATGCGTCCTTCGGACACATCAAATAGCGCGTGAAAGGCCATAAACTGATGCTCCTGCAACTGTAACATTACCCTCGACATACGCTCTCGGGTAGACAAACGTTCGCGAGATATAGTGTGGTGCTCATACATGTCGCAGCGTTTTAATACGTCTTTATAAGCCACCAACAGGTCTTCCATGGCCACTGTCGGCTGCGGCCTAACTTGTTTGACATCAGGCATAGCCATAGTTACGGGAAAATTATCTCGCCCCATACGTGGCAGGTCTGCCACTCGCTCCGAGGCAGTTTTAAAACGCTCATACTCCTGCAACTGTTTGATCAGCCTAACCCTGGGGTCCTCTTCCTCATCATCCAACAACTGTGTGCGTGGCAACAAGCTGCGGCTTTTAATTTCCGCCAGTGTTGCGGCCATCACCAAATATTCACCCGCCAACTCAAATTGATGAGCTTCCATCAACTCAATATAAACAATGTACTGGTGCGTAATATTGGCCACGTTAATTGAAATAATATCTAAGTTGTGGCGTCGTATTAAATATAACAACAAATCTAACGGCCCCTCAAAGGTGGTTTCTAAAATCACCTTTAAGGCGTCGGGAGGAATATAAAGATCCGTTGGAATGGCGTATTCTTTACCCTCTACCCAAGCATCCATATTAAAACAACTCCCACACGGGCCGACATTGATTAGGTAGTTTTGGATACCGACCTAATTTGACCCACTGATATTCTAGATTATGAAAATCACTACCTACGGAACCATGAAAATCAAAGGTGTCACACAAGGCTGCCATTTCTTCCGCCACACCAGGCACCTGATTACCAGTGCAGACTTCGATGGCCTGCCCTCCAGCATCGGCGAAATCTGCCATCAACCGCCGCCGCTTAGTGCGCGTCATTTTATAACGGCTGGGATGAGCCACCACAGCCACGCCACCTGCATCATGAATCCATGCAAGCACCTGTTCTAAATCGGGCCAAACACTAGACACATCGCCGACTTTGCCTGCCCCTAGGTATTTAGTAAAGGCTTGGCCCACACTGCGCACCATGCCTTCTTGCACCATGTATTGGGCAATATGCGGGCGCCCTATTTGACTGTCACCAGCCACAGCTAATGCCCCTTCAGTAATATCTGGGAAACCTTTTTTAGTCAGCTTGTGCGCAATGGTGGATAATCGTTGCAAACGGATTTGTGTTTGTTTGTTTACCGCTTCACTAATAGCCGCGCTATGTATATTAATATTTAAACCGACAATATGCACACCCATATTATTCCACTGGCTAGAAAACTCTACGCCCTTAATAATGCTGATCTTATCGCTTTCATATGGCTCAGGCAGTTGTGCCAACTGCAGGTGTGCGTTAACCGTATCATGATCAGTAATAGCTAAGTGGGTGACTTCTTTTTCTATGGCCAAATCAATCAACTGAGTAGCAGTTAAACTACCGTCCGAGTTTATAGTGTGACTATGTAAATCATATTTATTCATGAATGGTGACAATATTTTATATTTATTTAAAAATAGGCTATTATTATAAGAGCCATTAATCAATGGCTCTTATAATAATTACATATTCGCCAATACATCTAACTAAACATCTAATAAGTGGAATTTCTATGACCGACTTTTCTGACATTGCCCACAATAAAAATCGCTTTCGTGCTGCGTGTAAAAACCTTAGTGTTAAGCAAATGCAAACCATGGCAGAGCATCTAGCTGAGTTTATCGAAAAACGCGCAGAAGAAGAAGCGGCCAGCCTCGCTCAGGATGCTAAAAAAGCAGCCGAGAAGCAAGCCATTCTTAGCGCTATGGCCGATGCCGGTTTATCGCCAGAAGACTTCGTTACCAACGAAACCCCAAAAACCAAAAAGGCTCGTAAACCCGTAGCCCCCCAATACCGCATTAAAGACGCTAACGGCGAGACCCACGAATGGTCGGGCCGTGGCCGCACCCCTAAAGTGTTTGAACACTATTTCAACACTGGTGGCAGCAAAGACAGTTGTAGAATATAAGCTACTGAACTGACTTCACTACATAGCTCAGTAAGCCTTCGGTGGAGGCATCAAACATGATGTCTTCGTCGCCGGCCACAAAACCGCTAGCCTGCGCTTTGCCGGCACAATAAAATCGGCATAAAAGTCAGGAATGCCTTGGTGCAACAGCTGTAAAAGGCGTCCTGGGCTTTGCTTAACCGTCAAAATACTTTCCTTATATGTAAGACGTCAGGGAGGATCCTGCTGAGCGGCTAGTGATTGAATCATCGCTATAGCTTGAGTTTCGTCTAACACGGCCACCCCCAAGCTATTGGCTTTGGAGAGCTTAGACCCTGCCTTTTCACCGGCCACTAAATAATCGGTTTTTTTGGACACACTAGAGGCTACTTTAGCCCCCAATACTTGTAACTGGGCCTTCAAGTCATCTCGAGTCAAGCTTGATAAGGTGCCGGTGACGACAAATATTTTAGCAGTTAACGGCAACTTTGCTGTATTTTCTTGCACTAGCTGAGGGTCGAACTCTGGCCATTTCACACCTGTGGCCTGCAGTTGGGCAATGACTTCTAGGTTGTGGGGGTCGGCAAAAAAATGGACAATTCGGCCTGCGACGATGGGCCCTACATCGTCCACTAATTGCAATTGCTCGAGGGTGGCGCTGGCAATATCAGACAAGCCGCCATAGTGTAAAGCCAAGCTACGTGCCGTGGCCTCGCCCACTTCGCGGATGCCAAGGCTATATAAAAACTTGGCAAGACTGGTGTCTTTGCTGGCTTCAAGCGCAGCCAATAAATTACTCACCGACTTAGTGCCCATGCGCTCCATACCTTCAAGCATGGCGTGATTTAAAGCATATAAATCCGCCACATGACTGATTTTGCCAGCGTCCACTAAGGCTTGCACTTGTTTTTCGCCTAAGCCATCAATGTCCATAGCCTTACGGCCAACAAAGTGCTTAATGGCTTGGATTATTTGTGCGCCACAACTTAAACCACTGGCACAACGTAAAGCTGCCTCGCCTTCGCCTCGCTCTACGGGTCCGTCACATACGGGACACGATAAAGGCTGGGGAATCGGCAAGGCATTGGCAACACGGCGCTGCAAAGCCACCCTGACTATTTTAGGAATCACGTCTCCGGCTCTACGAATAATCACGCTGTCACCTAAGTGCAAGTCTAGGCGTTGGATTTCGTCCATATTGTGCAAGGTGGCATTACTCACGGTAACACCGCCAACAAACACAGGTTCTAACCGCGCCACAGGGGTTACGGCGCCAGTTCGGCCGACTTGAAAGTCGACGGCCAATACGCGGGTCATTTCTTCTTGGGCAGGAAACTTGTGGGCAATCGCCCAGCGCGGCGCTCGAGCTACAAAACCGAGATGTTGCTGTAACGCTAACTCATCGACTTTAAACACAATACCGTCTATTTCGTACGCTAAGGAGTCGCGCTTTTGATTCAAGTAAGTGTAGTAGTCTAAGCACGCCTCGATACCCTCAACACGACGCATCTGAGCATTAATTTTAAAACCCCAGGCTTGTAGCTGCAGCAGGACATTAAAATGCTGAGAAGGCAAGGCTTCGGGTTCGCTGACCAAGCCCACACTATAAGCGCACAGTTCCAACGGCCGCTGGGCCGTAATGCGGCTATCAAGCTGCCTTAAACTGCCTGCAGCGGTATTACGTGGGTTAACATAGGACTTTAAACCTTGATTAATTAAACTCGCATTTAACGCATTAAAACCGGCGCTGGGCATATAAACTTCACCCCGGACCTCAAGCGTGCCAGGCCAGCCCGCACCTAACAAGGTTAATGGGACCGAACCTAAGGTGCGTATATTTTGAGTAATGTCTTCGCCACGGCTACCATCGCCACGAGTAGCGCCAGTAATCAGCACCCCGTTTTCATAAGTTAAGCTCACGGCAATACCATCTAGCTTAGGTTCACAGGTATAACTAATGGACTGCTCCAACGGGCGTTCGAGCTGCTTATGCAGACGCTCTCGAACACGACGATCAAAATCCTTTAAGTCGTCGCCATTAAAGGCATTATCGAGGGATAACATGGGCACTGCATGCTGTACTTGCTGGAAACTATCGAGAGGTTGGTCGCCGACCCGTTGGCTCGGTGAGTCGGCGGTGACCCATTTGGGGTGCGCCAACTCAATGGCTAACAGTTGTTGCATTAAACGGTCGTACTGCACATCAGGCACAGTAGGATCGTCCAACACGTAGTATTGATGGTTATATTGGCGAATTTGGTGTTTGATGGCGTCTAGCTGTGCCATAGTAATATCAGACATGGTTGAGCCAGACAGTGGGTTGATTAGAGCTGTGCGCGGCGGGTCATATTACGACGTTCAAAGTCGCGGATTTGCTGGCGGCAGTGTTCGATGGTTTGTGGTCGCATAACGCTATGCTGATCGTCACGCACTTCGCCACCTAAATTAGTGGCCAAGCACTGTGCTGTTTCTAACATAAAATCAAACGCTTTCATGCTATCTTGGGCCGTAGGAAGACCTAAAAAGAAAACCACACCTGGCGTGTGGAAATGATCCATTTGGTTGAGATCAAAGGTGCCTGGCTCCATCATATTGGCCATACTAAACTGCGTCTTACCTAACCTAAGGCCATCTTCAAAGCGGTGGAAGATACCCATTTCACCATGTACTAAACCACAAGCTTCAACGAGTTTGCGTAGTTGCGCACCATATAAACCCTGACTATCGTTGGCCGTCACTAAAATACTAATAACTTGTTCCACTGCGGGTAAAGACTGTATTTGTTGCTGCGCAGCTGCACTCTCACTGGCCTCTTGTAGCGCAGCTCTTTTGAGGTTTAGTAATTTCTTACCAAAGCTCATTGAGGTGACTTTAGCTAGCTTTGTGGTCAAGGTTTCGTCTTGGCTGTGTTGCGCTAAGTATTCGGCGCCACTCAAGGCCAGATCGTCATCAAACGACTCGATGCCCGTGTCGTTAAACAAGATGTCATCACTAGACGGCTGGGTTTCAATCAATGCATGTGCTAAGCCACTTTTAGCGGTAGGAGATTTGGTGAGATCTTGATCAGTAAACAAATCATTTTGCACCATAGCATGGGATTCAACATGTTCATGGACCGGACGTGTAGGGTCAAATTCAAAGCTAGGCTGTGTGACTTCTGAGGTGATGGTTTGTTCAGTTTCAGGGGCCGAGGTTAAGGCGTTAATCTCTTCGGCGCTTAGACTCACTTTGACGTTTGATAGGCTGAATGGGTCTGGGACTGGGGCTACTAGCGCATCTTCTGCGGTTGTTTCTTCTGCAACAGCAACAACTTCAACTTCATCGGCAATTGCCATGTCGGCCACAGCTTCAATTGCCTCGATTACAGTATCACCTTGGTCGGTGTCATCTAAGGTAATTGGTAGCGAGTCCACATCAACCGCCGACGCTTCTATGGCGGCTAGCTCAAAGTTAAGTTCACTATCGAGATCATTGGCAGACAAGGCTTCAATGGAATCTAGGTTACCCAAGGTATCGTTAGTGTCGACCAGACGGGCACCACCATTGGGTAATTCGCTACCGTAGTCACTTAACGGTAGATCACACAAACTTTCGTCGATGTCGATCTTTAATGCGGCATGGCTTGCAAACATGCGGCGTATACCATCGATAACTATGGCTGTAACGGTTAAACCACCAAACACCAAAAACCAATTTATTAACGTCATAAGTATGCCGATCTAAAAATTTATTATTATGACGCCACCAAGCGTCTAAAATATTAGTTTAGAACTATACCTTCAAAATAATAGATATAAAACCTTTGCACCTTGTTTTTATAGACATATTTTGTAAAAACACACAAAAAATCGATAAAATAGATAAATACGGCCTAAATCAATTTATGAAAAGCCTAATGTTTGTTCGGTCATGTTAATGGCTTGCTCTACATCCACGGTAACCAAGCGTGAGACACCCGACTCCTGCATGGTCACACCTAACAATTGAGTCGCCATTTCCATGGCGATCTTATTGTGGCTAATATAAATAAACTGCACTTGCGCCGACATTTCCTTCACTAGCCGAGCATATCGCTCTACATTGGCATCATCTAGTGGCGCATCCACTTCATCTAACATACAAAAAGGCGACGGGTTGAGTTGGAATATAGAGAACACCAACGCAATGGCGGTGAGAGCTTTCTCGCCGCCCGACAACAAATGGATACTGCTATTTCGCTTGCCCGGCGGTTGCGCCATGATGGTCACGCCAGTCGACAACATGTCATCATCAGTAAGCTCAAGCGAGGCTCGCCCACCACCAAATACTTTGGGGAAAAGTGCGTTTAAACTTTCGTTTACTGTGTCAAACGTTTGTTTAAATCGAGCACGCGTTTCCTTATCAATTTTATTAATTGCTTGCTCCAAACTATCCAGAGCTTCAATTAATTCGTCGTACTGCTGGTCTAAAAATACTTTGCGCTCTTGTTGTTGTTTATATTCTTCAATAGCCACTAAATTAATAGCACCCAGGCGCTTGATACGATTTTGACATTGCTCTAATAATTGACTTAGTTGCGACTGACTGGCTTCTTCAGGCAACACCTCTGCCAGCTTTTCTACCAGTATATTTTGTTGCAACATGGTGTTTTTAATATTGTTAGCATTCACTTCTAATTCACGCTCAACCAAACGCTGCTCTTGCAATAAGGTTTGTCGCTGACTAACGTCTTGTTGTTGACGCAGTTGCTGTTGCTCTAGCTGGCGCACTAGCTGCTCAACTTGACTCATACCATGGCGCTGCTGCTCCATGGCCGCTTCGGCAGTTAAACGTTGCTGTAACATGCCCTCCAACTGCTGATTCAACTGTTCTGCTGCTTCGCCGTTCGCCACACCCTCACCTGCACCGGCTCTATTACGTACTTCTTCTTGTTTTTGGCGCCACTGCGCCTGCTGCTCTTGCAAGCGCTGTAACGAGCGCGTAAGGCTGTTAGTTTGTGCCTCTACACTACTCATACGCGCTTGCAGTTGAATCACTAGCTGCTGCTTTTGATTAAAATTTATACGGTCTTGAGCTAATGCTGCATCCAACACTTCCTTTTCGGCTTGTATTTCAGGCACCCCCTCTTGGGCCTCTTCTAGCGCTAATTGATGCTCACTTAACTGCTCTTGTGACAGCGACATGTCGGCGTCTAACTGTTGCAATCTATCGCGGTGTTCATGCAGCCGAGCTTGCAGGCGCTGCTGCTGACCTAACGCTTGACCTTGTTGTTGCTTAAGCAATGCTAAGGCTTGCTGCTGTTGTTGACACTGTTGCTGGCCTGTTTGCAATTGCACTCGAGTTTGCGTCAACTGTTGCTCTTGCTCGGCAATGACACCACGTATGTGCTCAAGCTCTAAACTCGTCTGTTGATGCGAGTCTTGTAATTCACTCTGCTGCGACAGCAGCGTTTGCACTTGTTGTTTTCTTTCTAACAGGCCTGTTTTGCTGCCCTGACGCGGCGGCGTGCGCAACCAACCATGTCCCAGCCATAATCCGTCGGGCATCACCACACTCGCGTGCAGTGGTAATTGCGCTAGCAAGGTGTAGGCCAAGTGCCAATCTTGAGCCACGTAGATGTGCCCCATAAGGCCTGCCAACTGGGTGGGCGCAGTGATCTTATCAATAAGGCGCTGCGCATCAATTACCGCATCCATTACCGGTAGCTGTGGTGCACCCACTAGCAAGGCCAAGCCTTCGGCAGGTGATAATATGTCCCCCAAATCAGCACCTGCATCGGCATTAGCTGGCCATTGAGCCAACAAATAACTCGCTAACCAATCCTGCAGCACTTGCTCTACCGCTGTCTCCCAACCGACGTCCACCTGCATGCTATCAACCAGTTGCCGGCTTGCACCATTAGACCAAGCTTGTGGCATTTCTGCAGCACCTTGCTGTGCTTCGCGCAACAACAGCTGCAAAGAAGACAACTGGCCGCTAATCGCCCCCAAGGATTGACTGAGTTGATCTAGCCTCTGCTGTATGTCCCTTTCGCTTTGGCGATCTTGCTGTAGCTGAAGCTCAGACGAAGACACTTGCTCGCTGACTGTCTCTTGCAGCAACAACAACTCCTGCAATTGTTCATCCAGCATTTGTGTTTCATCATCTGCAGGCAGCACCAATGCGTCCAACTCTGCCTGATTTCTCGTTTTGTCCCGTTCAACCTGTTGGGTTTGCTGCAATTGATGTGATAATGCGGTTTTAGCCACCTCGATCAAGCGCTGAAATTGCGCCTGATCATCGGTTTTTTGTTGCCACTGCTGCTGCCAGGTTTGACGCTGTTGCTCACTGTTTTGCTGGGCCATCTCCGCTTCATACAACTGCTCCGTCGCCAGTTCGGTATCCGGCGCCAGCTGATCTTGCTGTTGCTGTAAGTGGTTGAGTTCTTTGCTGTCCGCAGTACAGGCATCATCGAGCCGTTGAAGCTGTTGTTGCGCCTCGGTAATATCGGCCTGCCATTGTCGCTGCTGATGTTGCTGATGCTCAATGGTTTGTTCTAGACGCGCTATATCTGCGCCCAAACGATAAAACTCACCTTGCTGTGTAGAAAAACTATCATTCAATATGCTCAGTTCATCTTTTTGCACATCGATCTGGGCTGAGCGGGTGTCTTGCTCACTGGTTTGCAACACAATTTCATCTTGTATACGCCCCATACCGATGCGTTGATCGAGTAATTTTTGCCTAAGCTCGCGCCATTGTAGGGTTGCCAACTGTGACTTGTGTTGACGTTCATCTTGCTTCAACTGGGTATACTGCTGCGCTGCTGCAGCTTGGCGCTTTAGAGTTTCCAATTGGCGCCCTAGCTCTTCACGAATGTCTTCTAGGCGCTCCAGGTTTTCGCGGCTACGACTAATACGGTTAGAGGTATCACGACGGCGCTCCTTATAGCGCGAGATGCCAGCCGCCTCTTCAATATAAACGCGTAACTCTTCTGGCCGTGATTCAATCAAACGTGAAATCATGCCTTGCTCGATAATGGAATAACTGCGCGGTCCAAGGCCGGTGCCTAGAAACAAATCGGTGACATCGCGACGACGGCATTTTTGGCCGTTAAGATAATAGGTAGATTGACCTTCTCGGGTGACTTTGCGCCGAATCGAAACCTCGTTATAGCTGGCAAATGCGCCGGCCAAAGTACGGTCGTGATTATCAAAAATCAGTTCGATCGTGGCTTGACCCACGGGCTGACGGCTCGTAGAGCCATTAAAAATAACGTCGGTGGCACTTTCGCCACGCAAATTTTTTGCAGAGCTTTCACCCATCACCCAGCGTACAGCATCGATAATATTCGACTTGCCGCATCCATTGGGGCCAACCACGGCACACAAGTTGCCCGGGAGGTTGACCTTTGTTGGGTCAACGAATGATTTAAAACCCGCTAATTTGATGCTTTTTAAGCGCATCCAGAGACTCTATTATTATTGTTAGCCTGCAAGGTTACTTCAGGATTTGGTCTATGGTCAAATCCACTTTGCTGGTGCTGCCCACAACAACCGTAATTGAGTGACTCACCAAGTCACCGGATTGACGTCCTGGCACCCCGGCGAGGGCAACATGAGCCATCACATCCAAGGTTTGATAATCGCCTATGCGGGTGCCGGTTTGCAATGCCATGGCATCCGTTAGGGTTAAATTTAGCGGTAAATTATTGGCATCCAATTTGGTGGCAAACAGTGGCATTGGCCTGCCCGCCTGCTTGGCGTAAACAAACAATACGGCATGGTCGGACGCAGGTAATTGCAAGCCGTTAACTAAGTTGACGGTAACCGCAATACCCACCCCTGGATCAGATGATTGCTGCAACATCTGTTGTGCACTGGCAATGCCAGCTTGCAACGAAGCCTGACCTTGGCCCTCACCTGCTCGAGGTAAGGCACGCTGCCAAAAACCAATGGCCGCATTGTAGTTTTGTGCCTCAAAGGCTTGAATCCCCAACAAGCTTAAGGCCGAAACATCTTGAGGGTCGTAGCCTAAAGCCTTGGCAATGGCTTGATTGACACGGGTGCTAAAGTCTCCGTCATTAAAAAACAAGGCTTGAGCATATTGCCCCAACAAGGCGGCATGTTGGCCACTGCCGATTTGCACCTTAGACAAAGCCTGCTCAAAAGCAGCAATACCTTGGGTGGTCTGCTCATTTTGCATATAACTATTGGCTAACAAATACCAACCTTCAGGGTTATTTGGTTGATTTTTCAACTCTGCATTAAGCGCTTCAATCAACTGCGGCAACGACTCTACTTGCTGAGTAATTGCACGGGTTTGCTGCATATTAACACGCTGTTCTAAGCTTGAATGAGCACCCAATTGAAAATAGGTTAGCAACCCAGCTATGGGCAGCGCCAGTGCCACAAACACCAACATCAAACCCCCTTGTGATTGACCACTGGGTGCCTTGAAGGTTGATTTAGCCTGTGTTTCTAGCAACAAGGTGCGCTGCATTTCCGCTAACCGCTGGTCATAGTCACTGCGGCTAACGGTGGCCGCTGCTAACTCTTGCTCCAGCTCTGCACGTTTGGTTTTATACAAACTAATCACTTGCTGCTGCCGCTTACTGCTGTCTTGCTGGGCTGAGACAGGACGCCAAAGCGCCCACCAAACAAAACCACTAGCCATACACAAAAGTATGGCGATAGCTGCCCAAAGTTCAGTCATGATGTGTTTCTCTTTGCTGCTCTGAAGCCAATAAATCGTTCAATTGTTGTTGTTCATCTGGTGTTAACATAGCGGCCTGCACTGCAGGCTTGCGAGCCAAAAACCACAATACCAACAACCCCATCAGTAACAAACCAATGGGTGCCAACCAGAGCACAAGAGTTGATCGCTTGAACGGCGGGTCGTACAGAATAAAATCACCGTAGCGCTGTACCATAAAATCAGTAATTTGATCATTGGTCTGGTTTTTCTCAAGTAATTGATGCACTTGTGCGCGCAAATCCTTGGCAATAATGGAATCTGAATCGGCAAGATTTTGGTTCTGACACTTAGGGCAACGTAAAACCGTGGTTAAATCATTAAACCGCTGGGCCATTTCTGGTTGGCTAAACTGATAGGTTTCTATACTTGCGTGAGACACGCTGGGGACTAGCAAAAGCCACAACAGCAACGCCTTTACTAAGTCAAAGCCGATGCTATTGCCCATTATCGACTCCCGTTTGTAATGCTAAATACTGCTCCCGCAGTGGCGGCCAAGTACGCTCGTTGAGTTCGCCGGTTAGCTTATCAATGACCTTACCTTGAGCATCAATAAGGTAGGTCTCTGGCGCACCTACAACACCCAACTCAATGCCCACAACACCTTTTGGGTCAAATACCGAAAACTCATAAGGGTTACCCAACTCCAACAACCATTGCTGGGCCGACGCACGCTGATCGTGATAGTTAACGCCAAAAATACGCACCCCTTCTAGGTTAGAAATTTGGTTCAAAAACTCATGTTCTGCGCGGCAGGTAGGACACCATGTAGCCCAAACATTAACCAATGCGGGTTGCCCTAACAGGTCGGCCTGAGTCACGACGGTGATGGGCGCCAATAGGGTTTCAGCGGTAAATTCAGGCACCTGACTACCAATTAAACTAGACTGCATGGCGTTGGGGTCTTTGCCGATACCATGATACAAAAACAGACCTAAAGCAAAGGCCAACAACATAGGTAACACGAGCAGCAGGCGTTGCCGTGTCGCTGGCCCTGTAGGGGGTGTCGATTGAGGCTGGTGTGCCATATTATTCTCCTAAGGCCGATGTGTTTTGTGATGGCAGTTCCGGCGTTTGACGCCGACGTCGGTAGCGTTTATCCCACACCGCTAACACGCCACCCAAAGCCATCATCAAACCACCCAGCCAAATACATCGAATCATGGGCTTTACGTGTAAGCGCATCGCCCAGGCGTTATTTTCAAGCGGTTCACCCATCGCCACGTAGAGGTCTCGACTTAAGGCAGCGTCAATTGCAGCCTCGGTCATAACTTGGTTACGACTGTGATAATTGCGCTTTTGGGGCAACAGCTGAGCCACCAACTGGCCACCTTTTAACACCGTTACGTGGCCTTGCACAGCACTGTAATTGGGGCCTTGAACATCGCTCACTTCAGTAAATACAAATTCATACTGGCCCAGGTGAACCTTATCACCAATGGCCATGTATACATCTTCTTGCTGGTCATAGTGGCTCACCACTGCAATACCCAACGCCGTGACACCAATGCCCACATGAGCTAACAACATGCCATAGTAGCCTGGATTCAACTGCCGTAAACCACGCCACCACCCTTGATGACGTAGGCGGCGTTTAAGGTCAACCCAGGACGCCAGTAGCAGCCAAATTAACAACGCCGCAGCCAAGGCTGTGCTGGGGTTAAATTGGCCATCATAGGCAAACGGAAAGGCCACCCCAAGCACCACAGCAATAAGCGCTGGCGAGGTCAAGGCGCGGGTCAGCTCGCGCGGGTTAATGGTTTTCCATTTAGCCCCTAAACCTAAGCCCATAGCGATAATCAGCAACACCATCAAGGGCACAAAGGCGGCGTTAAAATACGGCGGTCCTACGGAAATTTTACCGCCACCCAAGGCGTCCAACAACAGTGGATAGAGGGTACCGAGCAACACCGTCAGTGCCGCCACGACTAAAATCACATTATTAGATAACAAAAACGTTTCCCGCGACCAAAAGCGATAACCTACTCGACTTGAAACAGTACTGGCACGTAACGCAAACAGGAGCAACGAACCACCCACTGTTATGGCCAATAGTACCAGCACAAAATAACCACGATCTGGATCTGAGGCAAACGCATGTACCGAGGTTAATACCCCAGAGCGCACCAAGAAGGTACCTAACAAACTCAGGCTAAAGGCAAGAATAGCCAATAACAAGGTCCAGTTTTTAAACAACCCACGTTTTTCCGATACCGCTAAGGAATGGAGCAATGCAGTGCCCACTAACCATGGCATAAAGGATGCATTTTCTACGGGGTCCCAAAACCACCAACCACCCCAGCCAAGCTCGTAATAGGCCCACCAGCTACCTAAGGCAATGCCGGCGGTTAAAAAGGCCCATGCCACACTGGTCCAAGGCCGTGACCAACGCACCCAAGCGGCATCATATTCGCCATCTAATAAAGCCGCGATAGCAAACGCAAACGCCACCGAAAAACCCACATAGCCCATATACAACATGGGCGGATGGACAATGAGGCCAAAATCTTGCAACAATGGATTAAGGTCGGCTCCTTGTACGGCCGCTTCGGGCAATAGCCGCCAAAAAGGATTACTGGTCCATAGGGTAAACAATATAAAGCCCACACCAATCATGCCCATCACCGACAACACCCGGGCTTGCATCATTAACGGCAAACTCTTACTGAGCAAACTTACCGCCATGGTCCAAAACCCCAAAATTACCACCCACAGCAGTAGCGACCCTTCGTGACCACCCCAAACCGCGCTAATTTTATATTGCATCGGTAACGCGGTATTTGAATTTTGGGCCACATAACGCACACTAAAATCATCTTGCGCAAAGGCGATAACTAACATAGCAAAGGCGATCAAGAGCATAACACCCTGACCAATGGCTAACGGTTTTGCCGCACTCATGAGCCGAATCTGACCGCTATAAGAACCTAGCATAGGCAAAAAACTAAGGCTTAAGGCAAACAATAAGGCCAAAATCAGCGCCATGTGACCAATCTCTGGGATCATTGTGTTAGCTCCGTGTTTTGGCTTTTTTGTTGCGTCTTTGACTGCGCATCATTGAGGGCTTGCGTGACTTCTGGCGGCATGTAATTTTCATCGTGCTTGGCTAACACCTCGTCGGCCACAAACACCCCTTGGCTATTGAGCTTGCCTTGCGCCACAATGCCCTGACCTTCACGAAACAAATCGGGCAATATACCGTCGTAAGTGACATTCACATCTTCCACAAAATCGGTAATCAAAAAACTCACCTTAAGACTATCACCGGCCCGCGTTAAGCTACCTTCACGCACCATGCCACCTGCCCGTATGCGTTTTTCAATGGGCGCCTTGCCCTGCGCCATGTCCGACGGTGAAAAAAATAAATTGATATTTTGTGACAAGGCATACAATACCAAGGACACAATTATGGCCACACCAGTCAAAAGACCCACTATAAGCAACAGTTTGTTACGTCGTTTTGGGACCATAGCCATTACACCACCCGCCGAGCAATGGCTCGCACTTGTTTCAAGGCTTTAGCTCGTTGGCTGCGACTATGCCACACGTTAAGCGCCAGCAACCCCACAAAAAGGCCATAACAAGACCAAACAAAGGCCCCATGTCCCGACATCACCCACAAGTCTTCAAGCGAATTAAAAAACATACCTAAACTCCTTCTATGTCAGGGTGCTGGGTTAGCCATTTGGTATGACCTTGAGTTTGCAAAATTTGAGTCCGCGTACGCATCAATACCAACAAGGCAAATAAACAATAGCTCCCCAATACCGTTAACAACAGCGGCACATACATTTCTGCAGGCATGGTCGGTTTTTCTGTCAAACTAAAGCTCGAACTCTGGTGCAAGGTATTCCACCACTCCACTGAGTACTTAATAATGGGAATATTAATGGTGCCTACAAGCGCCAGTATCGCGGTCGCCTTACCGGCGGTTTGACGTTCACTGATAGCTTGATTAAGGGCCATGACCCCCGCATATAAAAACAATAATACTAGGGTGGACGTTAGGCGAGCATCCCACACCCAATAGGTGCCCCACGTGGGTTTACCCCAAATGGCACCGGTGAGAAGCGCAATTGCTGTGAATGTAGCGCCAATGGCAATGCAACTACGCGCCACCATGAAGGCCACTTTCATTTTCCAAATAATACCAATAGCTCCGGCAACCGCCATACTAACGAAAATGGATTGCGATAAGATAGCCGCTGGCACATGCACATACATAATACGAAAGCTATTGCCTTGCTGGTAATCCGCAGGTGCAAATGCTAACCCCCAAATCATGCCCCAGCCTAATAAAACCAAAGCTGCCAGCGCAAACCAAGACTGCAGTCGACCACCCCACTCATAGAACCACTTAGGTGACCCCATCTGGTGAAACCACCGCGGCATACGCCAATCTAGACTACTCATAGTATTAATCTCACAATTTTAAGGCGGCACTAGCCGCCCATGGGGTGATCATTAAAGCAAATACCAACATGGCCCCCAATAATGCCATATAGCCATCAATGGGCAACCCCTGGGCACCCGCTGCCACGCTGGCTGCACCAAAAATAATCACCGGCACGTACAAGGGCAGAATTAGCAAAGTCAATAACATACCACCGCCACGCACCCCTGTGACCAATGCGGCGCCAATCGCCCCCAGTAAACTCAAAGTCGGCGTGCCAACAAGCAAGCTCAACATCAGGCTGGGCAAGGCTTGGCTGGGCAAAAACAACATACTGGCAATCATGGGAGACAATAACACTAGCGGTAAACCACTCACCAACCAATGGACTAGGACCTTTGCCAACACCAAGCTCCAACTCGGGTAAGGCGCCAGTAATAACTGTTCTAAACTGCCATCCTCATGATCAAGTTTAAATAACAATTCAAGAGATAACAGCGTGGCTAACATGGCAGCAACCCAAATTACTCCGGCGGCGGTTTGTGACAAAATGGAAGCTTCCGGACTGACACCTAACGGAAACAAGGCCACCACTAAGACGAAAAACACCAGTGGATTAATCAGCTCCGCGGGTTGCCTGGCGATGAGTAATAAGTCGCGGCGAATAATAGTGAGCATAAAACCCATCATGACGCCCACTCCACTGCCCCATTAATGTGGCCAGAAAATTGGCCTAAATCGAGTATTTTTACCTGCGGCAAACTGAGGTCTTGGTGGCTAGTCATCAGTACTGCGCCTCCAGAACCCCGATGCCGTTCCAGCCACGCTTGCTCATCAATCACCCCTTGCTGATCCAGAGAAGTGAATGGTTCGTCTAATAACCATAAGTCAGCATCGCACAATTGTAACCGTGCCAACGCCACACGCCGCTTTTGGCCCGCCGAAAGGTGAGCAACAAGATTTTCTTCGTAACCTCTTAAACCCACAGTAGCCAATGCGGCATACCGCTGAGCTTGACTTGAGCTGCCATCTAATGCGGCCAGCCACGCCAAATTTTCATTCGCTGTTAGTTGCTCTTTTAGGCCCAACTTATGACCTAAATAGATCATTTTTATGCCTTTATTGCACCAGACAATGCGGCCATTATCGATGAGATGCAAGCCTGCAATTTGTCGCAGCAAGGTGGTTTTACCGGCGCCATTTTGGCCTTTAATGTGCCATAACTCACCACGTTTAACAGTCCAATTTAACTGCCGATACAGGCAGCGATCATCCCGCTCACAAGCCAATGCTTGGGTAAGTAACAAATCAGTGGGGAATGTTGGGGGCGACAGCACAGATCACACGCTCATTTATATTAAGGCGATTGATTATATCTGTTTAATACAAAATTGGTAGTTAAGCTGATACCAATGTATAACTTAGACCATTGAATTGGTGCCAAACCTGGCCTGCACTCGACTCTTGCGGACCAATAATCTGATCAACTAACACACTTTGTTGGCCACTTTTTAGTTTTAGGCTGTGGCCTTGCCAGTTAACGTCGGAATAGTCGCAAGGTTCAAGGCCAAGCACCGCACGTAAATCGAACAGCTCAAGGTTACTGTATGGGTCTAAACGCCACTGATTAGGAGACGATTTAGCCAGGGGCCCACATACCGCTTGCATGCCGCCTAATTCACTCAACGGCAGCAATAGAGCCTGATGGTCTAGCATTACTTTGAGACACGGTTGGAGTAGTGGCACCGGCACAGCTTCTGGTACCAACAACAAACTCGACAAGTAATCCAGTAATACCGTGTCATCTTCAGACACAGACATGATTAACCAACTTGCCATTGTGGAATTTGCTGACGCTTACGCTGCAATTGCGTCAGCAACAAATCATAGGCTTGCACACCGCGGGCTAGATGGTTGTGTACGCTGGGCACTTTACCTGCAGAGCTGGCATTACGAAACTGTGTATCAATCGGAATCAAGGCATGGGACACGCGCTCGCCAAATTCTGCTCTAATAATACGTAAGCTTTGGATCGACGACTTGGTGCGCCGGTCGTACATGGTGGGCAACACCAAGGCCTGCAATTGCTGGTGTCGTGTTTTTAATACTAAGTCCAAACTCTTGGACATACGCATCAACCCTTTGATGGCCAAAAATTCCGTTTGTACCGGCATGAGTAACAACTCACAGGCCACTAGGGCATTAATCATGGCTACGCCTAATATGGGCGGACTATCAATAAGTACATAATCAAATAGCGTGTTTACTTGTGCTAGTGCGCGCTGCATCACCAAACCCATACCGTCTAATTGACCAGCTTGGCGTTCGAGTGCAGCCATACGGCTACTGGCAGGCAATAGGATCAAATTGGGCAAATTAGTCGGCATCAACAGGTTGGAGGCAGCCTGATGTGGATTAATAAATAAATCGTAAACCGACTGCCGCATAGTGTCTGGGTCGTGGCCAAAGTACGCGGTTAAGGATCCATGGGGGTCTAAATCAACCACCAGCACTCGATGCCCTTGCTGAGCTAATAAGCCTGCTAAGGTCACTACGCTGGTGGTTTTTCCAACCCCACCTTTTTGATTTGCTACGGCCCAAACTTGCATGATTTCTCTGCTGTGACTACGATTTTGGTTGACTAGAAAGCCGCAGCATCTTGCTCGGAATCTTGGCCAGAGGCAATTCAAATTCAACAGCCCCTAATTCTTTGGCAGCCCTAGGCATGCCATAAACCACACTAGACGCTTCGTCTTGGCCAATGGTATGGCTACCGGCTTCGCGCATGCGTAAAAGGCCTTGAGCACCATCTGCGCCCATACCCGTTAAAACAACACCGGTGGCATGTTTGCCTACTTCTTTTACCATTGAATCAAACAACACATCCACGGAAGGCCTATGACGATTAACTTTTTCGGTGTGTATTACGCGGCAAATATAAGCATGGCCACGCCGCCGAATGGCTAAGTGAAAGTTGCCCGGGGCCAGATAAGCATGGCCCTTTTTAACTTCCATACCATCATTGGCCTCGATCACGGTCATGGCGGAAGCCTCGTTCAGACGCCGTGCCAAAGACATACTAAAGGTGGGGGGAATGTGCTGAGCAATGAGTATTGGAGGTGACTCTGCAGGCATCACCGATAACACTTGATTCAAGGCTTCGGTGCCTCCTGTGGACGAACCAATAGCGATAATACTGGTGGATTTAACCACACCAGAATTATGCACTTGCTTGGGTTTGCCCTCATCACTACGCCCTAGCAAACTACTTTTCGCTAACGCATTGACGTTAGCCTGCGACGCCATGATCACTTTTTCGAGCACCATTTTAGAAAACTTTGCGATACCTCGGTCTTCTTGTAAAGTCGATTTAGCCACGTAATCTAACGCACCTAACTCCATAGACTCTAAAGTTGCCGAGGCTCCCTTTTCAGTCAAGGTAGACACCATTACTACCGGCATGGGCCGTAAGCGCATTAAATTTCGCAAGAAGGTGATGCCATTCATTTTTGGCATTTCAATGTCGAGGGTTAACACATCGGGATTGAGCAACTTAATTTGATCACGTGCAACATAAGGATCTTCGGCCACACCCACCACTTCCATGCCTGGATCAGCATTAATAATGTCGGTTAGCAACTTGCGCATGAGCGCAGAGTCATCAATAACTAGCACAGAAATTAACTTCAAGTGTTTCTTCTCCAGTGGTTAAAACAGATCAATGTCGCCATCCCTAGGGGACGTTTTAATGTCATTAAGGTACGCTGCTTCACGCCGTACAATGGTGGCTTGGTTAGTGCTCTGCAACTTGCGCACGCGAACCTTGCCGGTGTTAGGAAAATACAGTAGTTTACGCGGGAAACGATCGCCCACATCATGGGCGACTACATTGATGCCCTCTTTATCCAAAAAGGAAAATACAAAGTCAATATTACGTTTGCCGATATCCATGGTCATATTGTCGAGCACTTTGCCGCCGCCAAACAACTTTACCTCTAGATCTCGTTTACTACCGCCGTAGTTTAAAATTTCGTTAATCAGCACTTCCATGGCCCAGTTACCGTAACGGGCCGCGGTGCCGTCGAGGGTTAACATGGAGGCGCTGGCACCCATTTGTGGCAACATAAAGTGATTCATGCCACCAATATTAGTACGAGGGTTACGTATACAGGCAGAAACACATGACCCCAACACGGTCATAATCATTTCATCTTCACCAGACACATACACTTCGCCCGGCATTAACTTAGCCGTCGAAATAGCCATGGCGTTGTCCCAATAGCGTTTAACCGACTCAAAACCGGCCATGGGTGGTGGCAATATTCTGTTATTTTGAGCGACCCCTGTCACTTAATTTTCCTATAGGTGGTGTTACCGATAGAGGTAAATCGATCGGATAACTTATACATACTCTCAGAATGTCCAATAATCAGATAACCACCTAGTACTAGCAAATCGGCAAACCGATCTAATAACACTTTCTGGGTGGGCTTGTCGAAATAAATGACCACGTTACGGCAAAATATCATGTCAAACTGGCCTCTCATAGGCCACGCTTGAAGCAAGTTTAACGGCTTAAAAAAGGCCATATCACGTAAGTTTTTCTTCACCTGCACCCTTTGCGCGCCATCAACCTTGACCTTATCGAAGTGCTGAGTGACTAAGCTCTTACTGAGGCCGTTGATGCGTTCTTGGGTGTAAATACCACTATCACCCTGAGCCACAACGTCAGTGTCTACATCCGTGGCCAATATTTTGGTGTCCCAATTTTTGGGCACTT
This sequence comes from Oceanospirillaceae bacterium, assembly GCA_018647765.1. Classification (GTDB taxonomy): domain Bacteria; phylum Pseudomonadota; class Gammaproteobacteria; order Pseudomonadales; family Balneatricaceae; genus Njordibacter. Next base: position 40,322 of record JABGSN010000033.1, on the reverse strand, counting down.
GATCCGCCAATGTCATGGCAATAGAGTAGGCTTCTTCGCCGGTGGAGCTACCTGCCGACCAGATCCTCAGCCGTTGGCGCCCGGGAGTCGCTTTCCAACCCGGTAGCGCCGTTTGTGTAATAAAATCAAAGTGATGAGACTCACGAAAAAACGACGTAAGATTAGTGGTAATGGCGTTTACAAAATGGGTGAATTCATCACTGCCGGTGGCTAAGGCAAGTTTTAAATAATCATCAAAACCTCGGCTTCCAGTTATACGGATACGCCGAGAAACACGGCTGTACACCATGTCTTCCTTAATTTCTTTTAGTACAATACCCGCGTGTTGGTAGATAACATCGCTGATGGTGTTGAAGTTCTTCTTAGTCATCTGGAATTCCCTAACATTGGGGTCCACTTTGGTGATGTTATTAATGACTTGATTCAAAATATTGCTTCCCTAGCTAACGCAGCCAACGCCTGACTAGTCGTTTTTTTCTAAATGCAACAACCGTTCACTATCCAATAAAATAACCATCTTCCCTTTAACTTCGGTTAAGCCATCGATATAGGTATGACTCATCCCTTGATTGACATTGGGCGGTGGGCGCTTATCGGCCAGCGTCAGACTAAATACATCAGACACAGCATCAACCACAATGCCCATGATCCGATTGACATTTTCAGTGGCTACTTTAAGGACAATAACTACGGTATTCTCATCGCAGTTGGCATCACCCAGTTCAAACAACAAACGTAAATCGATCACCGGCACAATGGCACCACGTAAGTTGATCACGCCGCTCACATGCTTAGGTGCATTAGGAATAGGCGCGACGTTGCCCCAACCGCGAATTTCTTGCACATTAAGAATGTCGACGCCGTACTCTTCGCCTTGCATCAAAAAGGTGAGGTACTGTTGTTGATCTTCAAAATCTTCATCACTGGCTTGATCAACCATCGCCGCAGTTTGTTGTATCATATTTTGCGCGGTGTCTTGCTTAGCAACATCCATAATTTTTTCCTAAGCTACGGCTTCGGCAGCTATTTTTTGTGCAGCAGCAATTTCACTACCGGCCAAACCAGATAAACCCAAGGCATCAACAATCATCGCCACAGTACCGTCACCCAAAATGGTAGCGCCAGAAACGCCTTGAACCCGCGTATAGTTTTCTTCCAGACTCTTGATGACCACTTGCTGCTGGGCCAGCAACTCGTCCACTACCACGCCTACTTTTTGACCTTCAGACTCTACCACGACCAGCAAGCTGTCTTGTAAAACCTTAGCCTCTTGGCGTAAGCCAAACAACTGATCTAAGCACAATATTGGAATATACTCGTCCCGCAAATTGTAAACATCACTGCCACCAGCCACGTTATTCACTTTCGCTGAGTCAATTTGTAACGACTCGCTGATCGATACCAGCGGGAAGATATAGGTTTGGTCTGCAACAGTCACTAACTGTCCATCCAATATCGCTAACGTCAGCGGTAAGCGAATACGAAAGGTACTGCCAACACCCATCTCAGTCGAAACTTCTACCGAACCACTCAGTTCTTGGATGTTGCGCCGTACCACATCCATACCCACACCACGGCCGGACAAGTCACTGACTTCTTCGACCGTCGATAACCCTGGCGAGAACAGTAAGTCTAGCTTTTGCTCTTGAGTAAGTTTTTCGTTTTCGCCAACCAAGCCATTATTTCTGGCTTTTGTCAGCAACCTTTCGGTATCAATGCCACCCCCGTCATCAGTCATTTCGATGACGATATTGCCACCTTGATGGAACGCATTAAGCACAATGGTGCCCATCTCAGGCTTACCTGCGGCTTTGCGTTGTTCTGGCATTTCGATGCCATGGTCTAGCGCGTTGCGAATCAAGTGCACCATGGGGTCACTTATTTTTTCCATCACGGTTTTGTCAAGTTCGGTGTTCTCACCGCTGAGCTCTAACTGAACTTGTTTACCCAACTGAATACTAATATCCCTCACTATACGAGGAAAGCGGTTAAAGGTGAAACTAATGGGCAACATGCGAATGCGCATGACGCTGTCTTGCAATTCGCGCGTGTTTTGCTCAAGTTGCACTAAACCTTCACGTAAATTGCCAATATGCTCGTCAGTAATGGAGTCGCCTGCTGAGCCCATTTGACCCAACATCGATTGGGTTATTACCAATTCGCCAACCAGATTGATTAGGCTATCCACCTTATCAATACCCACCCGAATCGAACTCGCTTCGACTTTGGCTGCTTTGGGTTTGGCTGCGGCCGGTGCTGTCGGCTTGGGCGGTGCAAGTGCAGCTGACGCCTCGGCTGGCGTAGCATCAGACCCATTGTTCGTCACGTCACCAGGGCTAGCCAGTTGCAGATTATCCAAACTTGGCAAGGGCCCAGAAGGCATCACTAAGCGCTGACCTTCGGCAGTCGCTTGTTGCATTTTTTTATCGATCGCATGGTTTTGCGAGTTACTATAATGTAGTTCGGCAGCGCTAGAGATGTCGGCGTAAATAGGCGTGATAGACAGCTCACACTCGTCTTCAACCCACTCAAACACCTCTTCGATATCGTCAATGTCACAGTTTGTTACTAGCTCGATATCCCAACTCAAGTAACAGTGATCAATCACAAGCTGATCAAAGTCTGGCACTTGGTCGGTATTGGCGTGGCTGATAAGGTCACCTAAAGTCGCCAACTCCCGCAACATTCTGACGGGGTCGTTACCGCCCTTTAACATGTCCTCTTCAGGCTCAAAGACAATACTAAAACCAATTTGTTTACGTGTGCCAGCATTAGCCACGGAGTCATCGCTTGATGCTGGCGCAGGTGATGGTGAGGCGGCATGTAGGGGCGCACCCGTGATGGCATTGGTTTTCACTACATTGGCACTGTCGGCATAGGTACCGCCGTCAAGTACGGCTTGGAATACGCCAGCTAACTGCTGCGCCCTTGTTGTGTCTGGTTCAGTTTCAGTTTGTAGGGCTTCAAGCAAACCACGCAAACAGTCTACTGATTGCAAAAACAATTCGATACCGTCGGGATCAATGGATTGATCACCATCGCGTATTTTATCCAGCAGAGTCTCTAGGATGTGAGTAAATTCAGCCACTTGAACAAATCCAAAAGTACCACTACCCCCTTTAATAGAGTGAGCTGCACGAAAAATGGTGTTTATTTGCTCACTGTCGGGTGCGTCCACATCCAATTCGAGCAGTGATGTTTCCATCAACTCCAAGCCTTCAAAACTTTCTTCAAAAAAGACAGCGTGAAACTGGCTGAGATCAATACTCATGACATAACCCTTTAGTGAACAGAAACGTTAGCACACCGATGGCTGATGCTACTTATCCTGTAACTTTTTTGATGGTAGCCAACAGCTTATCGGGATTAAACGGTTTCACAACCCAACCCGTAGCACCAGCGTTTTTACCCGCCATTTTTTTATCGCCAGCAGTTTCTGTGGTTAACATTAAAATAGGTGTGTATTTGTAGGCCTCGATTTGACGCAATTCTTTCACCAACTCAATACCATCCATGACTGGCATATTGACGTCACTTAATACCAAATCAAATGATGTACCTTTAGCAATATCTAGTGCTTTTTGACCATCGCTGGCTTCCACCACGTCGTAGCCAGCACTTTGCAAGGTAAAAACCACCATCTGGCGCATTGACGCAGAGTCATCCACTGCCAGTATTTTTGTCATCGATCTACTCCACTTTTAAAAAAATTAAATACGACTCTCGGTCAACGAGAGAACTCGGTATTTATTTTATTATATGTTTCTAACTAAGCGCTTCGCTTAAACCAGCGACACGTATTAATTCTTGTATGGGTTTAGGCACATTAAACACCGCCACCGAAACTCCCTTAACCTTGCAAGTCGCCTTAAAAGCCACCAGCAACTGCAAGCCTGCGGCATCTACACGATCTAGCTTGCTCGCATCAATCATCACGCCGCTCGGATCCAATTCGTCCAAAGCTAACCGTTGATGCCATGTCTCTACTTGCGCTATGGTTAACTCTGCATCAAGCTCAATCGCCGCTGCACTGCCCATATATGTCACCTATTCTAACTTGTCAATTCGAAAATAACGTTGTTTGTAACGATATTCAATGGAAGAAATGTTACCCCAGTGTAATGAAAGGTGAACGAGACGTGAATCCCAACCAATTCATCACCTTATGTTTGGCTAACGTATAATCTAAACACATTTCATACGCACATAAATAAGCGCCGTTGTGGTAGCGTCTCCCAGCGCCGTATGACGACCTAAAATCGGCACCGACAAAGCACTGGCGATGGCCGTAAAGCTCAAATCGAGTTGGAACTCACTGGCACCACTCATGGTCGCTTTTTTGCGATACATTTGCATCACATCAAGCGTGGTATTGGGTAGACCAAAACCAAGCTTGGGCCGTATGTGGTGATCTAACACTGCAACATCATAAGCAATATTGTATCCCACTATAGGGCGATTACCCACAAACAACAATAGCTGCTCTAACGCTTGCGCCAAGGGTATCCCGGCATCTAGGTCGATGCGCCTTAACTTATGCACTTTAACGGACTCTCTCGGCAATTCTACCGGCGGCGCTATAGTGAGGCTTAACTTTTCGCTGGTCAGTACTCGGTTGCCTCTGATCACCACTGCACCAATGGACAGCACATTGGCTTTAGCAACATCTAAGCTTGTGGTCTCAATGTCTAAAGACACTAATTCAGCACCTTGGTAACGTTGAAACAAGCTCAACCAGCGACTGTTAATGTCTTGCTTGCGTAGGCGCCAATGGTCCCTAGCTCGCCTCAGGCGTCTTCGCAGCATGCTAGATACCTCCACCCAAGCGATAACGTAAAGACAGGTGTTTCTTGAAGTCTTTCACCACCTGGAACGACTGCCTTAACAAATCTTTTTCCAACCGATCCAATGAGTCCAGATCAACCGCATTGTCCAACACAGCCGATGCGCCGACTTGTCCCTGCTCTTGCTGATGCACATGATGAGTAAGCCTAAACCATTGCAATATGGAAAACGATTCCATTAATTCAGTACCCAGCCGAGGCGGAATAACGCCGAGTTTAATTAACGCTTCAATACGTCGATACGTATTATTTTCGGCCACCTGGTATTGCAAAGCCAGCACCCGAACACCTTGCACTATAGGGAAGATACCCCCCTTTTTAACATCTACGCCTGCGGCCCTGTCGCGAATACCACCTAAAAACGTTAATGGGGTATTAAACACCAATGCGACTTCGGCAAAGGCCGATAAGAATCGCTGCTTATGCCGCAATTCTCTCAACAACCAATTACGACTGGTTTTGTAAATCGCCTTATTGCCTGCCACCGGGTAAGCGTCAACGGCAATGGCTAAGTTGAGCAAGCTGTCAGTATCCCCCTTGGCCACCCAATCACGCGATCTTTGCGCCCACTCACTGATAGGCAATACCCAAAATGGGTTACTCACCATCACGTTACCCGGACACAAGGGGAAGCCTAACTCCACTAACATTTGCGTGAAATACTCAAGTGACTCCTGCTGTTCCGGCCAATCTAACCCATCACGGGTAATGAGGCCATTGTCTTGATCGGTTTTAACAATCTGCTCACCGCGGCCTTCGCTACCCATTACCACGAGGCATACATGTGGTAAAACGCTCTCCGGTACAATTAAATTGAACAACTTTGACATCAAACGTTTATTCAAGGCCGCCAATAGATCCATCGCAAATCGAACCTTGACGCCCTGCAAGTATAAGGAGCGAATGAGGTCGCCCATGTCCCCTGCAGCAGCCTTGAGTTCATCGATACTCGATGCCCGCTCAATGCGTAAACCTACCACGTGGGAATGGCTGGAAAAGTAACTCAAGGTGTCAGCCAAATCAATAATGCCACGCAGCTCAGACCCTTGCATCACCACCACTCGATCAATATGGTGCAAAGTCATTAAAATCAGTGCATTGAACAAATAGTCGCCAGACTCCACCGTTATTAGGCGGAAATTAGCAATACTCTGCACATCGGCCGTTAGCGGTTGCTGGTCCAGTACGATCGCGTTGAGTATATCTGTACGGGTGACCATGCCGTAGCGTTTACCGCGTTTTACTAAAGCACAGTCCACTTGCTCTTCGCTCATATAGCGAGTTGCGCCCTCTAAATCGGTGCCGTCTGGCAATACCGATGTTGCTCGCATACAAGAATTATCTATTCTGGCCAACATGAACTCAGTCATGTTTAGGGTGTCGTTTTTATGTTCTAATAGCTCGTTTTGGAGGGATAGGTTTTTGTTAAAAAACTCGCCAAATGCTGGGCTTCGGTAAATTAAGTCCAGTAATATTTTGGTAGGCAGAATATAGCAAATGGTTTCTTCATCGGCCACAAAGTCGTGAATCGCCCGTCCCCGAAGTGCAGACCAAGCACCAAAGTATTCATTGGCCGTGTAGTGCACAAAGGTGTGGCCATGTCGGTCGTTGTGAGATCGAACGTCAAGCTCACTGACACAGCCCTTTAGAATGATACACAAGCCTTCGGGCACATCACCCGTTTTAATAATGGCTTCGCCGGCTTGGTAGTAGCCGATGTCCAAGTTATCTTGCAATAACTGGTGCTCTTCCTCATCAAGCAAGCTAAAAGGAAGAACATCGGCATTAAAGGTATTATCTGTAAGCATAGGGGGTTAGTAGTAGGCCGAACCGCTGTTTCTGGGCACCCTAATATCCTGCACCATCTGCTGAATATGTTTGGGCGGCTGAGGCGTCAAATGAGCCACTAGGTATGCCACAATAAAGTTAAGCACCATACCCATGGCACCAAAACCCTCTGGTGAAATACCCAACAACCAGTCTTCTGGTTCGCCACCAAAAAACTTGAAATAGACGATATAGCCTAAGGTTGAGAGCAGGCCCACTAACATGCCACTTATGGCGCCATATTTATTCATACGCTGGTAAAAAATACCCATAATAATCACTGGGAAAAACGACGCACAAGCTAAACCAAAGGCGAGCGCCACCACCGCAGCGACGTAATCTGGTGGATGCATGCCAACGTAACCGGCAATAACAACGGCCACCATGGCGGCGAGCCGAGCCGCCATCAGCTCCTGGCCGTCAGACACCTGTGGCCGAAAGGTTTTCTTTAACAAATCATGGGACACCGCTGTAGCAATGACCAACAACAAACCCGCTGCGGTGGACAGCGCGGCGGCCATGGCACCCGCGGCGATGAGCGCAATAACCCAATCAGGCAATTCCGCTATTTCCGGGTTGGCCAACACCATGATATCCGGGTCGACATAAATCTCGTTGGCAAACGGCTGCACTTGCGGGTCAAATGACCCATCACTGGGGTTAACCACATGGCGCTGATTGTAATAAAAATTGCGTGCCACGGTATCATCCGCAGCGCCCCAATAAATAGGTTTATGTTGCCGGCCGGTAAACGCATCACCCGCCGCATACTGGGTGCGACCGTCAGCATTGTGGTCGTACCAAGCAATCAAACCGGCGTTTTCCCACTTTTTAAACCACTGTGGCATTTCTTCGTAACGTGTACCCTGATTATCTACGCCATTGACCGTCTCAATTAAGTTGATACGACCAAATGCCGCCACCGCCGGGATAGAAGAATATAGTAGGGCAATAAACACCAACGCCCAAGCCGCAGAAATCCGGGCATCCCGTACCCGCGGCACCGTAAAAAAGCGGACGATGACATGAGGTAAACCTGCGGTGCCAAACATTAATGAGGCCGTAATAAAGAACATATCAATGCTGCTTTTGCTGCCTTCGGTAAAGCTTGAGAAACCCAACTCAGAGACCAAACCGTCTAAATGGCCTAACACGGTCTCACCATTCGCCAAAGTCGCACCAAGACCCGTTTGTGGTAACACATGGCCGGTCATAGAAAAGGTTAAAAATAAGGCGGGGACGGTAAACGCAAAGATCATCACACAATACTGTGCTACTTGAGTGTAGGTTATGCCCTTCATGCCACCCAACACCGCATACACAAACACCACTGCCATACCAATCATCACGCCCGTATCAATCTCAACTTGGAGGAAGCGGGAGAAAACGATACCGGTGCCGCGCATTTGGCCAGCAATATAGGTAAAGGAGATAAACATGACGCAGATCACAGCCACCACGCGGGCCACTTTGGAATAATAACGATCGCCCACAAAGTCTGGCACCGTAAACTTGCCAAATTTGCGTAAATAGGGTGCCAGCAGCAGCGCCAGCAGCACATAACCGCCGGTCCAGCCCATGATATAACCACTGGCATCGTAACCTGCAAAAGAAATAATACCTGCCAAAGAAATAAACGACGCGGCAGACATCCAGTCAGCCGCAGTGGCCATACCGTTAGCCAACGGCGTAACACCGCCGCCGGCCACATAAAATTCGCGCGTGCTAGAAGCCCTGCTCCAAATAGCGATGGTAATGTAGATAAAAAATGAACCTACCACAAACAGGTAGGTGAGCTGTTCTAGGCTCATGTTAGTTCCCTTTATTTGTGACAAACAAGCCTGTTAACGTTATTCGTGAACGTCAAACTCATTATCAAGGCGATTCATACGTACGGCGTAGGCAATGGTGAGAATACAAAACACTAGAATACTACCTTGGTTGGCAAACCAATAACCCAATTTAAAACCAAACAGATTGATTTGATTAAGTTGGTCTACAAACACAATACCGCAGCCAAAGGAAACCACAAACCAGATGACTAAATAAGTGAATATAATTTGTAAATTGCGCCGCCAATATTGCAAGGCAGCCGCTTCAGAATTTTGTCTCATACAATACCTTTTTTATTATTTTTGTTAAAACCCATGATACCCATTTGCCACATTCAGATCAATGCAAAGCCGCCTTTTTGGGCGCCCGTTGACGCTGCAAAACGTACAGTACGATACCCTAATACTTTAGTATATAGTATCAGCAATTAATTCATAGGCAATTGATTTTAAAATACTTTACCAATAATTAGAATTGAAGCATAAATCTAAGGGTCGTGGTATAACTAATAACCACAACATAATCCACCTCATTGACTAAGGCTTCTCTATGCTCGACACATGGGTCATCATTCTTATTTCTTTGACTTACGTCGGGCTGCTTTTTTTAATAGCCTACTATGGCGACAACCGAAAAAAACCGCTCCATGGACGCCTCAGCCAACCAGTTACTTACAGCTTATCGCTTGCCGTTTACTGCACCTCTTGGACCTTTTACGGCTCGGTTTCTCGAGCTGCCAGCGGTTGGGAATTTTTATCAATTTACCTCGGCCCAATACTGCTATTCACCTTCGGCTGGGGGCTCATCTACAAAATCATCCTCATTGCCAAGCAGGAAAACCTCACCACCATTGCCGACTTTATTGCCTCGCGTTATGGCAAAAGTCGCGGCTTGGCAATTTTTATTACCATCATGGCCACTTTGGGTATTTTGCCCTACATTGCCTTGCAGCTAAAAGCCGTCTCGCAAAGTTTCGACATCATGGTTTCAGGCGGATCAGGGGTTCATTTAGGCTCCACTAACACCGCCCTTTTAGTGGCTGTGTTTATGGCCGCCTTTGCGATTTTATTTGGTACCCGCCAAATTGACACCAGCGAACACCACCAAGGCATGGTACTCGCCATCGCCTTTGAATCCTTGGTTAAATTGGTCGCCTTTGTAGCCGTAGGTCTGTTTGTGGTATTTGGTTTATTTGAGGGCATCGGCGGCTTAATTCAGCACATTGAAGACAGTGGTTTACGCCAACAGCTAGCCGACTTCAATCCTTTGCGGATTAATTTTCTCACCGAAACCTTGCTCGCCTTTTTAGCCATGCTGTGTTTACCACGACAGTTCCAAGTTGGTATTGTGGAAAACACTAACCCTGGCGATTTACATACCGCACGCTGGCTGTTTCCGCTCTACCTGATTATCTTTTGTATTTTTATGCTGCCTATCGCTGCGGCTGGCAGCTACTTATTTACTAACCAAGACGTGGCTTCAGATACCTTTGTATTAATGGTACCGCTTAGCCAAGGTGCTCATAGCCTCGCCACCTTGGCGTACATTGGCGGCCTGTCGGCAGCCACGGGCATGGTCATTGTAGCCACGGTATCCATTAGCACCATGATTTGTAACGACATTGTAATGCCAGTGATCTTTCATTTATCGCCGCTAGAGGCAGACCATGACAAAAACATTGGCCGCCTGTTACTCCGGGTACGCAGAGTGGTTATTATCGCCATGTTATTGGCCGCTTATGGTTATTTTTTATTAATTGGCGATAGCAACAGTTTAGTGTCACTTGGGTTAACGGCGTTTGTGGCTGTGGCTCAGTTTGCACCGTCGATGATTGGCGGCGTGTTTTGGCGCCAGGGCAACCGTTACGGCGCGCTCGCTGGCTTAGGTCTCGGTTTTGCAGTGTGGATTTACACCTTGATGGTACCCAACCTAAGCGGCCTAGGTATTGACACTTTACGACTGGTAGAAAATGGTTTATTTGGCATTAGCTGGTTGCGCCCTACCGCCATGTTTGGGCTTAACGGTTTTGACCCCATTACCCATGCCACTATTTTGTCATTAAGCCTTAATATTGTGGCTTTTGTGTGGGTGTCGCGCTTAACTCAGACGCGCGTACAAGACCGCATACAAGCCGATCATTTTGTCGATTTGCGCTTAAGCAACTCCATCCCCACCACGAATTCCGAATATGAGAACGCCTGTTTTGCCGACCTAAAAACCTTATGTGAGCGCTTCTTAGGCCATAAACGCAGCCGCGAGGCGTTTCATCATTTTGCCCGTCAATCCGGCCAAACCCTCAACCCCAATGATCCCATAGACCAAGCCTTAGCCGCCTATGCAGAGCGTATGCTAGCCGGCGTCATTGGCGCCTCATCTGCACGCATTATTTTGGCTTCGAGCCTGCAAGGCACCGAAATGCACCTTGGCGACGTGGTGTCGATAGTAGATGAAGCGTCTAAGGTGTTTAAATTTAATCGCTCGATGCTACAATCCACCATTGAACACATTGACCAAGGCATTAGTGTGGTCGACAACGACATGCGTTTAGTGGTGTGGAATCACCGATATCTAGAAATGTTCAACTTTCCAGACGGCTTAATTAACATCGGTCGCCCCATTATCGACGTCATTCGCCACAATGCCATCAATGGTGATTATGGTGACGGCGACCTTGAACAACAGGTTTCACAACGCCTGCACACCCTCGAACACGGCCTTACGCATACGCACCTGCGTTACCGTGCCGACGGAGCCGTATTTGAGGTGCGTGGCAATGCCATGCCTGGCGGCGGCTATGTTAACACCTATATGGACATTACGGCCCATAAGGACATTGAATCAAAACTTAAAGAAAGCAATGAAACGCTCGAACAACGGGTGGCAGACCGCACCAAAGCACTGGTTGTCGCCAACGATCAGTTAAGCAACGCTAAAGTTTTAGCGGACCAAGCCAACCACAGTAAAACGCGTTTTTTGGCCGCTGCCAGCCACGACTTAATGCAACCCCTTAATGCGGCACGGCTGTTCTCTTCGTCTTTGTCTCAACAACACCCCGAGGGTGAACTAGCAGCCACCCTCGCCCACCTAGACGACTCACTAGGTGCAGCTGAAGAACTGATCACCACTTTGATCGAAATCTCCAAACTCGATGCCGGCACCCTGTCGCCAAAATTTAGTCATTTTTCAATTGATCGAGTGACCCAAAAATTAGCCACAGAACTGAACCTGTTGTGTCAGCAAAAAGGCATACAGTTTGATTATGTGCCTTGTCACCAAGTGGTGTACAGCGACCAACAACATTTACGTAGAATATTGCAAAACTTCCTCACTAACGCCTTGCGCTATACCCCTCAGGGCAAAGTGCTATTAGGCTGCAGGCGGCGCGCGGGCCAACTCGAAATTCAAGTGTGGGACACCGGTATTGGCATTGCTCCACAAAAACAAAGTGAAGTATTTGAAGAATTTAAACGGCTTGACCACCCCGCCACGCAAAATGTACAAGGACTAGGTTTGGGTCTAGCAATTGCCGATCGCACTGCTAAATTATTAAATCATGAGTTAACCTTCCAATCATGGCAAGGCAACGGCAGTCAATTTGGCATCACGGTGCCCTTCGGCGATACGCGCAAGGTGTTAGCTCAGACAAAACCTATCAGCAAGCAGGCAGGCACCAGCAACCTTACCGGACTGAAGGTTATGTGCATTGATAACGAAGCACCCATTATATTGGGTATGGAGAAACTATTAAGGGGCTGGGGTTGCCAGGTGATTACTGCCACTAACGTAGCACAAGCATTAAAGCAGTTGGTGGCCGCCGATGTTGAACCTGACGTTATATTGGCTGATTATCACTTAGACCAAGGACAAACAGGCAGCGCCGCCATTGCTCGGATTCGGCAAGTGTACCAGCGTGAAATTGCGGCTATTTGTATTACTGCTGATCGAACAGAGGAAGTGGCTAGTGCGGTGGCCGAAGCGGGTGCTTTGTTGCTCAACAAACCACTTAAACCAGCGGCATTAAGAGCCAGCCTTAGCCGTTTAAAACCACGCCAAGGCTGAGCTATAACTACACGCTTAGTTTATGCTCTCGTCCTGCGGGTGCTCAATTCTAAGCCGACCTGCGGCAATCACGGCTTGCGTACGGCTATACACCCCTAGCTTACGCAAAATAGCGGTAACGTGGGCTTTGATGGTGGCTTCAGAGACGTTCAGTTCATAGGCGATTTGCTTATTTAACAAACCCTCGGTCAACATTACCATCACCTTGAATTGCTGCGGTGTAAGGCTGGCTAACTGATCTGCAAATTGACTGTCTTGCGCATCCACTTGTTGATCTGCTTCTGGCACGTCGTCTGGCACCCACTGGCCACCGTCTAACACCAGCTGTATGGCTTGGGCGATGGTGGACATGGATGAAGACTTAGGAATAAAACCTGAGGCACCAAAATGCATCGCACGATGAATGACACTGGCTTGTTCATTACCAGACACCACCACGACCGGCACGCTAGGAAAATGTGTACGCAGATAGATAAGGCCAGAAAACCCACTGGCCCCAGGCATGTGCAAGTCTAACAATACCAAATCGATGTCGGTTTGAATTTGATCTTCAAGTTGCTGCAGGGTTTCCGCTTCCAACACTTTAGCCGCTGATACTTGGGACCCCAAGGATTGCATTAAAGCGGCCCTAAACAATGGGTGATCATCGGCAACGATGATAGTATGGCTCGTTTGCATAATTACTCCACTACAGCATTAGATTAATTACGTATTCTGCCTATTCTCAATCAATTCGTCTACCACATTAGGGTCAGATAAGGTTGATGTATCACCCAACTCGCCAAAATCATTGGCCGCAATCTTACGTAAAATACGGCGCATAATTTTTCCAGAGCGAGTTTTTGGTAAATTAGGCGCAAACTGCATCAAGTCCGGTGAAGCGATTGGACCGATTTCTGCGCGCACCCAGTTGCGTAGCTCCATCATCAGTTCTTTACTGCTAGCCACACCGTCTTGCAGCGTAACGTAGCAATAAATACCTTGGCCTTTAACGGCATGCGGGTAACCCACTACAGCGGCTTCAGAAACGGCCTTATGAGCCACCAATGCACTTTCGATTTCAGCGGTTCCCATACGGTGACCAGACACGTTAAGCACGTCGTCTACTCGGCCGGTAATCCAATAATAACCATCTTCATCACGGCGTGCACCGTCGCCAGTGAAGTAATAGTTATTAAAGGTAGAGAAATAGGTTTCTTCATAACGCTTATGATTGCCCCAAATAGATCGAGCCTGTCCAGGCCAGCTGTCCTTAATCACAAGGTTACCTTCGGCAGTACCTTCCAGCTCGTTACCTTCGTTGTCGACCAAGGCCGGCAAGACACCAAAAAACGGTAGGGTTGCAGAACCAGGTTTAGTCGGCACAGCACCAGGCAGAGGGGTAAGCATGTGGCCACCCGTTTCAGTTTGCCACCAGGTATCAACTACAGGGGCGTTGCCATCACTGAAGGTTTTGCGGTACCACAACCACGCTTCTGGATTAATAGGTTCACCTACGCTACCCAACACACGGATACTAGACACGTCGGCGTTAGACAACACATCATCGCCGTGCTGCATGAGCGCGCGAATGGCCGTGGGTGCGGTGTAAAATTGATTGACTTTATGCTTTTCAATCACTTCACCAAAACGCGCATTGGTTGGGTAGTTTGGTACACCTTCAAACATTAGTGTAGTGGCACGGTTAGCCAGCGGGCCATAAACGATATAACTGTGGCCAGTGATCCAACCCACGTCTGCTGTACACCAGTAAATATCGCCTGGATTATAGTCAAACACCATCTCATGGGTCATCGCACTCCACACCAAATAACCAGCAGTGGTGTGTTCAAGGCCCTTAGGCTGACCGGTAGAACCAGACGTATACAAGATAAACAATGGGTCTTCACCATTCATCACTTCCGGCGTGTGGCAGGTAGATGCAGACTCGATAATATCGCCGTACCATACATCTCGACCCTCGACCCAGTTGATGTCTTTGCCGGTACGCTTAACCACGATCACGGTATCAACACAGTCAACTTTAGCTAAACCCGTGTCGACGTTAGCTTTTAGAGGCACCTTTTTACCACCGCGTAAACCTTCGTCAGCAGTGATCACAATATTACTCTTAGCGCCTTCTACACGGCCAGCGATCGCATCTGGCGAGAAACCACCAAAGATCACCGAATGTACCGCGCCGATACGGGCACAAGCCAACATGGCCACAGCCGCTTCTGGAATCATGGGCATGTAAAGGGTAATTACATCGCCTTTTTTAGCACCTTGGGCCAATAATGCATTACTAAACTGGCATACTTCAGCGTGTAATTCTGTGTAACTGATATGTCGCGATTCACTCGGGTCATCACCTTCCCAAATAATAGCAATTTCGTCACCATGCTCTGCCAAGTGGCGATCTAGGCAGTTTGCAGCCACGTTGAGCTGACCGTCTGCGTACCACTCAATGGATACATCATTAGGGGTAAAACGGGTGTTTTTGATTTGTGTCGGCTGCTTGATCCAATCTAAGCGCTGCCCCTGTTCGCGCCAAAATGTCTGCGGATCGGAGACCGATTGTTGGTACAGCGCCCCACGTTTCTGCTCATTCAAGCCGGATGCTTGGGCGATGGAGGTGTCTGCTGGATAGGTCTTCACGTCACTCATATAAGTTCCAAATGGTAGGCAAGGGAATTAACTGTGTATTTATACCAACTCTATCGCAGTTTTTAAATACGACTTTGGCTTAATATTCTCCTTCATCTGCTAAACTTACCTTGCTTTGGCGTAACCCATAGGCCATGCTTTCCACTTAACCGACCGACACAGCCGTTTCATCACTATGACCGATTCCAGTCTTGCCCTTTTTATTGCCGTCGAAACCTGCCCAGAAGAGCCCTACTACCCGATAGCGGCGGCCTGGACCTTACCGGATGGGAGCATAAAATCCAGTCTCATATTAGCCGATGATAATTGGCCACCCCAGTTGCGCTATAGCGATCATTTAAGTGACAGTATGATCAGTGCCATGGGCCATTCAGTAAAAGACGTATTACTGGAAATGAATGACGATCTAGATGCGTGCCATGTGGTGGGCCATGGTGATTTTACCCCCGCCCAAGGTTTAGAACATTTAGTCGACGCCCTCGATATAGAACTCTCCTTTGAACTGTCCACTCGGCATGACGACGTGAGTGAACTACTCGGCGACGACTGGCGCGATGAACTACAAGATTTGGCCCACGAAACGGGTTTAGATTTGTTACAAGCCGAACATCAAGTGCGGCTCATGCAACTATGCTGGGCCCGGCGCAATGGCCACCTTTAAACTCGTTGCTGCGGCGATACTGCTGGTGTTAGTGACGGCTTGTAGCGGCACTGGCAACCTTGGCGGTTTCAACAGCAAACCCCAAACCCCGCATAACCTATGTGGTATATACGCCCAATATGGCCCATGGCAACGCAGTGCAAACGCGTCCCAACAGGCTTGGGATATCCACAGCAGTATTAGCATGGCCTTCATCCAGCACGAATCAGGTTATAGTGCCACGGCACGGCCGCCTCGCAAACGCATTCTAGGCGTATTCCCCGGTGACCACTTGTCCAGCGCCTATGGCTACCCGCAGGCCATTAACGGCACTTGGACCTTATACCAGCAATTAACCGGTTATCATTCGGCTAAACGCACTAACTTTCATGATGCTATAGATTTTGTAGGTTGGTATAACGCCCGTTCTGTGCGTCTTAACAATATCGATCGTAATGACGCTTACCATCTGTACCTTGCGTATCATGAGGGCAATGGTGGTTTTGCTAAAAAATCGTATTTAGCCAAACCCTGGTTGTTAACGGTGGCTAAAAAAGTGTCGGCGCAAGCCAGCCGCTACCGTAGCCAACTGCAATTTTGCACTCCAGTGAGTTAAGCATGTAAATTTTATGATTGTACCTTGGCAACAGATCAACCCGACCACCCTTAACCAGCTGTTAGAAGAATACGCGAGCCGCGATGGCACCGATTATGGCGCTTATGAAATCAGCCTATCTGACAAAGTTGCACAGCTATTACTACAGCTGGAGCAGCAACGTATTGTGGTGGTTTATAGTGAGCTGCATGAATCGGTGAACATTATGCCGGCGGATCAATTTAGCGGCTAAGGTTAGAACTCTTGAAGTGAGTCCCGTACACGAGTGAACAAACATTGCATATCACGCAACCAGGGTTGGACCGGCCAGTGATCCGGGTTGGCAAAGTCTTCGCTTGATTGAATGGCAATAACATTAGACACCACTGGGTTATCAGTAGAAGGTGTCAAACTATAATCAGACTGCGCTTGTAGTCCAATCAAGTCGGCCCAATCGCCGCTTTGTATTTGTATTAACAACTCTTGTGCCGCGGGTGACAAAAACGCTTGATCGGCTAACAACGCTTCAATTTGAGGCCAGGTTAAACTGCCAATGTCGTCGAACCGGGTATTCGCTAGCTGCTTAACCACCGCTTGGGCCATATTGTTGGCAGCAGCCAATAAGTGTTCAACAATGGCGTATTGATACGCCATGCGTTGCTGGCGCTGGCGCCAATAATTTGGGTTATCAGCGCTACCATAATGTTGCTGTAAATCATGCCATAAAGTTTGGGCAAAGGCCCACCGATGCTGACTCGCTCGCAACCAGTGTTGAACAGTGTTTGACTGGGCCATGCTACTTTTTCGCAGCCGCTTTTTTAGCCGGTTTTTTGACCGCCTTTTTGGCTACTTTTTTAATCGGCACTTCCTCTACCCATTTACCACCCACAAAGGTGGCACGCCAACCGGACGCTTTTTTGTCCACTTCGGACATCACATATTGTTCTTTAGTTTTACGACTATAACGAACAATAGACGGATTGCCCTCATGGTCTTTCACTGGGGCACTCAACAAAAACACATATTTAGGGTCTAAGACCGCCTTGTGAGGTAAGATCTCCGCCAGTAACGGTGCTCGAGTTTCACGATTTTTAGGGAATTTACTGGCCGCAAGGAATAATCCCGCCGCACCATCACGCAAAATATAGGTGTCATCGACCTTTTCACAAGCCAGTTCTGGCATCGGAATAGGGTCCATCTTCGGCGGCGCAGCTTCACCACTACGAAGTAATTTACGGGTATTTTTACAGTCACCATTGGAACAATCGAAATATTTGCCAAAACGCCCTGTTTTAAGGTGCATATCGGCTTCGCACTTATCACATTGAATCAGCGGGCCATCATAGCCTTTAATACGGTATTCGCCGGCTTCAACTTCGAAGCCACTACAGTCTGGGTTGTTACCACACACATGTAGCTTGCGCTGGGCATCGATGAGATATCCATCCATAGCTGTGTCGCAAATTTTGCAACGGTGTTTCTTAATCAACAGTCGTGATTCGGCCTCATCGTCGGCATCCACCGCAATCACTTCGTCACCGGAGACTAAGTTAATGGTTTCTTTACAGCGTTCTTTAGGCGGCAAGGCATAACCGGTACAGCCTAAAAATACGCCCGTAGAAGCGGTACGAACATTCATCGGTTTAGCGCAGCTAGGGCACTCTATGTCGGTGATCGTAGGGTTGTTAGCGCGCATGCCGTCTTCAGCTTCTGCAAGGCTTAACTTACGGGTGAAGGCTTTGTAAAACGCGTTCAACAGGCGCTTCCACTCGGTTTCACCGCTAGCAATGCTATCAAGGCGTTTTTCCATGGTGGCGGTAAAGGAGTAATCCATTAAGTCAGCAAAGTTCTCTTGCAGGCGGTCAGTCACAATATCACCCATTTTTTCTGCATAAAAACGCCGATTCTGTACCGTTACATAACCTCGGTCTTGAATGGTAGAAATAATGCTGGCATAGGTTGATGGCCGACCAATACCCTGCTTTTCAAGTTCTTTAACTAGGCTGGCTTCAGAGAAACGTGGGGCTGACTTAGTAAAGTGCTGACTGGGAGTAAGTTGCGTTAGGGCAAGCACATCACCCTTATTCACATCAGGCAAGATCAAGTCTTCATCTTTTTTACTGGCACTAGGCTGAACCCGAGAATAACCATCAAAACGCATGATACGGCCACGGGTACGTAAACTAAAGTCACCCGCCTCTACGATGATACTGGTACTAGTAAAGAGTGCTGGCACCATCTGACAGGCCACAAATTGACGCCAGATAAGCTCATACAAGCGCTCTGAGTCACGTTCCATATTGTTGAGTTGGGTTGACTTTAAAGCCACCTCAGAAGGCCGTATGGCTTCGTGCGCTTCTTGTGCGCCATCTTTGCTGGAGTAGCCGATAGGGTTTTCTGGCAAATACTCTTTACCGTAACTGCTGGCAATATAGTCGCGGCAATTAGCCACCGCTTCCTTACTCAAATTAGTGGAGTCAGTACGCATGTAGGTAATGTAACCGGCTTCGTACAATCGCTGCGCCAGCATCATGGTCTTTTTGACACCAAAACCTAGGCGAGTACTGGCTGCCTGCTGCAACGTTGAGGTGATATAGGGCGCCGAAGGTTTACTCGATGTCGCCTTATCCTGCCTTTGCTGCACCACAAAGGTTTGTTTTTCCAAGTTGGCAACTGCGGCCTCACTTTGTGCTTGGTTAACGGGTTTATACTCGTCACCGTGATGTTTGTGGACTTGTAAAAACAGTGGCTTTTTTTCGCCATTGACCACATCGGCTTTTAACTCCCAATATTCATCAGGCACAAAGGCACGAATAATGCGCTCTCGCTCCACCACGAGTTTCACCGCCACCGATTGCACACGGCCGGCCGATAAGCCTCGAGCGATTTTGGCCCACAATAAGGGCGACACCATAAAACCAACCACTCGGTCTAAAAAGCGACGTGCCTGCTGGGCATTGACGTGATCCATGTCAAGTTCGCCAGGACTGGCAAAGGCGGCTTGGATTGCAGTTTGGGTAATCTCATTAAATACCACTCGCTGATAGCGGCTTTGATCACCACCGATGGCTTCACGTAGATGCCAAGCAATTGCTTCCCCCTCTCTATCCAAGTCGGTTGCCAGATAGATGGTGTCGGCATCTTTAGCTAAGCGGCGTAGTTCTTCTACTACTTTTTCTTTGCCGGGAAGTATTTGATAATCGGCGCGCCAGTCATTACCAGGATCGATACCCATACGCCTAACTAACTGTTTACGCGAGCGGGCTTGTTTATAGATGACCTTGTCTTCAGGGGCCATCTTGCGAACTTTTGCGGCTTCAGCAGCCCTTGCTTTGGGGTCTGCGCTAGAAGCAGACGCACTGGTTGGCAAATCCCGTATATGGCCAACACTCGACTTAACTATGAAATCGGCACCTAGGTACTTGTTTATAGTTTTGGCTTTGGCTGGTGATTCGACGATAACGAGGGACTTACCCATGTAATATTATTCCAGTTGTTACTATACGCCGCATCCATTACGGCAGGTTCGAGGCGCCTAAGTTTAGGCTGTGCTCACAGAAGGTCAAGCTTTTGTAGGTACATATTAGCTATTCCCTTTTTAAAATTTCATTTTTTGTTACAAAAAGCAAGTATTAATGTACAAAAACGCAAAAGGCTGGAATAAACCAGCCTTTTGAATTAATTGAAGTTTGTACGCTAATTGCTTACAAACGTTCAAATACCGTGGCAATTCCTTGACCCATGCCGATACACATGGTGGCCAGGCCAAACTGGGCGTCCTGTTTCTGCATACGGGTTAAACAACTCACAGAAATACGTGTGCCCGAGCAACCCAAGGGGTGCCCCAAGGCAATCGCACCACCGTGCAAGTTCACCTTGTCGTCCAGCTTATCGATGAGTTTAAGGTCTTTCAATACCGGCAAGGCCTGCGCGGCGAACGCTTCATTGAGCTCAACCACACCGATGTCATCAATGCTTAAACCGGCGCGTTTGAGGGCCTTCTTAGTGGCAGGCACCGGGCCGTAACCCATAATTGACGGATCACATCCGGCCACTGCCATAGACTTAATGCGTGCTAGTGGCTTTAAACCCAATTGTATGGCTTTGGCACCAGACATCAGCAACATGGCCGAGGCACCTACGGCAAGGGCAGACGAAGTTGCCGCCGTTACGGTACCATTTTTTGGATCAAACACAGGCCGTAAGCTCGACAAAGACGCGAGGTTAGTTTCTGGGCGAATAACTTCATCGCGGCTCACCTTAACTAAACGCCCTTGGGCATCGTGGCCTTCTATAGCGATGATTTCATTGTCGAAATCGCCGTTTTCTGCAGCTTGGTGGGCCAAGCGGTGGGAACGTACCGCAAACTCATCTTGCATTTCACGACTAATGCCATGCATTTTGCCTAACAACTCGGCGGTTAATCCCATCATCATTGAGGCTTTGGCGGCATGTTTGCTACCGGCAGGGTTAATGTCGACACCGTGATTCATGGCCACGTGGTCCATGTGCTCTACCCCACCCACCACAAAGAAGTCGCCGTTATCAGTGGCAATCGCTTGCGCAGCGGTGTGGATCGCGGCCATGGATGAGCCACATAAACGGTTAACCGTTTGTGCGGCCACCGTGTGTGGAATCACGCTGAGTAACGACGCGTTACGAGCAACGTTCATACCTTGCTCAAGGGTTTGGTTAACACAACCCCAAATAACGTCTTCAACTTGGCTGGGTTTAAGTTCTGGATTGCGGGCAAATAGACCGTCAATCACTGCTGCAGAAAGGTTCTCTGCACGTACGTTTCTAAAGGCGCCGCCTCTGGAGCGACCCATGGCAGAACGGGCGCCGTCTACGACGACAATATCATTAGCGTTTAATTGCATGTTAATCTCCGAATTAGTTGGCTGGTTGTAGCTTGCCGTAGAACGTTTCGCCTTGAGCGGCCATAGCGCGCATTTGTGCGGGCACTTGGTACAGTGGACTAATGCCAACTAAGGCATCGGCTTTGTCGCACACATGCTGCAAACCAAGGCTATCCATGTACTTTAAGGCGCCACCTAAAAATGGGGGAAAACCAATACCGTAGACCAAGGCCAAATCTGCTTCAGCGGGGCTGGCGACGATATTTTCTTCTATACAACGGGCCACTTCCAAACACAGTGGAATCATCAAATAATCAATAATTTGCTCATCAGACAGTTCAATAGGATTAGCACAAAGTGCCGCCAACTTAGTCACGATAGTTTCGTCCACTTGTTTTTTCAAGCGGCCTTTTTTATCCTTTTCGTAGGCGTAAAAACCAAGCTTGTTCTTTTGTCCAAAGCGTTGTTGGTTATGCATTAAGTCCACTGCGGCTTCGCCTTGGCCTGCCATGCGCTCTGGAAAACCTTCTGCCATAACTGCTTGGGCGTGGTGGGCCGTGTCCAAACCAACCACATCCAGCAAATATGCCGGTCCCATCGGCCAGCCAAACCGCTCCATGACCTTATCAACCCGACGGAAATCTTGGCCTTGCTCTAGCAAAATGCCAAAACCACCAAAATACGGGAACAACACACGGTTAACAAAGAAACCAGGGCAGTCATTCACTACCACGGGCTTTTTGCCGATCGCATTAGCATAAGCCACGGTAGTGGCAATGGTTGCTTCGTTGGTGTGCTGACCGCGGATCACTTCCACCAACGGCATTTTGTGTACCGGGTTAAAGAAGTGCATGCCACAGAAACGGCTCGGATCCTTGAGGCTGGTCGCCAACAGATCAATGGAAATAGTGGAGGTGTTTGAGGTAATCACCGCACTATCTTTCACTTGGCCTTCAACTTCGGCCAAAACGATACCTTTAATCTTGGGATTTTCAACTACAGCCTCTACCACCAAATCAACATTGGCAACATCGGCGTAATTAAGCGTGGGTCGAATATTATTCAGCACTTTCGCCATTTGTGTTGGTTTCATGCGGCCACGGCTCACACGCTTTTCCAAAATACTTGTGGCTTCATCCAAACCCAACTGAATGGCGGGTTCAGCAATGTCTTTCATGACGATGGGAACACCTTTATAGGCAGATTGGTAGGCAATACCCCCCCCCATAATGCCAGCACCCAACACCGCGGCCTGCTCCACCTTGGCGGCGTTAGGAGCCAAGGCTTTAACGGTGCGCTTGAGGTATTGGTCAGCCAAGAAAATACCCACTAAATTGGCAGCAACAGGTGTTTTGGCCATTTTTGCAAACCCTTTCGCTTCTACGGCTAAGGCTTTATCACGGCTCATACCGGCATGCTTTTGCATGGTTTTAATGGCTGTGATTGGGCTTGGGTAATGAGGCCCCGCCTTGCCTGCAACAAAGCCTTTCGAGGTTTCGAAGGCCATCATTTGTTCCATGGGGCCCAGAGCTAGCTTGGCAATTTTTGTTGCGCGCTTGGTTTGGTAATCTAAATCGCCGGCAATACACTGATTTAACAAATGTACGCCAGCGTCTAGCAATTGATCATCACCTACAATGGCATCCACGGCGCCGTCTTTAAGGGCTGCTTCGGCTTTTTTCTCGCCGGCGCCACAAATCCATTCAACCGCATTGTCTAAGCCAATCACGCGAGGCAAACGAACAGTGCCGCCCCAGCCAGGAAAAATACCCAACTTAACTTCAGGCAGACCCACTTTGGCAGCCGGCGTCATAATGCGGTAATCGGTGCTCAAGCACACTTCAAAACCACCACCAAGGGCTAAGCCATTGATCAAACTAACGGTTGGGAATGGCAAGTCCTCAAGGGCACTAAAGGTGGCGTTTACACGCATGTTCGTCTCTATTAACACCTCTTCTGAGGTGCCGAAGAAGGTCAAAAATTCGGTAATGTCAGCACCCACTATAAACGTTGGTTTAGCACTAGTAAGCATCAATCCTTTCACTTGATCAGCAGAACTAAGTGTCGTGAGCGCTTGCTCTAACTCGACTAATATAGCCGCATTAAGCTTATTTACAGATTGGTCTTTGAGGTCAAAGGTGAGTTTGGCTAACTGTTGGTCGTGCATCTCGACCTGAATGGCGTTACCTGCATAAATCATGCATGGACTCCTTGGGGTGGGTTTAACGGGTGTAGGACGCCATACAATGGTGACATTCATACACTTGTTTGAAACTGTGCTAGCACTTTAAACCAGCTAGTATCAAAGTCAACCATGACTCAGGAGCCACAAAACAACGCCAAAGTTTTACCGAGCGCAAAAACACACACAACAAGAACACATCAGGCTCGGCTAAAGATCGCCAACAAGGGCCTTTAGCACCGTTTCTAAGGCGTCCAATTCAGCAGGTGTAGCGCGTTCGTACCAGTAGGCTTGTACGGCGACAGGGTTAACGCTAAGAGCGTAGACGTCGCCAGGCAGTTGCTCAAGCAGCAGAGTTAATTGCTCTAATTGGTGGGATTTAAGCGCACCTTCACCACGGTTCCAACACCAACCTTGTGGCAGACCTTGGGTATTTAAACCGGCGGCTTTAAATACTTCCCAGGTCACCCGCTTGCTCGCTGCTAGATTAGGCCTTACACCGCGCTGTGGTTTTGTGCGCGGTAAACCATAACTGGTGGCAAGGTAACTCTCGGGGGCAATTTCCCCTACTTCTCTGGGACCCTGTAGCTTACTCACTTTGACTTGTAGGCCTTTAGACATGGCTAATTGGCGTATGATAGCTTGAGCTCTTTGTAACGGCGTTGGCATCACCCAAGCCACAGAACCCACCAGTGATAACACCACCACGACAACAATAAGCCACTTAATATCCATCTACTCAATTCCTGTAGTTAATCAACCTATGGGGCCAATAACGGCTGTATTGGCCCAACCTAAACACCGCACATGAATATGTTACACTCAGATAAAACCCACCCTTGGAGGACTGCCACATGAGTATTTATAATAACATTTTAGTCGCCATTGACCTCAACGAAGAAACCCATAAAGTTGCCTTAAAGGCGCACCAAATCGGCCAGCAAACAGGTGCCAAGATGACACTCATCCATGTCACCGAACCCTTGAGTTATGCTTATGGGGGCGATGTGCCTATGGACCTATCGGCCATTCAACAACAGCTACACGATCATGCGCAACAGCGCATGGACGACTTCATCCAACTGCACCAACTTAGCGATGTGGATCAATTGCTCACCTCAGGTCACATCGAAACCGAAGTTCACCGCATGGCCAATGAGTTAAGTACCGACCTAATCGTTGTCGGCAGTCATGGCCGTCATGGGCTAGCTCTGTTATTAGGCTCGACTTCTAACGGCATTTTACATGGCGCCACTTGCGATGTGCTAGCGGTTCGAATTTAATCGGCTTCGAGTTCTAGCCATCGATCCATGGCTTGCTCTAATGCGGTTTCTAAGCTCTCCATATGAGCAAGCGTGGTGCTGACCTGGGCTTGGTCTTGGGTATAAAATTCGGCTTGGGCCATGGCTTGCTGCAGTGCAGCTATTTCAGCTTCCATGGTTTCCACTTGCGCAGGCAACTGGTCTAACTCGCGCTGCACTTTGTAGCTCAATTTTTTGGCCGGTTTGGCTTTTATAGCCGCTTTAACTGGCGTCGCTGCCATCCCCGTGGGTTTGTTACGCCCCTGTGCAGTGGGCGCTTGTAACTGACCACCGCGCCTGACCCAATCTGAATAACCGCCTACCGAGTCGGTAATCTCGCCTTGGCCATCAAATACCAAGCACGAGGTCACTACCCGATCCAAAAAGGCGCGATCGTGGCTCACTAGCAATACCGTGCCCGGATAGTTGGCTAACATTTCTTCCAACAACTCCAAGGTTTCAATATCCAAATCGTTGGTCGGCTCGTCTAATACCAACATATTTGAAGGTTTGCTAAACAAACGGGCCAACAACAGGCGATTGCGCTCGCCACCGGACAAACTGCTCACTGGACTACGTACACGCTTAGGCGAAAACAGAAAATCGCCTAAGTAACTCATGACATGGCGCTCTTTGCCATTGATATTAATACTCTCACGGCCTTCGGCCAGGTTATCCATAACCGTCTTGGTGAGGTCTAACTGGTCCCTCAATTGGTCGAAATAGGCCACTTCTAGTTTTGTGCCTTGTTGTACTCGACCTGAATTGGGAATCAGGTCACCCAGCAATATTTTTAACAAGGTTGACTTGCCTACACCGTTGGCACCCACCAATCCAATACGGTCATGTTTGAGCAAGGTCAGGTCAAAACGCTTAATCAGCTGTTGCTCACCGTAACCATGGCTCACATTTTCCAGCTCACACACCAGCTTTCCAGACTTAGCCGCCTGCGCATGTTGCAGCTTAACATTGCCTTGGCGCTCACGCCGGTCGCCACGTTCCTTACGCAAGGATTCTAAGGCTCTCACACGGCCCTCATTGCGGGTGCGCCGAGCTTTGATACCCTGACGAATCCAAACTTCTTCTTGGGCCAGCTTTTTGTCAAACAGCGCGTTGTGGCGTTCTTCGTCTTTTAATTGTTGTTCACGGTATTCTAAAAATTTGTCGTAACTCCCAGGGAAGGCACTGAGGTTGCCTCGATCTAGTTCAATAATGCGGTTCGCCAGTACCTGTAAAAAGCTTCGATCGTGGGTAATAAAGATAATGGCGCCGCTAAAGTCTAATAACTGTTTTTCTAGCCACTCAATGGCGAGTATGTCTAAGTGGTTAGTGGGCTCGTCCAATAACAACAAGGTCGGTTCCGACACCAAGGCGCGTGCCAAGGCTACACGGCGTCGCCAGCCTCCAGACAGTTGGCTCAGCAGTTGTGTGCCGTCCAACTGCAGGCGGGTTAAAATACGCTCTACTTTAGGCTCCATTTGCCAGCCATCTAACTCATCAATACGGTGACTCACAACTTCGAGTTCGCGCATGGCTTGGTCGTCTAGATCACCCATGGCAATGACTTCATGGCGTTGGCGCAGGTCGTATACCTCACCCATACCCATCGCCACCAACTCACTCACACACAGGTCTTCACGGTCTGGCAGGTCTTGCTGTAAATAACCAATCTTACAGGCGGGACTTCGCCACACATTGCCACTGTCTGGCAACTGCTCACCCACTAACAATTTAATCAGACTGGATTTACCCGCACCATTGCGGCCAATAAGGCACACCCTATCACCTGCATTTACTTGCAAATCAACGTCATCAAGAATTGCCACATCGCCAAACGCAAGGTGGACTTGTTGTAACCGCAATAAATTCATCAGGATCCTAAGGTTTTAATCTAAAACACGAGCCATTTAACACTCGCTAGCATGTGTATGCATTGAAATTTTGTTAATTATACCGTTTCTTCTAGGCTTTCAGATACTTATAGGTTACAAATCGACACAAAACGACGCGTATAAAAGTTGCAACAAGTGAAAAAATAAGTCGATAATAGGTTCTAAACAAAAAGCAGTATCATATTCACTCTGTTTTAACCCATGGATTCTTTGGATGACTACTTCCAATGTAAGTAAAAGTGCCACCTTGAGCAACTACAGCCACATCAAAGATACGTTAACGATGTTAGGCATTGCCATTGCTCAAATTCGCACCAGCTTAAGCGACAGCAACTCAAACGTAGACACATTGAGTAGAACCTTTGCGCAAATCGCCGACAACGTACTCACTATCAACGACTCAGCCATGTCCATCAAGTGCCAAGAGCCTAAACACCAAATGGAGCTTGAATTAATTCAAGCCGCCTCCTCCACTGCCAAGGTTAAAGTCGGTCAAGCAGTGGTTGATTTTCAATTTTTTGATCGCCTAGAACAGCGTTTAAGCCATGTCATTAGAAGCCTTGATGACATGGCTGCGCTCTTGCAAAATCCAGACCGGTTACAAGACCCCATGGCATGGATGGAACTACAGTCTAACCTTCATGATTCCTATTCCATGGAATCTGAACGCCTCATGTTTGCATCCATCATGGGCGGCTCGAGCATTGAAGAAGCCATTGCCATTTATCACGCCAACACCCCTGAAGAAGCTGAAGAAACCGAAGCTGACGACGTTGAAATGTTCTAATTTAACCGACATTGGTGTCAACTTAACCAATGATCGTTTTAACAAAGACCGTGACGCAGTGATTGCACGGGCTCAACACGCGGGAATCCACCGTCAAATAATTACTGGCACCAACCTGGCGTCTAGCCAACAGGCTTTACAACTCAGTTTAGACCATGGTGCAGAATCACAACTCTATGCCACTGCAGGTTTTCATCCCCATAGCGCCAGTGAAAACGATACTCAATCTTGGGTCCAATTAAGCCAACTATGGCAACATAAAAATGTGCTCGCTATCGGCGAAACGGGGCTCGACTTTAACCGTAATTTTTCCACCCCAACCGCCCAACTAACGAGCTTTGAAAAACACCTACAAGCTGCAGCAGACATACAATTGCCACTGTTTTTACACGAACGCGATGCAGCCGACGCTTTTTTGGAACTGCTATCTGACTATCGCCACCAAATCGACAAAGCGGTATTACACTGCTTCACCGGCACCGACGTATTTCTACGTCAACTGCTGGACCTAGACATTCACATTGGCATAACCGGCTGGATCTGTGACGAGCGCCGTGGCGGGCACTTACACGATGCGGTCAAGCTAATTCCGCAAAACCGACTCATGTTAGAGACCGACGCACCCTATTTGCTGCCACGAGACATGCGCCCCAAACCCAAATCGAGCCGCAATGAACCCGCCTACCTAAGGCATATTTGTCAACGCGTGGCGCACTATCGTGGCCAAAGCGAAGGCAGTCTAGCGCAACAATCTGAAGCCACCGTCGTGGAATTTTTTGGTTTTAATTCGACCCAAGAAGAAATTGGGTAAGTGCCTTTCGATCAAACGGCCAATTCAATTCTTGCCGAC
Source organism: Oceanospirillaceae bacterium (assembly GCA_018647765.1). Taxonomy (GTDB): domain Bacteria; phylum Pseudomonadota; class Gammaproteobacteria; order Pseudomonadales; family Balneatricaceae; genus Njordibacter. The sequence continues at coordinate 12,007 of JABGSN010000033.1, read as the reverse complement.
TATCGATGCAATACAACACAGGAATACGCGTAGCGTAACGCGCCAACAATACATCTGACTCTGCGATATCCACAACTACAATGTCGCTGGTGTCAAAGTTTACGCATTGTACCAACAAGGCTTCTGCATCATCACATAAGTGACAGCCGGAGGTGCCCATCAGCTCAAATTGGCGCTTATTATTCGATGGCATAACTACACCGTTGCGGGGTTGTTAACGCTGACCAATACACACTCTTCGTCACCGGTATTGCGAAAGCGGTGGGGCTGAGCGCTGGCGAAATAGTAGGCATCACCTGGGCCTAGCTGTTGGGTTTTATCAGCCACGGTGACTTCTAGCTGGCCACTAATGACGATACCCGCCTCTTCACCTTCGTGTAGCAACATGTCGGAACCAGTATCGGCGCCCACTGGATAAGTTTCATGCAACAATGACAAACTGCGGGGTTCATGATTGTAGCCCACTAAACGCATGGCCACCTTGCCATAACCCATGTCTGGCAACTCGCTACTGCTATAAAACACTTGTTGTTGTACCTGCACTTCATCGGCAAAAAAAGCAGGTAATGACATAGGTACACCGTCAAGCACCTTTTTTAATGAGCTCACCGATGGACTCACGCGATTTTGCTCAATCAAGGAAATGGTGCTATTGGTTACGCCCGCCCGTTTGGCCAGCTCTCGCTGCGATAAACCACGTTTTTTCCGTACCTCTTTGAGGCGCGCTCCCACATCAAGACTCATTGGCGGGTTCCAATGCTGAACCTGCTTCTTCAGCCGCTTCTATGAGCGCATCGGGCAAGGCCTTCTTAGGCTGTATACCACCGAGTTTAACAATACTTTGAGCTCGATTAATCAAATTGCCACGCCCAGAGGTGAGGCGTTTGTGAGCCGTATCGTAGGCGTCTTGGGCACGCACTAGGTGATTGCCTACGCCATCCATAGAGGTCACAAAATCGACCAGCTTTTTGTGCATCTCTTCCGCTTGACGGGATATTTCTTTGGCATTTTGGCTTTGGTGTTCGTAGCGCCAAATATTGTGAATTGTACGTAGCACCATCAGCAAGGTGGCGGGACTCACAATCATAATGTTGTTTTTCATGGCACTAATAAACAACTCAGAATCTGCCTGCAATGCCAGCATATACGCCGATTCAATCGGAATAAACAGCAATACGTAGTCTAAACTACGCACCCCTTCGGCCGCTTCGTATGACTTACCACTAAGGCCTTTAATATGGGCTTTTACCGACGCTAAATGCTCACTCAGTGTACTATTACGCTGGTCTTCCGACTCGGCGCTCTGGTAACGCTCATAGGCCACCAGCGTGACCTTGGAATCCACCACCACATCTTTCTTTTCAGGCATGTGAATAATGGCATCTGGCTGTAAACGCTTACCGTCGGTTTGTGTTAAGTTCACTTGCAAATGGTACTCATGATCCTTGCGTAAACCCGACTGTTCTAACACTTGTTCCAATACCATTTCACCCCAATTACCTTGGGCTTTGTTATCACCTTTAAGGGCCTTGGTAAGGTTAATAGCATCACTGCTGAGCTGGTTATTAAGCTCCAACAAGCTGTTTATCTGCTGTGTTAAGCCGGCCCTATCGCGTGCTTCTTTGTCGTACACATCGTCCACTTTTTTGCGAAAATCGCCTAACTGTTGCTTTAGAGGATTGAGCAGGTGGCCTAATTGATCTTGATTTTTAGTGGATAGCTCACTGCTTTGTTGTTTTAGAGACTGTTCGGCGAACTGCTTTAGATACGCCTCGAAGGAGGCTTTATTTTGTTCTAATTGCTGTAGCTGCAGTTGATGGGCCGCTTGCTGCGCACTCACTTGTGTTTGTAGGCTAGCGTTAGTGGCCACGGCTTGGCTTAACTCTTGTTGCAATTGAGCCAGTTGCTGCAAACTTTCTTGCAACTGTTCCTGCAGCTGCTGGTTTTGTAATTGTGCTTGCTCAAGCTTCACTTCTAGCTGCGCCACTGCCACTTGTACAACGACATCTCCGGCATCGCTTTGGGGTTGTTTGGGGCCTGCTCTAAGGGCGTAAATGCCAAACACGGCCATGGCTACCACTAAGCCCCAGGGTAAATAGTCTAACACCATACTAAGCAACCCAACCTTGTACCATAGGCACTAACCCAACCAATGATAGGCCAGTGTAGACTAGAGTAGCGCGTTTAGGGTTAAGCATGCGGCGTAGGAAAATATAGTAAATCGCTGGAAAACTAATGACTAAAAAACTCACCGGAATCCACCAAGCAAAGTGCTGGCCGCCATAGACCAAACTAGCAATCAAAGCGATCACGGCTAAGTTTCCGGCAATTAGATAGGGTGCAGGAACGGTGGCTTGGTTGGCCTGTAAAACGTCATGGCTAACTTGGCGTGCACTTAACGCGGCAGCCATGGCAAAAGCACCAGTTAGGGTGAAAATATAGATGGGTTCCATGGGCGTCTTTCCGTCTGGCTAAGGTAAGACACAATGGTAACAAAATTAGTGTAACGCTTCACCCAATGCAGGCTGTTTTGGTCGTAGTAGGTCAAATTGTTGACGTAGTTCGATGAGCGGTCTGAGACCGTGATCTAATGGGTCTTCAGGTAAATCCAACCAATTAACACTGTGAATACGCGTCATTAAGTCATACTCACCAACAATAGCGTCTAAAAACATCAACGCAGCATCGGTTTGCGGGGCGTCGTCAACCATAGGCAAGTCTTCAAGGTACAAATCTAAATGTAACTCTTGGCCGATAATGCGTAAACCAAAAAACAGCTCATCCAGCTCTAACACGGCGTCGCCAATTTCAATGGCTTCTGGAATTTGCTCAACCCTAGGGTTAAAAGCCAACACTTTGATGCGCTCTATCGATGGTGCCGCGGCAACCAAAAATAGCACCGTATCAATACTCTGACTAAAGCCGTCACAACCAAATACCAATTCAATGCCTGCGCCCTCCTGGTCGCGAGCACAAAATACCGTCAGGTGCGGATCAATATCCGACAATTGATCCTGCACTTGCTGCAATAACTCGTGAGCCAGCTCGGTTTCTTCGTTAACCAAACTACGCAGTTGGTCTGCATTATTGGTGACGAGATGCCAAAAGCTGTCTATGGGGGAATGGTTCATATTAGTTCTTTATATACTGAAAGTCGCCGTTCATTGGCATCCATGCCACCGCGGCATACCGTACATCCTGTACATAACGTAAAAGGGAGCGCCGAAGCACTCCCTTTGATCACTACAGGGGGTTAGCCGTTTTATTGCTTGCCCATCTGAGCTTTGATCAAATCACCGATAGTGGTTGGACCATCAGTAGTCACTTCCATGTCGCGAACGTCACGGATAGCTTGCTTTTCGTCTGCTACGTCTTTCGCCTTGATAGACAAGTTGATAGAACGGTTACGACGATCTACGGCTACGATCTTAGCTTCAACACTGTCACCAACCTTAAGTTCGTTACGTGCGTCTTCGATACGATCGATGCTGATTTCAGAAGCCTTAAGTACAGCGTCGATGCCTTCAGAAAGCTCGATTACGGCTTCTTTAGCTTCAACAGCCTTAACAGTACCAGTGACGATAGTGCCACGGTCGTTAGCAGCAACATACTCGCTAAATGGATCGCTTTCTTGCTGCTTGATGCCTAGAGAAATACGCTCTTTCTCAGAATCTACAGACAAGATAACGGCGCTAACTTCGTCGCCCTTCTTGTAGTCACGTAATGCAGCTTCGCCTTCCACATCCCAAGAGATGTCCGACATGTGCACTAGGCCGTCTAGGTCGCCCTCTAGGCCAACAAAGATACCGAAATCAGTGATGGTCTTGATGTTACCAACCACCTTGTCTCCAGCGGCGTACTTCTCAGCAAACTCAGCCCATGGGTTGCCCACACACTGCTTGATACCTAGAGAAATACGACGGCGCTCTTGGTCAACGTCCAAGATCATCACTTCCATTGTGTCGCCAACGTTAACAACCTTAGATGGGTGGATATTCTTGTTAGTCCAAGACATTTCAGAAACGTGTACCAAACCTTCAACGCCGTCTTCAATTGAAGCGAAGCAACCGTAGTCAGTTAGGTTAGTTACCGTAGCCTGTGTACGATGACCATTCGGGTAACGTGCCTTGATAGACGCCCATGGGTCTTCTTGTAGCTGCTTAAGGCCCAACGATAAACGACCACTGTCCTTATCAAACTTGATAACACGAACAGTGATTTCGTCACCTGGATTCAACATGTCACTTGGGTGTGCAATACGCTTCCAAGCCATGTCAGTAATGTGTAGCAGGCCGTCAACACCGCCTAGGTCTACGAACGCACCGTAGTTAGTTAGGTTCTTAACGTAACCCTTAACGTCCATCCCTTCTTCAATGCTAGCCAACAATTCGTCACGCTGTGCGCTGTTCGCTTCTTGCATTACTGCGCGACGTGAAACAACCACGTTGTTGCGCTTTTGATCAAGCTTAATAAGCTTAAATTCAAGTTCCTGGCCTTCTAGGTGATCAACATCGCGTACTGGGCGAACATCTACCAATGAACCAGGTAAGAAACCCTGAATGTTGTTGATGGCAACAGTAAAGCCACCCTTAACCTTGCCGTTGATAACGCCAGTGATGGTCGCTTCTTCGTCAAAGGCAGTTTGCAACACATCCCACGCTTCGGCACGTTTGGCCTTTTCACGTGAAAGTTTGGTCTCACCAGTGCCGTCTTCAACACTTTCTAGAGACACCTTAATTTGGTCGCCGATTTTCACTTCTACTTCACGAGAATCGTTATAGAATTCTTCGATAGGAATGATGGCTTCAGACTTAAGGCCTGCGTGTACTGTTACCCAGTCGCCGTCGATGTCTAATACGGTGCCCATAACAACAGCACCAGGACGCATTTCAACAGCAATTAGGGATTCTTCAAATAGATCTGCAAAGCTTTCGCTCATGTTTTTATACCAGACGTTGTGCAAGTCAAAGGTGCTTGCCAGACAACGCTCGTTTAGCCTGAAGGTCAGCTGCAACAGGGAAGTTAAGTGGACGCGGTGTGTCAGGAACTGACGCCTAAAATGACACTAACGAATTTTGCGCGCGCGACATTGTACACTGCCAAATAAATTTCATCAACCACAAAAAAACCAAAAAACACAGCACATTGTATAAACCCGCGCCACCAATAAGTGCTAAGCTAGAAGCCATCAGTGCCTTATATTGTGCTTTTCGCCCACCCGTTTTTAAGTGTACATAACAAGATGATCAAAACCATTTCCATCACCTTCACCCTCATTGGCATTGTGCTATTAGCTCAAGCACTAAAGCCCGCCTATAGCATCTGTAAACGGGAGCTAAATTGGGGCTGGCGCTCCTTAGTCATCCTTATTAGTTTATTTATTGTGGGTTATGGCGTCATGATCACAGCCTTATACCAATCCCCCAATGCAGATGCCTTTGACTTGGTTGTGGCGATTATTTTGTTAGGTGGTAGTGTGTTTGTGGCACTGGTAATGAAATTTAGCTTACGCAGCATCAATAAAATTCGCGACATTACGCGCCTAGAACATCACCATGCCCTATTAGATGAACGCAACCGAACCCTGTTAGCCCGCCTGCCCCTAGCCATCACTGAAAATGAGTTTGAGCTTCACTATCAACCACTTATCGACCCTACAACAAAATCCATACACAGCGTCGAATGTTTAATCCGATGGCCTCAAACTGACGGCAGCGCCGTCGCCACTTCTGACTTCATTCATTTAGCCGAGCAATCCCATGTGATAGTAGACATTACCCGCTGGGTCATTAGCACCAGCCTCAAACAACTCGGTCTATGGCACGCCAATGGGCACAAGCTGGCCCTTCAAATTAACATTTCGACACGAGACCTGAATGAACTTGACCTAGTCTCTTATATTTCTAAACATTTGCACAGCAACAAAATTAAGCCGAGCGACTTAACCTTAGAAATCACCGAAAACCAAGTCATCAATCATCAAACCGAATGCTTCAAAATTCTGCAACAGCTAAGGCACTTAGGCGTAGGCATCAGCTTAGATGACTTCGGCACGGGTTATTCTTCCATGACGTGGCTTAATCAACTGCCACTAACCCAAATAAAAATAGACCGCTCCTTTGTTATCGGCATGGAGCACAACAAAAAACACATGGCCATTGTGCAATCCACGCTAGACTTGGGCATAAAAATGGGACTTGACGTCATTGCCGAAGGCGTGGAAAATGCACAGCAAGCGCAACTGCTTAAGCAGATGAATTGCGCACTCCTTCAAGGCTACTATTTGGCCAAGCCTATGCCCGCCGAAAAACTTGACCAATGGTTGAACCAAGCAAGGTAATTATTTAAATGAGTTACGTAAAATCTCCCGAAGCACTTGCAAAACTAACGCCCGAACAGTATCGAGTCACTCAAAAAAGCGGCACCGAGCTACCAGGTACCGGCGCATACCTAAACACCACGCAATCTGGTATCTACATTGATGTTGTTTCTGGCGAACCTTTGTTTGCCTCAACCGACAAGTATGAATCGGGCTGTGGCTGGCCCAGCTTTACTAAACCTATTGTGACTGCCAACCTATTGGAAATTAATGACGTTTCACTGGGTATGTCCAGAACAGAGGTAAGGTCTGCCCATGGCGATAGCCACCTTGGCCACGTGTTCACCGATGGGCCAGCAGACCGAGGCGGCTTACGTTACTGCATCAATTCTGCGTCATTAACATTCATACCCCGTAGCGAAATGGCAGCCAAAGGCTACGGCGACTACTTAAACCAAGTGGAGGAACTTTGATGTCAACGGAACGGGCAATACTCGCAGGGGGTTGTTTTTGGGGCATGCAAGACCTGATTCGCAACATGCCTGGCGTCATGTCAACCCGCGTGGGTTACACCGGCGGCGAAGTGGCCAATGCCACCTATCAAAACCACGGCAATCATGCAGAAGCTATTGAGATCACTTTCGATAACCAGCTCACCAGTTTTCGCACCTTATTAGAGTTTTTCTTTCAAATACACGACCCCACAACCAAGCTACGCCAAGGCAACGATTTAGGTGCGTCGTACCGGTCGGCAATTTACTTTGTGTCAGCACAACAAGAAGCCGAAGCACGCCATACTATTGATGACGTTAATGCATCGGGTCTATGGCCGGGCACAGTGGTGACCGAATTGGAGCCAGCCGGTGATTTTTGGGAGGCCGAGGCCATGCATCAAGACTATCTGCAAAACACGCCCAATGGTTACACCTGCCACTTCCCAAGAAAGGACTGGGTATTACCCACCGCCTAAATCACGGCACAAGGGACTGTTCGTTGCACACTTAACCTCGTTAAGCACTTGATCCAAGGTGTGTAACAAATAGCTTATATCTTGTTTATCAATGGTCAGCGGCGGGCGTATCTTCAGTACGTTGTCGGCAGGGCCTTCGCTGCCCATTAAAATACGTGCTTCACGCATGCGGTTTTTTACGTAACTGGCCACCTCCGTGGCCGGCTCACGGGTATCTTGATTGTTCACCAAGTCCACGCCTACAAATAAGCCGCTACCACGTACATCGCCAATACATGGGTGTTTTGCTTGCAACTCGCGTAGGCCTGCAAAGAGTAGGCTACCCATGTTACCTGCATTGGCCATCAGCTCTTCTTCTTCAACAATACGCAATACCTCAGCACCCACCACACAGGACAAATTAGACCCACCAAAAGTGGAGAAAAATTCGGGTCCTTCAGCAAAGCTTGCAGCAATTGCGGCCGTGGTGATTACCACACCAATGGGGTGACCATTGCCAATCGGTTTTCCTAGCACCACAACGTCGGGCACTACCTGCTGCTGCTCGAAAGCAAAATAATAATCGCCTAAACGACCTAGCCCTGTTTGCACCTCGTCAGCAATACATATGCCGCCAGCATCTCGTACATATTGATATACTTTACTCAGGTAATTATTAGGCGGGATGATCTGCCCACCGACACTGGGAAACGTCTCGGCGATAAATCCTGCGATGGATTCGCCTTGGGCCAATAGAGTCGCAATGTGTTGCGCCACTTGCTTTGCATAAAGGTCGCCTGCGTGGCCCTGCTCACGCCGGTAGGGACCTCGGTAATCATCGGCCACATCCACCAAATGCACCCAATCGGCTTGACCTAAGCCGACTGCAAGGGCCCGTGGCGAGGCAAACTTATAGGCCGAAACATCAATGGCTCCAGTGGTATTGCCGTGATAACCATGATCAGGTGTGATCATGTGTTTAGCCTTAGTGTGAGCACGTGCCAAGCGCAAGGCCAACTCATTGGCTTCGGTACCAGAATTGACAAAATAACACACCGACAAAGATGCAGGCATATGGCTCAATATTTGCTCAGCAAAGGCGGAGCGGCTGGGGTGCAAATAGCGCGAATTAGTATTAATACGCAGTAGTTGCTCGCCAACAACCTTGGCAATACGTGGGTGAGCGTGACCCACATGGGGCACATTATTATAAGCATCTAGGTAAGGCCTGCCCCACTCGTCAAATAAATAATGCCGCCAGCCACGCAAAAACATGACGGGGTCGGCATAACTTAACTTGAGGTTATGGCCAAAATGATCGTGTCGGATTTGCTGGGCATGGGTTTTACTGGGTGGGCAATACTGAGTTTCTGCCGCTTCTAAATTAAGCAACACGGCTGGATTTGGGCATAATTCCTGCCATAACAAAAGGTCATCTGGGTCCGCAGTACCTGGCCAGTCGTGACCCATGCCGTCAATAGACAAAGCCAGTTGCACATGGGCGTGGGGTTGCCAACCACCATTGTCGCAAGGCTCACCTAAATGCGCAAACAGGTCACCTGAAGCCAACTCTTGACCCACCTTGAGCTGAACCACCGACGCCGGATTAAGATGCCCATATAAGCTATAGAAGCCATCGCCCGCAGGTGTTTGATGACGCAAAATCACTACACCACCGTAATCGAGGTTGGCTTTACGGTTATCTACGGCCTCCACAGTGGCTGCCATGGGTGAATATAACGCGGTGCCCGCCGAGGCAAATACATCTACGCCCAAATGCACAGTACGTCGGTTGCTAGTTGGCCATGGGCCACTTTTAAAGGCCTCGTCGGTGTACACCAATCGGGGTTCTAAATAATAACCTAGGGCCACTGTTCGATGGTCACTACACAACTGCTGCGCTTCGCTAGCACGAATAGAAAATGGGTCTTGCGGAATGCTGCTGTGCTCCACACTCAAGGCCACCATTGGTGCCTGACTCAAATCAACGCAGCCCTCCATTAAGGCGGAAAAGGCACCCTGATTTCCCTTTAACCAAGCGATAGTCGTCTCGGCCTTAGCCGTTACCGGCAAACCACAAGCAAGCCGCAATCGTGAAGTAATCAAGCCTGCATGCAACCTATGGTTTTCTAAAAACGCCCAAGCTGGCGCTTGCGAAATAGTGACATAAGGATCATCCGGGTTGTCCAACGCCATCAATGTTGAATTGACCACACTGACAGCCAAGCGCATACGTAACAAGGGCCAAATTAAGGAAATTTCTAGTTCTGATAGGGGGGCACTGTTATGAAAACCAGCCACCAATTGTGCCAAGGCTTGCTCGGGCCGAGTGTGATCTAAGACGATGTAGGCTCCAGCAATGGCCAAATCACATACTCGTGGTGCCAAACACATGTCACCCAAGTCGATAATGCCAGTTAAAGTTGGCCCATGATTTAGACTCCCCTGTACAAGGATATTGTAGTCATTAACATCATTATGAATACATTGCTGTGGTAGGCTAGACAAGGCTTCTTGTAGTGCCTCAAACTGCTCTACAATGTCACTGACAAGGGACTTTCGTGCTGACTTTTCAAGGCAGTCAAGGTGACCTCCTACCCAACCACCTTGCATTAGATTCCATTTAAACTCCCGCTCCAAGTAGGTATGCTGAAAAGACGCTAACTGGGTATTCATGTGGCCCATGTTGTGGCCAATCTGATGAATCAGAGCCCCAGACTTGGGTGTGAAATGCGCGTAATTTAAACCTTCAAACTTACTCAGTAACCAAACAATCCTGGTTTCGCCTTGTGGGTCCTGGTAATGAGTAAAGCGTTCTCCAGAAAGGGTGGTAATGACCCTTGGGATGGGCACTTGGGTCGCATTCGAAGCTTGCTGTAGGTGTCCTAACGCTAAACACTGCATCGCCACAAAGGCGTCATCACAGCCCACGCGCATGACTTTCAGAATATAATCAACAGTGACGCAGGTGACCATGAAGTTGAGGTCGTACTCGCCATCCAAGCGACTTACCGTACACTCAAGTCCCCAAACATCGGCAACCACCTGATTCCAGTGTTGTAGCATGTATGATCTCGTTAACTGTTGTGGTTCGAACCTTCATCCTAACTTACAACGCCGAGCCTTAACAGCTTAGATATGGGAGCCTACAAATAGCTACGCCGATGCAACGCCAATGTATTGTCGCAAGGTGTACACGAATTAAGCCAGATCAAACCGTTCGTTTAGATAGGCAATAATGTCATTGGACTGGTACAGCCATTCTACAGAGCCATCTTCCTTGACTAGCTTTAGGCAAGGCACCTTATGACGCCCACCTTCACGCATTAACTCGGCTTTAAATTTACCCTCAGTTTTTGCATCCCGCAACTGGATGTGTAACGTGTGGCGTCTTAGGTGGCGACGAACTTTGACACAAAAAGGGCACGCATGAAATTGATACAACGACATGGAAGCCGTCTCTTTATCAATGTTTTGTTGCACACCAGCCTGCCTTGTTACAGGCTTTGACGAAGTCAGAAAGTCTAAAATTAAAATGATTCGGCCTAAAATCCATCGAATTGCTTTCATGCGCTAGTTCCACCGTAATGGTTAAATTTACCTGCACTGTTAAATGCAGGCACAAAAAAGGCGGTTCAACTTGTAAGCTGATAACCGCCTGTTTTATAACAAATAATTGGTGGAGCCTAGCGGGATCGAACCGCTGACCTCAACACTGCCAGTGTTGCGCGGACATACTTTAACTCATTGATTTATATAAATAAATAATTAATAACGTAGGGTTCAAAAAGCCCGATTCCTAGGATCACGGACAAACTTATAGCCATCCTTGGCCATGTGAATATTACTAATTTTTGCGTGGCACTCCATTAACTAGGCTCAGCCCACATATGACTGGGTCATTGGGTAGATATATTATTGAACTTTTCCTTTTCTCTTCTACTGTATCAATAGATCCTAACTCATGTGCGACTGGAATTATCGTCGTTTTTTAGATCAGAGAATTGTTTGGTCATTGTGGAATTGTTTTTAGTTAACTTCCTTACAGTTAGATCATCAGCTTTATAGAAGCAATAAGAGGCCTTCTCAGCTGATATTCCTCCCAAACAGAGGCGATAACTACGAAGCCAGAAGCAACCGCGCAGGGCCTTACTTCGGCCCCCTTTTGGGCATTTTATAAGGGGGCACGAGAGACCGAGTGACTGCTACTATTTGATTAGCCCCAAATCCTTGAAAGCCCGGATCGCCCCGGTATGAAACGCTTCCGGTTTTTCCTGTGCTGTATGAGCCAGTGTTTGTGGGGTCAGGGGTTTGAGAAAACCGTGATAGCCTTGTATCTTTTCCGCATTTTCAACTAGCACCCGAACAAATTCATACACTACGTCTTCCGGCATCGATTTATGTGCTGACAGCATCAACAAATCACCGAATAAGTTCACCTTCTCTGGCTGATTAGGCAATGTATTCGGTGCATATTCAACCACGTTAAAAGGCATATTGGAACGCTCGATCATTTCTGCTGAAACCGGCAGTTCTGCGCCATTCGCTTCGGCCCAACCTTTGTCGAGAATCATAAAGTTAGCGATAGAATCTGGAAATAATGGGTTTGGAGCATTGGTGACAAAATCAATAGTGTAATCATCAACCACTCGAACCTCTTTTACTGGTGCAAACCAAGATCTCACATCGGCGGCTTCGCTCGATGCGCGCTCATAGGAAAACATGACGTCCTTTGAATT
>JABGSN010000047.1 GCA_018647765.1 Oceanospirillaceae bacterium | reverse complement strand
CCATCCGGGCGATGGTCCTACAGATGTTCCAGCAAAGCCTGACCAGCCGAACGAAGTTCGCTTTTGGACTTGATATGCGGAACCGCATTTTACACTTTGGGTCGCTAAAGTAAAGCAAAAAAGCGTTATTTTCCATATATTATGGCGTTAATTAGCCCTCACTTAATGGCGGGCGCTCATACCATTTCACGCAGCAAAAATTTTTGCACCTTACCCATCACATTACGCGGCAATGTTGGTAAAAAAATCACCTCACTTGGGTGCTTAAATCGGGCTAACTGTCCGGCAAAGCTTTTTAAAATGGTGTCTTTATCTAACAAGCTGCTTTGCTCTAACACGACTATAGCTACAGGGGTTTCACCCCAACGTGAGTCTTGGCGGCCCACCACTGCCGCCTCTAGCACACCGTCCAAACCGTGTAAGTGCGCTTCTAGCTCGGCTGGGTATATGTTTTCTCCGCCAGAAATAATCATGTCTTTGACACGATCATCCACCACTAAGTGTCCATCGGGGCCTAGGTGGCCTAAATCGCCGGTATCAAACCAGCCATTATTTAGCGCCTCGGCGGTAGCTTGTGGGTTACCCCAGTATTCAAACAATACATTGGGGCCCTTGATTAAAATACGTCCTACCTGCCCATCAGCCACCTTAATATTGTCCTCACCAACCAACTTCATTTGGCAATGTAGCGCTGGCAACCCCGTACTATTGAACTTGGTTGTGGCTTGCTCTGCTGTTTGATACACGGCGATGGGCGATGTTTCGGTGAGGCCGTACACTTGCTGCACTGGCAGGCCTCGTTTCGCTACGACTTCGATCAGACTGGGCGGCACAATGGACGAACCACTGGTAATGCTGCGCAAACTCGACAAGTCGGTGGTATGCCATTGCGGTAGTGCCAAAATAGCATTTAAGGTAGCCGGCACTAGTACTGTAAGGCTGGGTTTTTGGGTGTGAATTGTAGCCAATGTATGTTGCGGCTGAAACCGAGCGTGCAATATGACGGTGGCTCCCACATACAACGCAGGCAAGGTTTGTATATTGAGCCCCCCAACATGAAACATAGGCAACACCGTGAGTATGGTGTCACTACAACTCATGTTGTGCATGTGCTGGCTGTTAAGGGCGTTATAAAACAAGGCTTGCTGAGTTAACACGGCGCCTTTTGGGTGTCCTGTAGTGCCGGAGGTGTAGACGATTAATACCGGCGCATGCAAATCTACGTGGGCATTGTGACTGTCTTCACTGGCATCAGCGGCTTGCTGTAAGGTATGAAGACACGGCCAGTTTTGATCCACATCGCTACTATCTTGAAGCACAAAACGACAATCTGGGTGGGCCGCGTTGAGTGTTTCAACTTGAGATTTAAAATCATCGGTAACTATGAACACCTTGGGACTAGCATCCGCCAACATGTAGTCGTATTCTGGGGTTTCTAAACGCCAGTTTAAGGGTACAAAAATGGCCCCTAACCGCGCACAAGCAAACAACAAGCTAATAAATTCAATGCCGTTGAGCCCCAAATAGGCCACTCGATCACCCCGACCTACGCGCAATTGGTGTTTTAATACTCTGGCATTGGTAGCGATACCTGCGGCCAACTGGGCATAGGAATAGCTTTGCTGTGGGTCAACAATGGCAAGTTTTTCTGGATTAAAGCGGGCGTGAGCGTCAATCCAACTGGATATATTGGGCATTATTCATCGTTCTCGCCTGGCTCATACAGGCAACCCTTACCTAACATGTCTAGGCACAGTTCCGAGGTCCATGGCAGCATGAGTGAACCGCAGCGGCTATCACGATACAGGCGTTCTAACGGCAAGGACTTGAGCATCGACTGCCCACCACAGGTGCGGATGGCGAGTTGCGCAATTTCGTTGGCATTTTCCATGGTGGTGTATTGTGCTGCCCAAGCGCGAAACAGCTGGTCTTTACTGGGGTTGGCGCAGGCCTCGCTCATGGCTTGAAACCAAATACTTTTGGTTTGTTCGAGCATGATGCGCATTTGCGCCACGGCAATTTGTTTGGTGGCAAACTGGCGCCGCTTGACTGGCCCCGTACCCTCAACTTCTCCACGCAGATAGTTTACCGTAAAGTCATAGGCGGCTTGGGCAATGCCCATGTAACTGGGCGTTAACGTCATAAACATGTGAGGCCAACGCTTAGCGGCCTGAAAGTAGATGCCAGGAGGCATCAACGTGGCATCTTGTGGTACAAATACGTCTTTAAAAATGAGCGTGCGCGACACAGTTCCACGCATGCCCACAGGGTCCCATGGGCCTTCTACCGACACGCCAGCTGCAGTCGCAGGAATAGCCAAATAGGTGGTATTGCGGCGGCTCAGCTCAGTGATTTCGTCACTAGTTTCTGTACACAACACGCCATAATAGTTGGCGTGGCCGGCTAACGATGCAAATATTTTTTTACCGTTAACGAGCCAACCGCCAGGTACTTTGTGGGCTACGGTTGCAAAAGCGGTGGTGCCCGCGGCGGCGGCCCCCCCTTCAGAAAAGGGTTGTGAATAAATGGCGCGTTGCTCCAGAATACGTTGATAATGAACGCCGCGGTTTTTAATATGTAAGGCTCGAGTAGCGGAGTCCATCTCTAAATCGTCGCTCAGTAAACCACTCCATAGAGTTGAGCACACATGCATGTTCCAAGTGAGTGCTGTGGCGCCACAATAACGTCCAATTTCTGCAGCAGTTAGAGCGTATGTTAAGAAATCGGCGCCCTCGCCTCCTGCATCTTTGGGGATGCAAATGCCCATTAAGTTGGCATCGAACAAGTCGTTATAGTTTTCTGTGGGAAATGCTGCTCGGGTATCATAATCCGCCGCTCTGTCGGCAAATTTATTTTGCCCAATATTTCGCGCTCTGGCTGTTAGGTCTTGTTGTTGAACGGTAAGTTTCCATGCCTTAGCATCAAACATGGGTTGATCAATTTGCATGTTAAATTCCTTATTTGTAGTCACATTGGGCAATAAAAGCAGCCACTTGTTGGTCGAATATCTGGGCTTGTTCTAGGTTGGCCAAATGTCCTGCGTCAGCAATAACAACAGCCGTCGCTTTGCCAATTTTGCTAGCCATGCGTTGCATCATGGCGGGGCTAGCCACGGTGTCTTCCGCGCCAGCCAACAACAGCGTTGGCATGGTCAACTTCGGTAAGTTATGTCGGCAGTCGAAAGTAGTAATACACTCAATGGCTTGGCTGTAGGTACCGGATGGCACTTGCTGCATACATTGTATGGCCGCCTGCCGAACGTGAGGCGAACCATGAGGTGCTAACAATGGGTCAATTAAGTTGCCTGCTAGCTGCTGCATACTGCTACCTTGATTCAAGGGTTTTAAACGCGCAGCGATAAAGTTTTGCTGGAATTCGCCATCTTTAGAGCCAAATGCCGCACTGGTGGAGTAGAGAATTAAACTGGCGAGATAGTTAGGATGGCGAGCCGCAAACTCTTGCGCCAACATACCGCCGAAGGAATGGCCCAAAAGATGCACTTGGTGCAACTTGTGATGGTCTAAAAACTGTTTCAGACCAGCAACTAAACTCTCCCAATCCATGGTAGACAAGGCAGCAGATAACCCATAACCTGGCAGGTCCACACTCCACACCTGTAGGTGTTGGCTTAAGCCGTTGAGCTGCGGTTCAAAGGCGGTCGCATTGCCACCAACACCGTGTAAACATACCAAAACTGGGCCAATTTCACCCTTGTATAAGTAATTCCAGCTCACGCCAAGTCACCCTGCATCAATCCCTCTTTAACCACGCACTCGTCGTCTAAATGAATGGTGCAGTTACGTACGGGCAGGTCAAAGTGCCCTTCGGTGTAGCGCCCAGCAAATTCGTTAGCACCGGTAGAAAACAAAAAGTTGCCAGCAAAGGCTCGTAATTCGGTGCCGTTTGTATCGCGCTGATCATACATAGTGAGTGCTTCGTAACGCGCTTTTGGGTTCATACCAAAACCTACGTGGGAAACAGCATAGGCATTTTTGTCGTTCCAGGCCGCCCAGTATCGGCGCATCAGTTCTGCATCGGTACCTTGGCCGTCAATGTGGGTAACAAAGTCATTTTCTATAGTGAGGGTGACAGGGCGTTCCAAGTAACGCTTAAAAGTGAGGTTGATATCGCCTGCGTCGAGCACCAATGTGCCGTTAGTTGACCCTTGCTGAGGAAAACAAACCACCACTCCAGCAGGCCAGTGGGCCAAGGTGCTCGGCCTATCGGTATAGCCCCATACACCCGCTGTAGGGGCGCTTTTAATATCAATGGCAAGGTTGGTGCCCGCTGCGGACACGACACGCATGGTACTGGCTTGTTTACAGCGTTTAGTGGCGGTCTTTACTTTGGGTGTTAGGTTTTCATCTGGCGCTAATCGCGTGAGTATTTCTGGGTGCTCATTACTCACCATCAGCACTCTTGCGCCACCTTGCAATATTTGAGGTAGCTGTGGGGCGTGCAACAAACCCTCAACCGTGCAATCTAATACGAGCGTGCTGCCAGCCAAAGCCTGAACCGCAGGACCGGCATGTTGTAACACATTAGACGCTCCGGTGGACCTTACGGGAACTGGTGCATTCGACGCAGGCGTAGGTATACGAACGTGGAAGGCATGACAGCCCATACCAACAAGCGCCAGCTCGGCCAGCTGCAATAGTATTTCTCTGGATTGGCTTTCGGAGAGGATGGCAACAGTGTCACCGGGTTTTAACCCACACAGGGTTAATGTGTGTTCAAAGGCAGCAAGCCAAGGTGCTTCAATGCGGTCGTTGAGCATGATAAAAAAGCCTATTGGTATTATTATCAAACCAGCATAACATAGGCTTTTTTATATGAAAACGAATACAACTACTCTAAGATGCAACAAACCATGACACACAATGACCCTTATGACAAAACCCATTGATTTTACAGATGATTACTTAGCTTACTTATTGGCACGTTCAAGCCACCTGGTTAGCGAACAATTCCACCGCCAAATTCAAGCTCAAGGCTGGTCTACCAATTATTGGCGCATACTGGCCAGCTTGTCCGATGTAGGCGCACTGACGCTCACGCAACTGAACCAGCGGGTTTTGTTTAAACAGCCAACGCTATCTAAACTGGTGGTTAAAATGGAAGCGGAGCAGTTGTTAGTGAGGCACAAACACGATGCAGATAAACGATCGGTGAAAATTTCTATTTCAGCAATGGGGCGAACCTTAGTAGCAGACCTATTGGCGCAAGCCAAGGCACACGAAGCAAAGGTATTAGAGGATTACAGTGAGGAGCAACAGCAGCTGTTAAAAAGTATGTTGCGAGGTTTGGTAGTACATTTGCAGGAGTAATACACAACAAATGACACTAGTATCATTTGTTGTGTATTCGGACGTTAGTAGCTACTATCGCTACAACCTCCATAAATATGGAGGCCGAACGCGGAGTCGAACCGCGGTAAACGGATTTGCAATCCGGTGCATGGCCACTCTGCCATTCGGCCAAAAAATGGAGCGGGAAACCGGATTCGAACCGGCGACCCCGACCTTGGCAAGGTCGTGCTCTACCAACTGAGCTATTCCCGCTCTATATCACTGTTTGAGGCTTGTGACCTGCCTTTACTACAGCCTAGACTCTTATTTTACAAAACAATTTTTGTTGGCATCCCGTAGGGGGTTCGAACCCCTGTCGCCGCCGTGAAAGGGCAGTGTCCTAGGCCACTAGACGAACGGGACGCTATTGCTCTGTAAAGAGTGGGCGCATATTATTGATTTTGCAGTATTCTGTCAACCGATAATTGAGATATGTTGGTTAAAGTAGGGCAATTTCAGACTAATGCCAAAGATCTTCTGGCGAGCTAGCCAAAAAAAGCTTTTCAGACCATTCAACTAACGTCTGTGCATCGGCTGTTTCGACATACCTTTTAGTACCTGATGTAACGGGGCCAAACTTCGATTCGTACATTATACTAGGAAGATTAGGCCTTGCAATAATAGACAGGCGCAGAGAAACCTATTGCGAAACATTGGCAATACGAAGTCTTGAGTTTTTTTGAAATTTTTGAAGAAAAAATGGAGCGGGAAACCGGATTCGAACCGGCGACCCCGACCTTGGCAAGGTCGTGCTCTACCAACTGAGCTATTCCCGCTACATATCACTTGTTGAAGGCTTGTGATTAACCTTTACTATTTCTCACGTTCGCCTCAATGAGGCGTTTTGGCTAAATCAATGCCGCAGGCAATGACTTGAAATAGTGGTATCCCGTAGGGGGTTCGAACCCCTGTTACCGCCGTGAAAGGGCAGTGTCCTAGACCACTAGACGAACGGGACACATTCGCGGTTGGTATTGCCTGTTGGCCGTACCAAACTGGAGTGCGCATATTAGTGATTGAGCCCTTTTCTGTCAAGCACTAATTATAAAATAAGTGTGTTTATTTCAACTACTTAGTTATTCATACCAGATGCTGCTTATATTAGAGAAAATTAAGGATATCGTTTGAGTTTAATCTGCGGGTCAGACACAATTACAAGTCTGTTATTTTTGAGATCTCCAACATGGCTTACACTCTACACGGCGCGCCTCTCTCTCCTTTTGTACGCAAGGTGATGTATCTATTAGCCTGCTCCAACACCGAGTATAAACTCAAAATTGTGGCCCCCGTGGGCATGCCTGACGATTTTATTAAAATTAGCCCGTTAAAAAAAATCCCAGTGCTGCAGGATGATGACTGGTATCAGGCGGATTCCAGTGTAGTCTGTAATTACCTCATCGAAACCCTCGACCATCCGGCGCTTAAACCACTCATGCCAGGGCATGCAAAAGCCAGAGCTCAGGTGCGTTGGTTAGAAAAATTTGCCGACTACGAGCTGGCACCCTGCCTCACGTTCACCGTATTCAGGCAACGCACCTTGCGCCCTATATATGACAAGGCTACGGACGAAGCCTCGGTGCAAGAAGCACTTAACAACAAGATGCCGGCATTGTTTGACTACCTAACCAGCCAGCTTGGCAAACAAACGTATTTTGTTGACAATAACTTCAGTTTAGCCGACGTTGCTATCACCACACAGATGGTCAATTTTATGCATGGCCGCGAGACCATCGACGCGCAGCGCTGGCCCACGTTAGCGACCTACTTTGACCATATGATGCAATTACCCACCTGGCAGACATTAATACAAAGAGAACAGGCCACGTTAGCAAAAATCTTTGCTGCTAAAACTAAATCGTGACGCAAGTATTGCGAGGTTATAGCTTAGCTTTAGGCACACTTACCAGTGTAATGGCGCTCGTTTATACGCCCCTTTTCTTAGTGGCAGGCCTATTGCTTTGGGGCTTTGCCTTAGCTTCATTTTCGCTATTGGCACGCCGGTCTCTGGTTCAATCTAGCATTCTAATTGCGGTCGGTGGCATCAGCTTGGGCTATAGCGCCCTACAAGGCTCTCCAACACCCCTAATAAGCCTTATCAACAGCAACACCAACCTGTTAGCAATGCTGGCAGCCGTAAGCTTTTTAAGCCTCATAGCCACCCCATCCAAAAGCAGCAAAAACCGCTTACCACCAAAAGGCAGAAAAGGCCTCATCAGCACCCTAGCGTCAGGTCATTTTTTCAGCGCTATCATCAATATTTCGGCACTGCTCATTATCGCAGACCGATTACGTCACAGCCGTGAAATTGATACTCGTACGGCCAGCATGCTCACCATTAATTTTGCAGTGTGCGCGCTTTGGTCACCCTTCTTTGCGGCCATGGCTTACACCTTGAGCTTAGTGCCCAATATGGATATGTTAACGGTGATGGCCGTTGGCGCGCCTATGGGTTTTATTAGTTTAGCGTTCCTCTATTGGCAAAACAAAACCGCTGAATCTGAGCTCTCGGGCTATCCATTAAAAGGCCGTAGCTTAGTATTGCCTAGCTTACTGGCGGTAGCCGTTATCGTAGCTCACGAGCTTTGGCCTCACCTTGCAATCACTCAGATCATTGCAATAAGCGCGCCGTTATTAGTGGTAGTAGTGCTCATTTATGAAGGACGTCTGGCACAGTTACATGGCCATATCTCCAATCGACTGGCCAACATGCATAACGAAACAGTACTGTTTTTAGCTGCCGGTGTATTTGCCATTGGCTTAGGTGAATTATTTAAGGTGCTGCCGCCTTGGCTGCCGTTTAATACCTACGGGCCATTAGAAGCCAGCTTAACCTTGGGGTTTTGTCTCATAGCAGCACGTTTAGGTGTGCATGCCATCATGATCATGGCGGTCATCGCGCCCTTATTATTAACCCTAGACCCTAACCCTAACCTGCTGGCCATGACCTTCCTCTCTGCTTGGGGCCTTGGTAGCGCCATCAACCCCGTGTCGGGAACTTTACTGGCCATACAAGGCAATTATCATATCAAAGGTAGCCATATCGCTCGTATCAACAGCCTGCCCATTGCCTTCCTCTTTTGCATCAACTGTGCCGCCTACTATCTATTTAGCCTGTTTATTTAGCAGGCCTACAAAGTCATGCAATAAGGTTGCAATTATTTCATTTTTAGCATTGATATCAATATAGGCTTATGTTTAAATAAGTTCCTATCCTTATTATTAACGCAATCTAGACGAGGCGAATTCGATGATTCAATTATCACTACGATGTTTATCAACGCATATTTGCGCCGTCAATAAATGGATGGCGACGAATTTTAGTCCCACGCGCTAAAAGGTAGATTTACCCCATGGCCGTGGATTTAAACATCACGGCCCTGTAGCAACCTACCCCTAAGTGCTCTTATAACCCGTCTGTTTTAACCTCGGCCTTCATTAAGACAGAGATGGATGTGGCTTTATTAAGTTTACTACTCGCACTATTTAAACAACAAAAACTGCGTGCACGCCAGCGTTATACGCTTCGTCCAATAGACGACCCCCTTGCACTGGAAGCAGAGTTATCCATTAAGCAGCAATTAAAGCAATTATTGCACAAAGAAAAACGATAACTAAAAACAAAGGGAGTACTATGAAAGGACTAGCTAGATCATAGGTCTATGGCAAACCCTACCCGTCTCTGCGAGGAGCGGAGCGACGTGGTAGCCCATAGGCTGCGGGTCTGTATTGCCGCGCTGCGCTCGCAAAGACGAAGGAGGCAGCGATCGCAAAGAGGACGAGGAGCTTAGTATTCGCGCTGGTCGTCGATCACTTTGCCGTCATTAGGCAAACTGCCCACCGGCTGCAAAGCCACCTCACCACGCACATGCAATACACTACGCACGCTATCGGTGATCTGAGCCACCAAATCGGCGCATTCACTCGCAGTTTCACACAACACCAACATTACGTCTTGGCCATTAGTCTGGCTAACTTCCAAGCGCACTTTAGATACCGTTTCATGCTGGGCTACCAACGCGGCGACCTGCTCAGGACGTACGAACATACCGCGTACTTTAGTGGCTTGATCCGCCCTTCCCATCCAACCTTTAATACGTCGATTAGTTCGACCACATGGGCTTTGGCCTGCCAAAATAGCCGACATATCGCCGGTCGCAAAACGGATCAAGGGGTAATGAGGATTAAAGTTTGTCACCAGCACTTCACCCACCTCGCCATCGGCAACTAGATCACCGGTGCCTGGTCGTACAATTTCTACATACACATCTTCGTCTATCACCATGCCTTCTTGGGCCGAGGTTTCATAGGCGATACTGCCAAGGTCAGCTGTGGCATAACCTTGAACCACTTGCAGACCTCTAGCCTTAAAGAACGCTTGTTGTACGGGGAAGAAAGGTTCGCCACCAACTACCGCGTGAGTCATAGAACTGACATCCAGACCCAATTCATCGGCTTTGTCTAACACAATTTTCAAAAATGAGGGTGTGCCAACATACGCTTTTGGCTTAAGCGCAGCGATGCTTTGAGCTTGCATGTCGCTATTACCCACACCGGCGGCAACAACCGTACAACCTAAGGCTTTAGCAGCGTTGTCGAACATAATACCGGCAGGAGTAAAATGGTAAGAGAAGGTATTGTGTACCACATCGCCCTTGCGTAAACCACCGGCGTATAGTGCTCTAGCAAAGTGCCAATGGTCTGGCACGTCAAAGCCGGGCTCATTGATAGGGCCTGGTGAGGTAAATACGTAGGCTAACGGTGCCGCTTGTGTACTCACTAGACCGCCAAATGGCATGTTGTTCTTTTGTAATTCAATGAGGCTAGATTTACGCGTGACGGGTAATTCTGCAATCGATTCAACGCTGGTAATTTTAGCGGCTTCGATACCCTGCAATATGTTGGTCCACGCAGGGCATGTGGCCTGAGCATGAGCGACCTGTTCGGCCACCGCTCGCACCTGATCAACTCGACGTTCACTGGGGTCGCGTGTTTCTAAGTGGTCGTAAAAATCGGTCATCTGGGTAATCTCCTTACGCCAACCAACGCTTACGACGGCGGTATTGCTTCACATCACGGAAGCTCTTTTGCTCGCCATCACTCACACCTAAATAAAATTCTTTAACGTCTTCGTTTTCACGTAAATTGCTGGCTTTACCGTCCATCACTACACGGCCGTTTTCCATGATGTAACCATAGGTGGCGTAGCGCAAAGCCACTGCCGTATTTTGCTCAGCAAGTAAAAAGGTTACACCCTGCTCTTCATTGAGTTTCTTAACAATTTCAAAAATCTCTTCTACCAACTGCGGAGCAAGTCCCATCGAAGGTTCGTCCAACAAGATCATGTGCGGATCGGCCATTAACGCACGGCCAATGGCACACATTTGCTGCTCGCCGCCAGAAGTGTAGCCGGCTTGGCTTTTACGCCTTTCGCGTAAACGTGGGAAATAGTTGTATACCATTTCCAGGCTTTCTTGTACGCTTTTTCGTCCTTCTTTGCGGGTGTAAGCACCCACTAACAGGTTTTCTTCAATGGTTAAATGCTCAAAACAGTGACGACCTTCCATCACCTGCACCACACCCATTTTCACCAGGTCGGCGGGGTTACTGGCGTTTATATTCTGGCCTTCAAATTCGATACTACCCTTCGTCACAATACCACGCTCGGATGCCAATAAATTAGAGATCGCTTTAATGGTGGTAGACTTGCCAGCGCCGTTTGCGCCTAGCAAGGCGACTATGCCTTTTTCATGCACTTCTAAAGATACGCCCTTCAAAACCAATATCACGTGGTCGTAGATGACCTCGATATTGTTAATGGCAAGTATCGGTGCTTTTTCTGTGGTCATGATTTTATCCTATCACCAGCAAAACAATCTGTTTTAATAAAAATTATAAATCGAGGCACCGGCCTAGTACTTATGAGCACCGGCGCCTCGTTGAGTTAAAACGTTAACTTAACGCTTAACAATCACGTGGAGTGATGTTGTTTTCTGCAGCATAAGCTTCAGCATCTGCATTAATCAACGGTAAAATCACGTCCATATCTGGTGATTCAAATCCATCTATCATCTTCCACTCACGAGCACTCGCATCCCATTGCTGGATACCAACAGAACCTGGGCCACCATGATTTTCACAGGAAACAGAGAACGAAGGACCAAAGCCAGCCATGCCCAAGCGCGTCATTACTTCTTCAGTGATCACTAGGTTTTCTAAACCATCGCGCATCATTCCACTATTAATGTTAGCAGTCTTATGCATCTTTTGAGCAGTACGAGCAGCTTCCGCGGCCAGCGCAGCGGCATACAAACCACGGTTATACAACGGAGTACCAACGTTAGAACCGTCACCTGCAGTAAGGCCAGGCTTAATTACATACTTATTGATGTCGTCAAACACAGGGAAGTCATTACCAACAGCGTGGTAAGTGGCTGCTTTGTAGCCATCTGACGCCATGCCTTCAAGTACATCATTTTCAGTGCCAGACCACCAAATACCGATCATTTGATCCATTGGATAACGAATGTTAGCAGCTTCTTTTAAGGCTACTTGGTTCATTACACCCCAACCATAGATGATAATGTTGTCTGGACGCTCACGACGAATCTGCAACCATTGCGACTTTTGCTCTTGACCAGGATGATCTACTGGGATCAAGGTCAAGTTATAACCTTCCTTTTCAGCCAAAGCTTTTAGAGTCGGGATAGGTTCTTTACCGTAGCCAGAATTATGGTAAAGCAAGGCAATGTTGCGGTCCGCAATATCGCCACCATTTTCATGCTTGATACGGTTGATAATACGGCTAGCACCTGCCCAGTAGTTTGCTGGGAAGTTAAATGCATGGGAGAAGACAGAACCGTTAGCGGCTGACGTACGACCATAGCCCGTGGTTAAAAGAGGAATATCATCGGCAGCGGCTTTAGGAATTAGCTGATAAGTAATACCCGTTGATAGGGGTTGATACACTAATGCACCGAGGCCCTTTGTGGATTCATAGCACTCAACACCTTTAGCTGTGTTGTAACCTGTTTCACATTCTGGTACCGAGGTTTTGATACCCTGAATACCACCATCACGCTCATTCAAAAGCGTAAAATAGTCAGCATAACCATCTGCAACTGGCGTACCACCGGCTGCATAAGGTCCAGTTCTGTAGCTCAGTGAAGGAAACACCAAGTCTGCTGCTACGGGAACCGAAACAGCGATTGTGGTGAGAGCCACAGTTGCTAGTTTAGTAAATTTCATGTCGTCATCCTCCTAAGGTTTCGACTTATTTTTATTGTGCTCAAATGAGCATGAAGTAACACTAAGTTAGTGACACTAAGCCTTTACGGGGCAAAGTAAACGCTTAGTGTGGGAACGGCCAAAGCCGCAATTTTTCTTTGAGCACACGGACCATTTGGGCCAAACCATGGGGCTCTAAAATGAGGAAAACTAAGATCAATCCACCCACAATAATGAGCTCGAAATGAGCTGCTAAATCCGTTGGCCAGCCTAACCCTCCTACCAAAATATTCTTGAGCAGCACTGGCATCAACACCATAAATGCCGCACCAACAAAACTACCAAAAATTGAGCCTAGGCCACCAATAATGACCATAAACAGCACTGCAAAAGACACGTTAATGCTAAAGGCTTCGGTAACTTCCGCTGCGCCCAAATAAACCGAGAACAACAAAGCACCAGAAACGCCAATAAAAAAAGACGATACGGCGAAAGCCGATAACTTAGCCATCAGTGGGTTTACACCAATAATCTCTGCAGCAATATCCATATCGCGAATTGCCATCCAGCTTCGGCCCATACGCCCTCGGGTTAGATTTCGTGCTATCCATGCCAAACCAACGGCAAAGATCAAACAGAATAGATAGGCTGCTACGGGTGTAGCATGAGGGCCAGTAACAACAATGCCAAATAATTCGCGCTGTGGCGCGCTGATTTGACCAGACGCTGAGTAGTTGTAAAACCAAGGTACTTTATTGAGCAACCAAACTAAGAAGAACTGTGCTGCCAATGTGACCACTGCAAGATAAAAGCCTTTGATCCGCAGGCTAGGCAGACCAAAGAACATTCCTACAACCGCGGTAACCAAACCAGAAAGCATGATCACGCTAATCATGTCCATACCCGGAAAGGACGTCATCAGCTTATAGGTAGAGTAAGCCCCCACCGCCATAAACCCACCGGTGCCCAGTGATAACTGGCCACAATAGCCCACTAAAATATTTAGTCCTAGCGCAGCAATAGCCCACACTAAAAAGGGAATCATCACCGCATTGGCGGTATAGTCCGTCAGAAACATGGGGATGACAAGGAATGCCACAGCCATAATGAAAAAATAACGCCAGCGGTCAAACTTAATAGGAAAGGTCTGACTATCTAATTTGTAGGTCTTTTTAAAATCACCAGATTCGCGATAAAACATCTG
>JABGSN010000045.1 GCA_018647765.1 Oceanospirillaceae bacterium | reverse complement strand
TGCCGTCCCGACCAATATCTACTCTTATACAGTCCGTATATGTCCGAAGGTCCTTTTCCTTTTGTATCAAATGCTTATTAATTTAGCTCATCTATATTCCCAGAACCTATAGCGGTATTTTGGTCAGTTTGGGATTACGTGATTTTGACAATATACTTAACAGGTTAATTTAATTTCCAAGAGTACTAGCTTTGCTAGTCAATAATTATTAACATGTTATCTATTATTGTGGTTGAGGTCAGACAATGTGCCGTACCTTACGACCAGTTCACTATAGAGGAAGAAACATTATGAGCTTGTATCAGACTCAAAAACTGTTATATCAACTCAATAAAGACGTGCAAATGCAGCAATCATTTTTGGCCGATCATGAAGCCATTCTTAACGACTTCAAACTCACTCAAGAAGAGCGCGACGCGTTAGCCAACAAGGATATAGGCTTGCTGTATATTTTGGGTGTTAATGGTCAGATCTTGATGCACTTTGCCGCGATGTGTGGCTTAGCTTGGCCAGAATATATTCAAGCCATGCGCGATGCGCTAGAGGTTCACGGCAACGTTAGAACCGGATTATATGTAACCACAGATGGCAAGGGGGCTGTATGAGTTTAGTTTTTGCAGGAGTGTGCAGCCATGCACCAGGAATTACCGGTCGTGCCCACATGGCAGACCCAGACGACAAGGCGACTTTATACAGTGCCTTTGATGACATGCGTGAAGCCCTAGAGGCTAGTAAGCCAGACGCCTTAATTGTCATCGCGGCGGAGCATTTTGCCAACTTTTTCATGAATAATATGCCCGCCTACTGTATTGGTGCCGCCGATGAGTACGAAGGGCCTATTGAAGACCCGCAATGGTTAGGTATTGAGCGACGCCTGATTCCGGGTAACCCAGAGTTGTCAAAACGTATCATTGCTAAAGTGATGCAAGATGTGGATGTGGCTTACGCTGAGGAATGGAAGTTTGATCATGGCATCAGTGTGCCGTTGCATTTTCTTACCCCAGAGTATGAGTTAGATATTATACCGGTCAACATTAACTGCCAAGGTCCACCGTTGTCTCCTCTACACCGTGCTTGGGCCTTTGGGCAGGCACTTCGTAAGGCCTGTGATGAGGTGTCGGAGCGCATTGCTATAGTCGCAACGGGTGGTATTTCACACTGGCCTGCTACGCCTGATTCTGGAAAGGTCAATGAAGCCTGGGATAAAGAGTTTTTACAGCGTTGGTGTGCTGGCGATAAGGATGCGTTGCTGAGTTATACAGACGAAGAAACATGGCAAGATGCGGGCCAAGGGGGCTTTGAAATCCGCGCCTTTATTGCGATTTCTGGCGCCACTATTGGTAGCAAAGCCAATGTGCACTACTATCGTCCTATTCCCATTTTTGCGGTAGGCTGTACGACTGGCTGGGTTGACCTCTGATATAACCCCTCGAGGTTGTTTTGGGCTGGTGCTTAAGCAATAACCTGGTTGAGCTGATTAGGCCCATCCGCTACAATTTGTGATCTTTGTTCAGGTGTTTTTGTTTTGGCCCAGCTTTACTTTTACTATTCTTCCATGAATGCCGGTAAGTCGACGGCATTATTGCAATCGGCATACAATTATCAAGAACGTGGTATGCATCCATATATCCTGTCGGCGGCGTTAGATGATCGTTATGGCATTGGCAAAGTGACGTCACGTATTGGCTTAGCGGCCGACGCTCAATTGTTTAGCAGTAAAGATGACCTGTTTAGTCTTCTAGACAAGCAAAATCACCAGCAACCCATCGACTGTGTTCTCATCGACGAAAGTCAGTTCTTAAGCAAACTTCAAGTTAAACAACTCACGCAAGTGGTAGATCACCTCAACATCCCGGTGTTGTGCTACGGTATTCGCACCGATTTTAGAGGTGAGTTATTTCCCGGTAGCCAATATTTGTTGGCTTGGGCGGATAAGTTGGTAGAGCTTAAAACCGTGTGCCACTGTGGCCGCAAAGCCACTATGGTGGTACGTACCGATGAGCACGGCACCGTGATTAAAGATGGTGAGCAAGTGGTGATTGGCGGTAATGATCGATACCAGTCACTTTGCCGTCGCCACTTTAGCGAGCAAATGTGGGCTAATTAACCCTTATTAGCCAGCACATAGTCTTTTAACGCTTGACCAATGCGTGTTTGCCAGCCTTTGCCGGTATTACGAAAATAACTCATTACTTCTGGCGATAGTCGAATACTGATGCGCTCTTTGGGGCTCTGGGCTTTAGGTCGTCCTACTGGGCGCATTCGCGTAAATTCTTCGTCCATTATTTCACGAGCATCCGGGTCGGCTGCAATTCCCGCATTTATTTTTGTGTCTTCTTCATCGCTAAGCAGGTAGACCTTACGATCCGCATTAGTAGTTAAGTCCATAGGCTTTATCTCTCTTTTGTTCGCCTTGCGCAGACTAATGATTCTAGGTCGTTCTCCCCTAGTGGTATATATAACGCAATAGAGACACTATGCTTTAGCCGGTTGACTAGGTCCTTGCTGTAATCGAGTTCGATACCATTATGAAACCCTCATAAATTATTGTATGCATCATGATTTCAGGTATCAATTACGAGTTTAATTGATTAAATATAGCTATACCTGCGTAATACTCCAGTGGTATGTTATTGCTTCGCTAACGCGTGATCGACTTGCAGTTTTCTGGGAGCAACAACCGATGATGAATAACCTTGATTTCACCCACCAAGTTGAAGAATGGAGCCATTTTTTCATACCCCTTGCCGACGGTAGTCGATTAGCTGCTAGGGCTTGGTTGCCGACAGATGCTATGTCCTTTCCGGTACCAGCGATTTTAGAATATATCCCTTATCGAAAACGTGATGGCACGGCTATTCGTGATGAACAAATGCACCCTTATTGGGCTGGTTTTGGTTATGTCTGTATACGGGTCGATATGCGTGGTTGTGGTGAATCTACAGGCCTCATGTTGGATGAGTACTTGCAGCAAGAACTCGACGACGCTGTTGAAGTGATAGAGTGGCTAGCCGAGCAGCCTTGGTGTAGTGGTAGCGTGGGCATGATGGGGAAGTCTTGGGGTGGATTTAATGGCCTACAAGTGGCTGCTATGGCGCCTCCTGCACTAAAGTCCATTATCACCGTTTGTTCCACTGATGATCGCTATGCCGACGACATTCATTACCGCGGCGGCGCACTATTGTTAGAAAACTTTAGCTGGGCATCTACTATGGCCTGCTACATGGCCAAAGCACCAGATCCTCTATTATTACCGGATACTTGGCGTGAGCAATGGCTAGATCGGTTAGACAATATGCCTTTTTTAGCCAAAAAATGGCTGCAGCATAGCCACAAGGATGACTACTGGAAACACGGGTCCATTAACGAAGATTATGATGCCATTAAAGCCGCAGTGTATTGTTTTGGGGGCTGGGGAGACTCTTATTCAGAAGCGATTCCGCGCATGATGCAGGGGCTTAGTTGCCCTAGAAAAGCCATGATAGGGCCTTGGGCTCACAAGTACCCCAACTACGCTTCTCCAAAACCAGAAATGGACTTTTTAGGCGAAGCCAAACGTTGGTGGGACTATTGGCTTAAAGGCATAGACAACGGCATTATGTTGGAACCGACCATTGCCGCATACATACAAGACGGTGTGCCACCTCAGGCCGCATACGATGAAAGGCCGGGCATTTGGGTGGAAGCTAATCAATGGCCTATGCAGTCAACAACCATGCAATGGGGTTTAAGTGAGTCTGGCCAATTAATTCAGGCTGCATCTAGTGGGCAAGCAACGGTGAATAGCCCGCTCACTACGGGTGCAGCGAGTGGTGAGTTTTGTGTGATTTGGTGTGGCCCAGACTTTTCCACGGAGCAACGACAAGACGACGCCAATAGCCTTTGTTTTGATACGCAACCTTTGGCTGCTGCGGTTTCTATATTAGGTGGCGCCGTGTTTAATGCACGGGTTACCAGCGACCAAGATTGTGGCCAGATGATCTTGCGGTTATGCGATGTGGCACCCGACGGCAGCAGCACCCGCATCACTTATGGCGTACTTAATTTAGCCATGCGCGCAGGCTTAGGCGACCCCCAAGCAGTGGTTGCAGGCCAGGCCATGGGCGTGACCATTAAGTTGGATGATGTGGGCTACGAACTGCCCCAAGGTCACAAATTACGCTTAGCCGTATCCACGGCCTATTTCCCATTATTGTGGCCAACACCTAGAAAAGCTAATTTGAGTTTGGACTTAAGTAGCGCGCAGTTAACTGTTTCTCTCCATGATCGCAGCGGCACACTAAAACGCGACTTAGGCCATGGTTATGTTTGTCCAGTGAATGATATTGCTGAAATTCGGCCAGAAAAACACACACGGTCAACTCAGGTTAACGCGGCTAATGGCCAACACACTACGGTGATTGATGACGACTTTGGTGAGTTCACCTTTGTTGAGCATAATCTCACCGTAGGCGAAGTGTGCCATGAACAACACTCAATATTGCCCCATGACCCACACGCGGCCACGAGTTTGTGTCAATGGCGTTCACGACAAGCAAGGCCCGGCTGGGAAATAGAAGCGTATACCAGTCTGAAGGTGACCTGCGACGCCGATTATTTTTATCTTGATGCCAGTTTAGAGGCTCTAGAAAACGGCCAGCAAGTGCATCTCAAACAGTGGCAGGAAACAGTGCCGAGAAAGTTTGTATGAGTCTATTAGATACACAGGTGCAGGCTTTTGTGGACCAAAGTTTAAGTTACTACCCAACCGATGCCACCGATTCGAACGTTGATCAACAAAGGCTCTGGTATAACGCCCTGTGTAAAGGTTTTGCCACGCCTTTAGCGCTGGGCATATCGGCAAAAGATGACGTTGTACTCGCCAAGGACGGTTATTCTGTGCCAGTTAGGCGTTATAAACACCAAGCCCAAGCCCAAGAGTCTCATGGTGATGATGACGTGCTGATTGTATTTATGCATGGGGGTGGTTTTGTGGTGGGCGGGTTAGACAGCCATCACGATATTTGTGGTGAGTTGGTACACGAGACTGGTCTAAATTTAGTGTCGGTGGATTATCGTTTGGCACCAGAGCACCAATACCCTGCCGATATTAATGATTGCCTTACGGTGGTAGATCAGGCGTTAGAGGCCGGCAGCAAAGTGATTCTGGTTGGCGACAGTGCTGGCGGGTTGTTGGGTGGTTGCGTAGCGAATGCTCGCAAGTCGTTTGTAGGCACTGCGCTGTTAGGCCAAGTGTTAATATACCCGGCATTGAACAGAGGGGCCGATACACCGTCCATGACCGAGCATGCGCATGCGCCGTTACTCACCAAAGCCGATATGGACTACTATCTACCCATTCGTGTGGGTGGTGATATAAGCCAAATTCCATACCAAGATGAGCAATATATTCCTATGCATACATCGGACTTTAGTGGCCTGCCGCCCACCCATCTGTTTCCTGCTGAAGTAGACCCTTTACGGGATGATTGTGAACTCTATGCGCAGGCTTTACGTAGCGCTAATGTTGGCGTGAGCAACCATGTGGACGTGGGTCAAGGCTTGGTGCACGGACATTTACGGGCGCGCAATATGAGTGACCAAGCTGCAGCTAATTTTGCCGCCATCTGTGCGGCTGTCAAAGAGTTGGCTCAGTGAAGCAACCAGCAATCTACGACTATATTATTATTGGAGCGGGGTCGGCCGGCTGCGTGTTAGCCAACCGGCTCAGTGCCAACCTTAAGCATAAGGTATTGTTGTTAGAAGCCGGCCCAAGTGACAGGCGTTTTTATATTCAAATGCCTATTGGCTATGGCAAAACGTTTTACCAGCCTAAAGTTAACTGGATGTACCAAAGTGAAGCCAGCGAAGGGCTCAACGGGCGCGCTAGCTATTGGCCAAGGGGTAAAACGCTAGGCGGCTCTAGCTCGATTAACGCCATGGTTTATGTGCGTGGTAATGCCTCAGACTTCGATGACTGGCGTGATGCAGGTAACAAAGGCTGGGGTTACCAAGACCTACTGCCCTACTTTAAAGGTATGGAGTCTTGGCAACAGGGAGCCGATGACTATCGGGGCGGCGATGGCCCACTCAATGTGGCCGACGTGGCCGGTAAATTGCACCCCTTGTGTAAGCCGTTTGTGGCGGCGGCTCAGGCCTGTGGCATTGATTATAATGCGGATTATAACGGCGCCGTACAGGACGGAGTGGGTCATTACCAACTCACGACCCACCAAGGCCAGCGTATGTCGTCTGCGCGGGCTTATTTAAAACCCGTGCTAAACCGGCCTAATCTAACGGTCGTTTGTAATGCCCTAGTTCAGCGTATCGTATTTGCTAATAAACGTGCCGTAGCAGTGGAGTACCGGCATAAAAACAAAAACTATGAAGTTACGGCTCATAGAGAAGTGATTTTAAGTGCAGGTGCTGTCAATTCACCTCAGTTGTTACAGTTGTCAGGTGTTGGCCCAGGGCAAGTGTTAAGCGATGCAGGTGTGGCACAAGTCCACGAAAGCCCAGCTGTGGGTCAGCATTTACAAGATCACTTAGGTCATAGTTACTTTTATCGGGCTAATCAACCCACATTAAACCAACAGTTACGCCCCTGGTGGGGCAAACTCCTGCACGGCATGCGTTATGTGTTAACTCGAGGTGGCCCGTTGAGCCTCAGCGTGAATCAGGCGGGTGGTTTTGTACGCACTCGTGAAGGTTTGGACCGGCCCAACATTCAACTGTATTTTTCTCCGGTGAGTTACACTAAAGCACCGTTAGG
Source organism: Oceanospirillaceae bacterium (assembly GCA_018647765.1). GTDB lineage: Bacteria > Pseudomonadota > Gammaproteobacteria > Pseudomonadales > Balneatricaceae > Njordibacter. The sequence goes on along the minus strand of JABGSN010000045.1, from coordinate 17,268 downwards.
CGAACGACCGATGATGAACCCAGATCCGTTTCCCGCCTATTTGTTAGGCGTGTCAAACTGCCGTGTTAAGTCTGAAGGGCAGATTAATATTGTGTCCAACAGCCCTAGTGATGCACCCAAAATTGAACCCAATTACCTTGCCCATGATGACGAAGTGCAAGACTTGTTGGAGGGTGTTAAGCTGATTCGCAAGTTGGCGCAAACCGTACAGTTACAGGCTATTACTTTGGACGAAATGCGCCCAGGCATGGATTGCAAAACCGACGAGCAATTAATACAAGATATCCGTAATAACGCTGATACGGTATTTCACCCGTGTGGGACTTGTCGTATGGGTCCAGACCCACAGGACAACGTGGTGGATAGTCGGCTAAAAGTGCATGGCTTAACTGGTTTGAGGGTAGTGGATGCCGCTATTTTTCCAAATGTGTTGTGTGGCAATATCAACGCAGCGACTATCATGGTGGCTGAAAAGGCGGCGCATCTAATTTTGTCTGAACTCGAGTAAGTGTCCATGAAAATTATCAGCATAGAAACCTTTGCTAATGAATACGTAGGCTTGCTGCGATTGCGCACGGACACAGGTGAAGAGGGCTGGGGGCAAACCTGCACCTACAATGCCGATATCACTGCTCAAGTGGTGCACAGGCAAGTGGCACCCCATGTATTGGGTTGTGATGCTGGCGATATTGAGGCCTTAAACCACCAAGTGTTAGAGCGTGAGCACAAGTTTCCTGGCACTTATCTATACCGTGCTCTTTGCGGGTTAGACACCGCATTGTGGGATATCCACGCAAAACGTGCTGGCAAAAGCGTATGTCAGTTGTTAGGAGGTAATGCAAAGTCAGTGCCTGTTTATGCATCGAGTATGCAGCGTGAAATATCACCAGAAGCCGAAGCCGAACGCTTTTTGGCCCTCAAACAAAAATTTGGTTACCACTCCTTCAAGTTTCGTGTTGGTAAAGAATGTGGGCACGACATAGATCAGTGGCCCGGCCGAACCGAGGCTATTGTTAAGCGGGTACGCGAGCAGTTAGGTGATGATGTCACGCTTTTAGTCGATGCTAACAGTGCCTACACACCAGCAAAAGCCATTGAAGTTGGACGTATGTTACAAGACTATGGCGTGAGCCACTTTGAGGAACCCTGTCCATATTGGCAACCGGACTGGACGCGCCAAGTAAAAGAGGCCCTAGACATTGACGTAAGTGGTGGTGAACAAGACAACGACATACGTGTTTGGCGGCACATGCTAGACACACGCGTGGTGGATATTGCCCAGCCGGACGTATGTTATATGGGGGGTGTAACTCGCACCTTAGAGGTGGCCCGTATGGCTCAAAAGGCTAATATGCCGGTTACCCTCCACTGTGCCAACTTGTCTTTAGTCACCTTGTTTTCGGCGCACATTATGGGTGCCATACCCAATGCCGGTAAATACCTAGAGTATTCTATAGAAGGCTTAGATTATTATCCATGGCAGGCCAACATATTTAGCCCCAACTTTGACATTCAAAATGGTGAGTTAATGATGCCCCACAAGCCGGGTTGGGGTATTGAGGTGGATGCCGAATGGCTGGCTCGAGCAGACCATAAAGTGAGCTATAGTGGTGACCGGTTTTAATTCGCAGCCTTCGCAATGACAGGTGCCTAACCAGCGCGTTTTTCCTGCAGTTGAGTTAACCAGTCCGGGTCCATCTCTGGCACGGATGACAACAACAGCTCAGTATAAGCTGGGTAGGGGGGGTGGAAGATTTCTTGTTTATCACCTTGCTCCACTACTTTGCCTTGAAACATCACCACCACCTGATCGGCAATGGCGCGCACCGTAGCTATGTCGTGGGTTATAAATATATAGGTAATGCCTAGTTCTTCTTGTAGGCGTAAGAGCAGTTTAAGAATGCCTTCCTGGACGATTTGGTCCAAAGCCGAAGTCACTTCATCACAAATGATTAATTCTGGTTCTGCAGCTAAGGCCCGCGCAATACAAATACGTTGCTTTTGCCCACCAGACAATTCGCTAGGGTAACGGTCCAAAAAGCTCTCGTCTAATTCAATCAGATGCAATAATTCCATCACCTTTTTATCTTGAGCCTGCCCCGTTAAACCTAAATAAAAGTTCAGTGGCCTACCAATGATGTCCCGTACCGTATGCCGTGGATTCATGGCCGTGTCTGCCATTTGGTAGATCATTTGAATCGACTGCAACTCAGATTTGGTGCGATTTTTTAACGCCGCCGGTAGCGTTTGGCCATTAAATATAATGTCGCCCGTTAGGGGTGGCAACAAGCCTGTGATTGCCCTTGCAGTGGTAGATTTCCCAGAGCCGGATTCACCCACAATGGCAATGGTTTGGCCCCGTGGAACCTTAATATTAACGTCGTTCAGCACTTTAACACTTTTGCCATAGCTGGCATCCACGTGGCTGATTTTTAGGATGTTGTCTACTTGCGGTTGTGGTGATTTCTCTATGGAACGCACGGCCCAAAGTGATTGGGTGTAGGCTTGCTTAGGGTCCGACATCATGTCTCGCGTAGGCGCGTCTTCAACAGTCTCACCATAACGTAGCACTTTAATGGAGTCGGCCATTTGCGCCACTACGGCTAAGTCATGAGTGATATAAATAGCAGCGGTGTTGTATTTTTCTACAATGGCGCGCATGGCCGTTAGTACTTCCACTTGAGTGGTGACGTCCAGTGCCGTGGTGGGCTCATCAAAAATGATCAAGTCCGGTCGTGATGACATAGCCATGGCCGTCATCACTCGTTGTAACTGCCCGCCAGACACTTGGTGTGGGTAACGTTCACCAATGGTGTCTGGGTCGGGTAACTGTAAGTCTGTGTACAATTGCACGGCATCTTGTTTGGCTGAGGTTTGATCGGCAATACCGTGGGATACAGTGGCTTCTATAGTTTGATTGATGAGCCGGTGTGCGGGATTAAACGACGCTGCCGCGGATTGCGCGACATAAGCAATACGCGAACCGTGTAAGTTCCTTAGCTCTGCGTTGGTTAGTTGTAGCAGGTCGATGCCATCAAACTCGATAGAACCGCCCGTAAATTTACAACCAGGCCGCGCGAATCCCATGGCCGCCAGACCAAGGGTTGATTTCCCAGCACCAGATTCGCCAATTAGGCCGAGGATTTCCCCGCGCTTGAGGGTGATATCTACGCCCTTAATAATTTGATGCCAGCGGTCATCACTGAAGCCATCGATGCGCACATCACGCATGGTGAGTAAAACGTCATTAGTGTTCATCGCGCAGTCCACTTGTTTGATGTAAAAACCAATCCACTACAAAGTTGACGGCTACCGTTAATAAAGCAATAGCCGCAGCAGGGATCATGGGAGTTAAGGCGGCGGTTAAGTCGTATTCGGCAAATTGAATGAGCCCCGCATTTTCTCGTACCATCGAGCCCCAGTCGGCTGTGGGCGGTTGAATGCCTAAACCTAAGAAAGAAAGCGCAGCAATGGTTAAGAAGACAAAGCAAAATCGCAAACCAAACTCCGCTACCAAAGGCGGCATGATGTTGGGCAGAATTTCTCGGCGCATAATCCAGACTAAACCTTCGCCACGAAGTTTAGCCGCTTCCACGTAGTCCATGACCACTACATTAAGAGCCACAGCACGAGTCAGCCGGAACACACGTGTGGCGTCCAATACTGCAATGATACAGATCAAGTTAAACGCGCTAGAGCCAAAAATAGACAACAACATCAGTGCAAAGATAAGGCTGGGTATTGCCATGAGCACATCAACAAAACGGCTTAATACTTGATCTAACCAGTTGCGGCTAATGGCGGCCATTAGCCCTAAACTGCCGCCAATTAAAAACGCTAAAAAGGTGGTGGCCACAGCAATACCAATGGTATTGCGAGCGCCATAAATGAGCCGGCTAAATACGTCGCGGCCGAGGGCGTCGGTGCCTAAGCGAAACTCATCACTCCAAGGCGCATAAGCCATAGGAAAAACTTCTGCTTGGTCATGGGGAGCCAGTAATGGCGCGAAAAAAGCCACAAACAAATACAAAAAAATAACCAACATGCCAAACCAAGCCGTTGGTGGCGCCGTTTTTAATGTGCGCCAAAGGTTTTGCACAAAGGTTCTTCGTGCTTTCACCATGGTGACTTCGTTGGCTGCGGAATAACCCCCGTTGGGTGTGGTTGGTGTATTCATCGTGGATGTAACAACCTTGGGTTAGTGATGATGGAAATAACGTCGGCAAATAAATTGAGTAATATGTAAGTGCCTGCAAAAATCAGTGCGCAGCCTTGGACTACGGGAATGTCTCGGCTCGACACCGCATCTACCATAAGCTGGCCAAGGCCTGGGTAAACAAATACCACCTCCACCACTACCACACCAACCACCAAATAAGCCAAGTTGAAGGCGATCACGTTAACGATAGGGGCCCAAGCGTTAGGTAGGGCATGGTGTAATATAATCTTGGCTTTGGATGCGCCTTTGAGCTGTGCCATTTCAATATAGGGACTAGCCAATAGATTAATGATGGCGGCTCTAGTCATGCGCATCATGTGCGCAACAATCACTAAGGTGAGGGTTAAAGCAGGTAATGAAGAGCGGTATATTTTCTCTAAAAATGGCGTGGTATCGGAGATGTTGGCTAACGAAGGAAATACTTTAAAATAAGTAGAAAATACCAAGATCAATATATAAGCCACAAAAAACTCAGGAAAAGAAATGGTAGTGAGGGTGGCTGAGTTCACTACCCGATCGTAAATGGAGTTGCGATACAAGGCAGCGGTAATGCCTAAGGCTAAAGCCAGTGGTACGGCGATTATGGCAGTCATAGATGCTAAAAATAAAGTGTTGGCGAGGCGTGGTTGGATAAGCTCCCAAACGTCCCGTGAACGGTCAACCCCAGATGAATTTCGCCCTGAAAAAGAAGTGCCTAAGTCGCCACTAATCACATTACCAACCCAGCTGATGTACCGCTCTATGGGCGGTTTATCTAAGCCGAGCTCGCGGCGAAAGGCTTCTACGGTTTCTGGCAGGGCGGCTTGACCGAGCACGGCTTGGCCAAAGTCGCCGGGTAAAAATTCTAACGAACTGAAAATGATGATAGACACCACAAACAAGGTGAGCAGGCCTAACCCTAGGCGCTGAATGACAGTGGTGAGAATGGGATGCACGTAAATCATTACTCCGTGAACTAGGTTAAATATAAACACTAGAGCCCATACTAAATCCAGCACATAGTGAATGGCAAGGGCAAAAAAGGACCTTTTTTGAATAGATGTTCGAAAATAAGCTCGAATCATTAACATGAGCATTATTTTGTGTTAGCTTGTTGGTTCCCGTCATTTTTATGTCGTGATAGATCGACCTCCAACTGTTTTGGAAACCACCGATTAACTTTTGAACTCAGCGTAAACTGTTTAGTTAGTTATTTAATTGGAGAATAAGAAAAATGTCTAAAATATACACTGATCACCTAACAAACCCGCTGACGATCGATATGAATCGCCGTCAGTTTGTAACCACCAGCCTAACGGCTGGTATCGTATTGCCTACTGCAATGGCAATGGCCGGCAACGCAGTGGCAAGCACACCAAAAAAAGGTGGTAAGTTTCGCCTAGGTATGGGCCACGGTTCCACCACGGACTCTCTGGATCCAGGCACCATTGAAAACGGCATGGGACAGAACGTGCTTTTTGCTTACGCGAACCACCTTACAGAAGTAGGCAAAGAAGGCCAGTTGGTCCCTGAACTAGCAGCCGAATACGGTGCTTCTGCAGATGCGAAAACGTGGACCTTTAAGTTACGACAAGGCGTGACCTTTCATGACGGCAAGGCTTTAACTGTTGATGATGTTATTGCTTCTTTTCGTTTCCATATGGGTGAAGATACTAAGTCTGCCGGTAAATCCTTATTGGCCGACGTGACGGATATAAGCGCCAACGGCAATGACGTAGTGTTTACGCTGGGCAATGCAAACGCCGATTTTGCGTTTATAGTGAGTGACTACCACTTCCCGATTTTACCGGTACGTGACGGTAAGCTAGATTGGGCCTCGGGTATTGGTACAGGTGGTTATATTCTCGACAAATATGAGCCAGGCGTACGGGCAAAATTCTACCGCAACCCAAATTACTGGAAGCAAGATGCAGCGCATTTTGATGAAATAGAGCTGTTGGTATTACTCGACACGGTAGCCCGTCAAAATGCCATTATGAATGGTGATGTGGACGCCATTGGCCGAGTTGATCCAAAGACCGTGCACTTGTTAGCACGTAACCCTAATTTGGATATTTTAGAAACCACAGGCACCTTACATTACACCTTCCCAATGCGAGTGGACGCCGCGCCGTTTGATAATTACGATTTCCGCATGGCCTGTAAGTTGTCGGTTAACCGTGAAGAACTGGTGACCAAAATCCTATCGGGTCATGGCGCAATTGGTAATGATCACCCGATCTCTACTGCTAATCCATATCACAACGGTGAGTTAGCACAGCGGGCCTATGATCCAGATAAAGCGGCTTATCACCTTAAGAAAGCAGGTTATGACGGTTCTAAAGTGCAATTGTCTGCCTCCGACGCAGCCTTTGCCGGTGCTGTAGACGCCGCCTTGTTGATTAAAGAATCCGCCGCAAAGGGTGGTCTTAATATCGAAGTGGTGCGCGAACCCAAAGATGGTTACTGGTCTAATGTGTGGAATAAGAAACCTTGGTCTGCGTGTTATTGGGGTGGCCGTCCAACGGAAGATTGGATGTTTACAGCAGCCTATATGGCCGATGGTAAATGGAACGACACGGCATGGCGTACTGGCGCTGCAGCGGATCGTTTTAATAAGCTTGTGATTATGGGCCGAGCCGAAGTTAATTTGGCTAAACGCCGCGAAATCTACTACGAGTGTCAAGCCTTAGTGAATGATGACGGTGGTGCTCTGATTCCTATGTTTGCCAACAACGTCCATGCCTTAAGCAAGAAACTCGCCCATGGTGATGTGGCTGCTAACTGGGAATTAGACGGTGGTAAAGCGGCTGAACGCTGGTGGTTCGCTTAACTGACAATGATGTGAAGTAAAACAAAAAAGGGTGCTTTAAACAGCACCCTTTTTTTATACATACCTTTATAGCAGCGATTTAGTAATTTATCGCCCCTTCCAAACTGGATCGCGTTTTTCAGTAAAGGCACGAGCGCCTTCCATGTTGTCTTCACTGTCGTAGAGCTTATCTATGGTGGCAAACTGGCGCTTGGTGATCCAGTTCATGGCGTCTTGAAACTTCATTGATTCGGCTTCTCGTACCACTTCTTTGATGGCTGCGTAGACTAGAGGCGGCCCACTGGCAAGTTTTTGGGCCACTTCTTGGACTCGGGCAGCCAATTGATCTTGCGGCAAAACTTCGTTCACCAAACCCCAACGGCGGGCTTCTTCTGCATCAATCCACCGGCCGGTAAATAACATTTCCATGGCCACATGGTGGGGAATGCGTTTAGGCAATTTGATGCTGGCGGCATCGGCTACTGTGCCGGAGTTGATTTCTGGCAAGGCAAAGGACGATGAATCGGTGCAGTAAATAAGGTCAGCTGATAATGCCAGTTCAAACCCACCACCACAGGCCATGCCACTGACTTGGGCGATGACAGGTTTATTTAAATCACGTAATTCTTGAATACCACCAAACCCCCCCACGCCGTAATCACCGTCTACCTCGTCACCACCAGCGGCGGCTTTTAAATCCCATCCGGCACAAAAAAAGCGATCGCCAGCAGTTTTTATAATGGCCACGCGCATAGCCGGATCATCGCGAAACTCTTTAAACGCTTGGCCTAACAGGCGACTGGTGGTTAGGTCGATGGCGTTGGCTTTGGGGCGATTAAGTTCCACTTCAAAAATGGCACCGTTGCGAGTGATGTTAACGACGGAATTGGTCATAACTAAAATCCTTGTGATAATTTAGGGCCAGTATATCGGTTGCCACAGCACCTGATTGACTTAAAGCGAAGCTTTATTTTGATTTATTGCAGGCGGCCATAGAAAGTCATACGCGCCGATTCGGACAGCTCTACATTGGGCTCCGAATTATAGGCCAACACCACCAACATGCGGGTGGTATCACCCTCGGTTGGGGTAACGCGGTGGAGGGCATCTCGGCCTCTAAAAAGCACGAGGTCACCGGCTGTTATGTCAAGCTTTGTACCTTTAATGCCGTCACTGAGTACCTCGGACACACCTTCGTAGTTCATATCGCCTTGGCCAGAGTCTCTATGTTTTGCCACATATTCAAATTGTCCGCCCGCTTTTGGGCTCTGAATTAACAAGGTGATAGCAAATGATGAATTGTCAAAATGCCAGCCGAGCTCTTGGCCTTCGCTTGCGTAGTGCAAGTTAATGGATGAAAGCGGGTCGGCATAGGGGTGAAGTTTTTCTTCATTGAGCACAAAGGCCAAAAACGACTTGAGCTCGTCTGCATCGTACAGCGTGCGTAAGGTTGAATTAGTATCGATTTGGTCGTCGGTAATGCAGCCTTTAGAAGACTGCACGTGTTTATTTCGAGAATGATCAATTGGGTATAGAGGGTCCGATGGCATGAGATAAACATTGTGACCAGATTCAGTGTAAAAGGCCAAGTCTTGTTTGTTGTTGCCTTCGTCCACAATAGCAGAAAGGGCAGCGGGGGTAAGGAATTGCCTGAGCACTAAAACGCCTTCTTGGTCAAACTGTTGTTTACTCTGTTGCTGATAACTGGTGTTGGCAATGGGGTGGGCAGTTTGGTTGATAACCTGGTTGAGTAGCATGTGTGATCCTCTGTTGATATGTTGTCACTGTAACAGCTAAATATAACGGATAGATATGCCTATCCATGATTCTCCTGAACATGTGATATAGTCAGCCGAACATTGACTGAGTTGCATTAAGTGTTGCTCAGTTAGTGCTTTTTCACTATTACCGCTGAGCTTGAAAATTGCTTGTCCTTGTACATTGAAGAGTAAAAATAGGTCTCCATCCAAGGTGATTTGTTGTTGGTGTTGTTGTTGGCTAGTGAACACTGTAGCAGTGCAGTCCTGCCGTTTAGTCATTAAGTTAAAGTCGCGAATGGCACCATCATGCAGCTGGGCATCAATGCTGTCTTCGCCTTTAAAGTGGGCTGTATCTAGCTGCTTCTCAAGGGATCAGCTTTGGCCCTGATCGTCGGTTAATGTCATACCCTCGCCACTCACCAAAATCAAACACCGATCATGACCAGCAAAGTCTGAGAAGGCACCGTCTTGCGTGACGTCGGCTATACTTAGTCGCCATGTAGTAGTTCAATGGTGGAGCCTAAACCGTTACGCCAAGGCATGGTAATAAAGTCGTTTGGCGTATGGATAGTGACGTTACTTGTATCAGTGTTCACGTGATTTCTCCGGCCACGGCGCGGTGTTTTACCAACTGGCCCCCTAGCCAATAACAAAGCTCTGCTGGTTTGTTAATGTCCCAACATACAAAATCGGCAGCAAAGCCTTGTTTAAGCTGACCATGAGAGTCGCCCAATCCTAAGGCTTTTGCGCCGTGAATGGTGACACCTTGTAAGGCTTCCAGCGGTGTTAAACCGAATAAGGTGCAGGCCATACTCATCATTAACCGTAATGATAATACTGGGGCAGACCCTGGGTTTGCATCACTCGCAACGGCCATGGCGACGCCCAATTCACGTAAGCGGGCAATAGGCGGTAGTTTAGTTTCTTTTAAACAAAAAAATGCACCGGGTAATATCACTGCCACAGTGCCTGCTTTAGCTATGGCCACAGCGTCTGCGTCGCTTAGGTATTCTAAGTGGTCACTCGATAAGGCGTTGTATTTGGCGGCAAGGCCAGAGCCGCCTAAATCGGACAGCTGTTCGGCGTGTAACTTAACGGGCAAGCCAAGGGCTTGCGCAGTTTGAAATACTCGCTCAATTTGTTCTACAGAAAAGGCGATGCCTTCACAGAAGCCATCTACAGCGTCTGCAAGCCCTGCTTGAGCAATTGAGGGAAGAATACGCTCACATACGAGGTTGATGTAAGCATCCGCTTGTTCTTTGTACTCTGGTGGCAATGCATGGGCAGCTAAGCAAGTTGTGCGTACGGTTACAGGTAATTCATTACCTAACTGGCGTGCCACTGTCAGCATTTTGGTCTCGGTGACCAAATCTAGGCCGTAACCCGATTTAACCTCCACACAGGTGACGCCATCACTCATTAATGCTCTCAAGCGCTTCTTAGCGCTGGCGAATAATTCAGCTTCGGAGGCTTTACGAGTGTCGGTAACTGTAGACACAATGCCGCCGCCGGTTTTGGCTATGTCTTCGTAACTTGCGCCTTGCAAGCGCATTTCGTATTCGGTGGCACGGTCTCCCCCAAAAACGAGGTGAGTGTGGCAGTCAATGAGACCAGGAGTCACCCAGCCGCCCCCTAAATAACTTGTTGGCGCACTATGGACTGGCAGGTCAATGGCTTTACCAATCCAAACAATGTTGCCTCTGGCCACAGCGATAGCGGCATCTTCGATAATGCCGTAACCATTGCTGTGTGTGAGGTCAGTAGCGTCCATAGTGGCCGCGTGAAAGCCGTGGTAAACCTTCTCAAATGATGCCTGTGCCATATTAACTCCTCGTTTAAAGCGGGTGCTCTACTAGCCTAAACTGGGTAACGTTTGCGCAGGCATCGTGTCATTGTGACAGGCTGTCGCCAGCAAGTCGTTGGCGCTAGCAATGTCTGTGGCAAAATAACGATCTTTGTCGTAAAACCCGACTTGAGCTCGTAAACCCGATCGCGCCCGTTCTAGTAATGGGCTGGAGAGCAGGCCAGTACGGAAATCTAAACCTTGAACCGCAGACAATAATTCTACCGCCAAGATGCCACGGGTGTTTTCGCTCATATCGCGTAAACGGCGTGCCGCAAAGGTGGCCATGGATACGTGGTCTTCTTGGTTAGCTGAGGTGGGCAAGCTATCTACACTGGCAGGGTGAGCGAAGGTTTTGTTTTCGCTGGCTAAAGCAGCCGCAGTAACCTGCGCAATCATAAAGCCTGAGTTTACGCCGCCGTTGTTGACTAAGAAAGGTGGTAATTGGCTCAGGGCCGAGTCGATTAACAAGGCCATGCGGCGCTCCGAAAGGCTGCCAATTTCGGCAATCGCAATGGCAAGGTTGTCGGCCACCATCGCCACAGGTTCGGCATGGAAGTTGCCGCCAGAAATAATCTCGCCTTGGTCGGCAAATACCAACGGATTATCAGACACGGCGTTAGATTCCACTTGTAATACACCAGCGGCATGGCGAATTTGCTCTAAACAAGCACCCATGACCTGTGGTTGGCAGCGGAGCGAATAAGGGTCTTGAACCTTATGGCAGCCATCGTGTGATGCGCCAATTTCGCTAGTGTCGGTCAATAAATGTCGATAGGCCGCCGCCGCGTCAATTTGGCCTTGATGGCCACGTACCTGGTGGATACGGGCATCAAATGGGCTGCGGCTACCTAATGCAGCTTCTACAGACAAAGCGCCACATACTGTAGCAGAGGCCCACAGGTCTTCGGCATGGAATAGCCCTTGTAAAGCAAAGGCCGTGGATGCTTGGGTGCCATTCAGAAGGGCTAGGCCTTCTTTTGGGGCCAGGGTTATTGGGTCTAATCCAGCAATCTTAAGGGCCGCTTGGCCAGAGATAATTTCGCTGCGATAACGTGCTTGGCCTTCGCCTAATAATACCGCGCTCATGTGAGCTAGAGGGGCTAAATCGCCGGATGCGCCAACCGAACCTTTTTCTGGAATACACGGGAATACTTGGGTGTTGATGAGAGTCATCAAGGCTTCAATTACGCTTAAACGAATGCCAGAAAATCCACGTGATAGGCTGTTTACCTTAAGTACCATCATTAGGCGCACAGTGGAGTCTTCCATAAACTTACCTATGCCAGCCGCATGCGACAAAACAATAGAACGCTGTAACTCTTCGAGGTCTTCAACTTCTATACGGGTGTTGGCCAACAAACCAAAACCCGTGTTAATGCCATATACCGTGTGGTCTTCGGAGATCATTTGGTTAACCAAGGCTTGGCTTTTATTGATGGCAGGAATGGCACTAGTGGCAAGGGTTACATGAATCTTGTTGCGTGCCACTTGGCGTAATTGGTTTAAGGTAATCTGGCCGGGTTGAATTTCAAATGTATACATAGGGTGTCTCGATTGATCTATTTATTAATCATAGGCAGGTTCAAACCCTGCTCATTGGCGCAATCAATGGCAATGTCGTACCCAGCATCAGCATGGCGCATCACACCAGTGGCTGGGTCGTTATGCAATACGCGGGCAATACGCTCGGCAGCTTCGTTGGTGCCATCACACACAATCACCATGCCAGAATGCTGGGAGAATCCCATGCCTACTCCACCGCCATGGTGTAAAGACACCCATGTGGCGCCAGAAGCCGTGTTGAGCATGGCGTTCAGTAGTGGCCAGTCGGATACGGCATCGGAACCGTCTTTCATACCTTCGGTTTCACGGTTGGGGCTGGCTACCGAGCCAGAATCTAAATGATCACGGCCAATCACAATAGGGGCTTTGAGTTCGCCGCTACGAACCATTTCATTGAAGGCTAAGCCTAACTTAGCGCGCTGGCCAAGGCCAACCCAGCAAATGCGAGCGGGTAACCCTTGGAACTGAATGCGAGCGCGAGCCATGTCGAGCCAGTTGTGCAAATGAGTGTCGTCTGCAATAAGCTCTTTTACCTTGGCATCGGTACGGTAAATGTCTTCTTTGTCGCCAGACAGCGCCACCCAACGGAACGGGCCAACGCCACGGCAAAACAGTGGGCGGATATAAGCAGGCACAAAGCCTGGGAAGTCAAAAGCATTGCTCACACCTTCTTCTAACGCCATTTGGCGAATATTGTTGCCGTAATCTACTGTGGGAATGCCTTGGTTATGAAAGTCCAACATAGCTTGTACATGAACGGCCATAGAAACCTTGGCCGCTGCGGTTGTGGCCGCTGGGTTGGTTTGGGCTTGTTGACGATAGGTGTCCCAATCCATATTTTGTGGCAGGTAGCCATTAAGAGGGTCGTGGGCAGAGGTTTGGTCTGTCACTAAGTCTGGTTTCACACCACGTTTTACTAACTCGGGCAAAATATCGGCTGCATTGCCAAATAGGCCAATGGATTTAGCTTCGCCCATTTTAGTGTAGTGTGCAATACGTTCAAGGGCATCATCAATGTCCCTTGCTTGTTCATCTAGATAACGGGTTTGTAAACGGAAGTTGATGCGGCTTTGTTGACACTCAATGTTAAGCGAGCAAGCACCTGCTAAGCTCGCAGCTAAGGGTTGAGCCCCGCCCATCCCGCCGAGGCCTGCGGTTAAGATCCAGCGTCCTTTAAGGCTACCACCAAAATGTTGGCGGCCGGCTTCAACAAAGGTTTCGTAGGTGCCTTGAATAATGCCTTGGCTGCCGATGTAAATCCAGCTGCCCGCGGTCATCTGACCGTACATGGCTAAGCCTTTGGCATCCAGCTCATTAAAATGATCCCAGGTGGCCCAGTGGGGTACTAAATTGGAGTTGGCAATGAGAACCCTCGGTGCGTTGCTGTGGGTTTTAAACACACCCACGGGTTTGCCAGACTGTACAAGTAAAGTTTCGTCGTCTTCCAAGGCTTTGAGCGAGCCAATAATTTGATCATAGCTGGCCCAGTCTCGAGCGGCACGGCCAATACCCCCATAAACCACGAGTTCATTGGGGTTTTCTGCCACTGCGGGGTCTAAGTTGTTCATCAACATACGCAGCGGCGCTTCGGTCATCCAGCTTTTGGCGCTGATTGTGGTGCCAGTAGGGGCGGTAATAGTGCCAACACGAGTCCGGCGCGCGGTGAGTTCTGCAGTGTCTAACATAGCTGTCTCCAAGAAATATCTAGCTTACATGTATATACAAGTCGCTAAGATACGCCTATTTATGGAATCAGGCAAGCCTAGTGCGGCTCATAAGACCTGCCAAAATGACCAAAAAGATGAAATAGGTGGCCGGGAGATAAGAGCCGTGCGCTGGTAACAATTTGCTGGTTGGACCAAGTGCGGCGTTTAATTTGTAAACACGCTTGGTGCATATCAATGGCTAGTTTGCTGGCTTCGTGTTGGTTAGCTGTAACGGCTTCAACCAAATGTTCACCTTCGGTAATCGGGGCTATACGATTTAAGTAGGCGTAGGGAGTGAGCTTGGTGAAATCTTGTTGGCTGTAATTTGGAGCTAGGCTGGCGTTAACAATCCGTTCTTCTAGCTGAATGGGTTGGTCATTTTCAAAGTGAATGAGTTCCGACTTGTAAATTACCTCGCCGGTGCGAACGCCAAGTCGAAGCGCTTCATCAGTCCTTGCTTTAACTTCTTGTAATATAAGAATTTCTACTTTGTGAATGTGCCCGCGGTCTGCAATTTCTTGAGCGATGTTGTGGACTTCAAATAACGCCGAGTGGGCTTTTTTGGGTGCCACAAAGGTGCCCACGCCCTGTTGTCGATGTAATACCCCAGCAGCTGTGAGCTCGCGCAGAGCACGGTTCACTGTCATGCGGCTAACACCCAGTGCTTGTACCATTTCGGCTTCAGACGGCAAGCGCTGTTCCGCTACCCAAATACCGTTATTAACGTTATCGGTAATGGCGCTTTTTAGGCGTGCATATATCGGTGCGCTGGTGCTAGGTAAGGCATCAAGCAAGGCATCGAGGAGGCTTTGAGTTATAACAGACAAAGGAGTGTTCACGAGGGTTCCTAATGGTTTAACCGACAATGGCGGCAAGGCGTGTATTGAGTATACCGCCTTGACTTGACTATGCCAATTCCTGTATTGTCTATACAAGTTAAGTGCATAGGCCTGTGAGAGCACCATTATGAATCAAACCTATTTTGCCAAACAGGCATTGATCGGTTCCGTTTGGCAACAAGACGTTAAAATACACGTAGTTGATGGTGTTATTGCGATGATTACACCTAATCAAAGCAGCGACGGTTGTATGGTGCTTGAGGGGCCGGTGCTGCCGGGCATGGTTAACTTGCATTCACATGCTTTTCAGCGTGCGATGGCAGGTTTGGCAGAAGTTTGCCTAGATCCCAAAGACAGCTTTTGGAGCTGGCGCGATCTTATGTATGGGCTAGTGGCTAAATTGAACCCTGAGCAAGTGGGGCAAATTGCCACCTATCTCTATATAGAGATGCTTAAAGCCGGTTATACCCAAGTGGCCGAGTTTCATTATTTACATCACCAGCAAAGTGGCCAAGCTTACGACAACCCCGCAGAAATGGCCTTGCAAGTACGCCAGGCCGCAGTCGATGTGGGCATAGGCCAAACCTTATTACCGGTACTCTATAGTCACTCAGGCTTTGGTGGCCAAGCCCCAAACCCAGGCCAAGCCCGCTTTATTCATGACCTAGATGCGTACCTGCGCCTGCAAGAGCAGTTGGGTCAAAACATAAACGCCCTGACTCATAATCAAGGTCTGTGTTTCCATTCGCTACGTGCCGTTACCAAATCGCAAATGGAGACAGCGTTAACGAGCTTGCCGCAAGACTGGCCAGTACATATTCATATTGCCGAGCAAATGAAAGAAGTCAACAACTGTGTAGCATGGAGTGGACAGCGCCCAGTAGAGTGGTTAGCGAATGAAGTAGGTTTTGATGCCCGCTGGTGTTTGATTCACGCTACCCATGTGAATGAACAAGAAGTGCAAACTATTGCTAAAAGCCAAGCTGTCGTTGGATTGTGCCCCAGTACCGAGGCCAACCTAGGCGACGGTATCTTCCCTATCACCGACTTAGTGGCTCAAGGGGGCCGTTTAGGCATAGGCTCAGACAGCCATGTGTGTGTTTCGGTGGCGGAAGAGTTGCGCTTGTTAGAATACGGCCAGCGCCTGCGGGACCAACAACGTAACCGTGTTTATAGTGGCGAGCAGGCGAGTGTAGGAGACTTTATCTACCAAACCAGCGTCAGTGGCGGCAATGCAGCCTGTAATATAAAGGCAGGTTTACACGTGGGCGCACGGGCCGATTTCATTACTCTAGATACAAGCCACCCGTTGTTAGAAACGGCCAAGCCCGAGCAACTCATCAACCGCTGGACCTTTGGCATTAACCACAACCCTGTGAAAGACGTGTTTGTGGCAGGGGAGCAGGTGGTTAGTTCGGGTTGTCATAAGCTAGAAGCTTGGGCTGCTGGTGTTTTAGCTTCGAGTTTAAAGCAATTGTTAGGTTAATAGGCATGGTCCGAGCGGGCTGAAAACGGTGCGTTTTAGGATCGAATTTCAAACAGGTTGGTTCATAGTAGACTAGTACTTACGGAAACTTTGAGTTCAATCAAAATGGCGTCCCAGAGACGGCGTATCTTGTCCTGTAGGCCTTGTAGTTAGTAGGTTATTTGTTTTAACTATGCGTCCTATGTACCAACTTGTGTACCAAAAACGCAATCCGTCTACTTATATTGAGGGTGACCTCAGAGTTTAGTCGTCCTAAGCATCATAATGTGCTTGCTTATCACTGTAATTGGGTAAGGCGCGGCATGGAACTTAATAGCTGTTTTGTATACGGGTGTTGAGGCTGTTCAAAGATGGCATCGTTATCACCTTGTTCCAATGCCTCGCCATCTTTCATGACGATAACCCTATCACACATTTGACGAATCACAGCCAAATCATGACTTACAAACAAAAGGGTAAGATCAAGCTGTTGCTGCAAATCTTTCAATAAGTTAAGCAATTCAGCCTGTACAGATACATCTAAAGCCGAGGTCGGCTCATCGCAGAAGATGAAATCTGGCTTGTACCCTAAAGCACGCGCAATACCAATTCGTTGCCGTTCTCCGCCGGAAAAGGCATTAGGCATTTTATCGGAATCTAGCGGCTGCAAACCCACCAACTGCATTAAATCTTGGGCGAGGCGTTTGGCTTGATGTGCGCCAATCAGCCCATGTACTTTGAGCCCATAGGTAATATTTTCACCGGCAGTCATGCGCGGATTGAGTGACGAGTATGGGTCTTGAAAAATACATTGCATGGACAAACATAAGTCTCGTCTGTCCTTAGGATCTGTAAGCGTTGCAAGGTTTTGTCCACGGTAAATCACCTGCCCTTCCGTGATTTCATGCAACCCTAAAATGAGACGGCCGATGGTAGACTTGCCAGAACCAGACTCCCCCACGATACCCACTGTTTCGCCTTTGTGAACTTGAAAACTAACATCTTTAACGGCGCAAAAGTCTTGCTTTGGTTTAAATAAACTTGCCGGGGTTGTGAATATTTTGGCTAGCCGCTTTACC
>JABGSN010000029.1 GCA_018647765.1 Oceanospirillaceae bacterium | reverse complement strand
GCCGATATCTTCTGGCTGTAACACTTCGTCAAGGTAGGTTATCGCTTCCTTTGAGGCTCGATTTAGCTGGCTGCCTAAGCCATACCAATCGAGTGTTTCGTGACATTGTGACAAACCGTCTGGGTGCATTTGTAACATGCTAATATTGGCCTCGCCAGGCATGACCCAAATAGTGAGGTTAGGCCACATAAACCAAGCAGCCATCTGCTGAAAGACCCTCTGCACCGATTCATATAAGTGCATTCCCTCTTCTGTCTTTCTTTTCCACATAACTCGGACACCTAACGTTTAGTTCACTGGTTTCAGGGGTTTCTAGTAAACTGGGTGCGTATCACTAGCTTGATGAATCCTGCGGAACAATCAGGCTTTACTCTGCATTGGCGAAAAGGTGAGTATAACGATGACTCTATAGCAACAAACCTCTTTGGTTGGGAGCCCACTTGCCAACTCCTAGCTTCATGGTACCCAGGCCAACCTTCTTAAGCCACTTGGCTGCTGAGTCAATTGTACCCCATGTTTTAATGGCGCCCGCTTTCTTGAGCATTGCAGTGCAAAAGCCCTGACGGACTTGGCCATCTCCCAGATAAGGGCGGCCAGTTCTAGTGTAATTTCCCCGTAAATTAAGATCAGTTTTAAGTAGGATTTTCTCGTACACTAAACGAAGGAGATCTACATGAAAAAATCACGATTTACGGACAGCTAGATCATCGCTATCTTGAAGCAGAATGAATCTGGCACAACTGTGCCAGATTTGTGTCGTGAACACGGCATCAGTTCCGCCAGCATCTACAAATGGCGGGCTAAGTTTGGCGGCATGGATGTCTCGCTTATGAAGCGAATGAAAGAACTTGAAGATGAAAATCGACGTTTAAAGAAGAGGTATGCTGAGGAGCGGCTCAAAGCTGAAATTGCCAAGGATATCATCGCAAAAAAGTGGTGAAGCCAGCTCGGCGTAGAGAACTGGCTTGCAGGGCTAAACTAACTTACGGCGTGAGCATTAGAATTGCTTGTGATGTGCTATCAATCAGTACGACCTGTTATTTTTATAAACCAACACTGGTTGATGAGAATGCTGAAATCGAGGACTGGCTGAAACGGCTCACGACAACGCATAAGCGTTGGGGCTTTGGCCTATGCTTTGACTTCTTGCGCAATATTAAAGGCTTTAAGTGGAACCATAAGCGCGTCTACCGTATCTATCGTGAGCTTGAGCTAAACTTAAGGATTAAACCAAAGTCACGTATAAAGCGGGACAAGCCTGAAACGCTGGCCGTGCCGGCAGAAATTAACCAAGTTTGGTCGACGGATTTTATGAGTGATTCACTCAAAAATGGACACTCGATGCGAACGTTTAACGTGATCGACGATTTTAACCGAGAAAGCCCCTATTTTTAATTGACGCTAAAAATGGGGGATTACACATCGGTAAAAAGAAGGTATTTGTCTCCTACTTTTGGAGGAGGTCCGTAGGTAGTGGGAACCCATTGCGGCCAGGAAACTCAGGTGCCAATGTACGTGCATTGGGCATTTTTAACCATAGTCGCAACAATTTACGACGTTGCTCTGGCGCTGTATGGTCTTCAAAGCTGGTGCGAGAGTGGAGTACAAGATAGTTGTTGGCAAACTGCATATCACCCGGTTGCAGCATCATGTCTAGGCGCATTTCTTGCTGCAACATAATCTGGTCAAACAGATCCAAGGCCTCACGCTCCACTTGACACAAGGGCTGGTTCATCATTTCGTGACCTAACTCTATATACTGGCGTAAATAGCGGCAGCTGAGTTTGCTTTGGTGGTAGCTAAACAGGGGCGACGGAGTCGGCAGGTCTTTGCCTAAATGAGCATAGTGATAGGTTTTGTAGTACAGGCCCAAATATTCGGGGTGTTGACTGAGTAGTTGGTTGTATATAGCGGCCACGCTCACCAAGCTGCTTAGGCCGCCACGTTTGGCCTGCCGTAAACACAAGAGGCCAACGACGTCGGAGGGATCTGTGTGGTACGGCAGATATAGGTTGGTTTCGTAGACGCGGGTTTGTTTATCATTGGGATCGCCGATGTTTTCCACGCCACCGAGTATGTCTCCCCTAGGATTCTGGCCCACGGGAATGCCTAAATGCAGGCCAATACCGTAATAAATGGTGTGTACTTGGTCTTCAGAGTAGTCGTCAAGCGGCAGGCCGCGTAATAAAAAGAAGCCGCGGCCATCCTCTAACTCATCGGCAAGCCGGGTTAATTTGGCGCCAAATTGTGCCAGTGGAAAGTCCGTTTGGTTGAACTTAGGGTAGCTTCGCCCCGCGTTATTTAGCGCACTTAAGGCACTATTAATATTGGCCACATCTTGTTGTGAAAGGTGGTGGATATAGCTTTGGTCGTTGGTGTAGTCGTTGGCCGTCCAGACAGAGGGCCCGGTAATGAGTTGCTTCAGAATAGTGCTCATGTGCTGATGGCCTTTAAGGTGGAGCTTTATCGCATGCTAGCAAAAATAAATTAGCGCCGACACACTACATTTATATTAGCCATCATTACATTACCCTCCGCTAGTTAGTTGCCGACATTATTAAAGCAACAGAAAACAAAGCTGTCCTCCGGCAAGCCCACATCACTTCGTGACATAGCATTTTTGGAAAACTTCCTAATACGACTAGTAGGAAATCGCCACATCGGTAATCGGTTTAGAGCAACACGCCAAAATATAACCCGCCTCAATGTCAGCGTCGCTGATGCCGCCGTTGTGTACCATGTGGGTCTCGCCAGACACCTTTTTCACCTTGCAGGTACCGCATACACCAAAGTTACAGGCGCTAGGGATATTAAGCCCCGCTTGGTTGGCCGATTCCAGTACGGTGATATTCTGATTGGAGTCCAGTTGATGGCCCGATACCAAAAAATGCACTTTGGTGGCGACTGCATCGTCTAGCTGAACGTCGTCGTGCTCAATGTCGTCGTCTTCAAAGTTAGGAGCTGCAAAACTCTCTTCGTGATATTGCGCCATGTTGAAGTCGGCAGCAATGAGCACATCGCGAACGGCTTGCATAAACGGTTCTGGGCCACAGCAAAAGACTTCTCGGTCAAAAAAATCAGGTGTAGTGAGTTCTAAAATGAGCTGGTTAAAGCGCCCTACGTAGCCAGTCCAGGCAGAAAACGGGTCTTTATCTTGTACAATCCATGCCAGGTGAATGCCCGGCACGCGGGCCGCCATTTGCTCTAAGCTGCGCTTAAATATGATCTCTGAAGGGCGGCGGGCGCAATGAATAAAGCTCACGTCCATGTCTCCGCCTCGGTCATAGAGGAAATTGGTCATGGAGGCCATGGGTGTAATGCCACTGCCGGCCGAAATAAAGCAGTATTTTTCGGCGGGGTGATGGTATAGGTGAAATTGCCCCGAAGGGCCAAAAGCCCGCACTTTCATACCCGGATTTAAGTGATCCAACATCCAGCGGGTGCCAATGCTGTTGGGCTGCGCCTTAACCGTAATCGACAGCGAGTAAGGGCGTGATGGGCTGGAAGAAATGGTGTAAGTGCGATACAGGTTTTCGCCATTAACGGACAGCTCTAAGGTGATGAACTGGCCTGGAGCGAAGTTGAAATAGGCATTGTTTTCGGTACGAAAGGTGATTGTCATCACGTCTGCCACTTCGGGCACAATAGACACCACCTCCAACAACTGAGACTGATCGCGCCAGGGGATGGATTGGTTCAAATATTCAAAGTACTTGCTGTCCGCGGTTTGTTCAGGTGCCATCAACGGTGGCGTCTGTGGTGCTAAGGTTACAGGAGCTATGGGCGCAATAACACTTGGCGCTGTTGGTTGGGTTGGCGAAGCAGCTATGGGCATGATGATGGGTTGTGGCTCTGCATCACCCAATGCCTGCGCTGTAGCTTGGCAATACCAATCCACAAATTGGGCAACGCCATCTTCATGTAGTGGTGAATAGGGCCCTGGTGTATAGCCGGGAGAATTGATACCCAGCTGGTTTTCTTCCACTAAGCGACGGTCTTGTTCGTTGGTGGCTTGCCACACCGCAGTGAGTGTATCCAAATCATAATCAACCCCTTCTATGGCATCCTTATGTACTAACCATTTGGTGGTGACGATCGTGCGGGTGGCACTCACAGGTATCACTTGAAAGGTTATGGCATGGTCCGACAGAAAATGGTTCCAGGTATTGGGGTAATGGAACAACAACAATGATCCAAGGGCTTTGTCATCGCCGTTAACCATCGGTTTGCCAGAGGCCACAGCACCACTCATAGTGAACGACTCGGTGTCGCGTAATAAGGGGATTCTAGACACGCGGTACTGGCCGCCCTCGTGCATGTGAAAGCGGCTAGGAATGCCCTTGTCTTCGCATTTTTGCCAATGGGCTTCGATCTCTGGCGAGCCTCCTTCTAAGGCCACTCCGGTGAGCGCTGGGTCGTCGGAGTAGGTGCGGCACAATTCAGGGTGGCTGCCTTGGCAGTGGTAACACTCGCGGTTGTTCTCGACCACTAGCTTCCAGTTACCTTCTTCAACAATGGTGCTTTGGTGGGCAACCTTGGCGTCGCGCAGGTTGTGTGGTAGCAGGTATGGTTCTATACGTTGGGTGAATTCAGAAAAGTCGGGCGCCTGCTGAGCTAGGCAGATAAAGATACTACCGCCCACAGACTGGCAGTGAGTACGTTCAAGCTTGTAATCAGCGGGGTTAAAGTTAGGCCCCATGTCTTTGGCAAACTGCAGTTGGCCGTCTAAGTCGTAAGTCCACTGGTGATAGGGGCACACCAACTTAGGCCCGCTGCCGCTTTTTTCCGAACAAATACGCGATCCACGGTGTTTACACGAGTTATGAAAGGCATTAATTACACCGTCTTTACCACGCACAATAATCACCGGTTGGGCGCCAATTTCTAGGGTAATGTAATCCCCTTCATTGGCCACTTCACAATCATGGCCGGCAAATAACCACTGTTTGTGAAACAGGTTTTCCATGTCCAGCTTAAACAACGCCTCATCCGTATAAAACGGCTGCGGTAAGCTAAAGTTGGATTTGCGTTGTGCGACCAGTTGGCGCATGAGAGCTTGAGTGTGCATGCCTTTTCCTCACATTATGAGCGCGGCATTTTCACATACAAAGGGCCCTCACTACTGAGTAATATGGCGACCTACATTTATTATTAGACGACACACACCACTGCGCCATTGCGAGCGTAGCGCGGCAATCCAAACCCACATAGCGTAAGTTTAGCGGGGATGAGGGTTAAAAAAATAGGGAGTATTAAAACAGCAAGGTTTAATAGTTATTATTGGCAATAACCAGCAAACCCGAAAATAAGGTCTATACTTTACTCTAGGCTTGGTAAGTGTATGGTAGAAATAGCTTTCTTAGGAAAAATTCCTAAAAGTCATCATTTATACTAAGGTTTAACTTAAAGGGTATTTTTATGGCAATAACAGCAGAACTTTGGCAGGCCAACCTTATTGCGTTGGTCAGTGCATATTTGGCGATTAAAGTATTGCGTCCCATTGCCGTCTATTTTAACCTGGTTGACATACCAGCCGGGCGTAAGCAGCACGTTGGCCACATTCCGCTGATTGGCGGTTTATCTATTTATGTGGGCGTGCTAGTCGCTATTCTTTCTGTATACCCAATTCACGACAAACTTTTTTACCTTCTAGCGTCTTCCTCTCTTATATTGGTGGCAGGCCTAGTGGATGATATAAAGCAATTGGGTGTTTGGGTGCGCATTCTTATTCAGGCGATTGCCTGTGTAATTATGATCAAAGGTGCAGGTATCTATATTGAATCTTTGGGCGACTTATTCGGCACGGGCGTAATTCACCTCGGCCAGTGGGGCATTCCCTTCACCGTGATTAGCGTGATTGGCTTAGTCAATGCCGTCAACATGAGCGACGGCATTGATGGCCTAACGGGTTCCTTAGCACTGGTGGCTATTCTTGGGGTGTTTGTCTTCGAGAGCATTAGCGGCAATTATCGCTTGTTTGATTTCTTATTGATCATGGTTGCTGCACTCATACCTTATCTGCTCACCAACCTTTCCATCATCAGTGACCGTAAAATATTCCTAGGTGATGCTGGCAGTATGTTCATTGGCTTTATTCTGTCGTGGGTGCTGATTGAGTTAAGCCAAGGTGATGGTTCAGGAACCCGCCAAGCCATCCAGCCCATCAACGTGCTCTGGTGCGTTGCTTTGCCTGTGATTGATACGGTGGTGGTCATTATTAAACGCCTAAGAGCGGGCCGATCGCCCTTTCATCCAGACCGTTCTCACATTCATCACATGTTAGAAAATCTAGGCTTAAATACACGCCAATCGTTGGCTGTCTTGATTATGATTGCATTGGTGCTAATGGCGATAGGTGCGTTAGCGCAACTGCTTTGGCCACAAGTCAGCGCTGGTTTGTTTGTGCTAGTCACCGCAGCGTATATGTACTGGAGCAAACAGCGTGATTGGTCCGCTGTTGGTGAGGTGGCTCATGAGCACACCTAACTGGTTATTGTTGCAAGTTAAACCAAGGCAAGAAATGCGCGCATTGGAAAACCTAGAGCGTCAAAATGGCGACTGCTATTGCCCACAAATATGGGTAGAAAAGCTCAGCCGCGGAAAACGTATTCAGGTGGAAGAAGCGCTGTTCCCAGGTTACTTATTTATTAACGCACAACCCGAACAAAATGGCCTAACCTACACCAGCATCCGCTCCAGTCGAGGGGTGAGTAAAATAGTTGGTTTTGGCGTAGAGCCCATTCAAGTGCCAGAAGCGCTGATCGCACAAATTAAATTACGCGAACACATGAGTTTAGCGGGTGAAAGCTCAGCCAGTGCGCCGGATGGGCCGCAATCGGGCGACAGTATCAACATATTAGAAGGCCCATTCAAGGGCTTAAAGGCGGTGTTCAGCCATACCGATGGCCAACAAAGGTCCATTGTATTAATTAGTTTGTTAAATCAACAAACCCCCACATTGATAGCCAATACCCAAATCCAAAAGCACGCTTAAATTAGCCAGGGTCACACAACCTAAGCCGAATTATTGTGTTAATGTTAGTAACGTGTTCAACGGTTGAACGCAATCGATCAATGCCACCGCAAATACCATAAGTGACCGGGTAGGGCGGTAGCGTGTCTGTTTTATACCATCTTGAGCACAGCCGAAAAGACCTTATGCCTACAGAAACTCACCTAAAAATACTCAAACAGATAGCGTCCAATCCGCATATATCGCAGCGACAACTGGCTGAAGAATTAGGCGTGAGTGTCGGTAAGGTGAATTATTGTGTGAAGGCATTGATCGACAAAGGGTGGGTAAAAGCCGGTAACTTTCAACGTAGCTCGAACAAGTGGAGTTATTTGTATCTATTAACCCCCAAGGGCATTGAAGAAAAAGCCAGGTTAACGGCCAGTTTTTTACAACGAAAAATTGCTGAACATGAACAGATCACTAAAGAAATTGAGCAGCTTAAACGTGATCGCTAATCATTTATATCAGAAGCAATTCGGGGAGCGCGTTTGAGTATTAGCTTACCAGCCTGGCAAGCCCTCACGGAGCATTACCAGCAAGACATTAGGCCTGATTCACTCAGGCAGTTATTTGATGCTGGGGGCGAGTCACGCTTTACTGACCTATCATGGCAATCAGAAGGCATTCTTTTAGACCTATCCAAGCAACGTATCCAGCCCAAAAGCCTGGACCTGTTGCTCGAACTGGCAAGGCAACGCCAGCTTCCAAAGGCCATAGAACGCCTCTTTAACGGCGGTATCGTCAACCCCAGTGAGCTTCGCCCAGCCCTGCATACGGCACTGCGCCAAAGCCAAGGCCCGTATCCCAAAGTCGATGGCCAAGAAACAGGCCAGCTCATCGCTGACAATTTGGCCAATATGCAGCGCATCGTCAACCAGATGCACGCAGGCGAGTGGCTAGGTTATAACGGCCAGCCCATCAACACCATCGTTAACATTGGTGTGGGGGGCTCAGATGTGGGCCCCAAAATGGTGTGCCAGGCGTTGGATGAATTTAAAAGCGAAACAAAATTTCCCCTCAAGTTTTTGTTTGTGTCTTCGTTGGATGGCAGTCAGCTAGCCGAAATGTTGCAACACCTAGATCAGGCCACCACCGTGTTTATCGTGGCGTCCAAAACCTTTACCACGGTCGATACTATGGCCAATGCGAAAACCGCAAAGGCGTGGTTACGTAAGACTATTCCCAGTGATAAGGCCATTACTGAGCATCACTTTATTGGCAGCAGTGCTCACCCTGAGCGGATGCATGCCTGGGGGATCCCACACGCCAACCAGGTGGCCTTGTGGGATTGGGTGGGGGGGCGTTATTCACTCTGGAGTGGCATCGGCCTGCCCATAGCACTCAAAATTGGGATGGCCG
>JABGSN010000025.1 GCA_018647765.1 Oceanospirillaceae bacterium | reverse complement strand
TGTTTGATCGTTGCCTAAACAATGTTTAGGTCTTATTGCCAATCCAACAAACGCCCACACGAATTACTTGATTAAATTGTTAAAGAGCGGTCGGTTGAGTGGTTCGCTGTGAAGCTGTCTGCTCAACCGAGGTGGCGTATTCTATAGAACTGAGATGGTTTGTCAACACGCTTTTTATAAATAATTAAATTAATTCGTTCACACCGCTTTATGCTTGCCAACGAAGCAAATGAAATAGCTTTTTACCACGCTTAATAACGTGAAATTCCTTATGTAATCCACTAGTTGAATTAAATACGGCATCTACATCAGATACTTTTTCGCCGTTAATGCTAACCGCATTATTACCAATAAACTCTCGCGCCATCTTATTGGACTTAGCCAAACCCGACTCCACCAACATCTGCACTAGGCTTAGCTCCGACTCACTGGTCGCTGAAGCCGGCATGCCGTCCAAATACAACTGCTGCAGGTCGTCACTGGCTAACTGGATTAGCTGACCAGAGAACAAGGCCTCAGTAATGCGCAAGGCTGCCTGCAAACCCTCTTCACCATGAACTAGACGAGTCACTTCAGACGCCAATATCGCTTGGGCCTGAGGCCGGCCTTGTGCAGCCTTATCTTGCTCTTCAATAGCCACCATCTGCGCTTCACTTAAGAAGGTGAAGTAACGCAAAAACTGATAAACATCAGCATCAGCGCTATTGATCCAGAACTGGTAAAAGGCGTATTGCGACGTTTTTTTGGCGTCCAGCCAAATGGTGCCACTTTCTGTTTTGCCAAACTTCGTGCCATCAGACTTAGTCACTAAGGGCAAAGTCAGACCAAACACTTGAGCCCGGTGCTGGCGGCGCGTGAGATCGATACCACCGGTAATATTACCCCACTGATCACTGCCACCTATTTGCAAGCTACAATGGTACTGCTTGTACAGTTCTGAAAAGTCAAAGGATTGAAGAATCATATAGGCAAATTCGGTGAAGGAAATGCCTTCCCCGTCACGATCCAAACGCTGTTTAACTGATTCTTTTTGAATCATGGCACTTACCGAGAAGTGTTTGCCCACGTCACGCAAAAAAGTCAGCACATCAACGTCTTTAGTCCAGTCGTAGTTGTTCACCACCTCGGCGCTGTTAGGCTGGTCATTAAATTCGATAAAAGCCGACACCTGCGCTTTTAGACGCCCGACCCATTGATTAATAATATCGACTGTATTGAGCTTACGCTCTTGGGCTTTAAAACTCGGATCCCCAATCATGCCTGTTGCACCACCCACCAGCGCCAAGGGTTTATGCCCCGCCTGCTGAAACCTGCGCAACACCAACAAAGGCACTAAGCTACCAATATGCAAGCTGTCTGCTGTGGGATCAAAACCACAATAGAGCACCCGCGACTGCTGAAGGTGCTCAGCTAAATCTTCGGGAGAGGTCATTTGGTTAACCAGCCCGCGCATTTGCAAATCGGCGAGTAAGTTGGTGTCTACAGCAGTCATAATAGGTCGCTTATTGGTGGTGTTAATCTGGGGTACCAAGCCTGAGTTAAAACAGTCGGCACAAAGGCGTCTATTTTAGCGCTATTTGATAGCAATAGAAAAGTCTTGAAAGGCGCCCAATAACGGTCATTCTGATGTAATATAGGCGCACTTTATTTTACTGTCTGTATTTATGTCCGCCGTCGCTAAGCTTTTACAACATTTTCCCAAGCCTTACCTGGCCATTTTAGTGGTTTTGTTCTCAGTAATGCTGATCATTGGTTTATGGCCTAAGAAGATTGATGGGCCGATTAACCCAAGTCAAGGTGCCAGCCAGCCCATCGACATCAGCCTTAAATTACAAACCGCTGCTTCTAGCTCTCCCGCTGTCGCGCAAGTCACTGTTGCCCCTGATGCCTGGCAATCGGTGACGGTCAAGTCGGGCGACAATTTATCCACTCTGTTCCACCGGGTTGGTTTAACTGCACAAGACGTGTACCGTATTGCCGCAGCCACTAAAGAGTCAAAAGCCTTACGCACTCTTTACCCGGGCGAACAACTCGACTTTGTCATCACTGCAGGTCAGCTGGAAAAAGTTCGCCACATTAAAAATCCATTGCAACAAGTTGTGATTGCCCGTGATGACCAAGGCGCATATCAGGTCGAATCCTTTACACGCCAACCTGATGTAGAAACTCGCTTTATACAAAGTGTGATCAGTAATTCATTATTTGTCGATGGTCAAAAGGCCGGCTTAAGCCAAAAGAAACTCATGGAACTTGCTCACATTTTTGGCTGGGACATCGACTTTGCCCTCGACATTCGCCAGCAAGACCAGTTTGCAGTTATTTATGAAGAAAAGTATCTCGATGATAAAAAGATAGGCGAGGGCCACATTTTGGCAGCCCAATTTGTTAACCAGGGTAAGGTATTTAACGCTATCCGCCATACGGATGGCAATTACTACTCACCCAAAGGTTACAGTATGCGCAAAGCATTTTTGCGCAGCCCTGTAGACTTTTTCCGCATCAGCTCCAAATACAACCCCAATCGCAAGCACCCTGTTCTTAAAACCAGCCGCCCCCACCGAGGGGTAGATTACGCTGCGGCCAGAGGCACACCCATTAAAGCTTCAGGCGATGGCAAGGTTATTTGGCGCGCCACTAAGGGCGGTTATGGACGTACCATCATCATTCAACATGCAGGCATCTACACAACACTGTATGCGCACATGTCTAAATATAACAGCAAAGTTAAAAAAGGCACTCGGGTAAAGCAGGGACAGGTTATCGGCTACATCGGCACGTCTGGGCTATCTACCGGCCCACACCTACATTACGAGTTCCGCGCCAATGGCGTGCATAAAAACCCGCTCAAGGTGAAGTTCCCTAACGTGCAACCGCTCAACCAGCAACAGATGAAAGACTTTAAACCCGCGGCAAATACCATTTTGGCGCAACTAGAATCCTATAAACTCGGTACACCATTGGCGGCTAACTAAAGCCGCCTGAAAGGTTAGATGGAGAAGCTTGAACCACAACCACAGGTGGTGGTTGCATTGGGATTGGTGACCGAAAACTGAGAGCCTTGCAGGCTTTCTTTATAGTCCACAGTGGCGCCCATGAGATATTGTATCGACATGGAGTCAACCACCATGGTGACTTGACCATTTTCAATTTGGGTATCATCTTCTGCCACTTTATCATCAAAGGTAAAGCCGTAAGAAAACCCGGAACAGCCGCCACCAGTCACATAGACACGTAGACGTAAGGCTTGGTTGTCCTCATATTCCATCAGATGCGATACTTTTTTTGCCGCAGCATCAGTAAATCCCATAGCTGGCGGGATGGCATCAATGTAATCATGTTCTTCGGTGTTGGGCATACTGCTCTCTTCAACATTTTTAGGGCGAGAATTATGCGCTTAACCTAGTAATTTAGTCAAGTATTACTGAGTGCTATCTTACGGCGCTAAAGGCACAATACTCAAACCTGCGGTTTCTTCCAGACCCAACATCAAATTCATATTATGAATGGCCTGGCCGGCGGCTCCTTTGACCAAATTATCTATGGCCGATAAGATGACCAAGGTGTCCTCGCCTTGTGGTTTATGTAACGCTATGCGGCAGATATTAGACCCTCTCACGCTACGCGTTTCAGGGTGGCTACCTAAGGGCATCACATCCACAAATGGATGATCAATATATCGCGATTCAAACCAGACCTGAATGGTTTCTAATGATTCTTGTGTATTAGTTAAACGGGCGTATAAGGTGGCGTGAATACCACGAATCATAGGCGTTAAATGGGGCACAAAAGTGACCCCAACTGGCGCATCATTAGCCACAGATAGGCGCTCCTTAATTTCAGGCAAGTGGCGGTGACCCGCCACTCCATAGGCCTTGAAACTGTCACCGGCTTCGCACATCAAGCTGCCTACGGCCGCGCCGCGGCCCGCGCCACTCACACCCGACTTACAGTCGGCCACAATGTGATCAGTGGCGATTAAACCCTGCTCAATGAGAGGCAATAAACCCAATTGAACTGCGGTAGGATAACAGCCAGGATTAGCCACTAGACTGGCCTGTTTAATGGCCTCTTTATTGACTTCTGGCAAGCCATAGACGGCCTGAGCAACCAGCTCGGCGCATGCGTGATCCATACCATACCAACGGGACCAAACATCGATATCCTGAATGCGGAAGTCGGCAGCCAAGTCAATCACCTTAATGCCCGCAGCCAACAGTTCTGGCACTTGCTTCATGGCCACCCCGTTGGGTGTGGCAAAGAACACCAAATCAGCCTGAGCCAAGGTATCCGTTGTGGGTTCTGTGAAAGCTAAATCATATTCGCCCCGCAGGCTGGGATAAATATCCGACACGGCCTTACCGGCTTCTGAGCGTGAGGTAATGGCACAAACCTCTATTTGAGGGTGGCGCGCTAACAAACGCAATAGTTCAACACCGGTGTAACCAGTGCCACCCACGATAGCTACTTTTTGCTTAGGTAAGTTCATGTATATAACAGTTATTTAGTTTCGACCGGCCTATGATAATGCCCTCCACAGCTAAGTCAACATTAGCAGGTGCTATACACTATTGAGGCGTGATTATTGGCCGCTTTATTTTTAGGAAATAAAAATTCTCATAAGTGAACTTTTATGATAGCATTTGTAATTCATTCCTCACAGGAAATAAATTATTCATAATTTAATCGGAGAGCCACATGATTAACAATGCCGAACAATTTTTATCTGACAATAATATTAACTTTGTCCTAGCTCAGTTTGTCGATATTCATGGTGTTGCCAAAACCAAATCTGTCCCGGCGGCAAATTTAATTGACGTTGTTAACAGTGGTGCAGGCTTTGCTGGATTCGCCGTTAATGGGCTTGGTATGGAACCCCACGGCCCCGATTTCATGGCCCGTGGTGACCTAGACACCCTGTCGATTGTACCCTGGCAGCCCGGTTATGCACGCATTGCTTGCGATGGTTACGTTAATGGCGAACCTTATCCCTATGACAGCCGAGTCGTTTTAAAAAGGCAAGTTGCAAAGTTAAGCCAAAGGCAATGGACACTCAATACCGGGCTTGAGCCGGAGTTCTCATTGTTTTCCCGTGATGAGGGTCTGGGGGTGTTTGTGGCGGATAAATCAGACACATTAGACAAACCTTGTTATGACTACAAAGGTCTGTCGCGCTCGAGAAACTACTTAGAAACCTTGGTGGGTGCCTTGCAAGCCGTAGACTTTGATGTCTACCAAATCGATCATGAAGACGCCAATGGTCAATTTGAAATCAACTACACTTATAGTGATGCGTTAACCTCTGCAGACCGCTTTACCTTTGTACGCATGGCCGCTGGGGAAATTGCCCACGACATGGGTATGGTCTGTTCATTCATGCCTAAACCCGTTGCCGACCGTGCTGGTAACGGTATGCACTTCCACCTTTCCATTACTGACCCGCAAGGCAACAACTTATTCTGTGATGAGAGTGACCCCAGCGGCATGGGCCTATCGTCTATGGCGTATCACTTTATGGCTGGACTATTACACCACGCCAAAGCCCTGTGTGCCTTGTCAGCGCCCACAGTAAATTCCTACAAACGGCTGGTGGTGGGTGGTTCTGCTTCTGGTGCCACCTGGGCGCCTGCCTACATTTGTTATGGCGACAACAACCGCTCGGCCATGGTGCGCATCCCTTACGGGCGCTTGGAATATCGCTTACCAGACTCATCCTGCAACCCGTATTTAGTGCACGCGTCCATCATCGCCGCGGGGTTAGATGGAATTGATCGTGAGTTAGACCCTGGTGCAGCGCACAACATCAACCTATACGGTCTCTCCAACGAGCAGCGCATTGCAGCTGGCGTTGACTTGCTGCCACAAAACTTAGGCGAAGCGGTTGAGGCATTAGCAGCTGACACCCAACTTATCGACCTCATCGGGCCGGAAATATGCAACGAATTTATCAACCTCAAACGCGACGAGTGGATTGAGTATTGCCGTTACGTGACAGAATGGGAGCGCAAACGTTATCTGGAATTATTTTAAACCTATATTAGCTACCAACAGAGAACAAAAAAGGAACACATCATGTGCGGAATTGTAGGTCTCTACCTAAAAAACCAAACCTTAGAAAACCAACTTGGCAGCATGTTTGCTCCGATGCTTGAGGCGATGACAGGCCGCGGTCCAGATAGTGCGGGCTTTGCCATCTATGGCGATCAAGCACAAGAAGGATCTACCAAAATCACCTTACGCCACCCTGACCTTGAGTACGACTGGGACACCTTAGCTCATCACGCTCAAACCCATCTAGCCGTGAACGTGGCGTTTAATCGCAACCATAATGCCGCCGTGTTCAAGATGGCTACCGATGCGAAAACAGCAAACGCTTATTTTGCCACGCATGCACCAGAAGTAGCGCTATTGAGCGCGGGACAGTCCATCGAAATACTTAAAGCAGTGGGCCTGCCGGGCGACATAAGCTCGGACTTCAATTTAACATCCATGCAAGGTAGCCACATCATTGGGCACACCCGTATGGCAACAGAATCGGCGGTCACACTAGAAGGTTCGCACCCATTTTCTACCGGCCAAGATTTATGTTTGGTGCACAACGGGTCTTTTTCTAACCACAACCGCTTGCGCACCGAACTTGCCTATCATGGCTACCAAATGAAAACCGAAAACGACACCGAAGTGGCCGCAGGGTATCTCACCTGGCGCATGGACCAAGGAGATACTCTAGATCAGTCGCTGCAGCACGCGTTACAAGACTTGGATGGTTTCTACACCCTGGCCATAGGCACCAAGAATGGTTTTGCAGTCATCCGAGACCCCATTGCCTGTAAGCCAGCCGTGCTAGCAGAAACCGATGATTACGTCGCCATGGCTTCGGAATACCAGGCCCTCACCAGTTTAGTCAACATAGAACACGCACGTATCTGGGAACCAGAACCAGCAACCATTTATTCGTGGCAGCGCGATAGCCAGCAAGGCTAAAACTCAGATAGCTCAATTGGAGATGACATGCAGTCAATTAACTTAGCAGAACACAGTGTACGGCAGCTCAACCAGCTATTACACGACCAATACAACCACCTAGACGAACGCCAATGGGACGTGAGTCAAACCAGCGGCCAGCACAATATTGCTTGTGGCCTCAATCAAAACCTTGAGGTCAACATCCACGGCCACGTGGGCTACTTTTGTGCCGGCATGAACCAACTGGCCTATGTCACTGTGCATGGTAATGCAGGCCAGGGGGTGGCAGAAAATATGATGTCCGGCACTGTGCACGTGAAAGGCGATGCCTCTTCAGCGGCTGGTGCCACGGCCCATGGTGGATTACTCATCGTCGACGGTAATACTGGCGCACGCTGCGGCATTTCTATGAAAGGTTGCGACATTGTAGTGAAAGGCAATGTCGGCCACATGAGCTGTTTCATGGCTCAGGCGGGAACGCTGGTGGTGTGTGGTGATGCCGGCGAAGCCTTAGGTGACTCACTGTACGAAACCGTCATCTATGTAAAAGGTAAGGTGCAGTCATTAGGCGCTGACTGCATCGAAAAGCCAGTGACAGAAAAACATCTAAAGAAACTCAAAAAACTATTAAAAAGCGCCGGTGCCGAGGAAGACCCCGCACAATTCAAACGCTATGGGTCTGCACGCCAGCTGTATAACTTTAAAGTTGATAATGCTTATTAGGAAACCATCCCCATGAACAACGATCACCCGCAAGATAATTTACGCGAATCGGCTACCTTTGACCGCACTACCATGGCGGAAATTCGTCGCGCAGCAGAGACTGGCATTTACGACATCCGTGGTTTTGGTGCCAAACGCAAACTACCACACTTTGACGACCTACTATTTCTTGGCGCTAGCATGTCGCGGTATCCATTAGAGGGTTATCGAGAAGCCTGTGATACTTCCGTTACCTTAGGCACTCGGTTTGCTAAAAAGCCCATTGTTATCGACACCCCTGTCACTATTGCAGGTATGAGTTTTGGCGCCTTGTCGGCCAACGCCAAAGAAGCCCTAGGCAGAGGTGCTTCTGCTGTGGGCACCTCCACAACCACCGGCGATGGCGGCATGACCCCTGAAGAACGCGGCCAATCAGACAAACTAGTATATCAATATTTGCCTTCACGATATGGCATGAATCCGGATGACCTGCGCAAAGCCGATGCCATAGAGATCGTCTTGGGCCAAGGCGCCAAACCCGGCGGGGGCGGCATGTTGCTAGGCCAAAAAATAACCGACCGTGTGGCGGGCATGCGCACCTTACCGAAAGGCGTTGACCAGCGTTCGGCCTGTCGCCATCCTGACTGGACAGGCCCCGATGATTTGACCATCAAAATTCAAGAACTAAGGGAAATCACCGATTGGCTAATCCCAATTTATATCAAGATAGGCGCAACCCGCACCTACTATGATGTGAAATTAGCCGTTAAAGCGGGCGCCGACGTGGTGGTAGTGGATGGTATGCAAGGGGGTACCGCCGCCACTCAAGAGGTGTTTATTGAGCATGTTGGCATCCCTACCTTGGCAGCCATACCGCAAGCGGTACAAGCCTTGCAAGACATGGGCATGCATCGTAAAGTGCAGCTCATTGTTTCAGGTGGTATTCGTAATGGCGCAGATGTGGCCAAGTGCATGGCCCTAGGTGCCGATGCGGTGGCCATTGGCACCGCCGCCTTAGTAGCCTTAGGTTGTAATGATCCAAAATATGACGACGAGTTTAAGCAGATTGGGTCTGCGGCTGGTTTTTATGACGATTACCATGAGGGCAAAGACCCTGCCGGCATCTCCACCCAAGATCCACAATTGGCTCAACGTTTAAACCCTGTGGATGGGGGGCGTAAATTAGCCAATTATATTCGCGTACTCACGCTGGAAGCTCAAACCTTGGCCCGAGCCTGCGGCAAAAGCAACCTTAATAATTTAGAACCCGAAGACATGGTGGCATTAACTGTGGAATCGGCGGCCATGGCTAAAGTGCCCTTAGTAGGCACTAACTGGATTCCAGGCCAAGCCTTTTAGGCTAGCGGGAGCTCGAGTAATTAATCACCGACAGCAGTTTCACAGGTACGCTGTGGAGCTGCTCCGGGCCGTGAGGCACATTGCCTTCGAACGTCAAACTATCCCCCACCTCTAGGCGGTATATGTGATTGCCGTGTCGATATGAAAGAGACCCTTCCACAATATAAACGAATTCTTCCCCTGGGTGAGAAAACGAAGGGAACACCTCAGACAAATCATCCATAGTCACTAAAAATGGTTCAAAATTACGTGTACCGCCCCGCTGATAGTTTAATAACCGGTACTCGTGGCCTTTGTCGGTGCCACGCCTAACGACCTCTAAACCTTCGCCAGATTTGGTAAAGTGAGCATCACCCTCAGCGCGGTTATAGTTAGTTAACAATTGAGAAATGGGCATACCGATGGCATCGCATAGGCGATTAAGGGAATCTAAACTAGGAGATACCTGCGCATTTTCAATCTTACTGATCATACCTTGACTGATGCCTGACATCTGCCCAACATCGACGATTTTTAAACCGGCCGCCTTGCGCGCAGATTTAATTGTAAGACCAATAAACTCGTCCAAACCAAATTTTTTATCCATGCTTTTATGTCTCTAGCCCAGTACTGGTGCCAAGGTAAACTAGGGCTAGTCAGTTTACCCTATGTACCCATCACAATATATTGTAAACTGAATCAATCGTCGCTCGTATTTTAAAGATAATAAAGCCTTAACGAGTTATAGCCTATGTTTGACCTACGACAAGCCTTAGCATCGCGTCTCAATCCCAGCCGCTTTGGAGCCAGCCATTTTCGCCGGCGCTTAGCCTATACCAACGCTTTACCACAAATCAGTTTTTTAGGTTTAATCAGCGGCGTTGCCGCCGCCTTAGTCATTGTTGCATTTCGCAGTTTGTTTGAACTGCCGTTGGAACACTGGTTGCCTGGCGGTACGGCAGAAAGCTTTGAACAGTTAGATCCTATTTGGTATTTTTTACTGCCGGTGATCGGCGGTCTGCTCATCGGCCTATGGCTTATGGTATTCAGTCCTGACGAGCGCAAAAGCGGCGTAGCGCACGTTATGGCACGCATGGCCTACCACCAAGGCAAGATGCCCTTCAAAAACACCCTCGTACAGTTTGTGGGCGGCGCCATTGGCATTCTCACTGGCCAATCGGCAGGCCGCGAAGGCCCAGCAGTGCACCTAGGTTCCGCCGTCAGCTCCCAAATTGGTAGTTTTTTCAAGCTGCCCCACAACAGTGTTCGCCTAATGGTGGGCTGCGGTACTGCTGGGGCCATTGCGGCCTCCTTTAATACACCCATGGCCGGCGTCATTTTTGCCATGGAAGTAGTCATGCTCGAGTACAGCATCATGGGATTCACTCCCGTCATTATCGCAGCTGTTACCGCCACTCTGTTGCACAATAGCCTATACGGCGCAGAAATGGCCTTTATGGCGCCCGATATAAGCATGGCCAGCATGAAAGAGATGCCGTTAATTCTCGTTTACGGGGTTGTGTTAGGGGCTATGGCAGCACTCTTCACCAAAACCCTCACCAGCATGTTGAGCTTTGGTGCCCAGCCAGTTTTAGCACGCATGCTAGTGGCTGGCACATTTACCGGCTGCCTAGCGTATTACGTGCCTCAGGTGATGGGTATGGGCACCGACAGTATTTTGTTAGCCATTGAAGGCCAGTACGCCCTCGGGCTACTCATCGCCTTAGCCTTAGCCAAATTGTTTGCCACCGCCATTAGTATTGGCTTGGGCATGCCCATTGGTCTCATTGGCCCAACGCTATTAATGGGGGCTTGTGCTGGATCGGCCCTTGGCCATATCAGTGGCTACCTACTCGATGGACCTACGTCTGAGCCTGGCTTTTATGCCATGCTCGGCATGGGTGCTATGATGAGCGCGGTGTTACAAGCACCATTGGCGGCCTTGGTTGCGCTCATGGAGTTAACCCACAACCCAGAAATCATTTTACCCAGCATGGCCACCATTGTAATTGCAAACATCAGTTGCAGCTACCTATTTAAACAGGACTCCGCCTTTATCGAAATATTACGCAAACAAGGCATGGATTACCAAGCCAACCCCATCACCCAAGCCCTCAATCACCAAGGGGTCACCAGCTTAATGCACGATGACATTAGCCATCACCATGACCAAGACATTAGCGGCTGCCAACAGGCCAAAGATCAAGGTTTGAATTGGATGGTGATCAATAATGGCGGCGACCAAATCAATCATGTATTGCATCAATCTCAAATCGATCTCAATAACGAGTTAATTGGCAGCCTTACTGAAGCGGCCGGACACCCTGTCACGCAATTTGGTTATTGTTCATCACGCGCCACCCTAAAAGAGGCATGGGATTTATGTAAAAAGATGAGCCACGAGCAACTACTCATTACCGATATCGACGGCAGCATTATGGGCCTATTGCCAGTTGACGAAATTTTGAAATATACCCACAAGGAATAAACTAATAGCGGCTAGCAAGGCGGCCGTATTCAGGGGATAATAGCGCCCATATCCCCTAGCTTACGAGTAACCCATGCCAAGCCACCAAACACCTGTTTCAGCCCAACTCTTCAAATCAGCCCAACAACACATTCCTGGTGGCGTAAACTCTCCGGTACGCGCTTTTAAAGGCGTAGGTGGCCACCCACTGTTCTTTAAACGCGGCTTAGGCGCATGGATCACAGACGAAGATGATTTGCAGTATGTTGATTACGTCGGTTCATGGGGGCCCATGATTCTAGGCCATGCCCACCCTAAAGTATTGGCTGCAGTGTCCAAAAGCATTGAAAACGGCCTTGGTTTTGGCGCCCCCACAAAAGTAGAAACAGACATGGCGGACAAGCTATGTAGCTTACTGTCCCACATGGACATGGTGCGTATGGTGAGCTCAGGTACCGAAGCCACCATGAGCGCTATCCGCCTTGCTCGCGGCCATACGGGGCGCGATAAAATCGTTAAGTTTGAAGGCTGCTACCATGGTCATTCTGACTCCTTGTTGGTCAAAGCAGGTTCGGGGGCGTTAACCTTGGGCGTACCTAGCTCACCCGGCGTACCCGATAGCATTGCCGAGCACACGATTACCTTAACCTATAACGACATTGAAGGCGTTAAGCGCACCTTCGCAGACTGCGGCCAAGACATCGCCTGCATTATTGTTGAGCCTGTTGCTGGCAACATGAACTGCAT
Organism: Oceanospirillaceae bacterium; assembly: GCA_018647765.1. GTDB lineage: Bacteria > Pseudomonadota > Gammaproteobacteria > Pseudomonadales > Balneatricaceae > Njordibacter. The sequence continues at coordinate 24,644 of JABGSN010000025.1, read as the reverse complement.
CCCGCCCAAAGCGGGTTTTTTGCAAAGCCTACGTGATGCCTGTGACGCCAACGGCGCACTGTTAATTTTTGATGAGGTTATGACCGGCTTTCGAGTAGGCCCTCAATGTGCCCAAGGCCGCTTTGGTATCGCCCCTGACTTAACCACCCTTGGCAAAGTTATCGGTGGTGGCATGCCCGTCGCCGCATTTGGTGGCCGTAGTGAAGTGATGCACTCTTTATCGCCCCTAGGGCCGGTTTACCAGGCCGGCACTTTGTCTGGTAACCCTGTCGCCATGAGCGCAGGATTAGTGATGTTAGAGGAGATTAGTCAGGCCGGCGTATACGAACATTTAACTAGCTACACCAGCAAGCTATTGGCCGGCTTGCAGCAGCGGGCAGACGCCGCTGGCGTGCCTTTTCTCACCAGCCAAGTGGGGGCCATGTTTGGCTTATTTTTTACCGATCAACCGCAAGTCACGTGCTTTACCGAAACCATGGCCTGCGATGCGCAAAAGTTTGGTCGCTTCTTTCACTTGATGCTGGCCGAAGGTGTGTACCTAGCGCCGTCTGCATTTGAAGCTGGCTTTGTCTCAACCGCTCATGGCGACCAAGAGTTACAACATACCCTTGACGCCGCCGAGCGGGCGTTTGCTGCGCTATAAGTGATGCTCAATATTATTTATCTATTGCTGGCCATAGGGCTGCTAAGATTAAGCGTCGCCATGTGGTGCCTTCCACTCGACCGGGGTTTGCTCAAAACGGCGGCCCTTAGTGTTGCGTTCGCAGCCTGCGGCTGCCTTACCAGCATGCAGTGGCTAATACCTCATCTGGGGCCAGTATTAGCCGCCATGGGGTATAACGTGAGTCTGTACATTAGCCTCCCCATGCTATTGCTAGCGGTGATCGATTGGCGCTACGACTGGCACTGGCAGCAAGCCACTTGGGGGCGTATTTTTCTTGCCCTAGCGGCTCTGTTTGAGCTATTAAGACGGGCTGATACGAGTCTTGGGGCAATGCTCATTGAAGGCCTTGGTGTTGAAACTGATTATGGCTTACTGCTGGCTGCCTTAGTTATGCTTGCTAGTGGTGTCTATTTGTATTTTGCCGCTTCGCTAATGGCCGCAGATTCTCCAGACACATCGCCCAAGTGACTGCGGCTGGCGGCAATTAGCTTCCAGAAATAATACTGATAGTTGTTTTGCTGTGGCACTAGCGTCAAGCCTTTAAGGGCCAATTGTTCGGCTCTAGAAGCCTCGCCTAATGACAACTGCAAAGCGGCTAGTCGCGCGTATACCTTTGGTTCACGTGGGGCGATACGCTGGGCTCTTTGTAGCTGAATCACAGATTGTGTTACCTTGCCTTGGGCCTTGAGCTGATCCGCTTCGGCTAACAGCTGCTCAACCACCCGCTGGTCGGAGGCCGGTAAGACAACGGTTGTAACAGGTGATGGTGAGATGGTGGCGACTGGCTTAATCTGTTGCACCGGTTGTACCTTCACTACATTGGCCGCTTCAATTTGGCTGGTTTGCGGCTGGGCAGTAATCGTAACTGCCGGCGCCTGCGGTTGCAACTTAGGCAACGCCGCTGACGCAGGCTGCACTACTGCGGTACTAGCTTGGCCACTGGGCGATAAGCGCTCCGATGCCCTTGCGGTCACACTCAAGTCCTGCACTATCGGACCATAACCCGGGCCAGCACAGGCACTAATTAACATGACTACCGCTAACATCGGCAGTCGGGGCACGGCGGCTAACTCATTGCTCACATTCACGTATTAATATCCACATTGTTTTGTTGTCACTGGCGCCAACTGCTTTTGTATGGGCAACCACACGCCATCAGCGCACCGGCTTGGCATCGCCTTGCCGGTTTTTGGGTTGAGGTAATAATAGTCTACAGATTGCGGCTTGATATCTTGGTAGGGAGTATAAGCTAAGTTTTTCATCAACTCACCCCACACCTTAAGTGCACCACTTGCACCTGTCAGCGGCGTCGGTTTGGCATCTTCTCGGCCCAACCAAGTAGTGGCCACATATTGGCCACTAAAGCCAGAAAACCAACTGTCTCGCTGGTCATTGGTGGTGCCCGTTTTGGCCGCCACCTGCTGTTGCTTAGGCAGATATCGGTAAACCCCTCGGGCGGTACCTGCCGTGGCCACCTTGCGCATTTCTTGCTGCAACAAATAGACCGACTCATTGCTCGCCGCTTGGCGCACCGCATATGGAAAGTGGCTCAACAACACACCATTGGCCTCGGTAACCTGACGCACTAATGTTAAGGGGCTATAGAAGCCGTTGCCAGCAATGGTTTGATACACCTGATTGACGTTTAACGGCGACATCTCAACCGCCCCTAACAACACAGAAGGGTATGCCGGGATATTGCCTTCGGCGCCCAGCCGCTGTAACTGTGCCACCACCCGCTTAACGCCGACATCTATGCCTAAACGCACATTGGCCTGATTGTACGATTTTACTAACGCTTGATACATTGGCACCACACCGTGGGATGTTAGATCGTAATTTTGCGGCTTCCACACGCTGCCGTCTGCTTGAGGTACCGCAATGGGGCCATCATCAACGGCACTCATTAGATGATAACGCCCCGATTCTAGGGCGCTTAAGTGGACTACGGGCTTAACTAATGACCCCACTTGTCGGGTTTTATCCAAAGCCCAGTTATGGCCCGCATAACCACCGTCTTTATCCCCCACTAGCGCCAATAATTCACCGCTGTCACGCTGGCTCACCACTAACGCCCCTTGCAACGACTCAAGCCCTTCATGCTGTTGTTGCAATTGCTTAACTTGCCCGCGCATGGCTAAATCGGATTGCTGTTGAATCCATGGATCCAAGCTAGTAAATATGCGTAAACCGTGGCTACTTAGCGCCGATGCAGGGTAGTGTTGCTGCAGCTGTTGACGCACAACATCCAGATAAGCCGGGTACCGGCTCACCTGCTGGGCGGTACTCAAGTCCAAAGGTAGCGCCTGATACTGTTGTTTTTGTGACTCGGAAATGAAGCCTTGCTGAGCTAATATCGACAACACTAAGTTACGCCGCAATTTGGCACGCTTAGGGTGGCGCTGTGGATTATAATAAGACGCCCCCTTAACCAGCCCCACCAACAAAGCCACTTGGTGCAAACGCAGTTCACTCACCGGTTGGCCAAAATAAAATCGGCTGGCCAAACCAAAACCATGAATGGCACGTTTACCGGCTTGGCCAACAAACACTTCGTTAAGGTACACCTCCAGCACTTCGTCTTTGCTGTAATGTAAATTCAACAACAGGGCCATGGGGGCCTCTACTAGTTTGCGCCACAGGCTTTGTCGATCGGTTAGATAAAAGTTTTTAACCAGCTGCTGGGTAAGGGTACTGCCGCCTTGTACAATTGCGCCGGCTTGAAGGTTAGCCCACATCGCGCGCGCAATGCCCCATGGCGATACCCCGTAATGCTGGTAATATTGCCGGTCTTCCACCGCTAACAAGGTTTCTATAAACCCATTGGGCAGGTCGTCTAACTGAATCAACTCTCGGTCTTCGTTATGGGCCGGATAAATCCCACCCACCAGTTGCGGCTCTAGCCTCAGCACGGCGATGGGTTGGTCATTGAGCTGGCGCAAGGCCTGCACTTTGCCGTTGATAATATTCACCTGTGCCAAGCGGCTGCTTTGGTCACCATCAGCAAACCGAAAGCCGCGGCTGTAAATAGCGATGCCGGCCGCCGTTTTTTGCACTTGACCAGGCGCCTTGACTTGATTAACCCAGCGATAGCCCAGTTGTTTTAGCTCGTAGTTTAATTGCCCATGGGCCAATTGCTGGCCAGTAAACAACTCCAAGGGACGGGCATACACTTTAGCAGGCAAGGACCAACGATGGCCTTCGAATCGGTGCCGGATTTGGGCATCCAAATAGACCATAGCAACGGCGCCCAATACTAATAACACCGTCGCCAGTTTTAACAACCATGGCCATGAAATCCAACTTTTGGTGATGGTTTTTCTACCTGACACGGCCCTTTTTCTAGTCAAAATCAATGTCCATTTCTGTTATGCTTAGGGTTTATTTCACTGCTTTTTTTGGCCAATTTATATGTCTCTATCTGCGGTTAATAGTCCACTCATTGCTAGTCACGAACTCGAAGAGCAGCAATGCAAAGGGATTGTTCATGAGGGCATCAACCTCTTTATCGTGCGCCACCAAGGCCACGCTGTGGCGTACCTCAATAGTTGCCCCCACCGCAAGGTACCGCTTGAGTGGGTGGCCGATCAGTTCCTAGACTACGACAAACAATTTATTCAGTGTGCCACCCATGGCGCATTATTCACCATTGATTCAGGCCTTTGTATTAGCGGCCCCTGCAACCGTCAATCACTGCAGCGCCTTGCCATAGAAGAGCGAGATGGGGGTATCTATTTATTACCTAAGTCAGCGATTTAACTGCACTGGTAAGCGGCGCACTAACGCCATGCTGGTTAAACTAATGTCTGCACCATAGGCAAACACTTCCACGCCAGATTGCATGGCCCAAATTAAGCTGTCTGCGTAGGCTGGGTCGATATTCCACGCCGGCGCCACACGCTCAATCCCCGTATGGGCCACACAATACACCAATACGGCCCGATGGCCCTGGTCGACCATAGCCACCAATTCGCGTAAGTGCTTGCGGCCGCGCTGCGTCACTGCGTCAGGAAACAAACCCAAACCCTCTTCTGCCATAAGGGTGACATTTTTAACTTCTACATAACAGCGCGGCACAGGGCCCTTGTGAGTCAACAGAATATCGATGCGACTATGCTCATGCCCGTACTTTACCTCCATTTGTAGTTGATCATAACCCTGCAACTCTTGTATCACGCCGTTATTAATAGCCTCTACCACCAAGCCGTTGGCACGCTGGGTATTGATACAGGCCAGGTACTGGTTTTCAACCTCAACCAGCTCCCAGGTACAGGGGTATTTACGCTTAGCATTGGCAGAATCCCAATACCAAATACGGCTACCCGGCTGGGCGCAATTTTTCATGGAACCGGTATTAGGACAATGCAAGGTCAAGTCCGTTCCCGCATGAGACACCACATCGGCCAAAAACCGTTTGTAGCGTAACTGCAGCGTCGCTTCTTGTAATGGCAACGAGAAATCCATTAATTATCTCCAATCATCAAAACCATGGTGTATGATATGACTTGGCCAATTGAGCCAAAGCCCATGAATTGTAACTGAAAAAATGACTAAAACGACGGTATTAAGGTAGAAAATAGGCGAAAATTACTTCGCTAGCGGCCAAAATACCCCTAGATTTAGGCGCCATATTCTGCTATTTTGTCGCCCTAAATCTTACTTACAGCCACTGGGCCGACCTCTTCGGTTTAATATTTCGAAGTCAAATAGCCCCTAAAACATTGAACCAAGTTATGTCAGAAGCAAATGCATCACTGTTAAAGCACTACACCCCTTACAAGGTGAAGAGCGGTGAAGAGTACATGAACCCAGACCAGCGAGAGCACTTTAAGCAGATCTTGCACGCCTGGAAACAAGACTTAATGGAAGAAGTTGATCGTACCGTTAATCATTTAAAGGAAGACGCTGCTAACTTTGCCGACCCCAACGACCGTGCCAGTCAAGAGGAAGAGTTTTCCCTTGAATTACGCGCCCGCGATCGTGAGCGAAAGCTGACCAATAAGATCAATGATACGCTAGAGCTGATCGAACAAGATGACTATGGTTTCTGCGACACTTGTGGTGTGGAAATTGGCATTCGCCGCTTAGAAGCTCGCCCCACTGCCACCCTTTGTATCGACTGCAAAACCCTTGCAGAAATCAAAGAGAAGCAGCTCGGCAAATAAGCCTAGCATACACCTATGGCTTATATCGGCCGCTTTGCCCCTACGCCGAGCGGTCCGCTTCATTTCGGCTCGCTGGTAGCCGCCCTTGCCAGTTACTTAGACGCACGCGCTAATCAAGGACTCTGGTTAATCCGTATAGAAGACCTCGATCCTCCACGCACAGCACCCGGCTCTATTGACGCTATTTTACGCTGCCTCGACGCCTTTGGTTTACACTGGGATGGTGAACCCATGTACCAGAGTCTACGCCAAGAAGCTTACCGACATGCGTTAAGCCAACTACAACAACAACAGTTAATTTATGCCTGCAGTTGTAGTCGCTCTCAATTCGTCACCAACCCAGACTATCGCTGTGATTGCCGTCTGACGGCACCCACTAGCCAACCGGTGGCAATGAAGGTGATCGCAGCTGACGCCGAATTCACAGTACAAGACTTAATACTGCCGCCACAAACGCAGCACCTATCACAACACGTCGGTGACTTTGTGGTGCAGCGCAAAGATCAACTATTCGCTTACCAATTAGCAGTGGTGGTGGACGATGCAGCACAAAACGTTAGCCATGTGGTGCGCGGCAGTGATCTGTACGATCAAACCCCAAGGCAAATTTGGTTACAAATGTGTTTGCAATTACCCCAACCCCACTACGCCCACATCCCTATCGTTACCAACAACCAAGGCCAAAAGCTCAGCAAACAAAACTTGGCCGCTGCGTTAGACCTAAAGCAAGCGCCGGCGTTGTTATCTGAGGCCTTAGAACGTTTAGGTCAAGCCACACCGTGTAATTTTCGCCAAGCACCCGTTACAGAACAATTGGCATGGGCCGTTGAACAGTGGGACATAACAGCCATTCCGGCACGCAAACAAGACCCTATTGCCTTTGTCTAGCGTGCCTTGCACGGCAATGGTAGAATGCGCCTTTGATTTTTTAATTACTCGAACTGACAATACCTATGGGTTTAATTTCTAAACTGGTCAACATGGTCAAAGGCGACCAGCCAGCGCCAGTGGCTCCGAGCGGCCCCAATATTATCACCCGTGATCACCACGACATTTCTCGTCGTGACATCAGTGACAACGCCCTCAAAGTGCTCTATCGCCTGAAAGATGCGGGTTACCAAGCCTTTTTAGTGGGCGGCGGTGTACGTGACATTTTGTTGGGCAAACAGCCCAAAGATTTCGACATTGCTACCGATGCACATCCAGAGCAGGTGCATAAGCTATTTAGAAACTCCATCCTCATTGGCCGCCGTTTTCGCTTGGTACACGTGCGTTTTGGCCGTGAAGTCATTGAAGTGGCTACCTTTCGCGCTAGCCACAATGAGGGTCAAGACAGCAATCAAGCCAAACAAGCCGACAATGGCATGCTGTTACGAGACAACGTATACGGCACCGTCGACGACGACGCTATGCGTCGTGACTTCACCATCAATGCCATGTACTACAACATTAACGGCTTTACCATCCATGACTTTGCTGGCGGTGTTGAAGACATCGAACAACGCAATATTCGTATGATTGGCGAGCCCCAAGCCCGCTATCGCGAAGATCCAGTACGCATGCTCAGGGCCATCCGCTTTGCCGCTAAACTCGACTTTGACATTGACCCAGCAACCGCTGAACCTATTCATTCCTTGGGCCACTTGCTCGAACCCATCCCGGCCGCACGTATGTTTGAGGAGGTGCTTAAACTACTCCTGTCGGGCAACGGTGAGCAGACCTACTACCTGTTACGCGACTACGATTTATTTAAGTACTTATTCCCCGCAACCGACGCTGCCATCGAAGCCGATCAAAGTGAAGATTACCAAGTGGAAGAATTTGTGATACTGGCGCTGCGTAATTCCGATGAGCGCATCGCCCAAGGCAAGAGTGTCACGCCAGCGTATTTATTCGCCTCATTGTTGTGGCACCCGCTACAGGAGCGCCTTAGCAAAATAAGCAAAATGCCGCCTATACCGGCCATGCATCAAGCGGCGCAAGACGTCATTTTACAGCAGGTTAAACGAACGTCTATCCCACGCCGTTTTAGCACCCCCATGAAAGAAATATGGGACATGCAGCTACGCTTACCCCGTCGGCATGGAAATCGTGCCGCCGAGCTGGTAGAAAACAAACGTTTCCGGGCCGCTTACGACTTCATACTGTTACGCGAATCCAGTGGTGAGGACTTAGAAAAGCTAGGTGAATGGTGGACCGAATATCAATTTGCCAGCGGCGAAAAACGCGAACAAATGACCACCGACTTAGGTAAACCTGCGCCTAAAAAACGCAAACCTAAAAAAAACCCTCAGGCCTAACATGATCAATGTATATGTGGGTTTAGGCAGCAACTTAGACAACCCCCGTGGCCATGTGACACGGGCGATACAAGAACTATCCCAACTGGCTCACTGTGAACTGCTGCTGTCATCTAAGCTCTATTCCAGCAAACCCGTTGGGCCCCAGGACCAGGATGATTTTGTCAACGCCGTGGTGCTGTTGGTCACTGAACTTGAAGCCCATGACTTACTTGACCAGTTGCAAGCGCTAGAACAGCAACACCAGCGCGTCCGTGAACGCCACTGGGGGCCTCGAACCCTTGACCTCGACATCTTACTTTTTGGCGAGCAATGTATCAGCAGTTCGCGGTTGAGCGTACCTCACCCCGAAATGCAAAACCGCGCATTTGTTTTAGTGCCGCTGGCGGAACTATCGCCTGAGTTAACACTGCCCAATAGCACTAGCCTGCGGCAATTACTCAACCAATGCCCTATAGATGATTTAACCTGTCTTGAGCCATAATTCGGAACCTATGACTATGCCTAACATTACCCTGCACAGCCTCACACGCATGAAACTCGCAGGCGACAAGGCCACCTGCGTCACCAGCTACGACGCCAGCTTTACCCAGCGCATTAACCAAGCGGGTATCGACATCATTTTAGTCGGTGATTCCCTTGGTATGGTTTTACAGGGCAACGACTCCACCTTACCGGTGACCATGGAACACATGGTCTATCATACCCAGTGCGTGCGTGCGGGTAACAGCCAGTGCATGATTATGGCTGACATGCCGTTTATGAGTTATCGCACCGTTGAACAAGCCATGACTAACGCTACGGCCCTCATGCAAGCAGGGGCTCAAATCGTCAAACTAGAAGGTAGTTTATGGCTCAAAGACACCGTCAGCAAGCTCTATGAACAGGGCATTCCAGTGTGTGCTCACCTCGGCTTAACACCACAGGCAGTCAACAAACTCGGTGGTTACCGCGTGCAAGGAAAAACACCCGATCAAGCCGCCAACTTGCTCAACGAAGCCATCGAGCTAGAAGCCGCTGGCGCCAGCATCATTTTGCTCGAGTGCGTGCCTAACGCCGTGGGCAAAGCCATTACCGAAGCTGTTAATGTGCCAGTCATTGGTATTGGCGCAGGCCCAGACACCGACGCCCAAGTGCTTGTGGTCTACGACATGTTGGGTATTACCCCTCACAAGCCGGCGCGTTTTGTAAAAGATTTCTTGAGCCAAGAAGGCTCTGTATTGGGGGCTCTAGAAGGCTACGTCAAGGAAGTGAAGTCGGGGCAGTTCCCCGCTCCAGAACATTGTTTTAACTAGTTCTTCGGCCGAGGATAAATATGCATACAATAGACACCATCAGCCACTTACGTGATTACCTCTGGCAGGCCAAACTCGAGCACAAGGTGATTGCCTTCGTACCCACCATGGGCAATTTACACGAAGGTCATTTACAACTCATCGACAGGGCCTTGGAAGAGGCGGACTTGGTAGTGGCCAGCATCTTTGTGAACCCGCTACAGTTTGGCCCTCGGGAAGACTTTAATGGTTACCCTCGCACCTTTATGGCCGATCAAGAAAAACTCATGAGCCGTGGTTGCCATGTGTTATTTACCCCCACCGTCGATGAAATGTACCCCGACACCAAGATCAGCTCTACCATTGTTAAAGTGCCGCACCTGGACCACTTATTATGCGGTGCTACCCGCCCGGGACACTTTACCGGCGTCGCTACAGTAGTCAGCAAGCTGTTTGGAATTGTGCAGCCCGATGTGGCTATATTTGGCCTTAAGGACTTCCAGCAATTTTTAGTCATCCAACAAATGACCTCGGACCTTTGCCTACCTGTAAGAATCATTGGAGCAGCCATTGCTCGGGCCGAAAATGGCTTAGCACTGAGTTCTCGCAATGGTTATCTAAGCACCAGTGAACTGCAACAAGCAGCGCAATTACAGGCCAGCTTAGTGGCCGCCAGATTGGCACTGGAGAGCGGTAATGCCGACATGCAGACCATCGAAGAAGAGGCTCAACAAGCACTTGAGGGTGCCGGTTTCAGACGTGATTATTTTACCATATGTCGCCAACAAGACTTACAGCCTGCCACCAAAGAGGATAAGCAACTAGCCATTGTGGCCGCTGCTTATTTGGGTGGGGCAAGGCTCATCGACAACATACGTTTTACCTTGCCTTAATCGCAATCACTGAGGCCGATTATAAACCGTACATGTCTGCCATGGCTTCCAAACCTACCGGGCGTATCTTGCTGGCGTTGCCAGCAGCGCCAAACGATTCATAACGAGACTGACACAAAGTCTGCATAGCACTCATGGTGACGGTTAGGAATTTACGTGGGTCAAATTCACTGGGGTTTTCCGCCAAGAACTTACGCACGGCACCCGTTGAAGCTAAACGAAGGTCAGTATCAATGTTAATTTTACGCACCCCGTGTTTAATGCCTTCCACAATTTGCTCTACCGGCACACCATAAGTCTCTGGAATAGCACCGCCAAATTCATTAATGACGGCTAACCAGTCCTGTGGCACAGAAGACGACCCATGCATAACTAAGTGGGTGTTAGGAATCTTACTGTGGATGTCACGAATACGGTCAATGGCTAAAATGTCGCCCGTGGGTGGGCGGGTAAATTTATAGGCTCCGTGGCTGGTACCACAAGCAATCGCTAGTGCGTCCACCTTAGTTTGGGCTACAAAGTCTGCGGCTTCATCGGGGTCCGTAAGCATCTGCTCCATAGTCAGCTTACCCGCAGCGCCAACGCCATCCTCTTCACCAGCCTCACCGGTTTCTAAAGACCCTAAGCAACCCAGTTCGCCTTCGACCGAAACGCCACAAGCGTGGGCCATCTCGACCGTACGTTTAGTCACTTCAACATTGTACTCATAACTGGTGGGGGTTTTAGAATCTTCACCTAAAGAGCCATCCATCATCACCGAAGAGAAGCCCATTGCTATCGCACGCTGGCAGGTTGCCGCCGCATTTCCATGGTCCAAATGCATACACACTGGAATATGTGGAAACTCTTCAATGGCGGCCAAAATCATGTGCTTAAGGAAGTTTGAACCCGCGTACTTGCGTGCACCCGCAGAAGCCTGCACGATGACTGGGCTATCCGTAGCGTCTGCGGCCTGCATAATGGCACGCATTTGCTCTAGGTTGTTAACGTTATACGCTGGAATGCCGTAACTATGTTCGGCGGCGTGATCCAACAATTGACGCATGCTGACTAAGGCCATGGGGGTTCTCCATTCTATCTAAAAAGTAAGTTATCTTTTAATTACAGGCCACGTTGTTCCAAAATGGCTACTGCAGGCAGTTCTTTGCCTTCTACAAACTCAAGGAATGCGCCGCCACCGGTGGAAATATAAGACACTTGGTCAGCAATTTCGTACTTGTCTACAGCCGCTAGTGTATCACCGCCACCGGCGATAGAAAATGCAGGCGATGCAGCGATAGCACGAGACAATATTTCCGTACCGCCACCAAACTGATCAAATTCAAATACGCCCAACGGCCCGTTCCAAATGATCGTACCCGCTTCTTTAAGAATGCTGGCTAACTGGTGAGCAGTTGCTGGGCCCACATCCATAATCATATCATCGGCGGCCACATCGGCTGCAGCTTGGGTGGTTGCGGTAGCTGTTTCGCTAAACGCCTTGGCCGTAACGACGTCGATAGGCAACGGTATAGCGGTTTTTTCCATCAGTGCTTTGGCGTTAACCACTAAATCGGCTTCGTACAACGACTTGCCTACAGGAAATCCTGCCGCCGCCAAGAAGGTATTGGCTATGCCGCCGCCGACAATAAGTTGATCTACTTTGTCCGATAAGGTTTCTAGTACCGTTAGTTTAGTCGACACTTTAGAACCACCAACAATCGCCACCAAAGGCCGCTTAGGGTTGTCTAAGGCTTTGCCAAGGGCATCCAGCTCTGCCACTAACAAAGGCCCAGCACAGGCCACTTTTACAAACTTGGCAATGCCATGGGTACTGGCTTGGGCTCGGTGTGCGGTGCCAAAGGCATCGTTAACAAACACGTCACACAAGGCCGCCATTTTTTGCGCTAAGGCATCATCATTGGCTTTTTCGCCGCTATTGAAACGGCAGTTTTCTAAAATCACTAACTCACCATCGTCAACGTCAACACCATCTAGCCAGTGTTTTTGTAACCGCACGCTGCACTGTAACTTGGTGGCTAAATAGTCGGCCACCGGCTGCAATGAAAACTGTTCATCATATACCCCTTCCTGGGGGCGGCCTAAGTGCGAGGTCACCATGAGTTTAGCCCCCAACTGCAAAGCCATTTTAATGGTAGGCAAAGCGGCACGTAGGCGCGCATCACTGGTAACCACACCATTTTTAACTGGCACATTAAGGTCTTCGCGGATCAACACGCGTTGGCCACGTAAATCTAAATCAGTCATTTTAATGATGGTCATGGGGTTTCCTGTGTATTGAGTGAGTCTGTATTTAACATGCATAAAGCCACATCAATCATGCGATTAGCGTAGCCCCATTCGTTGTCGTACCAAGCCAAAATTTTAATAAGCTGGCCCATTTTCATGGTCTGTGTAGCGTCAAAGGTGGCCGATTTTGAACAGTGGTTAAAATCAATAGACACCAATGGTTGTTGGTTATAACCCAGAACACCATGACCATCCTTAGCCACTGAGTCAGCGATTATTTGGTTCACTTGCGCCACCGTAACATCACGACTGGGGCGGAAAACCAAGTCCACCACAGACACGTTAATGGTGGGCACGCGCATAGACATACCGGTGATTTTATCGGCTAGTTCGGGGAGCACCCAACCTAAGGCTTCGGTGGCGTGAGTGGATGTTGGAATCATGGATTGCGTGGCCGAGCGACCGCGACGCAAATCGGTTTTATCAATCACAGTATCGGTAAGCACTTGGCCGTTGGTGTACGCATGAATGGTGGTCATGAGGCCATCTTCAATACCAATGGCGTCGTGTAACGGCTTCAGTACGGGTGCCATACAATTGGTGGTGCAGGACGCATTAGAAACAATACGATGTTCGGGCTTGAGTTGATCATGGTTAATGCCATAAACCACCGTCAAATCCACATCAGCACCAGCGGCGGCCCCAATCAAGACTTTGTCAGCGCCACCGGTGAGGTGCTGCTCAGCAAGTTTTCGCTCGCTCATTTTGCCTGAGCATTCCAACACCAAATCGACATCTAAGTCAGCCCAGGGTAAAGCGCTGGCATTAGCCACTTGTAATAGCTCAATGTCATTGCAATGTTCGTCAGAGGTTACGCTCATGCCAACAGGGGTCGCATCGACCTGGGCAGGAAACGCCCCATGTACCGAGTCATAACGGGTTTCATACACCACAGACTCAGCAATACCTAGATCGTTAATGGCCACTACTTGCAACTGATGCTGCAAGCCGCGCTCAACAATGGCGCGCAGCACTGCTCTACCGATGCGACCATAGCCATTGATCGCAATGCGTTTTGCCTTAACCATGATAATTACTCGTTACAGTAGTTCGGTCACTGTGGCGGCAATTTTGTCGGCAGTAAAACCATACATTTCGAATAACTGGCTGGCTGGTGCTGAGGCACCAAAATCAGTCATGCCGATCACCTTGCCACCTAAACCAACATACTTGTACCAGTAATCAGCATGAGCTGCTTCTACGGCAACACGGGCCGTTACATTGGCCGGCAATACCTGTGCTTGATAGGCCGCATCTTGGCGTTCAAATAACTCGGTACACGGCATAGACACCAAACGGACCTTTTTACCTTGGGCTGTAAGCGTATCGGTGGCTTGTTGGGCAATACCGACTTCGGAACCTGTGGCGATGATAATCGCTTCTGGTGCGCCATCGCAGTCTTGTAAGATGTAACCACCACGGGCAACGTTCGCCAACTGAACCTCATCACGCTGCTGGTGCGGCAAGTTTTGACGCGAGAAGATCAAGGCAGATGGGCCATCCATACGTTGCACAGAGGTCTTCCACGCAACCGCAGACTCAACCGTGTCACATGGGCGCCATGTGTCTAAGTGTGGCGTAAAACGCAAGTTGGCAATTTGTTCGATAGGCTGGTGCGTGGGACCATCTTCGCCCAAACCAATGGAGTCGTGGGTATAAACAAACAACACCCGTTGACGCATTAACGCCGCCATACGTACAGCATTACGTGCGTACTCCATAAACACAAGGAAAGTGGCGCCATAAGGAATAAAACCACCGTGTAGGGCCATACCATTCATGATGGCCGACATGGCAAATTCACGTACGCCATAATTCACATAATTGCCGCTGGCATCTTCTTGGGTAATGACTTTTGAACCTGACCACATAGTAAGGTTAGAACCGGCAAGGTCGGCAGAACCACCCAACAATTCAGGTAATAGTGGACCAAAGGCATTAATGGTGTTTTGTGAGGCCTTACGGCTGGCGATAGTCGACCCTTCGCTTTGCAATTGCTCTACATAGGCTTGAGACTGGGCTTCAAAATCGGCTGGCAAGTCGCCCGCTACACGGCGTAGCAATTCGGTGGCTAATTCTGGGTGTGCTTGATGGTAATCGCTAAACGCTTGATTCCAAATTTGTTCAGCATCATCACCCGCATCACGTGCGTTCCACTCGTCGTAAATATCAGCAGGTACGTCAAACGCGCCATAGCTCCAACCCAATTCCTTACGGGTTAACGCAATTTCGTCTGCACCTAGTGGTGCACCGTGGCAGTCTTCTTTGCCTTCTTTGTTGGGTGAACCAAAACCAATGATGGTTTTGCAACAAATTAACGTGGGCTGATCAGCGTTAGCTTTAGCGGCTTCAACCGCGGCAAATAGTGCGTCTGCATCATGGCCATCAATAGCAGGAATAACCTGCCAACCGTAAGCTTCAAAACGTTTAGGGGTATCATCGGTAAACCAACCTTCCACTTCACCGTCAATAGAAATACCGTTGTCATCATAAAAGGCAATGAGCTTACCCAAACCTAAGGTACCGGCCAGCGAACAGGCTTCGTGGGATACACCTTCCATCAAACAGCCGTCACCTACAAAAGTGTAAGTGTTGTGGTCAATGATTTCATGGCCCGGGCGGTTAAATTGCGCGCCTAGCGTTTTTTCGGCCAGCGCCATACCAATGGCATTGGTAATGCCTTGCCCTAAAGGACCCGTAGTAGTTTCGATGCCCGGTGCATAACCGTATTCTGGATGACCCGCAGTTTTAGAGTGTAGCTGGCGAAAGTTTTTAATGTCATCAATGGAAAGCTCATAACCACTCAAATGCAGCAAAGAGTAGAGCAACATAGAGCCATGGCCGTTGGACAATACAAAGCGGTCACGGTTAAGCCATTCTGGGTTAGCCGGATTGTGGCTCATGAAGTCATTCCACAATACTTCGGCGATATCAGCCATGCCCATAGGGGCACCTGGGTGACCAGAATTAGCTTGTTGGACTGCGTCCATACTAAGGGCTCGGATGGCATTAGCTAAATCGCGACGGGTAGGCATGAAAAACTTCCTTTAAAAGGTTAAATACACAAATTTATAACCTGTATTTTCCCTTACTCGGGCCTCAGACACAATCGACAAACACCATTCTTACGGCATTATTCAACATTTATTAGAAATCTTAAGATTATGCTCCCTCAACGCCTCCAGCAATCCATCATCAGGTCTTTATTAAGCTATGCAAGTTAATACAACCCAAGGCTCTATATCGCCCGCCATACCTAACGACTCACCTAACTCGACGTGCATAACACTAAAGCCAGCTGCCGTAACATGAGACACTAATTCAGACTGGGAGTAATACGCATAATAGCGATCATATTTATCGCGCTTTGCGCCCTGCCCCAATTTTATGTCTAAGTGCAGTACACCGTTAATCACTAGCGCTTTATGCAAAGCCAATAATATCGCCGCTAAGCCTTCTGCCTGAGCGTGCTATAAACTGAAATTGGCCTACACACCCTGGTACGTGTTGGTGGTGTCAATATCACTAAACCGCGCTTGCCGAGCCGCTATACTATATTTGTGATTAGCTAACTGCACCATACCTTCGGCAGCATCCACAGGGTCTACCCGCAAACCTTTGTCACGCATCACCGAAGACGCAATGACTGGGCCACACTCCAAATCAAGCACATAGTCGTTGGTTTTCAAACCATCGATAAAACGCAGCAGCAGAGGGTCGACTTCCAATTCACCCACCATTTTTAAATAGTTATCCACTTGACCGTTGTAGGCTGCAATGGTTTTTTGATCTGTCATTATATTTAATTCCCGCTGGCATATTAGTACACTAAATCACAGTCTAAAAGACTCGGCAATACACCATGCATTAGCGGCTTTAATACCTTATAATACGCCCTGATTTTGCACTCCCTCCGCAAAATCGAAGCACTCGCCAGAACATCGTTCTAGGCTGGTAATTAAGTCACTGTTAAAGATGTCCGTAAAGCATCTATTAGCATTCAATTACAAGGCATGGTTATGAACCAATACACTCTATTTACCTCCGAATCAGTGTCCGAAGGACATCCTGATAAAATTGCCGATCAAATTTCCGACGCTATCCTTGACGCCATGTTGGAAAAAGATCCTGAATCTCGCGTCGCCGTAGAAACCCTGATCAAAACTGGCCTGGTGTTAGTGGCGGGCGAAGTACGCACTGAGTCTTGGGTCGACATTGAAGAGCTTGTGCGCAAAGTCATTAAAGACATCGGTTACACCTCGTCTGACATGGGTTTTGACGGCGCTTCTTGTGCCATTCTCAATGCCATTGGCAAGCAGTCCTCCGACATTGCCATGGGTGTAGATGAAAGCGCCGACGACAATAAAGAACAAGGCGCAGGAGACCAAGGGCTCATGTTTGGTTATGCCAGCAATGAAACCCCAAGCCTGATGCCCGCACCCATTCATTACGCCCATCGTTTAGTACAACAACAAGCCAAAGTACGTAAAGACGGCACCTTGCCTTGGTTACGCCCAGACGCGAAAAGCCAGTTAACCTTCCGCTACGGCGAAGACGGCAAGCCGCAATCGGTTGATGCGGTGGTGTTATCCACTCAGCACAGTGCTGACATTGACCTTGGAAGTCTGCGCAGCGCGGTGATGGAACACATCATTCGTCCGGTTATTCCGGCCCAGTGGCTAACGGCAGAAACTCAGTACCACATTAACCCAACCGGTAATTTTGTGATTGGCGGACCCGTGGGCGATTGCGGTCTTACAGGCCGAAAGATTATCGTCGACACCTACGGCGGGATGGCGCGTCATGGCGGCGGCGCTTTCTCTGGCAAAGACCCCTCTAAGGTTGACCGTAGTGCAGCATACGCTGGTCGTTACGTGGCTAAAAACATTGTGGCCGCTGGTTTAGCAGACAAGTGCGAAATTCAGATTTCTTACGCCATTGGTGTCGCGCAACCCACCTCTATTAGCCTTAATAGTTTTGGTACCGGCAAGATCAGTGACTCAGCCATTGAACAGTTAGTGCGTGAGCATTTTGACCTAAATGCCGGCGGCTTGGTTGAAATGTTAGACCTCAAACGCCCGATCTACCGTGACACTGCAGCCTACGGACACTTTGGCCGTGACAACCCCAACTTCACTTGGGAACACACAGACAAAGCCGAAACCTTGCGCAAAGCAGCAGGCCTATAAACTGTGCGCTTGCCTCGCCTATATGTGCCACAACCTCTGCCATTGAAACAAACCATGGTTCTGGGAGAAGCCGCGAGTCACTATTTAAGCAAGGTATTGCGCATGCAAGAAGACCAGCCATTAATATTGTTTAATGGCGATGGAGTGCAAGTAAGCGCTCACATCACTTTAGTGCATAAAAAACGTGTGGAGGTGTTGGCTACGGCTAACTTGGCAGGACCAGACGCCTCGCCGTTGCATACGCACTTAGGCCAAGTAATGTCACGTGGCGAACGCATGGACTACGTGATTCAAAAAGCCACTGAACTTGGCGTGAGTGAAATCACCCCGCTGTTTAGTAGCCGCTGCGAAGTTAAACTCGACCCACAAAGGCAAGCCAAACGCTTAACCCATTGGCAGCAAATTGCCATTAGCGCTTGTGAACAAAGTGGCCGTATTCATATCCCTACAATCCATTTCCCAGCAACCTTTGAAGACTGGATTAACAAAACCGTTGCAGACACTAAGCTAGTACTGCACCCACACCAAACTCAAGCTTTGATTGACCAGCGGGCGCCACAATCTTGCGCCTTACTCATTGGCCCGGAAGGTGGATTAACCGACTTAGAAGTTGAGCAAGCCCAAGCTCAAGGCTATACTGGATTACGTTTAGGGCCTCGCATTCTTCGTACCGAGACCGCACCCGTAGCTGCACTGACATTATTACAGCACATTTGGGGTGATTTTTAACCCGTACCCAAGAGACACAAACACCATGACCATCAAACTCGGCATTGTTATGGACCCGATTCATAACATCAACTACAAAAAAGACAGTTCTTTAGCCATGTTATGGGCCGCACAAGATCTGGGTTGGAGTTTATACTACATGGAACCCCAGCACCTTTATGCTAACCAAGGTGTGGCCATGGGCTTAATGGCCCCTCTGTCGGTGATGCGAGACCCTAATTATTTCTTTGAATTAGGCGAGCAAAGTGCACAACCACTTGGAGACCTTGACGTTATTTTAATGCGCAAAGACCCCCCATTTGACACGCAATTTTTACACACGACCTATTTGCTCAGCCAAGCCGAAGACGCCGGTGCGTTGATTATTAACAAACCTCAAAGCTTACGCGACTGCAACGAAAAACTATTTGCCACTCGGTTTCCGCAATGTTGCCCAGAAGTTTTGGTTGCTAGTGATGCCAGTGTGCTCAAAGCCTTTCACGCCCTCCACAGCGATGTCATTTTTAAACCCTTAGACGGCATGGGCGGCGCATCAATTTTCCGCGCCCGTAAGGACGAACCTAATCTCAATGTGATTATTGAGACCCTCACCGAATTTGGTCAAACCCAAATTATGGCGCAACGTTATTTGCCAGACATTAAAGACGGCGACAAACGTATCTTAATGATTAACGGCTACCCCGTAGACCATGTATTGGCTCGCATTCCGTCGTCGGGGGAAACACGCGGCAATTTGGCGGCAGGTGGGTCCGGTGTTGCTCGGCCACTCACAGATCGTGACCGCTGGATTTGTGAACAAATTGGCCCCAGCCTGAGGGCCAAACAAATTCACTTTGCAGGCCTAGATGTCATCGGGGACTGTCTTACAGAAATCAACGTTACCAGCCCTACCTGTATTCGCGAAATTGATGACCAAACAGGCTCCCACATTGCCGATGACCTAATGCAACACATTGGCCAATTACTTGCCGTAAGGAGTGCTTAATGGCAGATACTAAGGACGCAGGCAACACGCCTAATGACAACAACAGCCTACACCACTTTATGCTCATTTCCATGCCCCAAATGGAGGATGAGAATTTCACCCGTAGCCTAGTGTATATTTGTGAGCACAGCGAAAAAGGCGCAATGGGGCTGGTGATTAATCGGGCTAACAGTATCGACTTTGCCGATATTCTGCCGCAATTAAACATTGCCGACGCCCACGCCATTGATGTGCAACAACCCATTTTTACCGGCGGTCCAGTCCAACCAGAACATGGTTTTGTACTGCACACGCCGTTGAGCAATAAAAAATGGAAGTCGAGCATTCGCGTAGCAGAGGATTTATGCCTCACCACGTCGGTTGATGTGATCGACGACATTGCCCACGCCGCTGGCCCAGAGCATAGCCTCATTGCCTTAGGTTATGCCGGATGGGGGCCAGGCCAACTGGAAAAAGAGTTGGCTGAGAATGCGTGGCTTTGCTGCCCGTTTGACGCTGACATCGTGTTTAATATGGCCCCAGAAGAACGTTTTCAGGCAGCCGCCGATTTATTAGGCATAGACATGAATCTAATTTCAACGCAAATAGGCCATGGTTAGGGCATGACAGATTCCAGCCACAAAGCACTTAATTTATTAGGTTTTGACTTTGGCAGTAAACGTATTGGTGCTGCTTTTGCCAGCAACCCAACCACCCAACCGGTGGTATTAGCGCCATTAAAAGCACAAGAAGGCATCCCCAACTGGGTTGAAATTGAGGCCTTGGTTAACGAATGGCAGGCACAAGCATTCGTAGTAGGAATTCCGTATAATATGGACGGTTCAATTAGCGAAATGGCACTGCGCGCGCGAAAATTTGCCAACCGCATGAGTGCCCGCTTCGACAAACCTTGTTATTTGGTGGATGAACGGCTTTCTACCTACGCTGCTAAACAAGAACACCTAGCCGCAGGCGGTGGCACGGACTGGAAGCGGCACGGCATCGACGGCATTGCAGCGGCTTTAATATTACAAACGTGGTTTAGCGAAGCGCAGCACCACTTGTCCAGCGTGCCATTTGCACCTATGCCAACGGCCTAACGTTGGTGTAAATAATACATAGAGATAACGAGGAGGCTTGATGGGCGATTTAGTGGGAACAACAGACAAGCCACCATTGGCAGACACAGAAGCCTTAGTGAGTGACCTATTAATTCAGATTGAGCGACTCATTAGCCAAAACAATCTGCTTCAACCCCTTGTGGTTGGTATTCATACCGGTGGTGTTTGGATTGCACAAATTATAGCCAATCACCTACAAGCGCCTCTAGGTCAGTTAAACATTGCCTTCTACCGCGACGATTTTTCTCGTAACGGTCTACATCCTCAAGTGAGCCCATCATCACTGCCGTTTGACATTAACGATCGCAACCTCATCTTAGTAGACGACGTCATTATGAGTGGCCGCACTATTCGAGCAGCGCTCAACGAACTGTTTGATTTTGGCCGTCCCGCCAGTGTCA
Source organism: Oceanospirillaceae bacterium (assembly GCA_018647765.1). GTDB lineage: Bacteria > Pseudomonadota > Gammaproteobacteria > Pseudomonadales > Balneatricaceae > Njordibacter. The sequence continues at coordinate 3,655 of JABGSN010000025.1, read as the reverse complement.
GCTTAGTTACCTTGTGCAGCGTTAACCAGCGCGAACTACCTATTCAAGCCGACGCCTGCGCCCTAAAACTAGATTTAACAGCGGGCCAATATGTCCAACTCACGGGCCCCAATCCCTTGACGTTATCTATTATCGAGAACCGAGCCTCATGAGCAACCTACAACTCACATCCCGCGGCGAGCTGAAGCACTTTTTAACGCTAGCAGGGCTGGATCGCCTGATGCTCGAGCGCATCTTGGACACAGCCGATTCGTTTGTAGTGGTGGGTAATCAAGAAGTTAAAAAGGTGCCATTATTACGCGGTCGCACCGTAGTTAACTTGTTCTTCGAAAACTCCACCCGTACCCGCAGCACGTTTGAATTGGCGGCAAAACGCCTGTCTGCCGATGTGCTCACCCTCGACATTAAGACCTCTGCCACCAGCAAAGGCGAAAGCCTACTCGATACCCTGCGCAACCTACGCTCAATGCACAGCGACATGTTTATCGTGCGCCATACCGACTCCGGCGCGGCTCATTTTATTGCCGAGCAAGTGGCCCCCGACGTGGCCATCATTAACGCCGGCGATGGCCGTCACGCCCACCCCACTCAAGCCATGCTCGACATGCTCACCATTCGCCGCCACAAAGGCAATTTTGAACCTTTATCAGTGGCCATCGTCGGCGATATTTTGCACTCCCGTGTGGCACGCGATCAAATTCACGCCCTCAAAACCTTGGGCTGCTCCGACATTCGCTTAGTCGGTCCCAACACACTCATGCCTAACAGTATCGGCAGCATGGGGGTTACCACCCACACCGATATGGACGAAGGCATTAAAGACGTTGACGTAGTGATTATGCTACGCTTACAAACGGAGCGTATGGCATCCGCATTTTTGCCTTCTGCTGGCGAATACTTTCGCCTTTACGGCCTCACAACGCAGCGCTTAAAAGTGGCTAAAGCCGACGCTATTGTGATGCATCCAGGACCTATAAATCGCGGCATTGAGATCGAATCGGCGGTTGCCGATGGGCCTCAATCAATGATTCTTAATCAAGTCAGCTACGGCATAGCCATACGCATGGCCGTCATGTCCATGGCCATGAGTGGCCAAATGCAACAACGCCAAGCGCTGGTTGCTAACCCTACAAATACAGAGGCACAGGTATGAACATGGTTATCCGTGGGGCGCGCCTAATTGACCCTAGCCTTAACTTAGACACGGTCACCGACTTACACATAGAAGACGGTTCAATTCAGGCTATTGGCGACCTAAGTGGACTAACGCATGACCACAACATAGACGCCCAAGGCATGCTTCTGTGTCCAAGCTTTGTTGACTTACATACCTGCTTGAGGGACTTCAACCAAATTCAAAAAGGCACCATCACCAGCGAAACCCAAGCCGCCGCAAGTGCAGGTTTTAGCCAACTTTGCCCCAGCCCAGACACACAACCGTGCAGCGATGCGGGCTCGGTGATCAGCATGATTACCAGCAAAGCCCAAGCCGCCGGATTTTGCCAACTACTGCCTGTGGCCGCCCTCACCAAAGACTTAAACGGCAGTCAACTAAGCAATATGGAAGCCCTCTCTCGCGCAGGCGTTATTGGTTTTAGTAATGCCGGTCACGACATTGGCGACAATACCGTTTTGCTGCGTTGCTATGAGTATGCCGCGACCTTTGGCCTTAAGGTGATGGTACAAGCGCAGGATCACGCCTTAGGCCAAGGCCATATGCACGCAGGCCCAACGGCCACACGTATGGGTTTAGATGGCATTCCTGTGATTGCTGAGACCCTATCCATCAGTCGTCATTTAGAATTCATGCAGCACACTGGTGTGAGCGGTCACTTTAACCAAATAACCAGTGCCAATGGCGTCGAGTTAATCCGCCGAGCTAAGGCGCAAGGCCAGGCGATCACTGCCGACGTAAGTATTGCTCATTTGTGCTTTACCGACACCGCCGTCGAAGGCTACTCGAGCCAATACCACCTGCAACCGCCGTTACGCGCAGAATCAGACCGACAAGCGCTCATCCAAGGCTTGGCCGACGGCACCATCGACGCCATCTGTTCGGCGCACCAACCCCACGAATCAGCAGCAAAGTGTGCGCCTTTTGCCGCCACTGCTACTGGCATGGCCACCTACGATATGTTCATCCCATTGGTGGCGCAACTACTGAGCACCAAACAACTCACAACACAACAACTGGTGGCTGCCTTAAGCACCCAACCGGCACACATTGCCCAAACCCAAGTGCCGAGCATAGCCGTAGGGCAGGTCGCCAACTTCACCTTAATCGACTTGCAACACCAGTGGCAGCTGGATGCCGATAGCCAAGTAAGCCAAGGCACAAACCAAGCCCTCAATTTGCAACAGTTGACGGGGCGCACACGTTTAACTTGGAATAATGGCCAGATAAGTTACAATAGGTAACATAACCATACAAATAGACAACAATTAACTGCACTTTTTATCTATTTTACATTGGTAATTTTGATAATAATCGACGCAATATCATTTTAGGTGAAAAAACACACATGAGCAGTATCGATCTTTCTACTATGTCTGAACTAACCACTCGGCAAGCCGCCACATTACTCAACGTATCGGTGCGTACCGTGCAACTCTGGGTTGAGAGTGGCGCCTTACAAGCCTGGAAAACAGCCGGTGGTCATCGCCGCATTAGTGTCAGATCTATTCAGCAGTTACTTGACGAAAAAGAGGAAAAACAAACCCCTATTCGTCGCTCCTCAGCCAAAGGCTATACCACCGTATTAATTGTAGACGACGACAAAGATATCCTGCTGTTATACAAAATGCTCATCAACAACTGGTTTCCAAGCCTACAAGTTGAAACCGCCAAAAATGGCATTGATGCCTTGGTAAAAATCGGCGAATTCCGCCCGACAGTGTTAATCACCGACTTACAAATGCCAGAACTAGATGGCTTTGCAATTATTGAACGCTTACATAACGATGAACAATACAAGCATTTAACACCCATTGTAGTCACCGGTATGGGCGAAGCAGAAATTCAAGCCAGCAACCTACCCAGCAATGTGCCGGTATTACACAAACCGATTCCGGTGGACGAACTCAAAGAGTTGGTATTACAGGCAGTAAAAGACTAACCCACCACGCAGCTACAGGATAAGGCCGCCATGGACAATCATGCCAGCGCTCCATTGAGCGCTCTGTTTGCGGCGGCCTCATTTGACCCGCAGACGCAAACCATTGAACTGAACGGGTAATCCCCCCATTAATAACCTAGGTTAAAAGTAGAGGTTTAGGCAGCGGCCAACTTCATCATTGGTGTAATGCCATTTAACGCCATATTTGGACGCTCGTTATTGTAGATCCAAAGCCATTGAGTTGCACGATTTTGGACATCTTCAATGCTATCAAACAAGTAATGATTCAACCAGTCATACCTCACCGTTCTGTTGTAACGCTCAACGTACGCGTTTTGTTGAGGGTTACCTGGCTGTATAAACACCAACTCTATGTCATGGTTCTTGGCCCAGTCAGCCAGCAGATTACTGATATATTCGGGCCCATTGTCACAACGAATTCGGTTAGGCTTCCCACGCCATTCAATGATTTGATCTAACGCCCTGACGACTCTGCTAGCAGGTAAAGAAAAGTCCACTTCAATGGCCAGGCCTTCCCT
>JABGSN010000027.1 GCA_018647765.1 Oceanospirillaceae bacterium | reverse complement strand
TACCAATTTATATTTAACTACAAAATACCTTTAAAAGGCATTAATGGTCAAGTTTTTTTACCTATAATCCAAAACAAAAAAATAATCACCAAAACATCAAATTTAGTCACATTTTTCAAATTTTGTTGACAAAGACTATGCTAAACATTAGGGTGTAGACACTCTTTGGGTAAATTGGACTTACCAATATACCAAGCGAGTTTAAAACTTGTATAAAAACAACGATCCCACGAGGTTCACTATGAAGTTAATCAAATCTGCCGTTGCAGCTACCGCAGTTGCTTTGGCCGCCACGTCTCTTTCTACTGCAGTTATAGCAGAAGAAAAAATCTTATTAAAAACCCCAGTAGCTTTCCCATCGAGCTTACCCGCTCTGGGCAGCCCGATTATCAACATTACCGACACCATTAACATGCTTGGTGGCGGCACTCTAAAAATGAAGTTCTACGAGCCTAAAAAGTTGGTTGCAACCTCAGAAATTTTAGATGCTGTTTCTAGCGGCAAGGTTAATGCTGGTTACACCACAGCGGGTTACCACGCCGGCAAGATGCCAGCCTCACCGATCTTCTCAGCAGTGCCTTTTGGTCCAGAAGCTGGTGAATACCTAGCTTGGATGCTGTACGGAAACGGTGGCAAGCTGTACCAAGAAATGTACGACACTAATGGCTACAACGTTCACGTATTGCCATGCTCTATTATTTCGCCAGAAACATCTGGCTGGTTCGCCAACGAAATCAACTCGCCTGCGGACCTTAAAGGTCTTAACATGCGTTTCTTCGGTCTAGGCGCCAAAGTAATGGAGAAGCTAGGTGTAAGCACTGTAGGCTTACCCGGTGGCGAAATTTTTGGAGCCCTAGAAAAAGGCGCTATTGATGCAACTGAATTCTCTCAACCAGCCATCGACCAACGTCTTGGCCTTCACAAAATTGTTAAGTACAACTACTTCCCTGGCTGGCATCAACAAGCCACTGTGTTTGAACTGCTAGTTAACGGTGATGCATGGGCTAAGATGTCTGAGCGTCAGCAAACTGTAGTTGAAACAGCGTGTCGCGCATCGCTTACTAACTCGTTTGCTGAAGGTGAAGCATCACAGTTCCCTGTGATGGCAAAAGCTGAAGAAAATGGCGTTAAGATCCGTTACTGGAGCCCTGAAATGCTAGACACTTTCTCTACAACTTGGGATCAAGTGGCTGTTGAGTTTGCTGCAGAAGATGCATTCTTCGCTAAGGTTTGGGCAGACTTGTCTGAGTTCCGCGCTGGATACGACCTTTGGGAAGCCAACGCATTCTTGCCACGAGCGGCAAAGTAAGCTAAACCTATTGCTCAACAATAGTTAAGTAAGAGCCGCCGGGTTAGCATAACTAGGCGGCTTTTTTGTTATTTCATCATTTCAAGCTGGAGTAGACCGTGAGCCAATCTCTATTACTCACCTTCGCCAACCGTACCGACCAATTACTTAAACGCAGTGGTCAAATGGTGGCCTGGGTATATATTGTCTTGATCATCGCCATTATCACGCAAATCATCCTGCGTCGTGGTTTTCATAACGGCATGATTGCCCTGGAAGAATTGCAGTGGCATTTGTACGCCATTGGCGTCATGTTTGGTATGGTTTATACTCAGGTTGAAAACGCCCACGTGCGCGTTGACCTGCTTCACCAAAACATGAAACCGCGTACCAAACACTGGGTCGAAATTTTTGGTTTACTGTTTCTGGCCATGCCATTTATTGGCACCGTACTTATTAACAGCTTCGACTTTGTGTCCGAAGCTTGGCGCGTTAACGAGTCATCCGACTCACCCTCTGGACTGCCTTATCGATGGCTCATCAAAGGCGTCATTCCTGCCAGTTGTAGTTTACTTTTGTTAGCTATGTTCACTCGTCTGCTGCGCTCCATTGACGGACTCCGCTCACCTACACTTACTCAGGAGCACTAGTCATGGAAGTTAACGAAATTTTAGTATTGGCCATGTTTGGCAGCTTTATCTTATTGCTTTTTACCGGTGTTCCTGTGGCTTGGGTACTCGGTGGCGTGGGAGTTATCTTCGCTATGGTCGGTTATTTAGCCGATATTTATCTGGATACGTTTACCGGCCTCGACATGACCACCCTTGGGTTGGTAGTGAATCGCATTTACAAGATCATGGACAACTGGATCTTAGTCGCCTTACCTATGTTTATTTACATGGGCATCATGCTCGACAAATCCGGTGTTGCCGAACGCTTAATGGACGCCATGCAAGACATGTTTGGCAAAGTGAGTGGTGGCCTAGCTATAACAGTCACCTGTATTGGTATTATTCTAGCCGCATCCACCGGCATTATTGGTGCATCCGTCGTGTTACTGGCCGTGATGTCGCTGCCTGCAATGCAAAAGCAGGGTTACCACATGCCCTTAGCGCTAGGCACTATTGCTAGCGCAGGCACCCTAGGAATCCTCATCCCACCCAGTATTATGCTGGTGATCATGGCTGATCAGCTGGGGCTTTCAGTAGGTGATCTATTTATGGGAGCAGTATTTCCTGGGCTTATCCTAGGCACCCTATATATTACCTATATCCTTTTAGTTGGCTGGTTTAAGCCGCATTACGCTCCTGTCCCAGAGGATGCTCAATCACCTGACTGGTCGGTGTTGTGGCGGGTTATCAAAAGTGTGTTTCCTACCTTGCTACTCATTTTCATGGTTTTGGGTTCAATTTTTGCGGGTATTGCCACGCCTACCGAAGCCTCGGGCGTTGGTGCGCTAGGGGCAACTTTACTGGCGGCCTATAACGGCAAATTAAAGTTAAGTGTAGTGAAGGATGCCCTTAACGGCACCTACAATACCACGGCCTATATCTTTGCCATTTTCATCGGCGCCACCTGTTTTGCCTTGGTATTACGGGAATTGGGCGGTGATGAACTCATTGAATCATTCCTTACAGGGCTACCTTTTGGTCCTTATGGCATCATTTTGTTTATTTTGGGTATCATCTTTTTATTAGGATTTTTCCTTGATTGGATCGAAATCACGCTCATTGTTTTGCCGCTGTTAGCACCAGTAATTTCAGCCTTAGGGTTAGACATTAACGGCTACGGCGTGGTGGACAACCCTGAGCTCGTTTGGTTTGTTATGCTGGTGGCGATGGCCTTGCAAACGTCCTTTCTGACTCCGCCCGTAGGCTTTGCTTTGTTCTACCTAAAGGGCGTGTGCCCTCCTGGCGTCAAGCTCACCGACATATACAAAGGCGTAGCACCGTTTATTGTATTACAGCTAATCGGCATGTTTGCACTATTAGCCTGGCCAGAAGTGAGCCTATGGTTACCCGCTGTGGCTTATGGCAGTGGACCAGGCTAACGGCTAGCCCTTATACTCTGATCCGTCAGTCACCACTATTTTATTGCATTTTAGGTACTCATGGATCAGAGCATTTTAGAACGAGTTTTCACCACCGTATTTCCTTTGGTGGCAATATGCGCCATTGGTTACGGCTATGGCCGTTGGCGCAAGCCCGACCTTAAGCTTATCAATCAAATAAACATGGAGGTTTTTGTACCTCTATTGGTCTTTGTGGTGCTTGCCGACCAGTCGGTACCCATAGGCCACCTTGGGCCCATGGCATTAGCTGCAGCTGTGGTCGTGCTAGGCTCGGGGTTAATACTATGGCCTGTAGTTGCCGCCTCACCTTGGTCGAGTAAAACGTTTTTGCCACCGATGATGTTCAACAATGTTGGCAACATGGGTATACCCCTTATACTACTGGCCTTTGGCGATGATTTTTTGGCCATCGCGGTGGTGTTTTTTATCGTTGAAATGACCCTGCATTTTAGTTTGGGGGTGTTTATGATCAACCCAAAAATGCGACTTATTAGCCTACTCCAGCAACCGGTGATGTTAGCCACACTAGCAGGCTGCGCCTTTGCGATCACTGACACTGGATTGCCCAACAGCGTGCACATACCTATTGATATGTTGGGGCAAATTTGTATTCCCCTCATGCTATTCACCTTGGGTATTCGCCTCACTAGTATTGAATTTAATGACTGGAAAATAGGCCTTGTGGGAGCCATTTTATGCCCGCTTTCTGGCATTATCGTCGCCGTAGGCGTGCAGCAACTATTACAACTGCCCAACGAGCAATATGCGGTACTCATTGTGTTTGCTGCACTGCCCCCTGCGGTGCTCAATTACATGGTTGCCGAGCAATACCAACAAGAGCCCAAACGGGTTGCCTCGATCGTACTTATTGGCAACTTAATGGCCCTAATCAGCATACCCTTAACCCTATTTTTTGTTCTTTGAGGCTTGTTATTTGCTTAGCCAGCTGTGATATCATGGCGCTCATACTAGGCCCCACACTAGGCCCCATACGTTTACGCGGAACAAGCCCCCATGATCGACTTTCTCCATCTCCAATACCTCAAGGCAGACCTACAAGCCAACGTGAGCGCAGCCTTACTTGAAGATGTGGGCGACGGCGATATCACCGCCCGCCTTATCCCCGCTAATGAGCAGGCATCTGCAGGCATTATTACCCGCGAAGATGCCATCATTTGTGGGGTAGATTGGGTTAACGAAGTAGCTCGTCAAGTTGATGCGAGCATTACCATCGATTGGATGGTGGCCGATGGCCAAATGGCTGAAGCTAACCAACTGTTATTTCAAGCCCATGGCAATGCCCGTAGCTTGCTCACCTTTGAGCGTTGCGCCCTGAACTTTTTACAGTGCTTGTCTGGCACCGCGTCCATTGCTCATTATTACGCCAGTTTAGTGGCAGACACCAAAGTCAAACTGCTTGATACCAGAAAAACCATCCCCGGGCTACGTAAGGCCCAAAAATACGCCGTGGCTTGTGGCCAGTGTTATAACCATCGTATTGGTTTATACGATGCGTTTTTGATTAAAGAGAACCACATAGCCGCCTGTGGTGGTATTGCTTCAGCCATTAGTACCGCGCGCTTACAAGAACCCAGCAAACCTGTGGAAGTTGAAGTGGAGTCTATGGGTGAGCTACAGCAGGCCTTAGATGCCGGCGCAGACCGTATTATGTTAGACAACTTTACCTTGCGCGAAATGCGCGACTCGGTGGCCTTGGCCGCTGGCCGTGCCGAACTAGAAGCCTCTGGCGGCATCACCGAACAGACACTGCGCCCGATTGCAGAAACTGGAGTGGATTATATTTCTATTGGTGCCCTCACCAAAGACTGCCGTGCCATTGATTTATCCATGCGTTTTGCTTAAAACAACATCAAATGATCAAGCGACAGCTTGATGCCAATTTCTTCACCAATCTCATGATTGTGATGGGAATCGGCAAAACACGATAGGGTCTGGTTGCCTGCCACTAACACCCGGTATAAAAAGTGCGTACCACGAAAACGTTTACTAACGATACGGCCCGTAATGGCGCTGTCATCAAGATGTAATACGTCATCAGGACGAATAAAAACCTCGGCCTGTTGGCCCGCGCTAAACCCGTGAGGGCGATCGCTACACAGGTGCCCAATGGGTGACTCCACACAGGTATCACTAGCTACTTTACAGGCCAAGAAGTCACCTTCGCCAATAAAGTCGGCCACAAATCGGCCATCGGGCTTGTGGTAAATATTGTACGCCGTATCCCATTGTTCAATACGCCCTTGATTCATCACTGCTACATGATCCGCCATAGTAAAGGCTTCTGTTTGATCATGGGTGACCAATAACCCTGGAATCTGTTCTTGGCGCAGTATAGCGCCTACCTCAGGTACCAATTCTTCTCGTAACATGGCGTCTAAGCCCGAGAAAGGCTCATCCAACAACAATAAGCTCGGTTTAGGTGCCATGGCACGCGCCAGCGCCACACGTTGTTGCTGCCCCCCCGACAAAGCATGAGGATAGCGCTCTTGATAACCGCCAAGCCCTACCAAATCCAATAATTCTTCTACCCGCTGTACTTGCTCCGATTTGGGCCAATGTTGCAAACCAAATGCCACGTTAGCGGTAATGGTCATGTGCGGAAATAAAGCCACATCTTGAAACACCATACCGACATTGCGGGTTTCTGCGGCTAAACAAAAATCGTCTTTAGCCAAAGTTTTACCCGATAAACTAATGCTGCCCGATTGCAAAGGCACAAAGCCCGCAATAGCACGCAACAAGGTAGATTTACCACAACCACTGGGGCCTAACAAACAGCCAATTTCGCCCACACCAACAGCCAAGCTCACATCGTGCACGATGGCCTGTGAACCATAGGCTATAGTCGCCTTATCAATTAATAAGTGCTGCTTAGAATTATCAAATGTCATGGTCATAATTTTTCTCCCACACTACTGTGGACGGCGACGAGCAATAGATGTATGTAATAACAAAACCGGAATCAAGCCTACCAGTACAATCATAATAGAGGCTGGCGCAGCATCAACTAAACGTTCATCAGACGCCAATTCGTAGGCTCGTACAGCCATAGTATTAAAGTTAAACGGGCGTAATATTAAGGTGGCGGGCAGTTCTTTTAGCACGTCTACAAATACAATCAACACCGCCGTAAGCACCGAACTACGCATTAGTGGAACGTGAATTTTACGCAAAATAGCCAACGGGCTATGACCCATAGAGCGGCCCGCATAATCTAAGCTGGGCTTTATTTTTTCTAAGCCTGCTTGCACACTACCCAGAGCTACGGCTAGAAATCTTACGGTGTAAGCAAATAACAAAGCAATCAAGCTGCCCGACAGAATCAACCCTGGGCTATCCCAGCCCCAGCCTTCAAATAGCGCGATAATCCGATGATCAATCCACGCTAATGGTATCAGTACACCAATAGCAATAATGGTGCCGGGTAAGGCATAACCAAAACCAGACATAGCCAATACACCACGCACGGGTTTTATGGGCCGTGCACGCTGCGCATACGCCAGCAAAATAGCCAAAGTGACCGCTACCAAGGCGGCTAAGAAAGCCAAACAAAACGAGTTCCAAGCTAAGTTTACAAATTCCCAGCCTAAAGGTTCGGCTTCGAACACTGCCCACCATAACAATTGCCCAGCGGGGATCACAAAGCCGAAGCCTAATGGAACCAAACAGATCATCAAGGCTAAAAATGCTTTACTTCCAGTCAGTGGAATTAGGTCGGCCCGCGCCCTAGATTCTGCCGCCGAATGATACCGTGCTCGACGCCGTGAATATCGCTCGAGCATGACCAATAAAATCACAAAGGCCAGCAAACTAGCGGCTAACTGAGCGGCTGCTGCAGTATCACCGTAGCCATAAAAGGTACGAAAAATACCCGTGGTAAAGGTACTCACACCAAAGTACTGAACCGTGCCGTAATCGGCTAAAGTTTCCATGAGTGCCAAAGATAACCCCGCCACTATGGCGGGTCGCGCCATCGGTAATGCTAAGCTCCACAGTGCTCGCCAGCGAGAATAGCCTAGACTACAGCCCACTTCTATACTGCTTACAGACTGTTCTAAAAACGCGGCTCGCGCCATCAGGTACACATAAGGGTATAGCACCAAAGACATCATGACTATAGCGCCGCCTAACGAGCGAATTTCAAAAAACCAGTAGTCGCCATAACCCAGACCCGTGATATCCCGAATCCAAGTTTGTACAGGCCCCGCAAAATCCAGCAACCCAGTATAAGTGTAAGCAATGATATAAGCCGGCACAGCCAACGGTAATAACAAGGCCCAACTTAGCCAACGGCGACCAGGAAAGTCGCACATGCTGGTCAACCAAGCCGTAGGCACACCTAACAACAATACCCCAGACCCTACACCTAACAGCAATAGTAACGAATTTATCAAGTAATCGTTCAACACCGTTTCGAACATGTGTTGCCACAAGGCACCATCGGCTTTTATGAGGTAACTTAAAATCACCAACACAGGTAACATCAACAGCGCGGCAACTGTGACGGCAAAAACACTTAACCCATGACGTTTTAACATCTTCTCAAGCTACCTTAGCGCCAACCGGCTCGGTCCATCAACTGCACCGCTTGGCGATTTTTTTCGCCCAATATTTGTAGTGCAATCGGGTCCATTTTATAAGCGCCGAAACTTTCCAAGGTCGCCGATACTGCTACCCCCGGTACCACAGGGTATTCGTTATTGATGTCTGCGTACCAGCGCTGCGCCGCATCAGACGCCAAGTACGCCAACAACTGCTGCGCTTGCTGCGGGTGTTTGCCGTACTTAGTTAACCCCGCGCCACTTACATTAAAATGGGCGCCACGTCCCAAATTATCTGTGTCAGACTGGTTAGGCCAGAACACGGCCAATTTACTGGCCACCTTTTGGTCGGCCGGTTTATCGCTTTTGATCAAGCGACCTAAGTAATAAGTATTGGCAATGGTGACATCACAAACCCCTGCAGCCACCGCTTTAAGCTGATCGGTATCACCACCGGAAGGTGGTTTAGCCAAGTTTTCAACCATACCGTCCAACCAATCTTGAGTGGCTTCTTTACCTATGGCATCGATGCTAGCCGCAACCAACGACTGGTTATAAACCGATTGGGAAGAACGTAAACACAGCCTGCCATCCCAAACACTATCGGCCAGCGCCTCATAGCTGGACAATCGTTTGATATCAACCCGCTGTTTGGCATAGATAATAGGTCTGGCACGCAAGGTTAAGCCGTACCAATAACCATCGGCATCCCGTAGCGACGCAGGAATACGCTGTTCTAATGCAGGCAAAGATATCGGTTTTAACACACCCGCGGTTTTAGCCCGGTGTAAGCGGCCAGCATCTACGGTAATAAATACGTCGGCAGGGCTGGCACTGCCCTCCACCTGTAAACGTTTGAGTAAGGCGTCGGCCTTGCCCGTAATCAAGTTAACCTTGATGCCTGTATTAGCACTAAATTCATCTAATAGTGGTTTAATAAGTGCTTCTTTGCGGGCTGAGTAAACGTTTACCACATCGGCAGCTTGGGCTGCTGTCGTCAACAACAAGCCAAAGGCGAATGCGATAGGTCCTGCCTTAGTCATTAGATTCATGTGTCTCAATTCTCGTTTTAATCTGTATTCGGTGTCGAAAACTGCGCCATACACTCACAAACGGCTGCCAGTATAGGTGACTTAGTGTATGTTCCTGGGGACCAACATTAGGCACTCCATAGATCAACTGTTGCTCACTGGAGGCCTTAACCAAGGTATTTCCCATGCGGTCCCACAGGGCGATAAAGGCACCATAATTACAATCCCAATGGTGTTGCTCCACAGAATGATGCAACTGATGTTGAGCGGGCGAAATTAACCAACTTTCCAATCTACTACCATAACAAATACTCACATGAGAGTGGCGTAAATTAGCACCTAAGCCGTTAAATATTGCAGTAAATACATTGGCGCCCAACACCGTAATTAGGCTCACCTTGTTGGCGAATAAAAATACGAAAATTGCAATCAATGTGCCCTGCACTACCGCACTGCGTAACCCAAACAACAAGCCTTCTATGGGGTGAGTACGTAACACAGTAAACGGAGTCAGGGTTTGCGCCGTATGGTGCACTCGATGAAAAGCCCACAACACAGGCCATCGATGCATAAGCCGATGCAGATAATAACGGCTGGCGTCATCAACTACAAACAAAGTTAAGGTAAAAAATACGGCAATGGTAGACGCCGACAGCCCGCCCAGTGACGAACTCGACCAGAGGGGCCGAATAAATAGGTCATTAAGCCCATAAAACAACACCGTAGCCAGCGCAAGCTTACTTAAAATCAGCGGCTTAAGCACTAACATCACGGCTTGATTGACTACCAGCAACTGGTAGTCGGCACTGCTAGACTTGGACCACCATAGCGTTGGGTCGAACAGGTGTCTAATAGCAACTCCAATACCTAGGCCTCGCCGCCACACAAGCCAGGCACAGGCGATCACCAGGGCAGAAACCAAATAGGCAACAAACACCCGCTTGCTGCCTTGAGTCACTAAACTAATGATTTGCTCAAACCATTGGCTGGCAAACTCATAAACCCACGCAATATCTATCAAACTGGCGCGCCTAATCGCTAGTCATTTTCGGCAGCCAAGGCATCACCCAGTGAGCCAACTAATTCAGTCAAATTGGCAGTCACGTCTTTACTACGCGCTTCTACACCAAAGGCATCAAGCATCAGTTTTTGTATTTTAATCATATGCACTCGGTACTCAGACAAACTAATGGACGGACTTTGTACAAAATCACCATCAACCAAGGCCACTACCTGAGTATTACCTAATAGTACCGGGCTGTAGCCCAGCAAGCGGTTTAACTTAACGCCCGTATCACCCAAGTTAACTCCGCCGGCTTCCAGCGCCAAGGCAAAGCCTTTTAACTCACCCCAGTGCTTTACGTAACTACGATACGCCTTTACTGCATCGCCGTTAGACTCAATAATGATCTCTAACCTTTCAAGGTCGCCATAGACTGAGCCTGCATATTTAAACACCGCTTCGGCAATAAGACGCTGCCATTGGGTTTTAATCACCTGAGCATACGCCACTAGCTCACTACGCTCAGAATCTGTTAATGCTTCACCGTTTGCCGCTGTAATTAAGTTACGGCCATCAACAAAGGCTTGTACGATGGTATGGAGATAGGCTGTTTTACCACCTTTATCAAAGCCGGCTGCATAATAGGCATGGGCATAAGCCATTTCGTTAACCAATGACACGTTGCCGTTGCCGTTATAATCGGCCTTGGCAAACCCTTCTGGCTTTTGTTTGGCAATCAAATAGACATCGTTGGCCGTAAGATCTAACGTATGGGCAGGGGCACCAAAATACCCAAAGGCCTCATCCCATACATGCTCTTTTCCGGTGTAAGCAGCGCCCTCTTTGTAGGCTTTGTTATTCGGCTTAGTATCCGCAGCTAACTTTTCGTCTAAATAGCTATCCACCGCCTGGTTGTAGAACACGGCGCCCATAGTGAACTTAGAAATCAATTGGGTGTAATCGTAACCCGTTAGCGGATCAAAGCCATTGTCAGTCTCTGCCGCCTTTTCCAACATCAGTTGCAACAACTCAGCGCCTGTCAAATTGCCAGGCATACCTGTGATTAAACCCTTGTAAGCTTTACCGGCAAGGTTTTTACCAGCGGAAAGCTCATCCACTTTTATCTGTAATACAGTAAAACCACTTTTTGACACTGGGTTTATAATCGCACGACCTTCACCTTTACCCGAAAAATAAGCGGAGGTTTGATCAAACGTAGCACCCGTAGAAACCAACTGCTTAACCGAATTATGTAATGTGTGACGCGCCATTTGGCCCGCGAAAGACTCAGAATGGGTTTTGTCTCCGGCATAACCCTTTACAGTAATAGGGAAATCGGCATACACCGAGGCTTGAGTTTGGGCGCTTAGTATAACGCTAGTGGCTACAAGTATAGAAAGGATGGTTTTGTTCATGGGTTGTCTCTTGTAAAATAATCAATGGCGAGAATCATAAACAAACTTTCATGGTAATGCAAATCATTCTTATTTAGATTAGCGTATCTTTTTAGCTTTAGGTGATTTCAATCAATTGTTATTTTAATGCAATATGCAGGCTATGCCGGTACCCATAAAAATCACTAACTGATAGAATGCGCCCCTACAATGTCCCAGTAGCTCAGCTGGATAGAGCAGCCGCCTCCTAAGCGGCAGGCCGGAGGTTCGACTCCTCTCTGGGACGCCATTC
>JABGSN010000020.1 GCA_018647765.1 Oceanospirillaceae bacterium | reverse complement strand
TACACTGAGCCTCACCATGATGCAGATGCTTTGTGGCAGCATTTAAAGCAGGCTGGTGAGCCCTATGGTTTAGACATCTTTGGACTAGACTCAATGCATATACGCAGAATTGAAGCTGGCATTCTGAATGCTGGTTCAGATTTTGATCATTTAACCACACCTTACGACGTTGGGCTAGGCATGTTTGTGGATCAAGAAAAAGGTGACTTTATAGGTCAGGCAGCGCTTAAAAATGCACCTAAAGAAGCGCGCTTAATCGGTGTCCTTTGTGCAGCAGAACCCCATATTGGCGCAGCCATCATGGTTGATGGTCAAACCGTTGGTAAAGTTACAGCTGGGGCTATGTCACCTTATTTAAAACAAGGTATTGGCATTGCTTTAATGCTGGAATCAGGGTATCTACCTAACACTTTGGTTAGTGTAGGTTGTATTGATGGCAAATTGCATAAGGGCCAGTTGGCTGAACTGCCCCTGTACGATAAAGCAGGTGCAATTCAACGTGGCAAACTCATTGAGGTTCCAGCAAGAGATTAACCTGATATTAAACGTCAGTTTCTAAATAAAGCAACACACAGCCTACGGGGAGCCGTTCCAAGCCATACTCCGCCATGTCGTCCACCTTGTGAATACCTAAAGCATAGGCTGCGCTGTTATCGGTTTGGTGTTAACACTGTTTTAACCACATTTACTGTCGCCACAATTTAAACACGTAGCGCAGCCATCTAGCACCACTTTTGCCTTGGTGTGACACTTGCTACAGAGGCTGGCGCTACTTGGGAAAGCGCTGTTATCAGGGCTGCTCGATGTTTCCATATGGGCGATCTTCTGATCCACCATGGTTTGTTGCTCCTTCGACAACTCAGGCACTTGCATAAGGCCAATGGTTTGTAAGTGAGACTCTATGGCATAACCAATTTCTGCCACTAATGACGGCATAAACCGCCCCCCTTTTTTAAAATAACCGCCTTTGGGGTCAAATACAGCCTTTAGCTCTGCCACTAAAAAAGTGACATCCCCACCTTTACGGAACACCGCTGAAATTACTCGAGTCAAGGCTACAACCCATTGAAAATCGTCCATATTTTTTGAGTTAATAAATACTTCATAGGGATGTCGTTGCTCGTGCTCGGTTCCCTCATTGAGTAATATGTCATTGACCGTCACATAAAGCGCATGATCTGACATAGGCGTTTTAATCTTATAGGTGGCGCCGGGCAAGTGTTCTGGCCGGTCTAGTTTTTCATTCACTTGCTCCAAACAGGGTTCACTTGGGGCCTTCGTTTCTTGATTCACTACTTCAAAGGCCACAATGCGCTGGTCAATATGAGTTATTTTGGGCTGCGCTTCTAGCTTAGTGTTTTCCATAATACCCTTCCTTTAAAGCATCAAACAAATTGGCCGCGATGTGTTCTTCGCCATCGTAAATTACAGATTCATTACCGGCCAATTCCACACTCGTGCCATCGGCCATGGCAAAGCGATAATGGGTTTGACTAAGCTCTTCCTCCTTTACTAACACACCTTGGAATACCTCGGGGTTAAAGCGAAAAGTAGTGCAGCCTTTTAGCCCTTGCTCACAGGCTAGTTGGTATATATTTTTGAAGTCCTCAAAATCAATATCTGTGGCCACATTAATGGTTTTGGAAATCGAGGAGTCTACCCACTTTTGGGCTGCGGCTTGAATCGCTATATGAGCGCGAGGCGACAGTTCGTCCGCTGGCACAAAGCAGGCAGGCAACTGATTGGGATCCACATTGGCATCCACCCACTGTTTGTACGCCAGTAATTCGTACGAATAAACCGACACTTGCTGCTTCGTCTTTTTACCGGGCATGATGATGTTGCGTAAATAGTGATGAGCAAAGCTTGGTTCGATGCCATTGCTGGCGTTGTTGCCCATGGACAACGCAATGGTTCCCGTAGGTGCAATGGAACTGTGGTGAGTAAAACGACAGCCCTTTTGTATAAGACTTTGATGCAACTGAGGGTCAACGGCTATTAGTTTTTGCATGTACTCACTATAACCAGCCCACAGCACTGTACCCAAAACCTGATCACCCACTTGGTAACCATCTGCCACCATGCTAGGACGCTGAGTAAGCATACCCTGTGTCACCTCAAAGCTCTCTTCCATAATGGGAGCTGGGCCCTTTTCTTGCGCCAGTTCAACTCCAGTACGGTAACCCTGCAGAGCCAATTCTTTAGACACTTTTTCGGTAAAGGCTACGGATGCTTCGTCACCGTAAACCATACCTAACATAATTAGAGCGGAACCCAACCCTAAATAACCCATACCGTGGCGGCGTTTACGTTGCAGTTCGGCTACCTGTTGGGGTAATGCCAAACCGTTAATTTCGACCACGTTGTCCAACATACGAGTAAATACGGCCACCACGTCTTTAAAGCTGGGCCAGTCAAAGGTAGCTTGGGCGGTAAAGGGTTTGAGTACAAAACGAGTTAAGTTAACCGAACCCAACAGACAACTGCCATACTCAGGCAATGGTTGCTCGCCACACGGGTTTGTCGCCCGAATATTTTCACAAAACCAGTTGTTGTTAAACTGGTTAACGCGATCAATAAGTATAAAACCTGGCTCTGCATAATCATAAGTCGAGCTCATAATCAAATTCCACAGACGTTGCGCGCGCACAACCTTACTAATGCGGCAGGCTACTTTTTGCACTTCGTTCGTAACATAACCTTGGGTTGTAGACCAGTCACGCCACACAACTTGGCTAGTGTCGGCAAGCTCAGCCGCATCAACTTGCTCCTTAGTACTAATAGGAAATGCTAACGGCCAATCTTGATCTCGTTGCACTGCGCGCATGAAATCATCGGTAATAAGCAACGACAGGTTAAACTGCCTTAACCTGCCATCTTCCCGTTTTGCTCGAATAAAATCTTCTACATCTGGGTGGCCTACATCAAAGGTGGCCATCTGTGCACCCCGCCGACCGCCGGCAGATGACACGGTAAAACACATCTTATCGAATACGTCCATAAACGATAGCGGGCCCGACGTGTGAGCTCCTGCACCTGACACATAGGCACCTTTGGGTCGTAAGCTAGAGAATTCATAACCGATGCCACAGCCTGCCTTAAGGGTTAAGCCAGCCTCTAAGTTTTTGCCCAAAATACCTGCCATCGAGTCTTCAATAGTGCCCGATACAGTGCAGTTGATGGTGGACGTGGCCGGTTTATATGCTTGGGCACCCGCATTAGACAAAATGCGTCCAGCAGGCATTGCTCCCTGACGCAATGCCCACAAAAACCTTTGCTGCCAGTAATTTTGCTTTTTACGGCCTATTTCAGTTTCGGAAAGGGCCTTAGCCACTCGTCGTAGAGTGGCATCCATATCAGCATCCACTGCTTCACCAAGATGGTCTGCCAGGCAGTATTTTTGACGCCATATTTGTTCTGACGTAGGCTGAACGGGTAATGGGTCAGCCAAAAGGTTGACCTTTTCTGGGGCTCTCTCAATTTCTATTTGCTGGGCAGTCATAACTATCTCTTGATGGCATAAAACACAATATATTGTATTTATTATTTAAAATAACACAATATATTGTGCTTGACGCAAATCAATCATTAGTTGAATTAGGGCCATATTGTTTGACACCACGCAATATTGACAAGGATCAGCACAGCCATTGATAAAATTGGTTAGAGTACGCCTTTATTCAATAACGGAACCCCTTCTGCATGGAACTTGTTTGTCCTGCCGGCAGCATTCCTGCCCTTAAAGCTGCCATAGCAGCTGGTGCCGATGCAGTTTATATTGGCTTCAAAGATGACACCAATGCACGTAGTTTTGCCGGCCTTAACTTTACCGATACTAAAGCTCAAAAGGCATTACAACTCGCTCGCTCAGGCCAAGGCATGCAAAAACCAACCAAACTGTTTGTGGCCATTAATACGTTTCCCCAAACATCCGGCTGGAGCCGCTGGCAACGCGCGGTGGATCAAGCCGCTGATTTAGGCATAGATGCGATCATTGCCGGGGACCTTGCGGTGCTTGAATATGTGTCGCACACCTACCCCGAAATACACTTGCATTTGTCGGT
The DNA here is from genome assembly GCA_018647765.1 of Oceanospirillaceae bacterium. Lineage (GTDB taxonomy): Bacteria > Pseudomonadota > Gammaproteobacteria > Pseudomonadales > Balneatricaceae > Njordibacter. The sequence goes on along the minus strand of JABGSN010000020.1, from coordinate 9,765 downwards.
CCAAGCTTCTGCCACCAATCGCGAAAGCCTAGCCTTTTATCACACCAATTTTGGTATTCGTCGTGCGGTGTTACCACGCGTGCTGTCAATGGCACAGCTACGCCATTTATCCACCACCAGCCCAGTTGACCTAGAGGTCTTTGGCTTTGGCAGCTTATGCATTATGGCCGAAGGCCGCTGCTACTTGTCCTCCTATGTAACCGACCAATCTCCCAATACTGGCGGCGTATGTTCACCGCCTAAAGATGTGCAATGGAGTCACACCCCTAGGGGCCAAGAAACTCACCTCAATGGGGTGTTAATAGATCGATTCAATAGCGAAGAAAAAGCAGGTTACCCAACCTTGTGTAAAGGTCGCTTCGACGCGAATGGCACCATTTATCACGCCTTAGAAGAACCGACTAGCCTCAATACCTTAGACTTATTGCCCGAGCTACAAGCCATGGGAATCAAGGCAATCAAACTTGAAGGTCGCCAGCGTAGTCCGGCATACATCAGCCAAGTCACAAAAATTTGGCGTCAGGCAATTGATCGCCTTGCGCAACCTAACCATAACCAACAAGACCCGAATTGGCACACTACCTTAGCTCAGCTGTCAGAAGGCCACCAAACGACTCTTGGGGCCTACCACCGCCCTTGGCAATAGAAGGAATTTAGCATGCAATTAGCTCTTGGTCCGGTACCCTATTTTTGGCCCAAACAACATTTAATCAGTTTTTATGAAGCCATGGTAGATCAACCCTTAGATCGTATTTATTTAGGCGAAACCGTATGTAGCAAACGCCGCGAAATGCGCTGGCAGGACTGGTTAGACCTTGCACGATTTATAGAGTCAAAAGGCATTCAGGTGGTCTTGTCGTCATTAACTCTAATTGAAGCCGAGTCGGAACTAAAACAGCTTAAAAGACTGTGCAAGCAAGATGAGTTTTTAGTCGAGGCCAACGACATGGGGGCTATTAACCAGCTGAGCGAAATGGACAAAAACTTTGTCACTGGACCAGCTATCAACATCTATAACGCTCGAAGCCTGCGCTTATTACAAAAACGAGGGCTAAAGCGTTGGACTATGCCGGTTGAACTGTCGAAAACGTCCTTGTCAGACACGCTAGCTCAAGCCCAAGTACTTTCATCCGCCGCCTTACCAGAAACGGAGGTGTTTGCCTTTGGCCAGCTTCCCTTAGCCTACTCTGCGCGCTGCTTTACAGCGAGGCAACGTAATCTAGCCAAAGATAATTGCGGCTTTTGTTGCATCGAAACCCCCCAAGGTGTGAACGTTTCTAGCCAAGATGGAGAACCCTTGTTCACCCTTAACGGCATCCAAACCTTGTCGGCAAAAACCTATGACTTAAGTACCGAAGTGGATTCGCTTATAGACCTCAACGTTCAAAGCCTACGCATCAGTCCCATGGTGTCGGGCACTGCTGAGGCCATTGCCAAATTTAGACACTGCATCGATGGCGAGCAGGCGGATGCTGTGGCACCCACCATTCCATTGATGGACGTGTCGGACACCAACTTAGTGTGTAATGGGTATTGGTATGGCGAACCAGGTATGAACCTAAACAGCCAATCTAGTCTGCGTTAGACTCTAGTGAGAGGCCACGTGGGAGGTTAACTGTGTAGACCACTGCATTAGTCGTTTTAACTTACCCGGCAATTCGTCGATGTCAATTGCATCCAATACATTACGAATTTCAAGTCCTAGCTCCGTATCCCCTGTGAGCATCAAACGGCGTTGAAAAAACAAGGTGTCCGGATCTTGTTGACGATTCATCAGACACATTAAATCCACCATCCCACCGCTAACACAGCAATGTTTGCGCGTCTCAAAATCGGCTGGCAATGCGGTTTGCATAGCTAACGCACCATGCTCTATAGTAAAAAACCAACTAATATTGAGGTCCAATACCTTCACCTGCAGCCAACTATTAGACAAACAATCCAAGTCGCCATCCTGCAAAGGTTCTGACAAGCAGTGGCTAAGCATTCCAAGCCATAGCTTGCGCTGCGCAACCAACGGCGCCTTATGACTCAAATGCAACCCATATCCTAAGCCCTGCATTGCAACTTGCCTTAGTGTTGCCTGAATTTTTTCTTGCACGCTACAATCACCATTATTCAAGCAAAAAGAATCAACAAAAATACCATCGGTAATAACCACATAATCACAGTTTTCATCGCCTGAGTGGAGCGTTGATAACATTGCAGCATCACTGCATCGCTTTGAGCTTTATCATGCAAAAATCTTTGCCGCAAACTCTGCTTGAGATCCAATGGTAGTGGAATATTTTCCATATAGTCGTACAAGGTGTACTGATTTTTACGGCATTTATTGACACGGTTTAAAACGCTGCCCACACTGACATTTTCCATCAGCGCAATACCATTTAAAAGAAATTTGGCGTCATTAGTTGGCGCACAATCATCAACATAATTTTTCATTGCATGGCCTCCTCTCAGCAAATGAAGCAGTCCGCTAAGCTCTGCTTCATTTTATTATCCTCCTAAGGTCAGGCTAGGGAGTTGATTCAAATCAATAGTTCGCGGCGTTAGGTGATTGAGCTCTTCAATTGAGATGAGGCAACTGTAGAGCCGCCTGACCAAAAGGAAATCCAATACTGGCCGCTAGGGCTCAATTTGGGTTCAAGAATTTAGCTAATAGACCAAAGGTAAGGTTTTCCATGTCTAAGCCTTGTGCTGGCAACGGAAATTGAAATTTCATACCACCGCCCGGAATACAATCAAGGCTGGCCCCATTAAGCTTTTCCATCTGATTCAGCACCATCACGCGGTTACCTTGTGGTAATATCAGTTCCACTTGATCGCCGAGTTTGATTTGATTCTTACTGAGCAAGATTAGCTTTTGCTGGTCAACATCATAACCAATCACCTCGCCCACTAGCTTTTGTTGATGTTCGCGAGAATGGCCGTGGACGTAATTTTGATATTCGTGGGTATGGTGGCGCTTGAAAAAGCCATCGGTATAACCTCGACTCGCCAAATTTTCTAAGCGGCCAAATAGGCTGGGGTCAAATGGCCTTCCAGCAACTGCATCATCAACAGCCTGACGGTAAGATTGAACCACACGGGAAACATAGTTGATGGACTTGGTACGGCCTTCAATTTTTAGCGAGTCCACTCCAATGTCCACTAACCGTTGCACATGCTCAACCGCTCGAAGGTCTTTTGAATTCATGATGTAGGTGCCCTGGTCATCTTCCTCCATAACAATGCTTTCGCCGGGGCGGCCCTGTTCTTCAATGAGCACACGATCAATTTGGCCTACGGCCTTTTCAACATCATTGCCAGGGTATTCTTGCACGGCTTGAATATCACCGCTTTCATGGTCTTCTGAGGCAACGGGCTTGTACTTCCAACGACATGCATTAGTGCAAGCGCCTTGGTTTGAATCGCGGTGATTAATGTAGCCAGACAATAAACAGCGGCCTGAATAAGCCATGCACAAGGCACCATGAACAAACACTTCCAGTTCCATATCAGGGCATTGCTGGCGAATTTCTTCGACTTCGTCCAAAGACAACTCGCGGGACAAAATAATGCGTTCCACACCCATTCGTTGCCAAAATTTAACCGTGGCGTAGTTCACTGTATTGGCCTGTACCGATAGGTGAATGGGCTGGTCGGGCCAAGCTTCACGGGCCAACATCATTAAGCCAGGGTCAGCCATAATCAAAGCGTCTGGGCCCATCGCAACCAAGGGTGATAAATCTTTAACGAAGGTTTTGATCTTACTGTTATGGGGTAAAATGTTAGCCGTTACATACACTTTTTTGGCCAAGGCATGGGCTTTGTTGATGCCTTGCTGCAGGGCCTGCAAATCAAAATCATTTTCTCTAACCCGCAAGCCATAGCGGGGCATGCCCGCGTAAACCGCATCGGCACCATAGGCAAATGCATAATCTAAATGAGCGAGGGTTCCCGCTGGGGCTAAAAGTTCAGGCATTGGACACCGTTTTTCGAGACAGCAAATTGGGGGTGAGATGGTAACCTAACAGTAAGCCGATCAAGATAACGGTCATTGCAGAATAGGCCACCGCTATAATTGGGTAGGACACAAGCGATAATACCATGATCATAATATCGGCTGCCAGTATGGCTTGTGCTGTAGCTATGCCTGTACGATGATGCAGATACAAAGCCATTATATTAATACCGCCTAAGGAAGCTCCGTTGCGCAATAATAAGGTCATGCCGAAGGCGATTAGGCACCCGCTGAGAACAATAGTCATCCAGGGTGGCGGTGGCTGTAAGTATAGCTGCCAATCCAATACATCTACGGTGACCGAAACAAGTAGCACGCAGAAAAAGGTGCGCAACAAGAACTTACCCCCTAGAAATACCAAACCCAGTAGGTAAAATGGCGCGTTAATAAGGCTAAACCACAAACCAAAACTCATACTGGGCGTGACTGATGTAATTAAAATAGCGAGCCCAGTCGTGCCACCTGCAAGCAAGCCGCCGCTTTTGAGGATCCAAATTCCTAACGCAGCCAAAAAGCAGCCTTCAACCATCAAAATAATTTGTTTCAACATTTTGTCACTAATTTGTCACAATTAGAGTGTGGCAGAACAACGGTCTGCCTGTTGTTGGCGGTAGGCATCAAATTGCATCGCGACATTACGTAAAAACAACCGTCCCAAAGCGGTGACCTTGAACCCATTGCCATAGGAGACGACAATGCCGTCGTCTATCAAACCTTTTACGTCATCCATTTCATTGGTGAAACAATGCCCTGCATCGATACCCAACTGATCAAAATCGACACTCATCTGACACATGACCTGATTAATCACTTGACGACGCATTTGATCATCCTTGGTCAACACAATACCTGTCGCCACAGGCAATTGCTGGGCATCTAGAGCCGCTGTGTAAGCCTTTAATTCCTTATGATTTTGCCTATACGCATTCCGACTCTGCGATACGGATGACATACCCATTCCCAACGTGATGTTTGCGGGGTTCACGCTATAGCCCTGAAAATCTCGCTTAATCGTACCCTGTTGCCAAGCCTTGGCTAATTCATCATCTTGTTTTGCAAAATGGTCCAATCCAATATAGGTGTAACCCGCAGATTGTAGCCGTGCGCAACTGGCTTGAAAAATTTTTAATTTCATCATAGTGCTAGGAAACACGTCACTGGCAAAAACTTTCTGTGTGGGCTTGAACCAAGGCACATGGGCATAATTAAACAAAGCGATGCGGTCTGGATCTAGCTGCAAGACTTGCTCAAGAGTCATTTCAAAACTGCTAGCAGTCTGATGTGGTAAACCATAAATTAAATCTACATTGATAGAACTAAAGCCCGCCTTACGCAGCCAGTTCATGGCCGCTACGTTTTGGGATTGTGGCTGGAGACGGTTAATCGCCACCTGTACTTCGGCATTGGTGTCTTGTATGCCAATGGATGCACGCTTAGCACCCATACGAGCAAAAGCATTCACCTGCTCTTCTTGCAATTGGTCTGGGGACAGTTCAACGCTTATCTCAACCTCATTGGCTAAAGGCAAATAGCACTTTATAAGAGCATTGAGTCGATCAATTTGCTCCACGGTCAAAAAATTAGGTGTGCCGCCGCCAAAATGAACATAGGCCACCTTTTTGTTCTGCAAATGAGGCGCCCACATTTGCATTTCCTTAGCCAAATAATCTAAATAGAGGTCTGCACTGGCCTGATTACGAGTAATAATTTTAGTGCAGCCACAAAACCAACACATCGAACGGCAAAATGGTAAATGGATATAAACCGCAATATGGCCTTGTTCATTAGCGAGATCTTGTAAAAATGACTCGTCGCTGAAGTTTTCTGAAAATTGTAATGCACTAGGGTAAGAAGTGTATCTTGGGCCGGACAAGCCATATTTTTCTATCAGCGCGGGTGCAGGAGTGGGTATGGTCATATTTCGGGTCTATTTGAGCAACTGAAACAGTGAAACGCAGTTTCTTTATAGGCCGTAGGGCCCGTGCAAAAAAACGCCCTCCCGTAAAAAACGAAGAGGGCAAATGCCTGCTAGAGACAATTTTTGAGAGTAGTGCATCAAATGCACTGTTGTAGGTTAGTGGATTGTAGGCATTATCATGTTGACCTAGGTCAGTGTTTAAAGGCCTTTCTGAAATTAATGTTAGCGCGAACCAATTTGAGGCGATTGTGTCAATATCGGTAATAAATGGATAAAACACAGTCCAAAAGACAGTATCCAGGCTACCTGACTTAACAACAAAACCGCCTGACTCTGAGGTGCAATAATTGGCCCGAAAACCCGTAGCACAGTGCCCAATGAAAAAATTATAAGGGCCATCAGCATCCAAGGCCGCTTAGCTCTCACATCACCACCACTATGACCAATCGACACTCTCACTAACATGCCGATAGAAGCCAGTCCAAGGCCACCATAACTCCACGCATGTACAGCAAGATAACGGTATTCAATCGACCAATAGGACCAAGCTAACATCCAGCAACCCAACACAATATAGGCTAGACTCAGATACAGACTCCACAATAATGGTGCTTGCCATATAAAGGGGTGATACCAATTGAGCAAACGCACCAGCAAAACCAAACCCAAAGCTGCTGCAGAAAATGGCATGAGAGGACTATCGACAGCCAACACAAAGACCACTAAAAACAGGGTAAATGTCACTAAACTGGCTTTATCAACCCAACTTGGGTTAGGAAGTTCCACTTGGCCACCGCTAGCGGCCTTGACAAAAAAAGGAAAAATGCGTCGTAACATCATCAATATCAAGCCAATAAGGCTAAACAAACCGATATAGATGGCTGGGTATGCGGCACCTTCGGCAAGACCTATGGCATCAAGAAAGAAAAATACATGGGCACTAAACATCAGCAACAATTTTGCCAGCACCCCCAACTGACGCCATTGCTTTGTGGCAATCACAGGCCGAGCTACCGCCACTATCAACAGCAGCCAAAAAAGGCCATCAGTAACACCACCGACCCAAACGCCATAGCCACCCACTAACCAACCGACTCTTGCCACCAGCCAAGCAGCAACCAGCACCATTAGACCGTAGCCAGACAACGTGTCTCGCCCCGTCCAATTAGTTACGGCCGTCAGTAAAAACCCAGAAATCACCGCACTAGCGTAGCCAAACAAGAGTTCGTGAGCATGCCATTGAAAGTAGCTAACCGAACCCGTATCAAGGGCCAAACCGAAGAACAAAGCCGCCATCCAAACCGCCATAGAAACACAGGCAAAAGCAGCTGCAACAAGGAAAAAAGGGCGAAAACCTTTACTCCAAAAAAAACCGGCGCCAGCTTGTGGCTCTGACAGGTTCAAACTGCACCCAATTCAGAAAAAGGCATGAACTCTAGCATATCACCCTGTTTCCATAGGCTACTTGCAGGCGCCACCATCAAACCCTGTGCCAACACTGCACTGCTTAATGCACCCGAACTTTGAGTGGCATTGATATGTGCTTCTAGTTCGCTGTTATTCATGCTTAGCTGTACCCTCATAAACTCAGTTCTGGTTGATGGCTTATGCTGCTCGAAAGCCGCTTTTACTTTAAAACTCATGGGTGTTACATGACTTTGACCCTGCATGGTCATCAGATAGGGCCGGGCCAGCATCAAAAAGGTCACTAACACGGCCGAAGGGTTACCTGGCAAACCGATGAATGGGGTATGGCGAATGCGGCCAAAGGCCAATGGTTTACCCGGTTTAATGGCCAAGCGCCACAAATCTAGCTGACCTAGTTCTTGCACAGTGTTTTTGACATGATCTTCTTCACCCACGGACACGCCGCCACTGGTGATAACCACATCAGCTTCAGCAGCTGCTGCCAGTAATGCCACCCTAGTACTGGCCGGAGTGTCTATCACGATGCCGCTGGCCACCACATCGCATCCCAAACTCTGCAACAAACCAGTTAAGGTAAATAAATTGGAGTTAAAAATTTTTCCATGGCCACACGCTTGACCAGGCATCACCAGTTCATCACCCGTGTTGATTACCGCGACCTTGAGCTTTCGTAAAACCTTAACTTTATCCATTCCGATTGAAGCCAGCACCCCCATAAGTTGGGGGCTGATCTTTTGGCCCGCTTTCGCTACTATAGTTCCAGTCTCGACATCCTGCCCTCGAGGGCGAATATGATCGCCTAAGGAAGGCAATTGAGCTAACGTCACCTCACCATTGGCACTAACCCGAACCTCTTCTTGCATGATCACGCTGTCGGCACCTAAAGGTAGCTGACAGCCTGTGAACAAACGTGCCAAAGTGCCCGCTTCTAAGGTCTGAGGTTGTTGGCCTGCAGTTATTCGCTGACTAACTTTATAAGCTTTCCCAAGCTCAACCTCGGCCGCCTTCATGGCATACCCGTCCATCGCGCTGTTAGCGACTGGAGGAACATTTATGGATGACGTTATATCATAAGCCAGTACTCGCCCCAAAGCGTCTTGTAGAGCTATGGTTTGAGTACTCTTTATCGGGTTTGCTGAGGCAATGAGCTGGGATAAGCCAGCTTCGTAAGGTATTAATATTCCCTGATCACATGCGCAATTCACCAGCTTCTCCTTTTACTGTACTAACGGCGACGCTGCCGCTTCGATATTTACACCTTCGATACTAGCCTCGCCCGCCAACAGCGCCACATATTGATGGATAGATTGGCGATAAACGCGATCACGTAAATAGCTAGCAATGCGATCTGCAACTTGATCATAAGGCAATGGGTCACCTTCAACCCTCATATCCACCCGTGTTATGTGATAACCGTAGCGGCTTTCGATCGCTTCACGAGCTAATCCTTGGGGTAAGGAAAAAATTTGACGTTCGAACTCTGGCACGGTGGAGCCTTTACTCAACTGACCTAACTCACCACCCATATTTTTGGACGGACAAGCTGAATAACGCTTGGCGAAATCAACAAACTGTTCCGGTGTTGTTGCTAAGGTGTTCAGTATTGCCTTAGATTGGGCTTTGGCCCTAACACGACCTTCCATATCTGCTGGATCAGCCGCTAACAGGATGTGGCTAGCCGCAATAATAACTGGCGTTTTGAATTTTTCTGGATTGGCCCCATAGTAACGCCGACAAGTTGCATCATCAGCCTCTGGCCGGCTTATTTCTTGCGCCAATAATCCACGAATATTGGCTTCGTCCTGAGACTCTCCCGGCATCATTCTTTCATTAATATCTAACGCTTCTGCACGTTTCAAAAATAATTGTTTCACCACCAATGCTCTTGCAGCTTGCTGCTGGGCTACGGGGGCAGAACCTGCTGGGTGATACTGCATTTCTTGCAGAATGTCTTGTTCAGCAATGGTAATACCATTCACTAAAACTGGGACAAATTCGTTGCTCGGTTCTACCACGCTGATGCTATCTATTAATTCCATTATCCTGTCCTATGGTTGATTTAACCGCGCTGGCGCACAATTTGATAGTTACGGCCGAAGTACTTTACCGGTACGCTTAAGGCGTGCACTAAGCGGGTAAATGGGAACACTACAAACAACGTCAACCCTAAAAAGATATGCATCTTGTAGATCACGCTTACATCATACAAATGTGCAGCCGCATCCCCTTGGAAGGTGACAATACCTTGAGCCCAACCTGCCAGCTCGGTCATTACACTACCGTCTAGATGTTGCATAGAAGGTAGTAAGGTTAATAGACCCAAGCTCACTTGTGCCACTAACATAACCAATACCAAAATATCAGCTCCGCTGCCAGTGGCTCGGATACGGGGGTTAGTTAAGCGACGATGTAACAG
>JABGSN010000067.1 GCA_018647765.1 Oceanospirillaceae bacterium | reverse complement strand
TGGCGGGTTTAGTACGCCAGCCACAAGTTCCCGCTACCGTAGTGAGTGGTGGTTTTAGCCAGTTTGGTGGGTTAACTAGCTACTGTAAAGAGCAACAGATTGATGCGATAGTAAACCTAACCCATCCGTTCAGCATTACCATGGGCCAACATGGGCAGCAAACCTGTGGCAAGTTAGGTTTAGACTATTGGCGTTTTTTACGGCCCCAATGGCAGCAACAAACGGCTGATGACTGGCGCTTATTTAGCGATACAAAAGCACTATTGTCTGGCCTGTCTGATTACCAGCGCGTGTTACTTACCCTGGGCCAAGTGAGCGCTGATGAACTTATGTTATTAGGTTCAAACCAGCAAATATGGCTACGCACTGCTGTGGAACCGCCACACGTCTTGCCAGCTAACGTCACATGGATCAAAGCCATTGGCCCATTTAACGAGGCTAGCGAACTAGCTTTGTTAAAACAGCACCAAATTCAAGCCATTGCCAGTAAAAACAGCGGGGGTGAATCCACAGTTGCCAAGCTGTCCGCGGCTCGAAGCTTGAACATACCCGTATTAATGTTGCAGCGCCCATCCATTGCCGGGCCTGTAGAAGAAGACTTTGACGCCCTTGTAGAACATGTCTCACAAGCGGCGCAGCACACTAAAGGAAATACTCCATGAGCAGCAATGTAATTACTAAAGACGCCCCTCAAAAGCCCGCCATCTTGTTTGTTGGGCACGGCTCTCGTGACAACGAGGCCGTCTCTGAATTTTACCAATTGGCAGAGCAGTTTTCTGCGCGCTTCCCCGACCGCATGGTCGAAACAGGCTTCTTAGAGTTTGTACGCCCCATTATTGGTGACGCTGTGCAAAAACTTGTCGACCAAGGCGCAACCCATATTCACGCAGTCCCTGGCATGCTTATGATTGGCGCTCACGCCAAAAACGACATTCCTAGCGAACTCAACAACCAACAACTAAAACACGGCATTAAGATTTCATACGGTTCAGAGCTAGGCGTGGATGCTAAAATGCTACAAGCGGCGCAAGATCGTATCAAACAGGCCGAAGCTCAGTTTAAAGACTACGACCCAGCCACCGATCGCAAAGACACCTTACTCGTGGTCATTGGCCGTGGCGCGACTGACCCAGATGCCAACTCCAATATTAGTAAAATCACCCGTTTCCTTGAAGAAGGCATGGGCTTTGGCTGGGCGGCCACTGGTTTTTCTGGTGTTACCGCACCGTTAGTGCCCGAGTGTTTGGAAAAGACCCATGGCCTTGGTTTTAAACGTGTCATCGTCTTCCCTTACTTCCTCTTTACCGGCCGTTTGGTGAAGCGCATTTATGCCGCTACCGATGAATACATCGCCGCTCACCCAGACGTTGAAGTGGTTAAAGCGCCTTACCTTAACGCCCACGAAAAAGTCATCGACACCTTTGTTGAGCGCCTCGATCAAATCACCGGCGGCGACGCCAACATGAACTGTCAGTTGTGCCAGTACCGAGTACAAATCATTGGTGTAGAACACAAAGTTGGCCAACCTCAAGAAGGCCATCATCACCATGTGCAGGGTATTGGCACCGATGACGACCATGGCCATAGCCACGGGCATCACCACCACCATGGCCATGATCACGGCCACAAGCACTAGGCCAATAACAATGAGTTTTGAATATCAGCCCAACCCGCAAGCCATTGAGCAAGACAGCTTCCGTCAGATACGAGAGCTAACGGACCTCAACGGACTATGTGACGACGCCCAACAAGTCGTGATGCGTGTAGTTCACAGTGTGGGCGACCCTTTGGTGGCGCAACAAATGCGTGTCAGCAACAATGCCTGTGCAGCAGGGCGTGAGGCTTTGGCGAGCCACTGCGCCATTTTGTGTGACGTGGAAATGGTCAAGCAAGGCATTACCAAACGCATGATCCAAAACCCACCTTTGTGTTACCTCAACCATGAACACGCAGCCACCATTGCCAAGCAACATGGCGAGACCCGCTCTATGGCGGCACTAGAGTTATGGGGCAAGCAGCTAGCAGGCAGCGTGGTGGTCATCGGCAATGCCCCCACTGCGTTATTTCGCTTATTAGAAATGATTAAAGCTGACGGCTTAAAGCCGGCTCTCATTGTGGGCATTCCCGTAGGCTTTGTGGGCGCGGCAGAATCGAAACAAGCTCTTTGGGACATCCATGAAGAGTTAGGCATTGAATGTATTACCCTACTTGGCCGTCAGGGCGGCAGCGCCGCTGCATCTTCTGTAGTCAATGCGTTGTTACGCTGTAACCTTGGCGAACGTTACTAATGCCACAGATTACGGTGATTGGTTTAGGCATTTGCCAGCCCCCGCTACTAAGCCCTCAGGCCCTTAACGCGCTCAGCATTTGCGACTGTGTTATGGGTTCGCCGAGGCAACTAGACAGCCTGGCCCACGTTGAAACCAGCGCTTCAACAACCCATTTGCCCCTGCCTAAACTTAAGCAGATCGCCAATCACATAAACGGCTTTAAACACGTGGTGATTCTGGCCTCCGGTGATCCCCTATTATTTGGCATTGGTAAATACCTTCAGGCCCAATTTACTAGCCATAAAATCACCTGCACCAGCGGTGTGTCTAGTGTACAGGGTGCTTGTGAGCTCACCGGTTTGTCACTACAAGATGCGCAATTGGTTAGCCTGCATGGCCGCCCCCTAAGTAACCTAAACCGTTATTTACAGCCTAACCGTGACCTGCTAATTCTGACCGATCAAAACAGCCACCCTCAAGCCATTGCCCAAGCCTTGGTGGCCGCTAACCTAGGCCAGTCCAAGCTACACGTATGCGAACGCCTGGGTTATGACGACCAAACCCACCGACAGTTCACCGCCAGCGAATTAGCCACGTCAGCCATGACCTTTGCCGATTTGCATGTGACGGTGGTTAACACGCAAGGCATGGGCAATGTGAAACCTAATTTCCCAGGCATTCCAGACGCGCACTTTATAACCGATGGCGAATCTGGCAAAGGCCTACTCACCAAACGCGAAGTTAGGCTCAATATACTCGCCTTGATTCAGGCCGCACCTCGAGAAGTCGTATGGGACATCGGTGCAGGTTGTGGCGGCGTAGCCATCGAACTCGCCCTTTGGAATCCTTTGGGTAACGTCTACGGTATTGAGCGCCACGACCAGCGTGTGGCCTGCTTAAACGCCAATAAAGACGCCTTTGGAGTGAGCACTAACTTACACACAATTCAAGGCAGAGCGCCTGATGCACTAGCCGACCTTGATGATCCAGACAAAGTGTTTATTGGTGGTAGCGGCGGCGATCTTAGCGCCATATTACAACTCAGTTGGCAGCGGCTTAAGCCCGGTGGCCGCCTTGTGGCCAGCGCAGTAACGGAACCTAGCAAAGCCACGCTAAGGGAATTTTCCCAACACATTGACCTTGCGCCTACGGATTATCTACAGGTTGCAGTAAGCCGCCACGACACCATCGCAGGGCAAGACCTACTACGTCCTGCCCTGCCCGTCACCTTAATGTTCTGGCACAAAGCCCTAACGGAAGTTAACCAATGAACGATTTTAAAGCGCAAGCAAACGTATTTTACGGCGTAGGTGTAGGCCCAGGTGATCCCTTATTAATCACCTTAAAAGCCCACCATCTCATTTTGACTGCCGACGTCATTTGTTATTTGGCAAACGAAAAGGGCACATCCCAGGCCCGTGACATTGCCCAACACAGCATTGCTAGCCGTCACGCGCCTGCCCTAGAAATCGCCATTCCTATGCCTATGAGCACCGATCGCAGCGCTGCCAATGCGGCTTACGATTTGGGTGCCTATCAAATTGCAACACACATTAAATCAGGCCACAGCGTGGTATTTTTATGTGAAGGCGATCCACTGTTTTTTGGTTCCTTTAGCTATTTACTAGAACGCTTGAGTGATACCTGTGAGTGCCTAGTGGTGCCCGGAATTTCTTCGGTTAACGGCGCTGCATCTGCCTTAAAACAACCACTGACCTTGCTGCAAGAATCCTTTGTAGTGATGAGCGGCCGTCATACTGATGTCCAATTACAGCAAGCCCTAACCAGCCACGACAGCGTGGTGATTATGAAAGCCGGCCGCGCCCGACCAAGAATTCTTGCTCTACTAGAACAAACGGCACGCATGGCAGATGCTAACTACCTAGAGTACATTGGTCGTGACAATCAGCACATCGTCACAGACGTAAGCCAGCTAACCAATGCAGTCGGCCCTTATTTTTCCTTGTTTGTCATACTCAAACAGGAGCGTGAATCGTGATCCGGATTTTCGCCCTAACGGATGCTGGCGCGCGCCTTGGCGAGCGTCTAAAGGCATTGTTGCTTGCCCAAGAGCCAGACTCTGAGGTGACCTTTGAGCTAAAGCCCCAGCCCTTTGCTGAAACGGTGCAAACCGCTTTTGAACACGGTGAGCGGCTCGTTCTAATCTGTGCCACCGGCATCGCAGTGCGTACGTTATCCCCCGTATTGATAGACAAGTACCGTGATCCTGCTGTTTTGGTATTAGATGAGCAAGGCGAATTTGTAATTCCTCTGTTGTCCGGCCACGAAGGCGGAGCCAACGAGTGGGGCCGTCAAATTAGTGATTTGTTAAACGCACAACTGGCTATGACTACCGCCCAGCCCTACCTACAACCCGTTTACACCGTAGGCATGGGCTGCGAACGTGGTTGTAGCCAAACCCATTTACTCGAATTTTTGACAGAATGTTTACAGCAACATGGCCTCACCCTTGACGACATCGTGAGTATTAACAGCATAGACATTAAAGCCGATGAAGTCGGCCTGATTGAATTAGCCACAAGCCTTGGCAAGAGCTTTCAAACCTACAGCGCAGAAGCCCTTGCATCGGTAAACAATCAACTCATTAACCCGTCGCAATACGTGTATGAAACGGTGGGAGTGTATGGTGTGGCAGAATCTGCCGCTCTATGGTCGGCCCAACAAGCCACCGGTAACACCGCCGAATTACTGCAAGCTAAATTAAAAACTCCTAAAGCCACCTGCGCTATTGCCCGAGCCTACCCGCCCGGTGCAGGTTCAATTGGCCTACAAGATTAACCCCAAGTAATACCATTGAATACGAGAACAACATGAGCAAATTATTTATCGTCAGTACCGGTCCCGGTGATTCACAGCTAGTGGCACCCCGCGCCCATGCAGCTATCGCAGCCAGTACCGACCTTGTGGCCTATGGCCTCTACCTAGACATTTTGGGTAACGTTTGTGACGGCAAAACACACCACGATTTGCCGTTAGGCGAAGAGATTGGCCGCGCACGCCTAGCCCTAGATCTTGCTGCAAGCGGCAAAACCACGTCGCTTATTTCTAGCGGCGACATTGGCATTTACGCCATGGCCACTCTAGTATTTGAATTGCTCGACATGCAGCTTGAAGGTAAAGAAAACCACCCACAATGGTTGGACGTAGAACTAGAAGTTGTCCCCGGCATCTCCGCTATGCAAGCTGGCGCCAGCCGCGTAGGCGCAATGTTAGGCCACGACTTTTGTACCATTTCATTGTCAGACTTGTTAACGCCATGGGAAACCATTCAAAAGCGTATTGAAAAAGCCGGCGAAGGTGATTTTGTAGTGTCTTTCTACAACCCGGTATCAAAGAAACGGGACTGGCAGCTCAATACCGCCCGCGACATCTTGCTACAGCACCGCCCAGCATCTACCCCCGTATTGTTGGGCCGTCAGCTCACCCGCCCAGATGAAAGCATTAACATTATCCGTTTAGACGAGTTGGACGCCAAGGACGTGGACATGTTCACCTTAGTCTCTGTAGGCAATAGCGAGTCGCGCCACATTGTGAATGGCTCAAAAGAATGGGTTTACACCCCACGTGGCTACAAGAAAAAACTCTAACCCAGACACCAGACACGTCTTTGCGAGGAGCGCAGCGACGTGGCAAACTATAGGAAAAAACATGACCGTATACTTTATTGGCTCCGGCCCAGGCGACCCAGAGCTCATGACCCTTAAAGGACAACGCATTTTAGATGCCGCGCCACTGGTACTTTTTGCAGGCTCCTTAATCCCAGAAGAAAACATGGCAACAGCCAAGTCTCGCGGTGCGAACGTGATCGATTCAGCACCGTTAGCGCTTGATGCGCAAGTCGAATTGATGGCGACGGCTCATGCCCAAGGCCACCATGTGGCGCGCTTGCATTGTGGCGATCCATCCTTATATGGCGCCATTGGTGAACAAATTCGCCGCCTAGAAGAACTAGACATCGATTATGAAATCATTCCCGGTGTCATGGCCACCTCGGCCTCTGCAGCTTGGCTAGGCAAAGAACTCACTCTTTCAGGCGTGTCGCAAACCCTTATTATGACCCGTTACGAAGGTAAAACACCCTTCCCAGAACGTGAGCGCCTACCTGCTTTAGCTGCCACTGGCGCAACCTTGGCCATTCACTTAGGCGTAACACGTATTCACAAAATTGTAGAGGGCCTGTTGCCACACTACGGTGAAGACTGCCCCGTTGCGGTGTGTTACCGCACCAGTTGGCCAGATCAGGATAAAGTAGTCGGCACCCTAGGCGACATAGTCGCAAAAGTAAGGGAGAAGAAATTCACCCGCACCTCGCTGATATTGGTTGGCCATGTGCTTGATACCGATAACTTTAACGATTCGTATTTATACGACGAAAATAAAGCCCACATCTACCGCAAGAAGGACCATAATAAAAAGACAGTCTAACTAAAGCACGTTAAGAAACAGATAAACTTTATGTCTAATCACTCCAACACCACACCCATACGTATTGGTATGGGTGAATTTATATTTCTAATGGCCTCCTTGATGTCGGTGGTGGCTTTGTCCATCGACGCGGTGTTACCTGCGTTGGGGTTTATGGCGCAAGACTTTGGCGTTGATGGCAGTGAAATTCAATTAGTCATCACCACCCTGTTCGCTGGTTTTGCTATTGGCCAACTCATATATGGCCCCATCTCTGACCGGGTAGGTCGATTACCCGGAATTTATGTGGGTTTTGGCTTTTTTATATTAGGCTGCATTTTGTCCATGGCCGCGCAATCACTAGAAATGATGCTTATCGGCCGGTTTTTACAAGGCATTGGGGCATCTGGCCCACGCATTATGGTGTCGGCCTTAGCCAGAGATTCTTATAGCGGCCGAGCCATGGCCCGCATTATGTCACTGTCTGGTTCAGTGTTTATGATGGTGCCTATTTGCGCACCAATGTTGGGGCAGGTATTGCTGTGGCTTGGGCCTTGGTACATCATCTTTGCCACCTACATCATATTGGCGCTGTTGTTATGTATCTGGACATGGCTGCGTCTGGACGAGACACTACCCCGGGAAAGACGCCGATCTATACACCCTAAAGTATTGTGGCAGGCATTTGTGTCGGTGCTGAGCAGCCGCGTTGCTGCCGGTTATACCCTCGTGAGTGGTCTAGTTTTTGGTGGCTTTTTGGGTTACTTAAGCTCTAGTCAGGTGTTGTTTCAGCAAATCTACCAGGTGGGTGACGCCTTCGCGCTGTATTTTGGCGCCTTATTCTTTCCTAACCTCATCTCATCCTATCTCAACGCAAAGTTGGTCATGCGCTGGGGTATGTTTAGGCTGGTGCAACTCACAAATGTTTGGGTGTTTATCAGTTCTTTAGGCTTGTATCTGTACGCACAGTGCTACGCCGGTGTGCCACCACTCATGCATACCATGGCATTTTTGTTTGCGATCTTTGCTGGCATTGGTTTTCAGTTTGGCAACCTTAATGCCTTGGCCATGGAACCTTTGGGCGAGATTGCCGGTATGGGCGCTTCTGTAGTGGGTGCTGGATCAATGTTTGTGTCCATTCCTATTGGTGGCTTAATTGGCATGGCAATTAGCACCGACATCTTCCCCGTAGCCTTAGGTATGGCGGCTTGTGCACTTATGTCTTTATTGATAATGCATTGGGTGCGCTTTGGATTTGGCACACCCAAAGCGGGTGATAGTGTGGGGGTTTAGCTATTGCCAAAGTCTGCCGTGGTTTATCATGCGCCGATTTAAACTCGCATTTTATACTGCAGGTATAGGCAATTGGTCGTTGATTAAAAACTGAGCTGCTGGAAAATACATTACTTTAGGTGCGCCCGCCTCATTGCGGGGCCTCGAATTCATGCCAAAAGGTGAACGCCATATCTGTAGGCCCTTTATCTTGCAACAAGGCCAAGCGCATTTTTGCTTCTTCTAAGCTAGGCCTATACCCTGATGACTCCCACCAAAGCACAAGGTAAAATTCCACTTTATCAAACCACTCTTTGCGCCTGCGCATGATGTTTTTATGGACGTCCTCGGTATATACGAAGTTTTTAGAGCATTAAGGTCGGTCCAAACAGACATGTTGGCAGCAATATTCGGATCATCAAAAGCCTGCACGTCCATGGCATTGTTGCCTTCTCCCGTAAACCGCCAAATCATACGTCATAGAGTCTCCCTTACGAGGCTATAAACCTGATAGTTAACAATGTGTTGTCATGGCCATAGGTTATTGGTGTTAGCATAGCTCATATTTCCAACCTAGAGTGTAGATTTCAAAATATCAGGAACAAGTAACGTCAACAGTGAGGTTTTCGTAGCCTTTCAAGTGATTCCTAGGCTCAAGCAAGGCAACAATTTTGAAGTCGTTGATAAGGCCATCACAGTGGTAAAAGCCGCCAACGTGCCATACCAAGTTGGTGCGATGGAAACAACAATGAAAGGCGAGCTAAATCATTTACTAGAAATCGTTAAAGATGCTCAACAGACTTGTTTTGACGCTGGTGCACTGGAGGTTATTACTAATATCAAAATTCACAGTAAAACTGAGAGCGCCACCGATACCTTCTGCACATACGACCGCGGTGTGCCCCCCGAAAACCACATGTTTGTTGGGAAATAATCGTTACCAGCCTAATACCAAAAGCAGCTACACCCTTGCCAATTGAATGAGATTAAGAAAGGTCGCATGAGCGACAATTTATGCCCGCTAGAGTATGATCTTAGCGCCTTTCTATGCCAAAATAGCGGGCAAATTCACACACATATTCAGCCCAAGGTTATCCCATGAAACTGAACAAAATCCCTGCTACTGTTGTCACCGGTTTTTTAGGTAGCGGCAAAACCACTTTATTGTCTAACGTGTTGCGCCAAGTTTCTGGTGGTAAAGACCCTAAGCGTATTGCTGTGATCGTCAACGAGTTTGGCGAACTGGATATTGATGCTGATTTACTACGCAACTGTCCATTAGATTGTGATGACGAAGGCGAAACACCAAGCAGCACTCAGCAAGGCATTTACGAATTAGCCAACGGCTGTATTTGCTGCACAGTGGAAGAAGAGTTTTTGCCCGTCATGCAAGAACTGGTTAAACGCCGCGACGACATTGACCATATTTTGATTGAAACCAGTGGTTTGGCACTGCCTAAGCCATTGGTGCAAGCCTTCAACTGGCCCGACATTAAGCAACATTGTACGGTAGATGCAGTGATCACCGTGATTGATGGCCCAGCAGTAGCTGCCGGCCGTTTTGCCCATGATGCCGATCAAGTTCAAGCCCAACGTTTAGCCGATGAAAGCCTGAACCACGATCCAGACCTTGCTGAGTTGTTAGATGACCAGCTCAGTGCGGCTGACCTTGTGATTGTATCTAAAAGTGACCTTTTGTCTGACGACGAGCGGGTTCGCGTAGAGCAAGTGGTTAACGCTAAAGTCCCGGCCGCAGTAAAAACAGCCTATATTGGCCAAAACGAAGATGGCACCAGTGATGCGTCTATTGAATTGGTAATGGGCCTAGAAGCCGCTGCCGAAGAGCGTATTGAAGCCGTACATACTCACCA
Source organism: Oceanospirillaceae bacterium (assembly GCA_018647765.1). Classification (GTDB taxonomy): domain Bacteria; phylum Pseudomonadota; class Gammaproteobacteria; order Pseudomonadales; family Balneatricaceae; genus Njordibacter. The sequence continues at coordinate 30,356 of JABGSN010000067.1, read as the reverse complement.
CGATCACCACCATGATCATGGCGACCACCATGAACACGCCCATGATCACTTTGATTCGTGCGTGATTCACTTAGGTGAAGTAGACGGCGAGCGCTTGCAAGACGCCCTTAAAGAACTTCTGGCTAAGCAACAGATCTACCGCGCCAAAGGTTTTGCGGCGCTGCCAAATAAGCCAATGCGTCAGGTGCTACAGGCCGTGGGCCAACGTTTAGAAACCCATTTTGACCGCTTGTGGGCTGCCGACGAAGCACGCCGCACGTCTTTGGTCATGATTGGTAAACATTTACATGTAGACGAGCTCACTGCGGCCCTAAAAGTGGCTGAGGTCTAATCACTCACCATGCATTTGCTCGCAGCCCAGCCCGGCGGCTTCGTTGAAGAAGAAGGCATTGTTGACCTAAACCAAGATCCCGCTAGCGTGATAATTTTAGCTGCCGCCGACACTAGCCTCACCATGTTGGCCACAGCCGCCGAACAGTTGGGTGACGCGCTGCCGTCTATGCGCCTTGCCAATTGGAGCCACCTGCTCAAACCGGCCGCGTTTGACCTGTATGAACATAAAGTGTTGGAGCATGCCCAACTTGTGGTGGTGTCGTTGTTGGGTGGCGCGAGTTATTGGAACTACGGCTTTGAGCGCCTGCAAGCATGGCAACAGGCTAAACCCAACCGCCAATTGGTACTCATACCCGGTGATGATGCAGAAGACCCAGAACTGACCTTAGCTAGTTCTTGTGAGCCTTCAGTGTGCCAAATGGTGTGGCAGTATTTGCGCCAAGGCGGGGTAGGCAATGGAATTAATTTACTTAAATTTCTCAACCAAAGCTTATTATTAAATAACAAAAGCCAATGGCAGCCCCCTGCCGAATTACCTCAGGCCCTCATTTATCAGCCCGGTCTCGCCCAAGCGAGTTTAGCCGATTGGCAACAACAAACCACAGCGCGAGATTTAGAACAGGCCCCTGTAGTGGCCTTATTGTTTTACCGCAGTCACTTACAAAGCGGCAATACGCGCATGTTCGATGGTTTAATGGCAAGTTTACTAGAGCAAGGGATGAACCCCGTTGCTTTGGCTATTACCTCGTTAAAAGACCCTCAAGCCTTGGCGTTGGTAAATCACACCATTAAACAATGTAACACCAAACTGGTATTAAGCAGTTTGGGTTTTGCCAGCAACAAGGTGGATACCCCTAGCTTGAGCTCTTCACCCACGCAATTTAAGTTGCCCATCGAAGGCGATATTCCGGTATTGCAGTTGGTGCTGTCTTCCACCACCAGCGAAGCCTGGCGAGAGCATAAGCAAGGCCTGCGTTCCCGTGATATTGCCATGCAAGTGGTGTTGCCAGAGATGGACGGGCACGTGTTAACCCGTGCCATTAGTTTTAAGTCTATGGGTTACTACAGCGAACTATGCCAAATAGGCCTTGTAGGTTATGAGTTAGAACCAGAACGCGCGCAGTTTGTGGCTCGCCTTGCCAAAGGCTACTGTAGCCTTGGCCACAAAGCCAATGGTGATAAACGTATTGCTTTGATTCTGGCTAACTACCCCACCAAAGATGGCCGTATCGGTAATGGGGTAGGCTTAGACACGCCACAATCTGCCATCAATGTATTGCAAGCCATGCAGGACGCCGATTATGCCATTGATACGGTACCAGAAAATGGCAATGCGCTGATAGAAGCTTTGCTCGAATCGGTAACCAACAACCCCAACACCTTGCACCATTTGCCTTGTTGGCAGAGTTTAGATGCTACGGTGTATATGGATCATTTCTCAAAGCTGCCCAAAGCCTGCCAAGACGCCGTGTGGCAGCGCTGGGGTGGCCCAGAGCAGGATCCAAAGTACCGACAAGGGCGTATTATGTTGGCCGGTCTGCGCCTAGGCGAAACCTTTGTGGGCATTCAGCCCGCGCGGGGTTACAACTTAGACTTAAGCGCCAACTATCACGACCCAGACTTAGTACCGCCCCATAGTTATTTGGCGTTCTATTTTTGGTTGCGCCACGTATATCAAGTAGACGCGATTATTCACCTTGGCAAACACGGCAATCTAGAATGGCTACCAGGCAAAGGCGTGGCCTTGAGTGATGAATGTTGGCCCGATGTGGCGCTTGGCCCACTGCCGCACTTTTACCCGTTTATCGTCAATGACCCCGGCGAAGGTGCGCAAGCAAAACGCCGCGCCCAAGGGGTGATTATTGACCACCTCATGCCACCTATGGCGCGCGCAGAAATCTACGGTGAACTTGCCGATTTAGAGGTCTTGGTGGACGAACTTTATCAAGCCACGGGCCTAGACACTGGGCGCGAACAATGGCTAAGGGAGCAGATCGTTGCTACCTTAGCAAGCAGCAATCTCAAACAAGAGCTTGGGTTAACCACCAACACCACAGAAAGCGAAATGTTGGCCGAACTGGATACCTATTTATGCGACATAAAAGAAGCTCAAATTCGTAACGGATTACACATTTTAGGCCAGTTACCGGAACACCAAGAACTCAGTGAAACTCTAGTTGCGCTATTGCGCTTACCCCGCGGTGAAGCCCACGAAGAGCAAGGCATATTGCACAACCTCGCCTTAGACTTAAACCTTGCCTCTGGCCTCCACAACTATGACCCACTGGCCTCAGAAGTAACCCAGTGGCAAGGCACAAAACCCAAAGTATTGGTGGCCCAGAGTGACAGTGTGTGGCGCACCAGTATGGACACTAGGGAAAGGCTTGAACTGCTCGCTTTAAGTCTAGTTAGTGAGTACCTACTATCATCTAAAGAAAACGATATAAGCTCACTAACAACCACTCTACCTCGCACAAGCCAACAACTAAGCTACGCCAAGCAGGTGATTTTAGCAGCCTTAAAAGACAGCGTTGTACGTGAAACCCAAGCTCTTATTCAAGGCTTAGGAGGCCAAGCCGTAGAACCTGGCCCCAGTGGCGCACCTACACGAGGGCGCTTGGACACCTTACCTACGGGTAGGAACTTCTTCTCCTTAGACAACCGCAGCGTGCCGTCTGCTGCCGCATGGGCCTTAGGCCAACGCTCGGCCCAAGCGCTTATTGAACGTCATTTACAAGAACACGGCGACTACCCCACACAACTCGGTTTGTCGGTTTGGGGCACGGCGACTATGCGCACCGGTGGTGATGACATAGCCCAAGCCTTTGCCTTAATGGGCATCAAACCTATTTGGGCGCCCGGCTCACAGCGCGTGGCTGATTTTGAAATCATTCCGGCCATGCAATTAAGCCGTCCACGGGTGGATGTTACTTTGCGTGTGTCTGGTTTTTTCCGTGACGCCTTCCCTAACGTCATGAAGCTTTATGACGCTGCGGTACAAGCCTTAGCCACCTTTGATGAGCCCGGTTCCGGCGCCAGCAATGGCAATACCATTCGTCACAACGTAGAACAGCGTCAAGCCGAGCTAGAAGCACAAGGCGTAGGCACAGCCGAAGCGCACCGCCAAGCCAGCTACCGTGTGTATGGCAGCAAACCCGGTGCCTATGGGGCAGGTTTGCAGGGCTTGATTGACGAACGTTGCTGGGGTGAACGAGACGATTTAGCCGACGCCTACCTTAACTGGGGTGGTTATGCTTATGGACGCCAGCTCAACGGCAATAAAGCCGGTGATGGTGTAGCCGCCCATGATGATTTTAAACACCGCTTGAGTCAGCTAGAAGCCGTAGTGCAAAACCAAGATAACCGCGAACATGATTTACTCGACTCTGACGACTATTATCAGTTCCAGGGCGGCATGACCAATGCTGTCACCAGCTTTAGTGGCCAAGCCCCTGCGGTGTACCACAGCGACCACAGCAACCCCAGCGCACCCAAAATACGCACCCTTAAAGAAGAACTTAATCGGGTACTACGCTCACGCGTGCTCAACCCTAAGTGGATTGGCGCCATGCAACGCCATGGCTATAAAGGCGCGTTTGAAATGGCCGCCAGCGTGGATTATTTATTTGCCTATGACGCCACCACAGACTTAATTGCTGACTACCAATACGAACAAGTGAGTGATGCGTTAATCTTTGAGGCACAAAACCAGCAGTTTATGCGCGACAACAACCCTGCAGCCTTAGAAGAAATGACTGAACGTTTGTTAGAAGCCTGTCAACGTGGCATGTGGCAAGAGCCAGGCGACCACCAACACGCTTTACAAGATTTACTGCTCGACTTAGATCAGCAACAGGAAACCGCCTCATGAACCCATCCTCACCTAAGCTGACCTTAATGGTGCAAGGCACTACGTCGGATGCTGGCAAAAGTATTTTGGTCACTGCCTTGTGCCGCATACTGGCCCGCAAAGGCATAAAAGTAGCGCCATTTAAAAGCCAAAACATGGCCTTAAACAGTGCCGTCACCGCCGATGGTGGTGAAATTGGCCGCGCCCAAGCCGTACAAGCCGAAGCCTGTTTTGTGGCCCCTGATGTACGCATGAACCCCATTTTGCTTAAGCCTAACAGCGACTTAGGCTCACAAGTCATTATGCGGGGCAAAGCCATTGGCAATATGAAAGCCGTGGAATACCACTTGCACAAACCCAAGTTACTGCAAGACGTAGTGCATGCCCACCAAGAGTTGTTGCACGATTTTGATGTGGTAATGGTCGAGGGCGCTGGCAGCCCCGCAGAGATCAATTTACGCGAGCATGACCTTGCCAACATGGGGTTTGCAGAAGCCGTAGACTGCCCAGTGGTTATCGTGGCCGACATTGATCGCGGTGGTGTCTTTGCCCACCTATACGGCACCTTTGAATTGCTCAGCCAAAGCGAACAAGCCCGCACCCGTGGTTTTATCATCAACCGTTTTCGCGGCGACAAAGCCCTGCTACAAGGTGGCTTAGACTGGTTAGAAGAAAAAACTGGCAAACCGGTATTGGCGGTATTGCCCTACATTCACAACTTGCACATAGAAGCCGAAGATTCCCTAGCGGTGGATCAGTTTACTAAACGTGAAGGCGAACAATATTTCAAAGTGGTGGTGCCTGTGTACCCTAGAGCCAGTAATCACACCGACTTTGATGCCCTGCGTATGCACCCACAAGTGGATTGCCAACTGTTACGAGACACTCAACAATTTAATGGTGCCGACCTCATCATTTTACCTGGCAGCAAAAATACTCGCGGTGATTTAGCTTGGCTCAAAAGCTCTGGCTGGGATAAACTCATCCAACGCCACTTGCGCCTGGGCGGTAAGGTAATTGGTATTTGTGGTGGTTATCAAATGTTAGGCACCGCTGTACACGACCCCGATGGCACCGAATCAGCCGCCGGCACGAGCCAAGGCTTAGGCCACTTAGCCATTGAAACTTTATTACAAGGCGAAAAACAGCTGCGTAACATACAAGGCCAGTGGCATGGCCGCAGCGGAGACATACCCGTCACCGGTTATGAAATTCACGTAGGCCAAACCACCGGCAACGATTTGGCTGCGCCGTTAATGCAACTCAACACTGGCCCAGACGGTGCGCGCAACAGTGAAAACACCGTTTTAGGCAGCTACGTACATGGTTTATTTGATGAGCCTCAATTGCTAGAAGAATTATTGCAATGGGCAGGATTAGAGCAAACCCAAACCTTTGATTACCCTGCGTTAAGAGCAGCTCAGATAGAACGTTTAGCCGATGAAGTCGAGATTGAGTTACCCGTAGAAAAGATTTACGCCATCATGGGTGGTGAAGTCTGACATGAGTATATTGATGGCTGTGGTCATTGCCTTAGGCTTGGATTATTGGTTAGGAGAACCTAAACGCTTACACCCGCTGGTAGGGTTTGGTGGCCTGGCAGACGGTTTGGAACGCTGGCTTAATCGCGATGATGGATTGCAAGGAGCGCAGCGACGCGGCAATCTCCTGCAGTTAAACGGCGCTATAGCCCTAACCCTGGCTATTGTTCCACTCGGCTTCGCCGCTTACAGCCTAGAGCAAACCCTTGCGGCTAACAGTGTATTCTCAACGCTGTTTGCAAGCCTAGTGCTTTATATCGCCATAGGCTGGACCAGCTTATTACAGCACGCCAAAGCTATTTCCGTTCCGCTTAGCGCGGGCGACTTATTAGCCGCCCGCGACGCTGTAAGCCGAATTGTTAGCCGCGACAGCCAAAACCTCACTGAAGCAGAAATCGCCAAAGCCGCCACCGAATCGGTGTTAGAAAACGGTGCCGATGCCATTTTTGCCGCTTTGTTTTGGTTTATGCTGGCCGGGGTGCCTGGCGTGGTGATTTATCGCCTGAGTAACACCTTAGATGCCATGTGGGGCTACAAAAATGCACGTTATGTACATTTTGGCTGGGCTGCAGCACGCTTTGATGACCTGCTCAACTTCATCCCTGCCCGCCTTACGGCGATGTCTTACACCTTATGCGGCAGCCTCAATGGCCAAACCCAAAACGCATGGCACAGCTGGCGTCAGCAGGCCGGTACATGGAAAAGCCCCAACGCAGGCCCAGTGATGGCCGCAGGAGCCGGCGCTATTGGTGTCGAGTTAGGAGGCAGTGCCCAGTACCACGGCCAAACCCAAACCCGCCCCACCCTCGGTGCGGGTGTAGAACCTAGCGCTAAAAGCATTGATGACGCCTGCAACTTGGTGAATCATAGCTTGGTATTGTGGTTGCTGGTCATTGGGGTGCTGGTATGGATCTGATGACAGAGGGCGCCACCCCATGAGCCAATTGTTCCATGGCGGTGATTTACACGCAGCCTCTAACATCTTTGGTCGCCCGGCCGACGACTGGCTCGACCTGTCTACCGGCATCAATCAACACAGCTACCCAGCACCTGTCGTTGCAGCCGAAGTGTGGCAACGTTTGCCTTATTTACAACCCGCCTTAATGGATGCAGCCGCAGGCTATTATGGGCAGCACGCTTGTTTAGCCAGCAGCGGCAGCCAGCCCATTATTGAGCTATTACCACGGGTTTTACGTGCCTTAGGTAGCACCAAAACCGCTTGGTTGGCCGACGTGGGGTACCAAGAACATCGCCATGGTTGGCACCAGTGCGGCCCTATTAAAACCTATAATGGCCTTTGTGTGCAGCAAGCCACTCTACAAATCGACAACGCTATGGCCAATGATGAAGTCGGCCACTTAGTGATCATTAACCCTAACAACCCCACCGGCACGTTATTCTCAGTGGCACAATTGTTGCTCTGGGCGCAGCAACTCAATAACGGCTTCTTAGTCGTTGATGAAGCTTTCATCGACACCCAGCCCTCGGCCAGCCTGTTATGCCAAACACTGCCTGATAATGTGGTGATATTACGCTCGGTCGGGAAATTTTTTGGCTTGGCGGGCATACGTTTAGGTTTTACCTTCGCTTCGCCACGGGTGTTAGCCGCATTGCAACAGTATATTGGACCATGGTCGGTGAACGGTCCAGCGCAGAGCATTGCCATAGCAGCGCTTAATGACCAAGTTTGGCAACAACACATGCGCCAACAATTAATCCTCCAAGCACCCACACAACTGCACTTATGGCAGCAACCACTGTTACAACTGGGTGCAAGTTTGGCCGCGCAGCACGAATTGTTTCGCAGTTTTGCCATGACCCCCAATCTAGCCCATCAACTGCACCAGAGTGCAGCCGAACAGGGCATACTTTTACGTCCAGTGGATATCAACTCCAGCAAGAGTTTGTTACGCTTTGGTAATATTGATTTAAGCCAAACCAAGGCCATACAACGCTGTCAAAACTGGCTTCAATCGCTGCATACTCGGCGCTAATTACAGGCAATTTAATGAGCTATTTCCCTCTGTTTCACAACACCCAAAACCTCAAAGCCCTCATCGTTGGTGGTGGCAAAATTGCCCAGCGTCGTACTAATTCATTATTGGATGCCGGCGTCGCTTGCGACATCTTGGCTACGGCTGTGGTTGAGCCACTGCGCACACTCGTTGAGTCTGCGGGCGGCACAGTCACTATTGATGCCTACACCAACGATGAAGTAATGTTGGGATATGGGCTGATATTAGCCGTTACCGACGACCGCGCTGTTAACCAAACCATAGCCCAGCATGCAAAAGCCATGGGTTTATTAATCAACGTCGCCGATGCGCCAGACGATGGCAATGTGATTTTTGGTGCCACCATCGACCGAGCACCCTTGACTATTGCCATTAACAACGGCGGCGCGTCGCCGGTGTTATCCAGTATATTGCGACAACAGTTAGAACAATTTGTACCCAAAGCCTATGGTCAACTTGCGGCGCTAGTGGGCCGCTATCGTGAGCAAGTAAAACAGTCCTTGCCGAGCACCACAGACCGATCTAGCTTTTGGCATCAAGTCCTCCAAGGCGCCGTAGCAGAGGCTGTTTTTTCTGGCAAACAAGACGAAGCCGAAGCCTTGCTAAAGAAAGCCCTAGCCTCTGCCGATAAGTTAGGTGAACAAGGCGAGGTTTACCTTATTGGTGCAGGCCCTGGTGACCCAGACTTACTCACCTTAAGGGCCTTTCGTTTATTACAAAAAGCCGACGTTGTACTGTACGACGCCTTAGTTTCAGACGGTGTGATGGCGTTAGTACCACCTTTAGTTGAACGGGTTTATGTTGGTAAACGTCGGGCCAACCATAGCGTGCCTCAAACGGGTATTAATCAACTGTTGGTTGACTATGCCCAGCAAGGTAAACGTGTGGCTCGTTTAAAAGGCGGCGACCCGTTTATTTTTGGTCGTGGTGGCGAAGAGATCGAAACCTTAGCCGAACAGCAGGTGCCGTTTCAGGTGGTGCCGGGCATTACTGCAGCCAGTGGTTGCTCAGCCTATTCGGGGATCCCGTTAACACATCGAGATTATGCCCAATCAGTGCGTTTTGTCACCGGCCAGCTAAGGGATGGCAGCGTCAACTTGGCTTGGCCCGAACTCATTGTAAAAGGCCAGACCTTAGTGTTTTATATGGGTCTTAAAGGTTTACCCTATATTTGTCAGCAACTTATAGCCCACGGTATGGATGCAACAATGCCCGTGGCCTTAATAGAAAAAGGCACCACCCAGGACCAACGGGTATTGGTGTCCGATTTAACGGGCCTGCCACATATGATTGAAGCTGAGAAGGTTATGTCACCGTCACTATTTGTAGTCGGGCGCGTAGTCAGTTTACATGCTAAACTGGCCTGGTTCGCATCAGAGCGAGACGCCAGTTAAGAGGGTTTTAATATGAGCAAAAACACAGAGAAAGAGCTAGCTAAATTACTACAACAATGTGAATCTGCCTTGCATGTATATGCGGATAAAACGGGCGCCTCTGTATTTGCCGAAGCCCTCAGCCAACCAATTTCCTCTCGCACAGGAGCCGATAAAGCTTTGTCCGATAAGGCCTTAGCTAATATGGCCAAAGGTCTAGCAGACTCAACTGTAGATGCCAACGAACGCATGGCCAAGCTAGAAGCCAAGTTAGTCGCTAAAACCAATGATTTGGAGCAACTAAAACGTCAGCGTCAAGCTATAGCTGACGAGCAAGAAGCAGTCCATCAAGCGGCTGTTAAGCTAAAACGTAAATCCATGTATCGAACCCCAGATGAGTCAGCAGAAGCCCCGGAACCCGAACCGGTTATAAGTGGCGAACGTATTGTACTTGGTAAAATGAAGTTCGGCAGCCACCGCTAAATACCGCCCATAGCAGGATGCTAGTATGCCCCCCATACACCAAACTTTAGCCATTTTCGTTGCCCTGATCTGGGGCACCAACTTTGTTTTTATCGAGTTAGGATTAAACGATTTACCGCCCTTCTTATTCGCCACCCTGCGTTTCACCTTCGCTGCATTACCACTGATATTTTTTCTACCTCGACCACAAGTGCCTTGGCGTTATTTAATTGCCTATGGCGTATTGATTGGGCTTGGCCAATTTGGCTTACTGTTTTGGGTTATGGGCAGCCACATGTCGCCCGGTTTAGCGTCACTAGTGATTCAGATACAAGCCGTTTTCACCATCCTCTTGGCAGTGCTACTGTTTAACGAACGGGTACAATTTCAACAACTCATCGCCTTAGCCATTTCGTTTGTCGGTATCGGCATCATTGCCGTACAAGGCGACACCGACGCCACCAGTATTGGTCTGGGCGTGATTTTAATTGCGGCCTTAAGTTGGGCAGCGGGTAACTTGGTAGCCAAACATGCTGGCAAAGTTAATATTATCGCCTTTATCGCTTGGTCCTCGGTATTTGCGGTACCACCCTTAGCCCTTATGTCCTATTATTTTGAAGGCCTAGAGGCGATTAACCAAGGTTTAGTTTCGTCTAGCTGGCAGGCTTGGAGTATTGTGCTCTGGCAAACCATTGGCAACACCTTGCTCGGTTATGGTTTATGGAATTTGTTATTGCAGCGCCATGCCGCGGCTTTGGTCGCCCCATGGGCTTTATTAGTGCCAGTGTTCGGCATGAGCGCATCGAGTTTGGTATTAGGTGAGTCGATGCCATGGTGGAAGTGGCTTGCTGCGACCCTCATTATTGCTGGCTTAGTACTTAATTTACGCGCCACCCAACGCCCTCGATATAGCCCTTAACAAAGAACTGGTTATGAATTTTTTGCCCCGCCGTGTACAGTATTTACTTGCCCTAACCCTAGCACTTTGGTGTATGCAGGCCTGTTTAGGCTGTTGTTTTGGACTCAAACTTCCGACTTACCCCTAGCCGCTGAACCCCATTTATTAAAAGCCTTTTGGGCGGGTTTACGGTTTGATTTGCGGGTCTCTATATTAGCTGCAGGAGTTCCTTAGACTTAGGGTCATCCTCATTCGGTGACTTGAGGCATAGGCTAGGTATCGCCTTCATCAGACGATAAAATTCATTAAGGTATAACGTTACGATAAAGAAACGTTTGCTTCGGTCCTTTTCGTTATTCAGTTGGTTAATAATATAGGTAGTCTTGCCCGATCCCATATTAGCGTCTATGACTTTGATTGTAGGTTGAATTTGGTAATTCACAATGAAGTCCTTATAAGCTTAGGAAAACAGGAATAAAAACCTCCTGAATTAAGCCAAGAACCCAGCAATAGTAGACCTTTTAGAGCCTGTTTGCCGTGCTCTTGTCAAGAGGCCCTACAATTGACCTATACCTTAGATTTAACTCTGTTCTGCCCTTGGGCTAGAAGATCAGTTATTCTTGGTAAATTGTTGATTGAAACAGAGTCGGGTAAAAGTATATCTGAGCTGGTTGCTGAGGTGTTTATTTATCATTTCTTTCATGCTAATATTATTGTTATGTTATAACATTACTAAGGAATATTAATGAAATTATCAAATTCAATAACAATAATGCTTGCTAGTCTTATGCTCACATTACCTGCTCACCATGCAATAGCTAGCGAGCTAGATGCGCATGAGCACGGTAGCGCTAATCTAGACATCGCAATAGATACCGATACTATTCAAATGAGTTTTGAATCACCCGCTGTGAATATCGTTGGCTTTGAATATACTACTGATGATAAGCAACAGCTGTTATTAATTAAACAGGCCACAGACTTCCTGTCTAATGTCGATGCCCTGTTTAGCTTAGTAGGTGATGTATCCTGCCAAATAGTAAAGTCATCTGCCAACTGGGTGACTGAGCATGAAGAAGGCCACAAAGAGCACGAAGATCATGATGAAACCCCTTTAAGTGAACATGCAGAGTTTATTGCAGAGTATGAATTAACATGTAATCAGCTTAATAATTTAGCCGCTATAAAAGTTAACTTGTTTGAGTTTTTCCCAGCCATTGCAGACCTAGATGTGCAGGTCATTTATTCTGGTGGACAAATTAAACAAGAGTTAAACTCCAACAACACATTGATTGAATTAACCCACTGATGATTAAACCTGCCTCTAAGCCCACCTTAATAGACCTAGAAGGGGTAGATTTTGCTTGGCATGCTAAAGCAAAACCTACGATTAAGTCGGCTCACCTGCGCGTAGAAGAGCATGAGCATGTTTTTCTGCGTGGAGCGTCTGGCTCTGGTAAGTCTACATTGTTAAATATTATTGGTGGCATTGTCACGCCCCAGCAAGGGCAGGTTAACATTGTGGGGCATGATTTTTGTCAACTTACAGAGTTACAGAGAGATAAGGTGCGCGCCAATCATATTGGCTTTATCTTCCAGCAATTTAATTTGATTCCTTATCTATCCATATTAGAAAATGTGACGCTGCCGTGTCGTTTCTCAAAGTTAAGGCGTGATAATGCAATTAAACGCTCGGGCAGCGTGATAGAGGAAGCAATTTACTTGTTAAGCCGTTTGTATGCTAAAGGTAAGTTTAGCTTTGATCGCACTACAAGTGAGCTAAGTGTGGGGCAGCAGCAGCGTGTGGCAGCAGCCAGAGCGTTGATTGGCCAACCTCAGCTAATCATAGCAGACGAGCCTACGTCATCTTTAGATTATGATGCTAGAGAAGCATTTATGACGCTTTTGTTTGATGAAATAAAGCTTAGTGGCTCTACACTGCTTTATGTAAGCCATGACCCAACCCATCAACACTTGTTTGATTCAGTGGTGGACATGTCAGTCATCAACCAACACCACGAGTTAGAGCTATGAATCTTAGATTATTAGCCAGAAAGAGCCTTAAAAGTAGGCGTTCCACGGCCATGCTAACGATTTTTTCTATCGCTATGAGTGTGGCTCTTTTGCTAGGTGTGGAAAAAGTGCGGGTGAACGCACAAAGTAGTTTTGCAAACACAATATCGGGTACAGATTTAATAGTAGGTGCCCGTAGTGGGTCTATTCAGCTGTTGCTCTACTCTGTGTTTCGCATTGGTGACGCCACCAACAACATTAGCTTTCAAAGCTATCAAGATATAGCCCAGCAAAAAGGTGTGAAATGGACCATTCCTATCTCGCTAGGTGATTCACACCGAGGCTTTAGGGTGATGGGTACAAGTAGGGATTATTTTTCGGTTTACCAATACGGTGAACAACGCACACTTGAATTTGCTTCTGGCAAGCAGTTTGAAGGTGTATTCGATGCGGTGATTGGGTCAGAAGTAGCCAATGTATTAAACTATGCTATCGGTGACCAAGTGATCGTTTCTCACGGCACTGGTAGCGCAAGCTTTACGCAACATAAAGACAAGCCATTTGTTATCAGTGGCATTTTAAAGCACACGGGCACCCCTGTAGATAGAACCTTGCATGTTAGCTTGGCCGGTATAGAGGCAATGCATGTAAACTGGCAGGGCGCTGTAAAAAAGCGCAAGGCAAGTAAAGCGCTTACAGAAGCTAACCTGCAACCAGAATCGATCACCGCTTTTTTGGTGGGGCTGGACAGTAAAATAGCCTCATTCAAAATGCAGCGCTATATCAACGAATATAAATCTGAGCCGTTATTGGCTATTTTTCCTGGCATAGCCCTTCACGAGCTCTGGAATTTGATGTCTGTAGCAGAAAAAGCGCTGCTAATTATTTCTATGTTTGTAGTATTAGCAGCACTCACAGGCATGCTAGCGGTCTCTCTAGCAGGGCTTAATGAGCGCAGGCGCGAAGTAGCTATTTTACGCTCGGTAGGGGCCAGTCACTGGCATATTATGGGTTTACTCATTACAGAAACTGTATTATTAACTATTGCTGGCATTTTATTAGGCCTGGCATTGCTCTATTCGGGCATCTGGTTAGCCCAGCCTATTATAGAAAAAAACTACGGCTTATTTATCCCTATCACTGCGCCCAATATTAGAGAGCTTGGCATGGTGTGTGTGCTACTAACAGCTAGCTTTATTGTAGGCCTAGTGCCTGCTTACCGTGCGTATAAAAACTCTTTAGCAGATGGCATGTCTATTCGCTCATAACATAGAAGAACTTGATGAAAAATATTGATGTTACCTATAGCCACTTTTGGCTCATCTGGGCGCTTACTATGGTGCTGTCTTGTTTTATGGGCTGCAAAGCCGTTGCAGCTGACTCCACTGAAATAGATTGGGAGGTGTTAATTCCTCAAAACTGGAACCCAAACCAAGTGTTTGAAGACATGACTGATGAAGAATATTACGCGCTTTCTGAAAATGAACTGGTGATTTTAGAGCAAACTGTGCAAGCTATGTTTGATGCAGCGCCTGTGGTGGAAGCTTTTGATGGACAGCAGGTAAGAATACCAGGTTTTGTGCTACCACTTGAGTTTAGTGGCACTTTGCTTAAGGAGTTTCTCCTCGTGCCTTATTTTGGGGCATGTACGCACACGCCGCCTCCACCTGCTAATCAGATCATTTATGGCAAACTAAAAACAGGCTTTAAGTTTGAAAGCATTTACTTGCCAGTGTGGATTACTGGCACACTCAATACCACGCGCTCACAAAGCGAGCTAACAGAATCTGGGATGGCTAATGGTGTGGATGTGCAATCGGCCTATGCTATGGATGTCCAGTTGATTGAACCCTATATAGAGTAGTATGTTTTTCTATAAAACAGCTGGTGGCTTTTATTATCGATTATCTCCAAGTGTACCTATCCAGTCTACTAACTCTATCGGTCAATTTTCTCCGTCAATCCGTAATCTCAGGAGAATACTTGGCAGGAATAGAATGCGATGGTGCAACTTATCATGGTTCTCCATCAGCTCGTGACCGTGACAAGTGGTCAACTAAATTTGGTCACAAGTTAAGAGGTCGGCATCCAACGAGGATAAGGTGCACCTAGCGTACCTGTGTAACATTTATAGTCAGCCCCCTGTAAATCAGTATTTTCATTCGAAGGGTGTAAAGGTTGATCAAAGTCGTTATGTACTATCTAAACTCTTAAAATGGATCTTTAGATCGGCAGTAAGGGAGCAGAAAGACCTTCAGAAAACCTGTGTGATTTACACTGTCGTATACTCTCTTGTATAGTTTCAGTTCGCCCCCCCTTCTACCCACGATGGTGGCTACACTGTGTTGAATCTAAAGGTTATAGCCCTAGTTCCCATGATTACTGCGTGGCCTGCATACTCAACCAAGTATCCAGCGAGCATTTAACCATGAGTTGCCAGTGTGCGTAACACTAAGTTTTAAACGGCAGGCGTGTAGTCCTTACCATAATGTCCAAACGTTATACCACCGGTGCTATGACCTAGTATTCCTGCTATCAAGCTCTCCGCTACTCCTCGTTGCTTAAGGTCGTCTGCAAGTGTATGCCTAAAACTATGGAAATCTTTCTTCACGCCACCTTCCGCAAGACCTATAGCGGCCCTGTGGCGAGCAAACCATTTTGATGACATCGCTCCATAGCCATGGCGGCCAGTACTGGTAGTCCTTCGTTACATTACTGCTCTTCTGGTGGATATCCGTTGAAAATATCGCTGTTACATCACTGTCGTTGAGCCGGCTTCGTAGGCTGCTTACCTTGACCTTAAGTTTTATCTTGAGACCATCAAAAGGATTACGCAGGCAGTAACCTGCCCTAACAGCAAAAGTGAAGACCGCCCCTAAGTCTTTGACGTAATTATTGAAGGTGGTAGTGGGTATTGTTGTCTTGGCCTGAGTGATGGCTTCTTCTAAAGTGATATCACCCAACTGATTAAGTCTTGGTGGTAGTTTCAAGGCTGTCGCTTTGAATGTCTGCATCATAGACCTGCTGTATTGGTCTACTGGCACATCTCCAACGACTTGGTAAAACAAGTTAGCCACGCCTTGCTTTGCTCATATGGTTCTTTCGCTAACTCTGTCAAGGCGTTGAGCAATGAAGTACTTTCTCAATGCCAGGCTAAAGGCGGCTTTTCAGCCAGAGCTCGTAAAAGTTGGTGTATTTGAGAGTTTCGGTGGGTAGTTTAGTTCACTGGCTGACCCAATTAGGTCAGGTCACACACCATCGAGAGCTTAACCTTAATAGAAAAAATTAAACACCATCACACTGCCTAGCCCAGACGTGCCAATACCAATACCTAACTGTAGGTAGCCTGTAAACCGCTCGATGCGATAGCTAGACAGGCTAAAAGGCAAACTAATGGCGGCGGATAACAGGGCCATGCCGGCTATAGAACCAACGCCAAATAACAACATATAGCCTAAACCTAACCAAAGGTTATGGGCCGCATTGAGGGTGAGCACGACCAATGCCGCGGAACCCGCCATGCCGTGCATAATGCCAATCATCAATGTACGCATGGGGAAGGGGCTGGTGTGTTGATGTTGGTGAGCACTGGTGTCTGAATGGGCCATATCCGCATGGTGTTGGTGGGCGTGTAAGTGGCGCTTACCGTGGTGCTGGTGGACATGAAAATGTACGCCATTGCGGCGCATGCGCCACAATACATCAACACCCAAATATAACAGCATAAAACCCACAGCACACTCTAACATGGAGGCCATTTGATCAGGAATTAGGGTGTCGGCCAGCAAGGCAATGGAGCCAAATACAAACAAGGTTATGGTATGGCCTAGGCCCCAAATGGCGCCATGACGCAGGGCCGCGGTTTTACCTTGTTTTTGCGTCACAATCGACGCCACAGCAGCCACATGATCCACTTCTAACGCATGGCGCAGACCGATCATAAAACCCACAATAAGCACACTTAATTCCACTTAGCTACCTTCTTTAATGAGTGTTTGCAGGCGGTAAATGCTCTGATCCACCTGCTGCTGATTATCCGCAATCACCACTTCTCCCCCCCAAGCCCGCAATTGTACCTGAGTTTGCTGACCGTATAGGCTCTGCCTAAACGCCGCATAGGGCTGAACTGCCACATTGTGGGCTAGCGGCATATTGGCTAACGCAAAGTCGTACAAGGCAGGTAAGGTAAACTGCAAGCCTTCTGCAGTTATTACCACCGGCGTGGCGCCACCTAACAGTCGACTGACGAACGTCGCAGGGTGCTGCAAATAACAGCCAAATACCGATTCCAGCACATAGTCATAAACACACTGGTTAGCAGCCAAAATACTAAGCTTTAATAAATCGCGTGGCTGCGTATGCCGTTAAGCCACCTATGGTCAGCCAAAATAAACCATTAGCCAGGGCAGTGGCATAGATAAACTGAGACTGAAGGCCTTCTAGAGTAGCCACGGCTTGGGCGTCAGGGTGTAAAAACCCATGCACTTCAGGCTGTGGCGCACCCACAACCCATGGGGCTGCAACAAACACTACAGCCGCCAATTTGGCCATGCCGGGCAAAAATACTAGGCTAGCAATGGCAAGGCCCGTGGCCACCACGGCCAATACCCACCACGCCTGACGGCCTTCTAGAACAGCCGCTTCCATACTGGGGATTTCTGGGGACAAACCTAACGCTGGCACTACAAAAAATGTCAGGTAGCCAGCCAAACCCCAACCCAAGCCTGCTAACCAAGAAATGTTGAGCTGGGCTTTGTCGCGGGCCATAAACATAGCAGCCAACAAAATCATTGCAAAACCAAACGCCGACAAGACGTTTGAAAGCACGGTATAACCAATGCGTTCCATACCGTCTGCGGGGCTCCAAGCTTCATCATTGTGAGCGTGAGAATGACCGTCGTTGTGTGCTTCCACCACGTCTGGTGCAGCAATTTCAAACACTTCGGCAGCATAAATAATAGGAGATACGTGTAACGCTTGAACAGCGCTCAAAACCAAACCTGCAACCAAGGCAACGCCTAGCGCAGTTAACACCATAGAACGGAACATAAGTTAAAACCTAATTAGTGCGAGGTTACGCCATTAATGGCAAGGAAAAGCAAATGAGTGACGGGTATCGTGGGCAGCGTTGTGTGCCACGTCCATCGGTGCAAAACCAACACCCATCAATACCACCATACCCAAAATTGCCGCAGCCACCATTTGAACACTGGTGCTGGCTAATGCTTGGCTTGATGCTTGTGTGTTAATAACGGTAGAAGTTGTCATGTATTTCTCCACGTGCTCACCCGCACGATAAATCTGATGTTAAAGGGTGTTTAACCCATCGTTGTAGGCCGGTCTCCGGGCTCATAAGCAAGGCTTATGTACCGTTGCGGGGGCAGCACAGTTCAGAGTTTGACTGTTTCCCGTAAAAGCTAGATTCGTGTAGCCACCTACGAGGTCTACTTTATGCCAATTTGACTGGTTTTTGAAGTGCCAATGCGCGATGTTTAATTCAACACGCGACCAATCACCCTCAGAGATGCATCTTATTTGGCCTAAGCAGCCATAAATCGCTCTATTTTCTGCCGTCAGCGGTGGTATGATGTGAGCTTATTTTTGTCAGCATACACAGTGAGAAACCCATGACCGCGTTCGGTACCCAATTTGCCCCAGAAATGGCACTCGCCACCTTTGACGGACAACAATGGAGCACACCAAGTGTTGTGCCAAGCGACAGCATTTCTTTGCACCCGGGCGCGCACGTTCTGCACTACGCCAGCACCTGCTTTGAAGGCCTAAAAGTATTTAGTCATGCCGACGGCAGTAAACATGTTTTTCGTATGGACCAAAATATCACCCGCATGGTGCAAAGCAGCCGCTTAATCTCTTTACCTGCATTTAAAGAAAATATGCTTTCGGGCATGATTTTAGACATCGTTGGTCGCTATAAAGACCTAGTTCCTGCACCTCCAGGCACCATGTATCTACGGCCTACTCATATCGGTACAGAAGCAGCCATTGGCAAAGCGGCAGCGCCTTCTGCACAATCTATGCTGTATGTGCTGGCATCGCCCGTAGGGGACTACTTTGCAAGCGGCGATACTACGTTGCGCTTACTCATCGACGAGCAAGGCATGCGTTGTGCACCTCACATGGGCATGGTAAAAAGTGGCGGTAATTACGCCAGCGCCCTACAGGTGCTGAACAAAGCCCGCGCCGAGCACCAAGCCGACCAAGTGCTGTTCTGTCCTGATGGTGATGTACAAGAAACGGCCGCCGCCAACTTCATTTTGATTGACGGTAACGAACTCATCACCAAGCCGCTAGACACCAGCTTCCTCCACGGCGTAACGCGCGCCTCTATACTCACCTTAGCTGCCGACATGGGTATGATTGTAAGTGAGCGTGATTTATCGGTTGCCGAGCTGATAGAACGTAGCGCTAATGGCGACGCGGAAGCCGCATTATCGGGCACCGCCGCAGTGTTAACCCCCGTAGGTACACTGATCTACAATGGTAAAGAGCATACCGTAGGCACCGGCAAACCTGGGGCAAAAACCATACAACTACGCAAAGCACTCAACGACATTCAGTTTGGTGTGGCCGAAGACCGCCATGGTTGGTTGACCAGCGTATAATAGTGCTGCCAAGGATTGGCCAACCAATCTCCATCACTTCTTCATCTTCCTTCCATAGATCTTCAGGAAGTTTCCAATAGTTCCCCATTGTTGCGGTGTTTAATAGATTTTATATCTACACACCCAACAAAAAGGCACTCATTATGGACCTTCACTTACTTCAACACCCCAATCCCGCACACCACATCAGTTCTGCAGAATATCTTCAGGTTGAATTGCTCATGTTGTACGGCGAAAGCTTTGATATCGGCGAAGGCAAGCACTATACCAGCCTCACCAAGCGCGGTTATAAACGTCTATTGAAAGACATGCACCATGTTCAACAACACTTGAAGACCTTGCAGAGCACCTACCTTATTGATGCCGACGGCGACAAACTGGTGACCGTGGGGCAACGCTTTAACGGCCATCCTAGTACACAAGGAGCGCGCCGTGCAAGCCATTGATGCCTTTGAACACCGCTGCGTGGCCTATGAAGATCAAACTAATATAAGCCACGATGCCCCAGCAAACCGCGTATTTCAGCAATCCCATGCCGTAGTTTATGAGGAAGTGGCGTATATGCTGCCAGAGCATCCACCGAGTGCCGAAATGCTGGCCATTATGGTCAAGCAAGTGTGCAGTGGACCTATGGCTTACCAATACGTTTTTGAACAGCTAGAGCGACGTTACGAAGCTTTAGTAGGCGATATTGGGGTCTCTACTCAAGTTATTTTCTATTACGTGAGCAATACGATAATATCCCTACTTGTGCTGAGGCGTAGAAACAGTTTATTGTCTAACGACATACTAATAAAAATACTGCAACGCTTTAACCTTCGAGATGCCACGCTAAGAGCAGGCATTGAGGTAATCGCCGAAGAAGTATTACGCCAGTGCTTTATTTCTAGCACCAAAAAGCCGAGGGAAGCAAAATGATCACCCGTACACAACTTAGTCTAGCCGTTGCCTTATCACTCACCGTCACCAGCACTTGGGCTGCCACAGAAACCACGGTTTGCGAAGTGTGGCGCATTACTGACGGAACGCCATTAGTCACTAGCGACGGCCGCCCTGTCTTGACCAATCAATGCAAGGTCGTACAAATAGTCACCACAGCGGAGGCTCCCGTGCCTACAACTACAGTGACCGAGACAGCGGCAAGCACTGAAGCCGTGGTTGAGCCCACTTCTGAGCCGGTAGAAGAAGCTTCTGCACAAACTGTTGAACCCACTGCACCTACTGCAGAGCCAGAAGCAGCCACCCAAGCCAGTGTAGAACCTGTAGCTGAGCCTGTAGTTGAACCTGTAGTTGAACCTGTAGCTGTAGCTGAGCCTGTAGCTGAGCCTGTGGCGGAACCCGTAGCTGAGGAAGCTGTAGCCGAAGCCGAAGCTGCACCTGAACCTGAACCTGCTGTGGTGAAGTATCGGTTCAAGAGTTATCAAACCACGGTGCTGTTCGACTTCGATAAGTCCAACTTGGACGCAGATGACAGGGGTAGCTTACAGCAGCTGGCTATGGCGTCTAACAAAGGTGACATCGTCAGGGTTCACCTCACAGGCCATGCTGACAGCCGAGGTACACACGCTTACAACATGAGCCTTTCGGAACGCCGCATACAAGCCGTGATTAGTTTCTTAGCCGAGTTGAATATAATGGCCACGTCATTATTTGCCAAAGGCGAAACAGACCCAGTACTCGTTGATGGCAAGGAGGATTTCGACCTGAGTCGTAGGGTACAGATTGACCTAAAGACACGCAGCAAATAACGCTTCACTGATGAGCAGAAACCCGTTATCTTTGGGTTTCTGTTTGCTAGGTGAACCACCTAGATTAATTTATCAGGAACTGTCGCCATGAGCGAAAACAATTACGAAAAAGGCCGTTTAAATCTGCCTTTTGTGGGCTTTTGTACCTTTGGAAAAAGCCCTATTAGTGAGGACTGGGACAACATCAAAGCGGACGTGGCCTTTATGGGCGCCCCCTTCGATTGTGGTACCCAGTGGCGCTCTGGCGCTCGTATGGGGCCGCGCTCTATACGAGAAGCTTCTACCCTCTTTTCTTTTGGCCATGGCGGTGCTTACTCCTACGAAGACGATACCATGTACCTTCAGGGCGTAAAAATGGTCGACATGGGTGACGCTGACATCATCCACACCAACACCGAACAAAGCCATGCCAACATTGAATATGGTGTACGCAAAGCCTTAGCCGCTGGCGTATTGCCAGTGGTCGCGGGAGGCGACCATTCTATTAATGCACCGTGTATTCAGGCCTTTGATGACCAAGGCCCTATCCACATCATTCAGATTGATGCGCATTTGGACTTCGTCGACGAACGCCACGGTGTGCGCTTTGGCCATGGTAATCCCATTCGTCGCGCGTCGGAAAAAACCTACGTTACCGGGATGACTCAGCTAGGAATACGCAACGTGTCTTCATCTAACCGCGAAGACCACAAAATGGCAGAGAATGCTGGCTCCACTATTTTATCTGTACGTGATGTGCGCCGCTTAGGGCCCGAAGGTGTTTTGGAGCTAATCCCCGACGGGGTTAGCTACTACATCACCATAGACATTGATGGTTTTGATCCGTCCATTGCACCCGGTACGGGTACGCCAAGCCACGGTGGCTTTACCTATTACGAGGTGATGGAAGTGTTACAAGGCGTTGCCAACAAGGGCGACGTGGTGGGCATTGACCTGTGTGAGGTAGCACCAGACTATGATTTGTCTAGCACCACCAGCATTTTGGCTGCGCAGGTATTGCTTAACCTTATTGGTTACGTATTCCATGGCCGAGAAACCCGCAAACAACAGCGCGAGGCTTAGCCCCGCATTCGCTGTGCTTGCGGGTCAAACAATGGCTTGTGATAAATGGTTGCAGGGCGCATTTCTCCGAGTATTTCGATCTCGAAGCAAGCGCCTTCTGCAATCATATCAATAGGCACAAAACCAAACGCCACTGACTTTTCGCTAAAGTGGGCATAACCTCCAGAGGTGACGTAGCCCACCACTTGGTTATCTTTCCAAATCGGTTCATCGGCCACCACATCGGCATCTAATGCCTCCACTATAAAAGTAACCAAACGACGTTGGGGTGGGTTATTGCGCTCCTCTAACGCAGCGTCTTTGCCAATGTAATCTGCGGCTTTATCGTAGCTCATAAAACGATCCATACCGGTTTCCAGTGGCGTGTAATCGGGTTTAAATTCTCGCATCCATGAACCAAAAGATTTCTCCAAGCGTAGGCTCATCATGGCGCGCATACCAAAAGGTTTCATACCAAAGGGTTCACCCGCCGCAGCCAAACTGTAATACAGGCTAATTTGCTGCTCTTTAGGCACATAAATTTCGTAACCTAAATCCCCGGTATAACTCACCCGCTGCACTAACGCATCACATTGGCCAATTTCCATTCGTTGAATGCTTAAAAAGGGCACGGCTTCATTAGACACATCAAAACGAGTGGTGGCGGCAAGCACACTACGCGCTTTTGGCCCGGCAATTTGGAAGCCAATTAAGTCGGTAGAGACGTTGCTCAGTTCAACCCCAGATGCGGGCAAATGGTCTAGAAACCAACGCATATGGTAAGCCTGCATACCAAACGAAGCCGTTACCAAAAAGTCATCTTCACCAAGGCAGGAGAGAGTAAAGTCGCCAATAAGCTTACCCGACTGGCTTAACATGGGGTTGAGTGCCAGTTTTCCGGGTTTAGGTATGCGGCCCGCCATAATGGTGTCTAGCCAGGCCTTTGCGCCAGAGCCTTTAACTCGGTACTTGCCAAAGTTATGCACTTCGTTAATGCCTACGCTGTTACGCACTGCTCGACATTCGCCGCCAATCGCGTCAAATGCATTAGAGCGGCGAAAGCTTGGCGTCTCTTCTAGAGGCTCGCCTTCTGAGGCAAAATAATTCACATGCTCCATACCGTAGCCTTGGCCAAATACCGCCCGCTGTTGTTGCCAAATGCCATACGCAGGCGTGGTATTTAACGGCCTACCTACGGGTAACTCTTCATTAGGGTAAGAAATACTAAAGCGTTTTTGATAGTTTTCTCTCACCTTGTTGCGGGTGTACGCCGGCGTACAATAGTCGCCAAAGCGGGCCACATCCATAGCAAATACGTCGCGCGAAGGCTCGCCATAAACCATCCATTCAGCCAAAGTAAGCCCCACGCCACCGCCTTGGCTAAAGCCTGCCATCACGGCGCAACAGGACCAGTAGTTCTTTAACCCAGGGATGGGCCCAACCAAGGGATTACCGTCTGGAGCAAAGGTAAAGGGCCCATTAACTACATTTTTAATACCGGCTTCGGCAAGGCAAGGAAAGCGATCAAAGGCAAATTCTAAGGCGTCTCCAATGCGGTCGAGCTTGTTGTCTAACAATTCATGACCAAAGTCCCACGAGGTGCCGTCTACGGCCCAAGGGTCACAGTCTTGTTCGTATATACCAATCACTAAACCGCGGCCTTCTTGGCGCAGGTAGCTTTCTCCGGCGGGGTCCATAACGTGGGGTAGTTCCGTGTCTCGTTCAAACACCACAGGCAAGTCGTCGGTAACCAAATATTGATGTTCCATGGGGTGCAGAGGTAAAAACACCCCGGCCATGGCGCCTAACTCTCGGGCCCACAAGCCTGCCGCATTCACCACATGTTCGGCATGAATAGTGCCGTTTTTGGTGACCACATCCCATGTGCCGTCTTGTCGATGATGCAGGTCTAACACGGGGTTACGTAAGTAAATTTCGGCGCCTTGTTTTTGCGCAGCCTTGGCGTAAGCATGGGTGGTACCCGACGGGTCCAAGTGGCCATCTAGAGGGTCGTACAACCCACCTAACACGCCTTCGGTGTTAACGATGGGGCTAAGGTCGCGAATTTCCTCTGGGGTGATGATTTGTGTATCCAAACCCATGTGCCGGTGCATGGCACGGGCCGCCTTTAAAAAGTCCATTCGTTCAGGGCTGTCGGCTAAGGTAATGCCACCCACGTGATGTAGGCCACAGTTCTGGCCACTAATTTCTTCTAATTCTTTGTACAGCTTAATGGTGTAACCCTGCAGTGCGGCCATATTGGGATCGGAGTTTAAGGTGTGAAAACCACCGGCAGCATGCCATGTAGAGCCCGAGGTAAGCTCCGAGCGCTCGATCAGTACCACGTCACGCCAACCTAGCTTAGTAAGGTGATACAACACCGAGCAACCCACTACACCACCACCAATAACGGCTACTTTTACATGTGATTTCATAATCTTTGTTCCTTTGTCTGTCGCTTTGCTTTGCTCTGGCTGGGCCTTAGAGTTAACCAAGCACTGTGCCACTGCTATTGGGGTTGATGTGTCTATTACGGGAAAAGATACTTAAATCGATGGGCCGGCCAGAGTACTTAAGCTTAAATACCACCGGCTGCTCGTCATGGTCTTGGCCTTGCTCACAGGCGGTAATTAATTGCTGCATCATGTCGCCCACAATGGGCGCATTTTTAAACTGATTACCACTGGTGCCAATGGCCATATAAAAACCTGGTACACAGGATTTATCGTAAATGGGTGCCCAGTCAGGCGTAACGTCGTAGAGCTCCACTACGCCCTTGGCTTGGTTAGGGATGGGTAAGTTCTGTATACGCTGACCCAAGCGTAACGCTTGCACACGCCACTGATCGGTAAAGTTTTTATTGTAATCATCAGGATCCACCCAATCTTTACCGTCACAGGCGGGGTCTTCACTGCCAATAAGAATATGGTTACCCGTCTCTGGCCGGCAATAAGTATGAATATCGCTGTCGGAACACACACAACCTTGTTTTTCAAAATCGAATCCAGCTGGCGATGGCACATGGGCCACCTCGTGGCGCAGTGCCCGGGTGGTAATCTTCATGTCTTGTTGGGCGTCGACCATAGCGTTGATTTTAGCCGAATGGGGCCCCGCGGCGTTCACCACTACCGGCGCATCAATGTGCTCACCAGTAGCCAGTGTTATGCCTGCAATACGGCCATTAAGCTGGCGAATACTGGACACTTTAGCGTTAAATATAAACTCTGCCCCGTTAGCTTCTGCGGCCCTTTGTAAGTTATGGGCGGCCAGCTGCGGGTCGCTCACATAGCCGCCTTCGGGAATAAACACGCCGCCGCCGATTTGTTTGCCGTTGGGTTCGCCAAAGCCGTCATCCTCTGGGCGCTTGGCCGGAGTATAGGATTCAACATTAAAAATGGGCATGCGCTGCATGTATTGCTCTGGATCCAGCTCATCGTAGGGCGCGCCAATGGCGTCTAATATAACCATGGTAGAGGCTAGATAGCCGTTGGTTTCGGTTTTAGCCACCAAACAGCCCACGGGGTGATACTTAACGTGCCCGCGTTCGTCTTCTGCGTCCAGTATTTCACTCCAATCACTCCAATAGCGGTGACTTTCATGGGCAATGGCGCTGGTCTCAACGGTTGAATAATAGGGTCTAATAATGGCGCAAGAACCACTGGTACTACCGTAACCCGACGCCGGTAAGGCATCTATGTTAAGTGTTTTTTTGCCACTTCGGGCTAAGGAAAAAGCGATAGCCGCACCAATAATGCCTGCCCCTATAATCACTACGTCATACTGCTTGCTCACGTTTGAGTCTCCTTAATTGTTATTAATCGCCTCCCGTGCTTAGACACCAGGTGCCGCACCACCTTCACTAATACGACGTTGTACAAACTCAGTTAACTGGGCGTCAATGTCTGCGTCTAATTGGGGTTCTTTATACTCTTGTAATAGTCTTTTCCAAATTTTATTAGCCCGCTGAGTGGCATTCATGGCGCCTGCGTCGCGCCAGTTTTCAAAATTTGACCAATCCGACAACAAGGGCGAATAAAAGGCATTTTCATAGCGTGACATAGTGTGTGGCGAGGCAAAAAAGTGGCTGCCGGGGCCCACTTGAGCAATGGCTTCAACCCCTAGGGCATCGGTACTGGTGTCCATAGGCTGCATAAACGCCTGCAACATTTGAATCATTTCTGCGTCGATAATGATTTTTTCGTAAGAGGTACACAGGCCACCTTCGATCCAACCCAAGCCATGTAACACGTAATTCACTTGCCCCATCATACAACCCCATAACGACATTTGAGACTCGTAGGTGGCCTGCGCGTCGGGCGCATTGGAGGCGTTAGCATTGGAGGCCCGTAAGGGAATACCGTATTTACGGGCCAGTTGGCCAGACGCAATAGTGGCTTGGCTATATTCGGGGGTGCCAAAGGCAGGGGAACCCGATTTCATGTCAACATTAGAGGTAAAGCTGCCATACATAGCTGGTGCGCCAGGATTAACACATTGGTGAAAAGCCAAGCCCGCCAAACATTCGGCATTTTGTTGCACCAGCGCACCCGCAATAGTAATGGGTGCCATGGCGCCAGCGAGAGTAAAGGGCGTGTAGATCACAGGTTGGTTGTGCTGCGCCATAACAATCGCACCTTCCAGTAATGCCGCATCGTAAATCAACGGCGAGTTGGCGTTAACTACGGTATGTATAGACGGTTGCTCAAGCAATTGGGCATGGCTAATGCCCCGGCTAATACGGGCAATTTCAATCACGTCCAGCATACGCTGGCGGCCTAGAGCGTAACCCCCCACCGGTTTAGTGGTGAGCCGAGCCATGGCTTCAGCCGCCACTAAATGCCTAATATTGACGTTGACGTCGCAGGGCTCAACCGGAAAACCCGCCTGTAATTGCACGCTATTGAGGCTCTCACCTAGGCGTAACAAATTACAAAAGTCCTCGTAGTTTCCAGAAATTCTGCCCCGGTCCAAATCAGACACATTGGGCGTACTTGCCACCATAGCAAAGGCCATAGAACTGCCGCCCATGGTGATCTGACGGTCTGGGCCGCGGCCATGCAATACAAACTCCCTGGGGGTGGTGGCAATGGTTTGCATCACCCAGTCAGGGTCAAATCTTACCCGCTGGCCATCGGCATCCGCCATCGCACCTGCGCCGCGTAGAATTTCTACGGCCCGTGGTGATTGAAAGTCGATGCCGGTATTACACAACAGTGTTAACGAGGCTTGGTGAATGTCTTCCAGTTGCGATTCACTCACCAACTGCATAGGCGGATAAGGGTTGTGTAGCTGCTGCGACGGCGCCTGATGACAGCCCCCACTTGCGCGGCTGGATTTGGAGCGATTAGGGCGCGAGCGTCTCATGTGTATACCACTCTTTAATAGGTCTTGCGTTAAAACAACATCATAGGCTATGGTCTGCTTTATTAAAAATTAATAATTAGCCACTAAATCATGAAATTATTTAATATATGTTACGCCTCAAACTAAGCCACTACAGAGTTGTGCAGGCGGTGCGTATCCATGGCACAGTGTCGGCAGCGGCCCAAGCTCTGGGACTTACGCAATCCGCTTTAAGCCACCAAATCGCAGAGGCTGAGCGACGTTTAGGTAGCAAGTTATTTGCTCGCATTGGGCGTAGGCTGAGGCTCACCTCGGCCGGTGAGTTTTTAGCCTCCAGTGCAGACACCATTCTTATGGAAGCGGGTTTAGCCGAATCTACACTCATGGGCAAAGCCGACACTGAACCTAGCGAAGTGATCCGTATTGGCACCTTCGCCTATAACAGTTATCGCTGGCTGCCATCCTTTTTGCAGCAAATTCAACAGCAATGGCCTAATCTATATTTTGAGTTTATTACCGACACCCACAAAGTGCCCATGAGCAGCACCCTCGATGGAGACGTGGATATTGCCATTACCGCGGGTCGGTTTGTATCTGGTGGCGCCCACGTTCACGCATTATTTGAGGATGAATTAGTAGCCATCTGTGCGCTTGATAAATCGGTGCCAAACAACGGTTATATGGTTGCCACAGACTTCTTAAACGAACCCTTCATCACTTACTCTACGGTGTATGAAACCGGCTTTGAGGAGCAGTTATTATGGCGCCCAGCCGCGTGTAGGCCACACAACTACTTACGTGCGGGCAATACCGAAGCGGTGATAGAGATGGTCAAAGCCGGTTTTGGGCGCTCGATTCTGAGCCGTTGGGCGGTGCAACCCTACTTAGACCGGCAGGAATTATTAGCGCAACCAGTGACGGCAAACAGCATACCCATTCAATGGAGTGCACTGGTCCGTAAGAATCATCAAAACGTGGAGTTGCTCAACCAGGTGGCTCAGCAATTACAACAGTGGTGCCAAGGGCAGTTTATAGACACTTAGTACCTCCCTTGAGCCTCAGACAGAACCGTTTGACGTCATAAAAGGGTTAGATTGTTGTGGTTGTAGTGGTACAGTGAATATGGCCAACATTCGACCATAAAACCCCATCCTGCCAGCTTATAACATGGCTATAGGTTTTCCAACATATGACTGCGCGCTTTTGCGTAGTCAAGACCACAAAAATCGGCGACTCCATCCGGCGCTGCGGGCGTTATGTATGGCATATCTCCGTACTGAGCAAAACCAGCGTAGAGGTTTGTAGAGCCAGCCGCACTGTCAGGTAGACAGCGGTCAACGATTACTTTGGCCACTTCCACTGCGATCCCATAAGCTACATAGGACTGTCTATGAGTGTACCCTGCATTTTGATCCATGAAATTGAAGTTATCACCCATATAAACTTGATAGAGCCAACCATCAGGGTCAACTGGAGTAGGTAGGCACCGCTTAATTAAACGCTGCACTTCTTTATACTCTTCTAACCTTTTATAGTCCATTTCAGTTGGGCTGATGTAGTTAAGTGAATAGGAATTAAAAGGATATTTACTATGAACACTGGATTGCGATATTTCGGCTGAATGCAACTGCCTGGTTTTCCGCGAAAGAGTTCATAATAAAACCAAATGTTAGGCACGCTATAGATTGTTTTGTAGCACTTTGTGTTAAGTGCTACCATTGCGCGAACACCTTAATAAAATCAAAATACCCTATGAAAATTACTGTCTTTGGAGCGTCAGGTCAAACTGGCAAACAAGTTGTAGAGCAATGTTTAGAAGCTGGTCACGAAGTAATCGCAGCGATGCGGAATATTCCCAGCACCTCAACAAAAAAAGGTCTAACTTATATCCAAAGTGACGTGCTAGAAGACAAATCATTATCTTTCTTAGCTACCGAGCAAGCCGATGTTGTTGTCATAGCTCTGGGCACTAAACAGCTTATGAAGAACAACGTTCGCAGCTTAGGCACAGAAAATATCATTAATGCTTTAAAAGCCAACAGCAACTCCACTCCCACACTCATACTGCTAAGCGCCGCTGGTATAGGTGATAGCAAACATCAGATTGGTTGGGGCAGCAGACTTATTGCCTACACACTACTTGCTCATACGATGCGCGAGCACGAAACTCAGGAACAGGCTGTTATAAACAGTGGCTTTGATTACCACATTCTACGAGCAGTAGGTCTAACCAATAAATCTGAAATTGATTATCAGCTTATCAATGAAGGTAAACTTCCAAATCTACAAGTGTCGCGAACTGCAGTTGCTACTTGTATAGCTGAATTGATTAACACTAACAAAAGAAAGAACACGATCACTTGTATTTGCTAGTCTATCTGTTTCATTTTAAGAGCTAACACTTTTTTACCCACAGTGAAGACCGCCTACAGTCGTCAGAAAATCGTGGGCTTTGCTTTTATCCATAAAACCGAATTGACAGGCATTAATAAAATACCACTGACAATCAGGCTTCAAAGATAATTACTGGAGAGGAATGTGGGTGACTGCGTGATAAGCAATATGAAAATGAGGCTAAAAAGCGTCTAGTTAACTAGTGGCGATTCAACCATCTCCTGAAGCTTATCGTAATAGAGGTCTAAATCTATCGGAGCAGTCTGCGCGGAAGCAGGTGCTAACTTGAGTCCATGGTCATTAAGCTGTCTTTCAGCTAGTTTCAAAGCTTTAGAGGTAGCGATACCTTCGCGGAGTTGGTAGAAATACTCATCATCCTTACGAGTCTCGCGCCCAACCAACTTCACGGCAAGGACATCACTGTGGGTCCGCAGCGCCTTAACTCTAGAGACAGGCGTAGGTTCGCCACGTTGCTTTAAGATAGCCTTAATGTCGTCAGGAAGTTTTCTTCGGTAATACCACGGAGACGTATCTGATTTACGCCACATGTAACGGACTTTCATAACGATGGATGCATGATTGGTGTTGAATTTAAACTTCACGGGATACCCTACCTTATCAAAGTGATACTGTAAGTGGTACCGTTTCTCCGTTAAATTAAACAATAAAACCTTTTAAAACAAGGGTTTAAAGAAATGAACGTGGCGCGCCAGGAGGGAGTC
>JABGSN010000041.1 GCA_018647765.1 Oceanospirillaceae bacterium | reverse complement strand
CACCTTATTATATAAAAAAGCCTCAATGCTAACGCATTGGGGCTTTTTTATTGGGTGCTTGAAAAGCGCGGTGTTGCTGTCATCCTGACGCACGGCAGGACCTCTTCAACCTCGCTAGATACCGGCCTACGCCAGTATGACGTAGTTCCGCACCATGGATTGCCACGTCGCTTCGCTCCTCGCAAAGACAAAACGTCAAGGGTGGGTCATGGTATAATCTAGGCATTATTAAACAGGCTCTTCTACTATGACCAGCAACACGCTTATATTCCTTCTCGCAATTTTTTGTATGCTTATGTTTGGCCTTATTGGCTGGTTATATATGCGCCAGCGCACCGCCCTTAAAACCAACCAAGCGCGTATAGCCGGTTTGAAAGATATGTTGAAAAAGCAATATCAGCATCGAGTCGAGAGTATTGGCGTGATTGCCAGTGCGATGATAGATAAACAGTGCGGATACACCGAGGGCTGTATTCGCCTGAAACAATTAGTGGAGCAGGTTGAACCGGAAATCCTAGCCGCTGATGAATTCAAGGTGATCGAGCTGATCTATAGCGAAACTGAACACATGCCGATTAAAGAGCAATGGACGCAGTTAGATAAAACCGCTAAACAAAAATTTACCCAGCAGCGGTTCAAGCTCGAAGCTAAGCATGAAGTGGCTATTCATGCTGCTGTAACGGCGTTAAAGAAGCATGAATTTGCAGGCTATCAGAATCTAAACTAAGGCTTTTTTTATGCGTTGCATCGCCTGCTCTAGCACCGAGCGAGGGCAACCAAAGTTAAGCCTTAAAAAGTTGGCGTCGTTAAATCCTTGGCCAGACGACAGGCCTACGCCAGCCGCTTCAAAAAATGCCATAGGGTCTTCTAAAGCCAATTCAGAAACGTCTAACCAGGCTAAAAAGGTCGACTCTAAGGGCAGCATACGGATGCCTTTGATGTCGGCAAACTCAGCCATCAAGTAATCGCGATTGTGACGTAAATAAACATTCATGGCTTGCAACCAGTCATCGCCGTGTTCCAGCGCGGTAAGGGTTGCTGTATACCCGAAAGGATTAATTTCGGAAATAATGCCATGCATCTCTGCCGTAAACGCGTTACGGATTTCTGGGTTAGCAATCACGGCCCAGGAGCAGGCTAAGCCGGCAACATTAAAGGCCTTGCTGGCTGCACCCAATACAATTGAATTATCTAACGCATGGGGGCTTACATCCAAATAGGGTAGGTGGCGCTTGTCTTCATCCAAAATGATATCGGCATGGATTTCGTCAGATACCAAGATTAAGTTATTGGCCTCGCAATAGGCGTCAATACGTTCTAGTTCGGCACGCGTGTATATTGTACCACCGGGATTTTGTGGGTTACAAAACAACATCACTTTTGCGTCTTGAGCATTGCGCTTTTCTAGGGCGTCAATATCAATCCTAAGGCGGTCTTGCGTATAGGTCATGGCAAGGTGATTGGCCTGCTTGCCAGAGGCTGCCGGGGTAGTGTGTAGGAATGGGTAGACAATGTCTGGCGTTAACACTTGTTTGTGTTGTTTAGACAAGCTACGGATGGCCAAGGTTAAGCTGGCGACGATGCCAGGTACCCAAACGATCCAATCTGTGTCGACATGGCAGTTATATTTTTTTTGGTAATAATTGGCAATCACTTGGTTGCGCGGCTGGTCTACGCAGGTGTAACCAAATACACCATGGGCTACGCGCTCTTCAATGGCTGTTTGAATGACTGGCGCCACCTTGAAGTCAGTGTCGGCCACCCAGAGTGGAATAATGTCCAGGTTACTGTATTTGTCCCATTTTTGTGAGTGAGTATTCTGGCGATCTGTGACCCTATCAAAGTCGTAAGAATTGGAGGCAGCCATTAGATTGTTATTCCCTGTTAAAGTCGATTTTTCATGTCGTTTGTATTGCCAGCAACGGGGCCAGCGGCTATATTGGTCGCCATTAGTTAAGTCTGAGTTTAAACTATAATTGCCATCTTACCTATGCTAAAACAGCGTTTTTTTTTGGAGTTTCGGCCATGAGCAGTAGCAATAGAGTGATTATCTTTGACACCACCTTACGTGACGGTGAGCAGAGTCCCGGTGCTTCCATGACGCAGGACGAGAAACTGCGTATTGCTAAACTACTTGAAAAAATGCGCGTCGATGTGATCGAAGCGGGTTTTGCCATTGCTAGCCCTGGTGACTTTGTAGGGGTTAAGTCAGTCGCCGATCACATCAAAGACAGCACCATATGTAGTCTAGCAAGAGCCTTAGATGGTGATATTGATCGTGCAGGTGAGGCGCTTAAAAACGCTAATTCAGGCCGCATACATACCTTTATCGCCACCTCGCCAATCCACATGAAATACAAGTTGCAAATGCAGCCTGATCAAGTGGTTGAGCGCGCGATCTATGCAGTCAAACGCGCTCGTAATTTGATGGACGACGTCGAGTTTTCCTTGGAAGATGCCAGCCGCACTGAGTTTGACTTTATGTGCCGCATTGTTGAAGCAGCCATCGACGCAGGCGCTCGTACAATTAATATTCCAGATACGGTCGGTTATGCGGTACCAGAAGAGTTTGGTGCCACCATTGGGCGGTTAATGAATGCGGTGCCTAATATCGACAAAGCTATTATTTCAGTGCACTGCCATAACGATTTAGGCCTCGCGGTCGCCAACTCGCTGTCGGCTGTGAACCACGGTGCGCGGCAAGTAGAATGTACTATTAACGGCTTAGGCGAGAGAGCTGGCAATGCCTCATTAGAAGAGATAGTGATGGCCATTCGCACCCGTGCAGACGCCTTAAACGTGACCACCAATATAGACACCACACACATTGTTCCTACCTCACGCTTGGTGTCTGGCGTCACCGGTTTTCCAGTGCAACCTAACAAGGCCATTGTTGGTGCTAATGCGTTTGCCCACGAATCAGGCATTCACCAAGACGGCGTGTTAAAACACCGTGAAACCTACGAAATAATGACCGCCCAAGACGTGGGTTGGAATGACAATAAAATGATTATGGGTAAACATTCCGGCCGTGCAGCATTTCGTGCACGCTTAGAAGAATTAGGTACCAGTTTCGCCAATGATGCAGCACTTAATGACGCCTTTCGTCGTTTCAAAGAGTTGGCAGACAAAAAACATGAAATATTTGATGAAGATTTGCAGGCGTTAGTCAGCGAGACCGGCATGGAAACAGCAGAAAATGCCCGTTTTAAGCTCTCCTCATTACAAGTCACCTCCCAGATTGGTGAAACCCCAGTCGCCCATGTGAAGGTGATGAAAGACGGGGTGGAAGCCGATGTAGAAGCCGCGGGTAGTGGCCCTGTAGATGCTGTTTTTAAAGCCATAGAGCAGGTCGCCGACTCAGGCACTAGTTTAGAGCTAT
This sequence comes from Oceanospirillaceae bacterium, assembly GCA_018647765.1. Taxonomy (GTDB): domain Bacteria; phylum Pseudomonadota; class Gammaproteobacteria; order Pseudomonadales; family Balneatricaceae; genus Njordibacter. The sequence goes on along the minus strand of JABGSN010000041.1, from coordinate 75,768 downwards.
ACAGTGTTAATGCCATTACCAGTGGTACCGATTCCCAGGGCGAAGTGACCGTGCGGCTAGAAAAATCAGGCCGCATCGTTAACGGTTTGGGGGCCGACACAGATATCATCATTGCCTCGGCGAAGGCCTATATTCATGCGCTTAATACCTTGGACAGTGGCGCCGAAAAAGCCCACCCCCAAGTTTAAGCGAAGGCGCGTATTAACATGCTTATTTTGCCACAGCTCAATGAATCCCAGCGTTTACAGTATATGCAGGCTTTGGATGTAACCAGCTGGCTACCCCTACGGCCGCTGGCGGGGAGCCGAAATAACACTGTGCTGTGGCAGCATGAGGATGACTGCACTGCGGCCGAGGCCCTAGTGCCTGCTGTTACGCCAGCTGCACTCGAACAACATGTCGTAGAGTCGCGGTCTCAGCCACAGGTCGAGAGTCAAGCACAGGCAGTCGCCTTGGCATTGGGTGGTTTAGCCAGTACACCTGAGACCGCGCCGGTGCCGGTATTGCCTGCCCAGGAAGGCGTTGTTGCCGGCTCAGGCCCAGTTGATGTAGCCCCCATGCACCTAGCATTGTCTTGGTATGCAAGTGGTGTGTTGGTTATCAATGACGTACCGGTGCAAGAGGGCGCTGCCATGAGCAGCCCTATACAGCGGCTGCAAACCGCGATCGTCAACGCGCTCCTAAGTTGTGGTTCTCAAACGATGCCTAACGCCACGGTTGAGTTCAACTGGCCGTTGGTGCCGGGGCCTCATGGCGACCACTCCTTAGCTGGCGCAAAGAGTGGTTTGACCTATAGTTTAATTAAGTTGTTGCAAGATAAAACCTGTCACCAGTTATTGCTTATGGGGCCTGCCGCAGCGCAGTTATTACAACCACAGCTATCACTTGGTGATGTGTTTAAGCTGGACATTGGGCCACACTCCATGTCCATGGTGTACAGCCACAGTTTACACCAACTGTTAGCAGTGCCTAGTCTAAAGGCCGCAACATGGGCCCACCTGCAGCCTTTGTTGGCTAGCGAATAAATCACATCGTCGCCCTTCGCCCGATGCGGGCCACAGATATCCCTTCAATCTTAAACATGGCATTGGTCGAGGGAGAGCCTAATTGGTCTGCAGCGGCTTTAAAGGACAGCTTAGGCCGAGGGTATTTAGCCTTGGTGGCCTGCCACGATGGTGTTGAAGGGAAAGTCATGGCTTATGGGGTGGCCAGTTATCTGTTTGACCAGGGTGACGTACAAAATGTGGTGGTAGCGCCATCATGGCGCGGTCGCGGCTTGGGTAGAAAGGTGCTGCGTAGCCTGATTGATGCGGCGGCACTGGAAGGGGTTGAAACCTTGTTCTTGGAAGTTAGGTGCTCTAACCAAGTGGCAATTAATTTATACCAGTCTATGGGTTTTCAGCGCATACAAAAACGCCGAGGTTATTACCCCGGCGTTGATGGTGTACGTGAAGACGCATTGGTATTTAGCCTAGCGTGTCACTAGCAACTTTATAGTCTGGGTCTTCAATAACGTTTAACTCAACCATGTTGCCGGCCTTGGCTAGTAGTTGCTTACACTCTGGTGTGAGGTGACGTAAGTGAAGGGTTTTTCCTGCTCTGACATAGCGTTCTGCCAAGGTGTCGATGGCTTCTAAACCCGAGTGATCCGCAACACGAGACCGCTCAAAGTCGATAATGACGTCCTTTGGGTCTTGGGCTGGGTCGAATAACTCCAAAAAATTCTGTACCGAACCGAAGAAAATGGGCCCACGCAGGTAGTAGATACGGCTACCGTCGAGGTCTTTGTGTGTGACTTGAGTGTGCTTGGCGTGCTTCCAGGCAAACACTAAGGCTGAACAAATGACGCCGACGACTACGGCAATGGCCAAATCCGTAGCTACGGTAACGCCAGACACCAAAATCAATACAAAGGCATCGGACTTGGGGATTTTTCGCAAAATACGAAAGCTCGACCATTCAAAGGTACCCACCACCACAATAAACATGACGCCAATCAATGCAGCCACTGGGATCATTTCAATCAGCGGCGAAGCCACTAAGATAAAAGTCAGTAAAAACAGCGCTGCGCTGATGCCGGATAAGCGGCCGCGGCCACCCGAGTTAACGTTAATCATACTCTGGCCGATCATGGCACAACCGCCCATGCCGCCAAACAACCCGGTAGCAGTGTTTGCCACACCCTGGGCTACACATTCTTTATTACCGCGGCCACGGGTTTGGGTAATTTCATCCACCAAAGTTAAGGTCAGCAATGACTCAATTAAGCCGATGGCGGCCAAAATAATGGCGTAGGGCAAGATGATAATGAGGGTTTCTAAGGTGTATGGCACCTGCGGAATATGGAAACTTGGCAAGCCGCCGGCAATAGAGGCAATGTCACCCACGGTGCGCGTATCGAGGTTCATGCCAATGACTAGCAAGGTGACGACCAAAATGGCGGCCAAAGATGAAGGCACGGCACGGGTGAACTTAGGCAAGAAGTGAATGATGGCCATGGTGAGGGCGATTAAGCCCAATAGTAGATACAATTGTGTGCTCTCTAGCCACTGCAAATTGCCGTTGTCATCAATAAACTTAAACTGGCTTAACTGGGCTAAGAAGATAACAATAGCTAAGCCGTTTACAAAGCCCAGCATCACCGGGTGGGGAACCATACGAATGAACTTTCCTAAACGAAAAACGCCCGCCAAGATTTGCAATATACCCATCAGTACCACTGTAATAAAGAGGTATTCCACACCGTGATCGGCCACTAGACTCACCATCACTACGGCTAAAGCGCCAGTAGCGCCAGAAATCATGCCAGGGCGACCGCCCATCACGGCGGTGATTAAGCCCACCATAAATGCGGCATATAAACCCACCAGCGGATCCACGCCTGCAACAAAGGCAAACGCAACGGCTTCTGGGACCAAGGCTAACGCCACGGTTAAGCCCGAGAGTATGTCATTTTTAGCATTAGCCGGCGCACGGCTTGCAAGATCGAACATGGTATTTCCTGAAAATGGGTGCATCAAAAAGGCGCATATTATACGCAAAATACGGCATTATCTCAATAAAATGGTGATAAATTGGCTGTTTTTTGATCAGCTAGGGGCGCTTCGTATTGAGGAAGTTAGCTTAATCGGCGACAATAGAAGACCTTAAGACGGCCTGTTTTTGTGCTGCTCTATTTTCACTCCATTGATCCAAGCTATTATGTCCAATTTGATTGCCGAAGAAGTTGCTACTCGTAGAACCTTTGCCATTATTTCTCACCCCGATGCGGGTAAAACGACCATTACCGAAAAGCTATTGTTGCTAGGTCAAGCGATCCAAACGGCAGGCTCCGTCAAAGGCAAAAAAGGCGACAAAGCAGCCACCTCCGATTGGATGGCCATGGAGCAGCAACGGGGTATCTCGGTGACTTCGTCGGTGATGCAGTTCCCCTATAAAGACCGCACGGTTAACTTACTAGACACACCGGGCCACGAAGACTTCTCGGAAGACACTTACCGCACACTGACTGCGGTGGATTCGGTACTTATGGTCATCGACGGGGCTAAGGGTGTGGAAGATCGTACCATTAAGCTGATGGACGTATGCCGCTTGCGTGACACCCCTATATTCACATTTATTAACAAAATGGACCGCGAAGTACGGGACCAAATTGAAGTATTGGACGAAGTGGAGGAGGTGTTGAACATTGCCTGTGCACCAATAACTTGGCCCATTAGTATGGGTCAACGTTTTAAAGGCGTATACAACCTCTACACCGACACGATCCACGTATTTACCCCTGGCAAGGGCCATACATTGTCTGATGACATCCAGATTAAAGGCCTAGACTCCCCTGAAGCAGCTGCCGTGCTGGGTGAGTTGTTAGATGATCTGAAAGACGAAATTGAGCTGGTGCGCGGTGCCAGCCACGCGTTTGATATGCAGGAGTTTTTGAACGGCAAGCTCACGCCAGTATTTTTTGGAACCGCGCTGTCCAACTTTGGCATAAGGGAAATGTTGGACTACTTTGTGCAGTGGGCACCTGCGCCAGAATCGCGTAATGCAGGAGAGCGCGTGGTTACAGCTACGGAACCTAAGTTCACTGGTTTTGTGTTTAAGATACAGGCTAACATGGACCCTAAGCACCGTGACCGTATTGCCTTTATGCGCATTTGTTCTGGCACCTACGAGCGCGGCATGAAGATGCGCCATGTGCGCATAGGCAAAGACGTTAAGATTGCCGACGCTGTAACCTTTATGGCGGGTGAACGGTCTAACGTCGAACAGGCTTGGCCTGGGGATATTATTGGTTTGCACAACCACGGTACTATTCAGATTGGCGATACTTTTACCGGTGGCGAAAAACTCAAGTTTGCTGGTATTCCACACTTTGCCCCCGAACTGTTTCGGCGGGTGCGGCTAAAAGACCCGCTAAAAATGAAACAGTTGAAAAAAGGTCTGCAGCAGCTCTCCGAAGAAGGCTCAACGCAGTTGTTTATGCCAGGCAAAAACAATGACCTGATTGTGGGCGCCGTTGGTGTGTTGCAGTTTGAGGTAGTGGCCTATCGTCTACAGGACGAATATAAAGTAGAGTGCATCTACGAACCTATTGCGGTGAACACGGCCCGTTGGGTGGAATGTGATGATACTAAGACGCTGGATGAGTTTAAGCGTAAAGCAGCTGATAACTTGGCCATTGATGGTGGTGGTCATTTGACTTATCTGGCGCCATCGCGGGTGAATTTGAGCTTAACTGAAGAACGTTGGCCCGACATTCAATTCCGCGCCACGCGGGAGCACTAACGTCGTTTAACGGGAGGTGTCAATGCATCAGCTTATCGATAGCCATTGCCATTGGGACCACCCTCGTTTGCAAAACCTACAACCTGATCTATGGCAGTCCTGCTTAGATCAGGGCGTGACGCAACTAATCGTGCCTGCAACCCAAGCGTCTCACTTTCAACGTCAAATCACACTGTGCCAACTAAACCCTCACTGGCATTTAGCTCTGGGCCTGCATCCGTATTTTTCTCATATCCATAGCAGCGACCATTTGCAACTGTTGCATCAGGCTATTGTGGCCCATAAACCCGTGGCAGTGGGCGAGATAGGGCTCGATTTTTCCCCAGACATGAGTTCAAAGAGGTGCACCCAGGCCGAGCAAGAAGTTTGGTTGCTGGCGCAATTAGATGTAGCTCAAGAGTATAGGTTGCCTATAATTGTGCACTGTCGTAAGGCTAACGACAGGCTAGCTCAACTGTTACGGCGACACGCGTTTGCTGAAGGCGGTATTGTGCATGCCTTTAGCGGTAGCCAGCAGCAAGCGCAGGCTTTTACTAAGCAAGGCTTCAAAATTGGCTTTGGGGGTACGCTTACCTACGAGCGTGCACAGGCGATGCAACGATTGGCGATAGCCTTGCCCTTAGCTGATATAGTGTTGGAAACAGATGCGCCTGATATGCCAATGGCAGGTTCTGATCGAAGCTTGCCTAATCGGCCCGATTATTTGCCAAGGGTGTTGCAGCAACTAGCAACCCTAAGGCCTGAGTCTGTTGAGCAAATCGCAAAGCAAACCTACACCAATACACAGCAAGTGTTGCGGCTGGATTAACACATGTCGTCAAACGGATTACTGACGCTAAGGTCTACCGCTTGAGCATAGCCTGGGATACGTATTTCATGACGGCCAAGGCTGAGGTCTTCGCCGGCTAATACGTTATGACCAAATTTATACGTTGGTTGCGTTTGCCCACGCATGGCTTGTGTATCGTACTCAGCGGCAACTGCCGCCGGCTTTTCTTGCGCTAGGGCTAAAGCGGTCATGGCCTTGGTGCCATGTTTTTTGGTCATCAATTGCAATGCAATGTGAGGGCCCATCAATACGGCGCTGGCATTGTTGCCACCAAATCCTTTTGAGTTAAGCAGTACGGTATCGATGCCTTGGGTGCCTAGCTCGTGGTGTTGTGCTTGGATGGATAAGTGACTGGCATGTACGTCATCGGCAACATGATCGATAGTTGCGATGCCTGGTAGGATACCATAGCGCCATAACCCCAAAGATACCGCTAACTGGTCGCCGCCCGCAGTGCCTTGCGAATGGCCTAGATAGGCTTTCACCGCGCCCACTTTCCAGTCTTCGATAGCAAAGGCTTTGGCCGTTTGATTGAGTACATGGGACTCGGTCACCCGATTTTGAGGAGTGCTGGTGCCGTGTGCCTGTACGCACGAGCGTTGTTGTAACGACTGGCTACCTAACATGCTTTCGGTAAGGGCGGCGGCTTTGGCTAAGGTGATGTAATTGCCAATGCCGGGTGCTGATATTGATTTTTTATGGCCATCGGCATTAACGAACACACCAGGCACAGCGGCATGGATTTGGGCGCCTAATTTGAGGGCCAGCTCATCACTGGCGAGTACAATCCACTGCGAAGCTTCGCCCATGGTGAAACCACAGTTGGTGGAAAATGGCCGCGAGGTACGGCGTAAGTTGGCTTCTGCTATCGCATCTAAGGCAGCCACGTCCTGGTCTTCTGCCAACGCACCCATAGTGCGAAAACCTTCCATCACCTCAGGCGTAATCGGGGCATCACTACCGCCAACGATGACCAAATCACGGCGGCCGCTTTTGATGTCGTCCACGGCGTTACGCAAATTATATAAAAAGGTGGCACATGCGCCTAGGGCTGAACCGACCGCACCCACACTGCCTAACAAATAGGCATTAACAAAATCGGCGGGCATTTGACCATAACCCAGCGGCATTTGTTTAGAGGTGATGCGTTTGCCAGAGCTGGGATTTTTTAACAATCCTCCAAAACCTGCTTCATCAAGCTGGCCAATGGAGTTACTGGCATACACAGCGATACGGTCAGGTCTAATTTGATCTTGAATGTCCTGCCACTCTATACCGGTAGACTTAAGCGCGTCGGAGGCACCAAACACTGTCATCTGTAAGTTACGTGGATGATTGCGAGACTGATACAACGAGCCTGGCGCGAAGCCGTCTGGCAATTGGCCAGCGGCGCTCACACGCGCACGTTTACTATCGGGTAGTATGGCGTTGAAGCTGCCACTAATAGTGACTTCTACGGTGTCATCGTCAATGGGAGTCACTTTCCAAGTGTCAGGCCGTTGCGTAGGTAAATGACGTTTGCGCATACGGATGCCGGTGCTATCACCGCTGGCGGGGCGAATTTCGGCTGCTTTATTCAGTACCAGTTGGTGGATGTCGTATGCTGCGGGGCGGATGGGTCGTATTAATGTCGCGTCTTGAAGTTGAGTAGACAAATATTCGGCCAACTGGGTGGGCGAGTAGTGTTGGGTTTGACCAGGGATATGGTAATGGCCGTTGCTGTAGGTGGCCGTATTAGTGAGCATGGCCAAGTCGGTGAGGGTATCTATTCTGCTTTGCTGATCTAGGGAGTCAAGAATAAGGCGGCGGTAGCCATGGTGGGAGGAGGTACGACCGGCTGGATTAACTCCACCGAAACCAATGATCACTGGTAGATTCGACAACTCATATTCCCCGAAAAATAATAACTTAAACACGTAAAGGCTCATTCTAGCAGAGTGGGGGCTAAACTCTAGAGTCTGTTATGGATTCTAGTGAATTCGATGCACTTCTAGGTGAACATGGGTTAATTTTTTACCAAGTATGTGTAGTTCGCCTAAGGTTCTTTGCTCCCCATCGCTGCTAAATTCAAACATAAACTGCCGTAACAACACCACATGACCCTTATGGTTGCGTTTCAGACGGGTCTTTTTCAGCGCTACTGTGTCATCTAATAGCTGTAGGTTTTGTTGTTCGCACTGTTGTTTAGCCGCTACTCTAGCCCGATCTTTAGCGGCGCTGGTGTCCCACCAATAGGCTAGCGCAGCGATTAACGGCAATAATACCCAACCCATTAGCCACCTGCCTTTTTAACCGAGCTCCAGCCGCGGTTGCTGAGTAATAACAATAGTTTGTCCCGTTGATCGCCTTGTAATTCCAAGGTTTGGTCTTTAACGGCGCCGCCAGTGCTGGTTTTTTGTTTTAATTCCTTGAGTAGTTTTTTTAATTCGGCTCCAGCTAAAGGAATGCCGGTTACGGTGGTGACCCCTTTGCCTTTACGGCCTTTGGTTTCTAAGCGTATACGTACATTACCGTCGCCCGCTTCAGCGTTGCTGGTGCTGCATTGGCATTGGGCTTGCTGGCAGTCGGGGCAGAGCCTGCCTTGATCTGTGGAGTAAACAAGTCGCGACATATTACAATTCCTTCGTGTCGATTGGGGCGTCGGGCTCAGCTTGAGGCAGTTGAACTAATTCGCTGCAGGGGTGAAGGCGGTCATTCCCCCACCAGCTTGTATGCCAGGGTTCGAGCTTGTTAACACGGATCAAACCCCTGATGTCATTGATGTAGTCTACCCCCCTAGATGAATAGCCAATGAGTCCCGCAGATAAGGCCCGGCCTGACACCATTTGTTTGTTGTTGATTAAACACTCACGTATACGCCTCAAGACGATGTAGCTGGCATGGGAATTTAAATTACGAATATAAGCATCTACCGAGGCTTGTGGGTCTTTGAACTTGCGTACTTCGTAGGTCTCGCCAGTGGGCCGGCCACTGGGAATCAAGCCGCAGCCTTTGCTAAAACACCACTGGCCAAATAAATTATTACCTTGGGTAGCAAACCGCGAAGTGCCCCACGCGCTTTCATTAGCTGCTTGTGCCAACACCAAAGCAGCGGGTACGCGTTCAATTTTACGCAACAATAAACTGATTTGTTGCTGTGGGTCTGTGGTTTTGATCTTGTGGGTTTTAGATAAGCGGCTTAAGCGCTGGGTTTGTAACTGGGTGAGTCGTTGTGGGTTCATGCGTTTTATTTCCGCACGCAGTTGTTTGATCTTGCTATTGGCGGTTTGCGATAAGCCCTGCAAATAATCAAAGAAGGCCATTTTTTTTGTTTTCACGTCCAACATGGCGGCAAAGTCTGGCAGTGGCATTACGTCTGGACGAAGGCTGGATTCAATAGCGTGGCTAAGGCTGGCAGCGGCATTGGCGCTGGACACTGCTCTAGGTTCAGAGGGAGCAGGCGCCACGGCAATAGGCGGCTTCACCGAGGGCCTGGTGACCACGGAGGCAGGGGTTATGGCTGGCTCCGCAACTGGCGTTTGACGTTGGTTTTTAATCGTCACTAGGATTAAAGCCAGTATTAATAAACCAGCAATGGACAGTAGGCTTTTGTGTCGCTGAAAAAATAAGGCGCTATTCATATACAGAAAAATTTCCTAGTGCGGCCCAGACTCAATATTGGTGTTATCCCATTCCGTTAGTTGAGCCCGAAGGCGTGCATTTTCCTGCTGCAATTGTGTAATTTCCAGGTTTAAGGTCTGTGTTTCTGTCAGCATCAGTTTCACCTTGGCCTCTAATACCGGCATGAGGGGGTGAGTATGGTTGCTAGACTGAGACATCGAATTTTATTGTTTGGCGGCGGCTTTGGCCGCTTCCATCGCTGCAAAAGCACTTTTTTGTGCGTCTGTTGCTGGTGTTTGGTGGTTTTGCTTCCACTGTTCATACGGCATGCGGTAAACCTGCTCTCTAGCTTGGTCATAATCCATTGCTACACCTTGCTCATCAGCCGCCGCCATAAGCCATTTGCTCATGCAATTGCGGCAAAACCCGGCAAGGATCATTAAATCGATATTTTGTACATCTTTTCGACTATCTAGATGGGCCACAAGTTTACGAAAAGCGGCGGCTTCCATTTCAGTTTGAGTTTGAGTTTGAGTTGCTAGGGGATTATCCATGGATTGTCTCTAAAAGGCCAGATTAAGCAACCGACATGATATCGCTTTCGGGCCTAGTGCGCTAGATGAGGGGCTTGATGTTGGCGTTAAAATAGGTAAAATACTGGTTAAATATACAGCTATTTGGCGTATTCATAGATGCTTAGTTCCGTGCCGGTGGATCGAAAAATTATTCATTGCGATTGCGATTGTTTTTATGCCGCTGTGGAAATGCGCGACCAGCCCAGTTATCACCATCGACCGATTGCCATTGGAGGGCCCGCCAACAGTCGTGGCGTAATCGCTACGTGTAACTACCCTGCACGAGAGTTTGGGGTGCATTCGGCGATGTCCTCGGCACAAGCCTTGCGGGCGTGTCCGCAGCTGTTGATCTTGCCCAGCCGCATGGCCTTGTATAAGTCGGTGTCGGCACAAATAATGGCCATCTTTAGGCGCTATTCAGATTGTATTGAGCCGTTATCCTTAGACGAAGCATTTGTCGATGTTACTGAGTCCATCTTATGTGGCGGCAGCGCTACACGTATTGCTCAACGTATTCGTGCCGAAGTGGCGGCGGAAGTGGGAATAACCATTTCTGCAGGCGTTGCGCCCAACAAGTTTATCGCCAAAGTGGCCAGTGACTGGCGTAAACCCAATGGTTTGTTTGTGGTTAAGCCAGAAGAAGTTGATGCCTTTAGTGCGCAGTTGGCCGTCAAAAAAATACCCGGCATCGGTCCCGTCAACGCGGCCAAACTGGCTGCTGAAAACATCCATATTTGTGCCGATTTGCGTGTTTTTACAGCGTTGGAGTTAGAACATAAATTTGGTCGCCTGGGGCAATCGTTGGCGCTGCGACGATTTGGTTTAGACGAGCGGCCTGTGCAAACCTGCCGCATTCGCAAGTCGGTGTCGGTAGAGAATACCTATGACCAGGATTTGGTGACGTTAGAAGATTGCGCGCAAGCGCTGCAGCCACTCTATGAACAGCTGATGTTACGTTGGCAGCAGCTCAGCGCTCAGTATGCGGTGGCCGGGGTGGTGGTTAAGCTCAAGTTTGCCGACTTTACTCAGCTTACGCGAGAGTATGCGACCAATGACATTGAGTTAGACCTGTTTCAACCCTTGCTAAAGCAAGCCTTTAGCAGCGGCAATAGGCAGCAGCAAAAAAGAGGGGTGAGGCTGCTGGGGCTGGGACTCAAGTTACAAGCTCCCATCACTCAGCAGCAGCTACGTTTGTTTTAAGTGCTGTGCTTTCTACCCGTGAGTAATGCGGTTAAGTTTTCCAACATGAGTACCATCGATGGCACAACAAACAGAATTAACAGCGTACCTAGGGCTAAACCAAAGACAATAGAAATGGCCATCGGGATGAGGAACTGCGCCTGCAGCGATTGTTCAAATAAAATGGGTGTGAGTCCTGCAATGGTGGTCATGGAAGTGAGCAACACCGCCCTCAACCGTTGACACGCGGCCTCGACCACTGCCGCTTTTGGCTCCATACCTTGAGCGCGAAAATCCTTGTAAAAAGACAGCAGTACAATACTGTTATTGATGACGATTCCCGATAAACCAAATAAGCCGAATAATGACAAGATGGTTAAGTCTCTGTCCATGATCACGTGGCCTAAAACGGCACCTGTTAAACCAAAGGGGATGGTAAACATGACCGCAACAGGCCAAGTATAGGATGCAAATACCCACGCCAAAACGATGTAAATGAGCACTAGGGCTAAGGCTAAGCCGGTCAACATTTCACCCAAGGTTTCTTCCTCGTCTGCCTTAGTGCCGCCAAAACTAATCTGCACACCATATTGGCGTTCTAGACTGGGGATGGTTGTTTCCTTTAATGCGTCGATCACCACGTTGGCGTTGGTTGCACCCACGTCTACGTCCGCTTGTACGGTGACCATGAGTTGGCCGTTTTCGCTGCGGAACTTGTCAATGCCTCGGCGCGAGCTAAATTCAACCAATTCTAATAACGGTACGGTTCTGCCTGAAGGCAAAATGATGGGTAAAGCGTATAGGGTGGCAAGGCTATTACGGTCTTGGTCTTTGAGCATTAGTCGCACATCAATTTCGTCGCTGCCTTGATAAAAGCTTTGCACAGTTACGCCGTCAAAGGCATATCTGAGTTGACGACCAATGTCTGAACTGGTTAGGCCCAATGTAGTGGCTTCGGGTGTTAAGCTGAAAATGAGCTGTTCCATGCCGTACGGTAGGTTGTCATCGATGTTCTGCACGCCGGTAAAGACCTTTAGTGCTGTTTGTAACTCCAGCGCAACTTGCTTCATGACATTGGCGCTGGCGCCAGTAATGTTGGCTTCAATGGGTTTGCCCGGAGGGCCGGTCTCTGGTTGGTCAATAATGATTTTTTCTAAGCCAGGTACTCGAGGGATTTTGCTGTTCCAGGTGTCAATGAACTCGGCATTGGACACAGAGCGTAGGGCCGTGCTGTCTAACTCTACCCGCAGCAAGGCTATTTGATCACGGCTAGAAATGCCATCTATAGACAACATGTGGGTGCCAAAGTAGGCCGCTCGTTCACGAATGAGCTGACCGCCTAACTCTGCCTCGGTAGCCAACAAAGCATCTTCTACTTTGACTAAGTAGTCCGCGACTTCGGTGGCCGGGGTGCCGCTGCTAAATTGAACATTAGCGCGCAAGTTGTCGCCATCTACGCTAGGGAAAAAGGCAAACTGCAAGCGGCCGCCTACCAGCAAACCGATGGCTAATACAAAGGCGGTGATGGCCAAGCTAAAGGTAACCAAGCGGAAATCTATGGCAAAACTAACGGCGGGGCGGAAGATGTTGTTTTTAAAATTTTCAAACCCTTGATCAAAGGCGGTGCGCCAGCGCGATGGGGTTTTACCTTCGCGGTTCTTCAGTGCATGGTGAAGATGGCCAGGTAAGATTAAGAAGCACTCAACCAGAGACACGATAATCACGCAAATGACTACCACGGGGATGTCCGACAAAATACTGCCGATAGGCCCGCCAATCAATAATAGCGGTAAAAAAGCGGCTACTGTGGTTAACGATGATGCCGCCACAGGTCCAAGCATGCGCTGTGCACCACCCATGGCCGCCTGCAACGAAGACTCGCCGCGCTGCGAATGGGCTAGAGTGTCTTCGCCTACGACAATGGCGTCGTCAACGATAATGCCTAAGGCCATGATCATGCCAAATAGGCTGATCATATTAATGGAGCCGCCAATGTAGTACATCACGCCCCACGTGGCTAGCAGTGATGCCGGGATACCCATAGCCACCCAAAATGCCACGCGGGAGTTAAGGAATAAAAACAGTAATCCCACCACAAACAATAATCCCGTGGCGCCGTTATTAATCAGCAAGTTGATACGCGCTTTCAGGATGAGCCAGGCTTCATCGTAGACCACAATTTCTACTCCCTGAGGGAAGCGGTCGCGGGCATCGGCCACCCAGTCATTCATAATGGCTGCGGTTTTAATGGTGTCGTCGTTTTGGCTGCGCATGATAGACAGCTCTATGGCGGACTTGCCGTGATAACGGATGGTGCTTTGATCTTCCTTAGGCCTAAGGCTGATGTCGGCCACATCGCCTAAGCGAAGCAATTGAGCGTTGTCGCCAGTGAGTAAGGGTAGTTGTTCAAAGCTGTTGACGTCTGAGACTTTGCCAATGGCGCGTAATTGTTTAGAACCGTCTGTACGGCCGGCAGTACCGGCCATCACGTCTTGGCTTTGATTGTTGATTAGCCCTGCCATATTTTGCAAAGATAGCCCCAGCTCGTGCATGGTCCTGGTGTCTACCTGAATGGCAATCTCCCGTTTAGGTAAACCCGTAAAGTTGATTTTGCTGATGCCTTTGGCCAGCAACTCCCGCTCTGCTTGGTGGGCTAAATTAGTCAGTTCATCAACTGGACCGTCCGCGGTAATGAGCAAGGTGCCGACGTTTTCATACATCACAAACTGCTCGACACTTGGGGTCTCTGCATCGGTGGGTATGTTGCCTACGGAATCGACCCGCTGTTTGATCGCATTGGTGGTCTCAGTAAAGTCTGCACCACTGTCAATGTTTAACCAAAGGGTCACACCGCCACGGTAGGTGCTGGAGCTGACTTTAGTGACGTTAGCTACGCTTTTTAAGGCCTGCTCAACAGGAATAGTGATGCTGCTTTGCACATCTTCTGCGGCGGCCCCGGGCCAAGGAATATTAACCATCACGACGTCGACGGCGAAATCCGGAAAAAACTGCGTATTAAGCTGCTTTAAGCCATAGGCTCCCGATAAAAACAGTAACAGCATTAGCAGGTTAGGGGCGACTTTGTGGTTAGCAAAGAGGCGAATGAATGATTGCATCATAGTGCTATTCTCCGCCTATCGGGTTTCGACTAATAAGCCAGTAACGGCATTGGGTAACTGCGTCGTTAACACCTGATCGCCACTTTGTAACTGGGCGCTGCGCACCAAGGTTAAACGTTCTCCTGTGGGGCTGGTCCAAGCGCCAATGCGGTCAATGCTGACGGCTTGTAGGCGCTGGTCAATAATCAGGTACACGCGGTTTTGGCCATATATGGCTAATGCGGGCAATGCGGCCACATTGGCTTCCGTAGTGAGCTGCACCTGTACTTGTAAATTACGCCCGACTTCAATGTTTTGGTTTTGTTCAAGGGTGAAGAAGGCATCAATGCCGCCCTGACTGGCTGAGGCTTCAGCCGACAAGCGGTCCAGCTTCAGCGGGTAGCTTCTGCCGCCATGGGAAATGCTAGCCGTAAGGCCTGCACTGGCAGCGGTGGATTGCATCATCGGCAGATAACGGGCTGGAATTTGGCTGCGAACCTCGAGGTTTTGAGTGTTATATAGCTTTACTACGCGGTCGCCATTACGCACGCGATTGCCAGCAGCGGTATCTACACTCAATACTCGGCCGTCAAACGGCGCCAAGATGCGAGTGCGTTGTAAGTCAAGCTGTGCAAACTCGAGTTGTACGTTACTCTGAGTGGCAGCGGCTTTTAACTGGGCTAAGCGATTGGGGTGGTCGGCGATGGTGTTTTCACGGTTTAGTAATGACAATTGCTGTTGTTGCACGGCCCGTGTGGCGTCTTCTAAGCGCGATGCTGGGGCCACGTTTTGGTCAACCAGTTGTTGTTGACGGCGTAAGTTTTTTTCATTGATAGCTTGTAACTGTTGCTCAACGGTTAACGCTTTTCGGTCGGTTTTATTGCGATTGATCTCGCTGTTAATACGCGCCTCAATGTCGGCTAGACTAGCCTCTCGTTGAGCCAAGGTCAGGCGTAGTTCTCGGTCGTCTAGCTGTGCCATGGTTTGACCTTTGCTGATGCGGTCACCGCGGCTAACGTTCACTTGGTTAACAAAGGCATTGACAGTGGCGCTAAGTTGCACTGTTTCGCTAGCCTCTACGGCACCATAAAGGGTGATTTCAGGGGCTAGGTCTTGCAGTTGGATAACATGGCTGGACACGCCCCAGACTTGTTCGACAATCGGCTTGGCAGGTACTTCTGGTTTTGAATCTTTAAGATAGATGAAGCCAGCGATAGCACCAGCAACAATAGCGATAGGTAGGGCAATCTTAAAAATAAAACGAGAAAGGATGGATTTGGCACTCATGTAAACGACCTTGTTTAAGCAGAAAAAGCACGCAGGCTTTCGAGGCTAATAAAAACTAGGGCTAGATAGTACATTAATGCTTGCTGATTTGATATTTGTGACTGTGCGGTAGTTTAGGTCTTTACGCATTTTTTACTCGGTTAATTGACTGATTACAAGTTTTGGTGCCATGCAACAGTTTGCGCCTCGCCGGAGGCAGCTTATAATGGGTGAATGATCCACTAATGTAAGTAACTGGGCGACATTCATGCCATCACAAGACTATAACGATTATCGACGCGAATACGAAGCCGAGGGGTTGCGCAGGCAAGACCTCGCGCTGGACCCGTGGCAGCAATTTAGCACTTGGTTAACGCAGGCGACTAACGCATGCCCGTTGGATGCCCCCTCTATGTCGCTAGCAACCGTGTCGGCTTCTGGCATGCCCAGCGCCCGCATCGTGCTGATGAAAAGCTATGATGCACAGGGTTTGGTTTGGTACACCGATAGTCGCAGTCACAAAGGCCAAGACTTGGCCAGTAACCCACAGGCGTCGGTGTTGTTTTATTGGCAGCCTCTCGAGCGGCAAGTGCGTATTTCGGGGACGGTGGTGATGTTGCCAGATGCGACCGCCGATGCATACTTTCACAGCAGGCCTAGGGCCAGTCAGTTAAGTGCGGCAGCCACTGCACAAAGCCAAGTGGTGAGTGGTTCAGTGGAGCTGCAAGCCAATGTAAACCACCTTGACCAGCTCACGCTAGATGCACAAGTCGACCGCCCTAAACCTTGGGTAGGTTATTGTTTGCAACCCACTCACTTTGAGTTTTGGCAGGGGCGCCCCAGCCGTTTGCATGATCGTTTTCGGTATCAATACGGCGTTGACGGCTGGGTTATTGATCGTTTGGCACCCTAATCATGATGCCTAAAAATGCAATTTCATCTCCGCCCTCAGGTATGGCGAGCCACTTTGGTAAGCTCAATGTTTATCGGCTACCGCTGAGCT
Source organism: Oceanospirillaceae bacterium (assembly GCA_018647765.1). GTDB lineage: Bacteria > Pseudomonadota > Gammaproteobacteria > Pseudomonadales > Balneatricaceae > Njordibacter. The sequence continues at coordinate 59,433 of JABGSN010000041.1, read as the reverse complement.
CCAAGCAAACCTTGCTGGCATTTGATCAAGGCGATTTGCTGGCCCTGGATTACATTCATGAGCAGCAGTTGTTGCAGCCCCATAGCCGAGTGTTGGTGGTGAACGACGCCTTTGCTGCCGTTACCTGTGGCCTAACCGAGGCGGTGAAGATGCTCACTGGTGGTGTGCCGACTTTGTGGAGTGATTCGCATATTGCCCAGCAAGCCTTGGCGCACAATGCACAACATAATGGCTTGGCATTAGCAGATTTTGTGCCGGCTCATAAAACGCCCCAAGGCGCGTTTGACTTGATGGTGTTGAAGCTACCCAAAAGCCATCGATTACTCAAAGATCAGGTGGCTCGGCTATTGCCGCAGCTGGCGGCAGGGGCTGTCATCATCATGCCAGTGATGGTAAAACACTTAGATACGCCGTTGTTTGTGTTGTTGGAGTCTTTGTTGGGCCCGCTAACGACCAGTTTGGCGCGTAAAAAAGCCCGTTTAGTGCTGGCGGCAAAGGTTGAGGCGGGTGACGGCGAGAGCCCGCCTGCGCAAACACACCGTTGGTCAGTGGCAGGTCTGGGTTTAACCTTGGATCACTATAGCGGTGTTTTCAGTCCTACCAAATTAGACCAAGGTGCCCAGGTGTTGCTGGAGAATTTTCCCGATGGCAACTATCAACATATTATCGACTTGGGTTGTGGTAATGGCGTGCAGGCCATCATGGCGGCCAAAAAGTGGCCTCAAAGCCAAGTCACCGGTGTGGATGAGTCCTGTATGGCAGTAGCCTCAGCGACTAATAACGCATTGGCCAATGGCGTCGGGTCGCAGTGTCGTTTTATAACCAACGATTGCCTGACTGATATGGACCCACAGTCGGCCGATTTGATCTTATGTAATCCCCCGTTTCACCAAGAACGCGTGATGGGTGATCAAATCGCCATGCGTATGTTTGCGCAAGCCGCACAAGTGCTTAGCGCAGACGGCGAACTATGGGTGGTGGGCAATCGGCATTTAGGCTACCACGCTAAACTCAAACGTTGGTTTAAGCAGGTGCAGCAGATCGGTTCACACCCGAAGTTTGTGGTGTTAAAGGCAAGGCTCTAAGGCTTTCTTTTAACTGTTGCGCCGGTAATGTCGGGGTTGTAATTGGCCGGGACTTTGCCCACTTTGGTGCGGTAAAAATCCGCTATAGCCAGCATGTCGGCGTCCATGTCGTCGCTGGTGTCTAACATTTTACCAATGCCGCCCACTTTAGTGGAAAAATCAAAATAGGCTAAACCTATAGGTATCTGTGCGCCTTTAGCCATGTGATAAAAGCCAGTTTTCCAGCGCAGCACACTTGAGCGAGTGCCTTCCGGGGCGATGGCCATCACTAAATTCGGGTGCGTGCTAAACGTTTCTATTGAGGCGTCGACAAAGTTTTGGCTGGCTTTTCGGTCTAAAGGAATACCCCCTAACCAGCGCATGAAGGGCCCCATAGGCCCTTTGAATAAGGTGTGCTTGCCAATAAAATAGACGTGGAGTTGCAAGTGAAACGCCATGGCAATGCCCAGCGGGAAATCCCAGTTTGAAGTATGGGGGGCTGCAATAATAAGATAACTGCCGGTGGCGGGTGCAACGTTGATGACTTTCCAGCCGCTGAGTTTCAAAATCAGCCAAGATAAGCCCCTAATTAGGTGGATAACACCAGGGGTATCGTGAATAGTAAAATGCATGGAAATTAGAGCCTAGAAGCGATTTTTGCGGTATTATAGCAGGTTGCTCAAGCTCATGAGTTAAGTTTAATTATTGACGCCCTAAACAAGACTGTTATTAGGGCATTTTGGAGTATCAAATGAAAATTGCCGAAAACAGCGTTGCTAGCTTCCATTACACCCTAACCAATGGCGCGGGTGAGTTAGTAGACAGCTCCCGTGAAGGCGAGCCTTTACCGTATTTGCATGGTGCAAATAACATCGTGCAAGGCCTAGAAGAAGCCCTAGAAGGCAAGCAAGTGGGTGATAAGCTACAAGTAGAAGTGCCACCTCATAAAGGTTACGGCGAATACATGGAAGAAATGGTACAGCAGGTAGAACGTGAAATGTTTTCGGGTATCGATACCTTAGAAGTGGGCATGCAGTTCCACGCAGAAGGCGACTCTGGCCAGCAGCATGTGGTGACCATTACCGCAGTAGATGGTGACAAAGTAAGCGTTGACGGCAACCACGATTTGGCCGGTGAAACCCTCAACTTTGACGTCGAAGTAATGGCGATTCGTGAAGCCACCGCCGACGAATTGTCTGCCGGCCATATCCACGGACCTGGTTGTAACCACTAACACGGCTTTTGTTAACGTACTTTTTTCAGACCACCTTTTTTAGAGCGCCACATCGACATTATGGAAAAGACATATAACCCCAACGCCATTGAGCAGCAGTGGTACCAGCAATGGGAAGATAACAATTACTTCGCCCCCTCCGGAGAAGGCACGCCTTACAGTATTGTTATCCCACCGCCTAACGTCACAGGTAGTTTGCATATGGGCCATGCTTTCCAAGATACCATCATGGATACTTTGACGCGTTTTAAGCGTATGCAAGGCCATGATACCTTGTGGCAGGTTGGTACCGATCATGCGGGTATTGCTACCCAGATGTTGGTGGAGCGTAAAGTTCAAGCTGAAGAAGGCAAGACTCGCCATCAGCTAGGGCGAGATAAGTTTCTGGAAAAAGTGTGGGACTGGAAAAATGAATCAGGTGGTACCATTACCCGCCAGCTTCGTCGTATGGGTGCCAGTGTAGATTGGAGCCGAGAGCGCTTCACCATGGATGACGGTTTTTATACTGCGGTGCAAGAAGCCTTTGTACGTTTGTATGACGACGGCCTTATTTATCGCGGCAAGCGTTTGGTGAATTGGGATCCAAAATTACACACGGCTATTTCTGATTTAGAGGTTATTTCTACTGACGAAAAAGGTCATTTGTGGCATTTGCGGTATCCCTTGGCTGATGGTGCAACCACCGCCGATGGCAAGGGTCATTTGGTTGTGGCTACCACTCGCCCAGAAACCATGTTGGGCGATGCCGCCGTGGCGGTACATCCTAAGGATGAGCGTTACCAGCACCTGATTGGAAAATTTATAGAACTGCCGTTGGTCGGTCGCTTGATTCCGATCATTGCTGACGATTACGTGGATATGGAGTTTGGTACGGGTTGCGTAAAAATTACCCCAGCCCACGACTTTAATGACTACGCCATGGGTCAGCGCCACGACTTAGGTATGATTAACGTATTGGATCACGACGCCGCTATAGTGCAAGTGCCGGATGTATACACCACGGCTGGCAAGGTGGTTGAAGAACATGATGAAACGGTGCCGGCCGCGTATCGTGGTTTGGATCGTTATGATGCCCGTAAACAAATGGTGGCCGACCTAGATGCGGCTGGTTTGTTAGAAGAAATCGAAGATCATGGCTTAAAGGTGCCTCGTGGTGATCGTTCGGGTCTGGTTATTGAGCCGCTATTAACAGATCAGTGGTTTGTGAGTACTAAGCCATTGGCCGAACCCGCTATTGAGGCGGTAGAAGATGGGCGTATCGAATTTGTGCCCAAGCAATGGGAAAATACGTATTTTTCTTGGATGCGTGATATTCAAGACTGGTGTATCTCGCGCCAGCTTTGGTGGGGTCATCGTATCCCTGCTTGGTACGACGACGAAGGCAATTTTTACGTCGGCCGTAGCGAACAAGACGTGCGCGATAAGCATGAGTTGGGTGATATTAATTTGAAGCAAGATGAAGACGTGCTCGACACGTGGTTTTCCTCTGGCTTATGGACCTTTGGCACCCTAGGCTGGCCAGATGCCACCGAAGCGTTAAAGAAATACCACCCCACCGATGTGTTGGTGACCGGCTTTGACATTATTTTCTTTTGGGTGGCGCGCATGATCATGATGACCATGCACCTCACCAAAGACGCAACGGGCGAAGCTCAAGTGCCGTTTAAAACCGTGTATGTTCACGGTTTGGTACGTGACCAAGATGGCGACAAAATGTCCAAGTCTAAGGGTAATGTCATTGACCCTCTCGACTTGATTGATGGTATTCAGCTGGATGCGCTACTCGAAAAGCGCACCGGCAATATGATGCAGCCGCAGTTGGCCAAAAAAATCGAAAAACAAACCCTAAAACACTTTCCAGATGGTATTGCCTCTTACGGCACCGATGCCTTGCGTTTTACCCTATGTTCGTTGGCCTCAACCGGCCGCGACATTAAGTTTGATCTGGGTCGCATCGAAGGTAACCGTAACTTTTGTAACAAAATCTGGAATGCCACTAACTATGTGCTGATGAACTGCGAAGAGCAGGATTGCGGCCAAACCGGTGGCGACGTTGATTTGAGTCTGGCAGATCGCTGGATTGGTTCGCGTTTACAGCAGACCGAACAAAAAGTCATTGAGTCTATGGGTCTGTACCGTTTTGATCACGCGTCTGAAGCCTTGTACCACTTTATTTGGAACGAATACTGCGATTGGTACTTGGAATTGTCTAAGCCGGTATTGTGGGATGATAATGCCACGCCAGAGCAATTACGAGGCACGCGTCGCACCCTGGTACGGGTGTTGGAAGCCGTGTTGCGCTTGGCGCACCCGTTAATGCCGTACATTACCGAAGAGATCTGGCAACGGGTGAAAGGCTTAGCGGGCGCCGAGGGCGACAGCATTATGTTGCAGCCCTACCCAGTGCCAGACGACAGTCAACGCGACGAAACAGCGGAAGCAGACCTCAATTGGGTGCGCGGAATTATCGACGGCATTCGCAATATCCGTGGCGAAATGAACATTGCGCCGGGTAAGCCGATCCCTGTGTTGCTTAATAAAGCCAGTGCCGCTGATCAGGAACGTTTACGCAGCAATAGTCAGTTCCTCATTAAACTCACCAAGCTAGAAAGCATCACTTTGCTAGAGGCTGGCATGGACGCGCCGCTGAGTGCGACCGCGCTCGTGGGCGAGCTAGAAGTGTTAGTGCCGATGGCAGGCTTGATCGACAAAGATGCTGAGCTGGCTCGCTTAAACAAAGAGCTAGGTCGATTGCAGGGTGAAATTAAACGTCTTGGTGGTAAGTTGGGTAACGCTAAGTTTGTGGATAAAGCGCCTGCACAAGTCATCGAAAAAGAGCGTGCTAAGTTGCAGGATGCCGAATCGGCAGCGAGCACCTTGCAGCATCAAGTGGCTAAAATTGAAGCGATTTAGATGCCCAACCAAGAGCTGCCTATTTCTAACGAGAGAAGATGGCAGCTCGGGTAGTGGTATGTAAACAAGGCCGCCTGTGTATTTATTGGCTTTCCTTGGTTTAAGGTGCTAGACTGTGCTCCGCACTAGCTTGACCGTTATGTGTGTAGGCCCAAACCGTAAATTTGCGCAGTAACAGATGTCATCTGTTTGAGAACCCGCGCAGATGAAGGCGGTTTATCAAATTAATTTAGTAGCAAAGAGTAAAGATATGAGCAAAGGTACAGTGAAGTGGTTTAACGCCGATAAAGGTTTCGGTTTCATCACTCCAGAAGACGGTGGTAAGGATTTATTCGTACACCATTCTGAAATCCGCAATGGCGGCGGTTACGCCACTTTGAACGACGGTCAAGCCGTAGAATTCGAAGTTGGCCAAGGCCAAAAAGGCCCTTGCGCCAACAATGTTGTTCCTTCTTAATTCGTTAAGAAAATAACATTGAGAAAACGCCGCTTTTAGTGGCGTTTTTTTTCGCCTGTAGAAAAGTTGACCGACCCAGAAGGTTTAAGGTAAAACCATGGTTATTGACTGCGTTATTAGAGAACCAACATGAGCCAGCCCACCGAACCCCAGTTTGATCGTAACCAAAACGCATTTATGGACGCCCTGTATTGGTATGGTGTGGCAACCTTGTTTCGTGCACCCCACAACCCCAATCCGAGTGATTGTGACATTGCATTAGTGGGTGTGCCCCACAGCAGCGGCAATGGTACCACGGAGCGAGACCAGCACCTTGGCCCCAGAGCTGTGCGTAATGTCTCGGCTAATGGCCGCCGTGTACATATGAATTTTGAGTTAGATCCGTGGCAAGCATGCCGTATCAACGACTTAGGCGATGTGCCACTGACCCACATGAACGACAATGAAGTGTCGATTCAGCACATCACAGACTACTATACTAAAATCGATGCAGCGGGTACGAGGCCTGTGTCTGTGGGTGGTGACCACTCTGTTACGGGTGGCATCTTACAAGCCTTAGGTGGTCCTCAATCGAAGCTCACAGGCGGGCAGCCCGCGTGTATCTTGCATTTTGACGCCCATACAGACTGCTTCAGTAATATGAAACACTTTTTAGGCGCTAAAAAGTCGGCCGCCCATTGGGCCTCGTATTTGGTGCAGCAAGGCAATGTGGACGCTCACCACAGTGTGCAGGTGGGTATTCGGGGTAATGCTCGCACTTTAGATTGGTTGCAGCCGAGTTACGAGCATGGCTATGAGGTAATTACCATGGATCGGTACCATCAAATTGGTGCGCAACAAAGCATTGATATCATTCAGCAACGCATTGGCAATCGGCCAGTGTACATCACCTTTGATTTGGATTGTTTAGACCCTACGGTCGCCCCTGGCGTGTCTAATATTGAGGCTGGGTGTCAGGGTTTTATGATGGATCAAGTGATGCAGTTGCTGCAGGCAGCCCGCGGTATGAACATCATTGGTGGTGACGTGGTGTGTTTAATGCCAACTAAAGACAGCCCTAACAATATTACGTCAATGGTGGCTACGGCCATCATGTTTGAGATGATTAGTTTGATTGCCGACCGTCAGCAGTCTAGCTAGAGTTTGTGGTACTGCATACTGCGGCCTTGCTGCTGGTAGCTGCGGTAGTGTTGGCGGGTAATGAGGATCATGTCTGGATCTTGGGTCACTACTTCGATGATGCGCTCGAACTCCTTCGGTGCCAATTGGTGGCTTAGGTTTAAGCAAATATCACGCTGCTTTGGGTAGTTCTCTTCGGCGGTGTTGGGGTGGCCGAGAACAATCGGTGCTACAGCGTCATCGCCAGCGCAGACATGGGCAATAAATGAATCCGGTTTAAAGGCCCATATGTACACGTCAAGGTGGCTGGCTTCAGCGTCGTCGCGGCACTGAATGTATACCTGTTGGCCACTGCCGACGGCTTTTTCCAACAAGCGGCACAGCAGCGGATAGCGGCTGGCCGGATCGTCGGACTTGAGCTGATAAAAATCGGCTCGTTGCATGCCTATGCCTGATTCACTAGGTGTTGAACCAGTAACGGAACGCAACGACCGGTGGCGCCTTTCTTGGCGCCAGAGGTCCACGCAGTACCGGCAATATCAAGGTGTGCCCAAGTATAACTTTCGGTAAAGCGAGACAAGAAACAAGCGGCGGTAATGGTACCCGCCGAGCGGCCACCGATATTGCCTAGGTCGGCAAAATTACTTTCTAGCTGTTCTTGATACTCTTCTCCCATAGGCAACTGCCAAGCCGCATCGAAGGCTTGTTTGCCAGCATCCATTAGACTTGAAGCAAAGGTGTCATCGTTGCTTAATACAGCGCTGGTATGATGGCCAAGGGCAATAATGCAGGCGCCGGTGAGGGTGGCGACGTCCACGACTGTGCTGGGGTTGAATCGTTCGGCATAGGTGAGGGCGTCACATAATACTAGGCGGCCTTCGGCGTCGGTGTTAAGCACTTCTACGGTTTTGCCAGACATGGTGGTGTAAATGTCGCCCGGCTTAGAGGCGGTGCTAGAGGGCATGTTTTCGGCGCTGGCAATAATTGCCACAACATTGGCCTTTAAACCCATATTGATGATGGCCTGCATGGCCCCAATAACACTCGCTGCGCCACACATGTCGTACTTCATTTCATCCATGGCGGCGCCTGGCTTAATGCTAATGCCGCCGGAGTCAAAGGTAATGCCCTTGCCCACAAGGACGTGAGGTGCTGCACCTTCGGTTCCGCCTTGATAATTTACAATGATCAATTTGGAGGGTTCGGCACTGCCTTTACCTACGGACAGCAACGAGTGCATGCCCAAGCTTTCCATCTCGGCTTCTTCCAATACTTGAGTGGTGACTTTGCTGGAATTAGCGGCCAGTTTATGACCCTGCTCGGCAAGGTAGCTTGGCGTGCACACGTTGCCAGGAAGGTTGCCTAAATCGCGGCATAAATCCATGCCCTGGGCGGTGGCGGTGGACTGCTCAAGTTGAGTTTGGCTGCTGGCATCGGCAACCAAAGCCATGCTGGGCAAGGCGGACTGAGGCTTGGCTTCTGATTTAAACTGGTCAAAGCGGTAGCAGGCTTGGACTAAGGCTTCTATACTTAGACGTACCTTGTTGGCTGTGTCTAGGTCAGCGCTGTCGGCGTTGGTGAGTTGGTTCAGTACGCTAGTGCCAGGGTTGGTGTTAATTTGACTCCAAGCGGCTTGTGTTAGTTGACCAAATTTACGGCCGTTAAGCTTGGCGGGGTCGCCAGAGCCCATCACTAAAATGCGATCTGGCCCAGCACCGGCATGTAAAAATAATTGGCTGCTTTTGAACTTGCCGGTTAAGTCACCGCTGTTAATCGCTTGGCCAATAGCGCCGTTAAGTAATTGGTCAGCTGCGGCTAAACTGGCTGAGAGAACGGGTTCGCTACCTTCAAAGGCGGCCAAAGGTAGAATGAGGCTAGATGCGGTGTTAAAATCTAAGGCATCCTGTTGTAAAGAAAATTCCATGTTGTCTCCAGACAAGTGCGTGGCGGCGTGGCGGATGTGAGGTTGCTTCGGCGTTTGAAGCAAAGGCAAAATTCTACGCCAAATTTAGCTTAGGCTCTAGTGGTGTATTGGCTTTAAATGACATTAAATCTGCTACACTAAGCCCATTGTCCAGCCATGTGTATGTTAAAGAAGCCGTCACCTTGTCTATCATTACTCGTTATATCAACCGCGAAGTGCTGGTTAGTGCTTTAGCCGTAAGCATGGTATTGCTGCTTATTATTTCTAGCAGTCGCTTTGCCCACTACCTCAGTAAGGCGGTGACCGGCGAGCTCGACGCCCAAGCGGTGGTGGAAATTATCATCAATCTGTTGCCTGCATACTTAAGTACCTTGTTGCCTCTGGGTGGTTTCTTGGCGGTGTTGCTAACCTTGGGCCGGCTCAGTGTTGATAACGAGCTGACGGTGTTATTTGCTAACGGCGTGAGCCAAGCGCAGCTGGTTAAGGCAGTGTTAGTGCCCTTGTCTATCTTGGCCTTGCTAGTGGCTTTTTTAAGCCTATGGTTAGCTCCTGAAACCTCCCGCAACGTAGAGCAGGTGTTGTACCAGCAATCCCACGAAGCCGAGTTTGATAGTGTTGTGGCTGGACGCTTTCAAGGCAATATTGAGCGCCAGGTAATTTATGCGCAAGGTATGAGCGATGACCGTCAACAGTTACAAAATGTATTTGTCTTTAATCGCCCAGCGCCAGGCGCTGCACCGGTGGTGATTAAATCCACATCGGCACGCCAGGTATTTGATGAGCAATACCAAAGCCGTTATCTATTATTAAAAAATGGTTCTAGAACCGAAGGTGAACCTGGGCAGCTAGATTACACCATCACTCAGTTTGAAGAATTAGCGGTACGATCCTATACCCAAGAGTTAGAAATCAATATTACTCGCGGCTTTACCTTACCTACCAATGTGCTGGTTGGTTCGCCTGTGGCCGACTATCGGGCGCAACTCTATTGGCGGGTATCGTTACCGCTAATGACCCTTATCGTGAGTTTTATCGCCATTGCCTTGGGTCAAGTAAACCCACGTAAAGGCCGTTTTACGCGCCTATTGCCGGCCATACTCGTTTACCTTATGTATTTGTCGGCACTCACAAGTTTTCGAGATGACATGTCTAAAGGCTTGGCTGGTGCCGATATTAAAATCGTGGCCTTGCATACCGGTTTCTTGATGATCGGTTTGGTGTTGTTATTTGCGGGACCCTTTATACGTTCTATTGTGGGCCGTTTGCGTCACCAGGAAAATCATCATGCGCCTACTTGATTGGTATATCGCAAAACACATCTGGGCGGCAGTGGCCATAGTGCTGTTGGTGATTCTCGGTCTCGATTTAATGACTGCACTGGGCAGTGAATTGGACGCCCTCGATCATGGCGCTAGTTTCAGCCAGGTGCTGACTTATATTGCGTTAACCGTGCCTAGGCGGGTGTATGAGTTTATGCCATTAACGGTGTTGGTGGGCTGCTTAGTAGGGTTAGGTACGTTAGCTAACAATAGTGAGCTCACGGTGATGAGAGCGGCGGGCGTATCGCTACGGCGTATCGTCTGGTCGGTCATGCAGTCGGTGGCCGTATTTGTGGTTTTTGCAGGCCTTATGGGTGAGTTTGTGGCGCCTAATAGCCAGCAAATGGCGGAAGCTCAGCAGGCCCAATATAAGGGTGTGGCATCTAGTAAAGGCTTCTGGTTGCGCGATAATGACGATTATATATTTGTGCGCTCGGTCCGAACCGATGGCACCTTAGCCGACGTCTCGCGCTACCGTTTTGAGCAACAAGACTGGCAGCAAACGCTGCTTGCACAACAGGCTGTCTATACCGATGGCACTTGGGCGTTGCACAACATACAGGTGGTCGCGCTTAAAGATCAGCGGTTGCGCCAACTGGCCTACCCGCAGGCGCCCTGGGCGGTGACCTTGGAGCCGCATTTGTTATCGATCTTGAGTATGGACCCACAGCATTTGGCGCTTACAGACCTTGTGGGTTATAGCCAGTACTTAAATCAAAGTGGGTTAGATGCCGCGCCCTACGAGCTGGCGTTTTGGAAGAAAATACTCCAGCCCCTAGCCACCTTGGCTCTGGTGTTTGTGGCGATATCGTTTATCTTTGGTTCCACGCGATCGGTGACGCTAGGTCAGCGCGTGCTGGTGGGGGTGCTGGTGGGCTTAACCTTTAATTATGCCCAAGAGGTGCTAGGCCCAGCTAGTAGTGTGTTTGGCTTTACGCCATTGCTGGCCTATCTGTTGCCGATAATAGCGTGTGTGGCGGGTGGCGGGTGGCTGCTGCGTAGAGCCGGTTAACTAGGGCTGTTTTGGCAGTTGTACGATGCGGCTGTTCGACCAGCGGTCATGCCAGCTGAGATTGTTGGCGTCGACCAAAATCCACCAGTAACCTAAGCCTAATACTAGGGCGGAAAATAGTGCCCCCATAAAGCGCAATAAAGACTGCTTAGCGTCAAGCGCCTGACCGTCGTCGGTCTCTACTCGAAGCCGCCAAGCAATCATGCCTAGCGTTTGCCCGGACCGAGTCCAAAATAGCGCAAAAAACAAAAAGGTTACCAAAAAAATACTGCTATTAAAGAGTGGCCCAGACACCGCCTCGCCATCGTTAAATGCAATAAACACATAACCCACCAACATCCACACAGCGACGACTAGTAGCGTGTCGTACATCATTGCCATGAGCCGTTTGACTAAGCTGGCGTTGGGCAGGTTATGGCTGTTAAAGCGTCGGCTCATGTTAGTTGGCCGCAGCGCTGGTATAGCGGGTGGCGTAGTCTTGATACAAGGCATCGCCTTGGCTTAGGTTGTCTCCTAGCTTGATGGCCAAGCGGGTCACCATAGCGGCCGCTGTGGCGTGACCATTTTGTGCCGCCACCTTAAGCCATGCATACGCCTGACGATCAGAGTCTAAGCCGGCTTGGCTAACTTGGGCAAAATGCATGGTGCCTAAAAAGAACATGCTGTCGACGTGGCCGGCCTTGGCATTCGCTAAATAGCCGGCTTCGGCTTTAACAAAATCTTGCTCCGTACCCAAACCAAAGTTGTGGGCCCGTGCCAAATTCATACGGCCGTTCATGAGGCCCTGGTCGGCCGCTTTTTTATACCAAGCGTATGCAGCTTGTGGGTTAATGCTGTGACCTTGGCCAAATTCGTACATCCGGCCCAATCGATTCTGTGCCTTGGCATTACCCGCTTCAGCCAGTGGTTCCAGAGTGACTAGCTCGACCTTGTACTCGCGGTTAAGGATGTCGGCTAAATTAGCCAATGCAGCCAAGTGCCCTACTCGAGCACCGGCTTCAAAAAAGGTTTTAGCTAGGGTGATGTCGCTATTCACGCCCGCGCCTTGTAAATACATTTCACCAAGTAAGTTATTGGCATCTGCATTGCCAGCTTTGGCAAGGGGTTGTAGCTCTGCGATGGCAGCCGAATAATCGGCTGCGGCATAGTGCTTTTTGGCTTGTTTAAAGCTTGCGGCATGGGCGGGCAAAGCGCACATGGCAACCATGGTTGCGCCGACGAGCAATCGAAAAAAATGGTTCATGTGCTAAATCACTGGATTAAAAACGGATATTCATAATAACATAAAGTGTCAAATAGTCGTATGCTTTGGGCGGGTTTCCCCATAGTTGATTTCTTTTTTCGCTATAACTGCATATGATAATGCTACCTTGGTATGAAGCGAGAAAATAATGCACACAGAGCAAGTTACGCGTTGCAGCTGGCCTACAAAAGATGCCCTATATGTCACTTACCACGATGAAGAATGGGGGCGGCCGGTGCACGACGATGTGCGGCTGTTCGAACAGCTCGTGTTGGAGGGTGCGCAGGCAGGATTGTCATGGATCACCATACTCAAGCGACGTCATCACTATAAACGTGTATTTTGTAACTATGAGTTAGCCAAATTGGCGGCCTTCACGCCTGACGACATCGCTCACGCGTTGCAAGATAAAGGCATTATTCGCAACCGCCTCAAAGTACAAAGTGTGGTCAATAACGCTGGCAAGTTTATTGCCGTGCAGCAAGAGTTTGGCAGTTTTGATGCCTATATCTGGGGTTTTGTTAATGGCCAGACCATCGTCAACAGATTTAACCAAGACCACCAAATTCCTGCCCAAACGGAACTCTCCGCCAATATTGCCAAAGATTTAAAAGCCCGCGGTTTTAAATTTGTTGGTCCCATTGGCATCTATGCGTACATGCAATCCATAGGCATGGTTAACGATCATCTGGTGGGTTGCTTTTGCTACTCACAATGTAACTAGGAACAACTATGAAAAAAATAATGCAGTGGCTTTTGGCCGTTGTGAGCACCGTTTTAGTGGCCGCATTTTTGTGGGTGACTTATCAGCAAGCCAATGATTTGGTGCACTATCCGTTAGAAACTCGTAGCCCGCCCAAACACTCGGTGTATGATTTTGATCTGCAAGTGAGTGAAGTTGTGCGCACTAATCAGGACGGCCAACAATTACATGCCTATTTTTCAAGCACTCACAATGGTGCCTACGTGATGTTGCAACATGGCTTTAAGGCCGACCGTAGTTATATGTTTGAAGAAGCCAAAATGCTGCAAGATGCAGGCTATGGCGTATTAATAAGTAGTGTGAGGGCTCATGACCTGAACGATGGTGATGAAATCAGTTTTGGCGTTCGAGAAATGGATGACCTACAAACCTGGTACAACTACTTGATTGACGAACAAGGTGCTCATGCTGACAAGGTTGGTTTGTTGGGCAACTCCATGGGTGCTGCCATGGTTATCGAATATGCAGCTCAAAATCAGGCGATTGCCGCGGTGGTGGCAGTGAGCCCGTTTTCATCGTTACAGGACACCATTAACGTGTCGGTTGAATATTTTACTGGTTTGCCTGCATTCCCGTTTGCACCGATGATTTCTATATGGGCCGAGACTATATTGGGGATGGAGGTGGAGCAAGCTGACGCCACCAAGGCCGCCGCTCAACTTTGCACGACGCCTTTGTTTATTATGCAAGGTGGCAAAGACATTGTGGTTTCTGTAGACAGTGGACAGTGGATCTTTGATGCGGCTTGTGGCGAAAAAGAGCTGTGGTACGAAGCGCAACTTGGACACACTAAATTTGATACCCAAAAATCCGACGAATATGCTCGTCGGGTGGTGGCCTTTTTTGATAACGCCTTGCTTTAATTGGGCCGTGCGTTAAAAGCGAGAGCTGATGCTTACACTGTAATCCGACGAGGTTGCAGTAGTGCTGCTTTTGCCGAGGCTAGAAACGCTGGATTTATAGCCTAGGTTTAAGATCAGCGCATCCATCACAGGTAAGCTGAAGTCCACACCAAACTCTAAATCGTCAAGCAGGTTTGAGGTGCTGGTACCGGCTTTAAGGACTAAGTCGGATGTGCCGCTCAAACTCATGTGGTGCATAGCGCCTAGCATAAATAAGGTTTCACTATTGTTGGCAACGGCAGCTTTGTTAGCACTAAAGTAGGTGGAGGTGGCGTCGTCTAAGCGATAACGCACGCCAATGTCGGTGTAGTTAACGCTGGTAGATGAGTTCACTTTGGCGCTGCGGTAGCTAAGCATCAGCCCGAGTTGGCTGCTGATGGCCATGTCAGCACCTATCTTGGTACCTGTGCCACTGGTGGTGTAGTGTGTGCTATTGATGTAAGTAGCACCACTAGTGTTGATTAAGCCAATATAGGCATTGTTGCTCGCGGCCATGCTGATGGCGGGTACGGCTAGGCACGTGGCTAAACAGGCCAAACGTGTCACAGAGTTGAGTGTGCGCATAAATTTATTCCTTTATGAATATGGCAATTGAGTGTGCAGCCATTATGGTCTTGTCTTAACATGAGTGCAAATCTGGCACGTGTATTAGTTTCGCTCACCTAGCGTAAATAATGCTCACCCAGCAGCCACTCAAAATCTTGTACTATGGCTCCATTGTTACAAACAGTTCTTGGAAGCCAATTAAATGAACATAACCCATAGTTTTTTACCTAGCCGCGTATCGTATGCGCCGGTTTATCAAAGCGCCTCTGTGGCAGGGTTGTGTTGTCCGGTTTGTGGCAATCGCCAAGAGGACGACCTGCAAGGTTTGCACCCGTGTGAGCATTTGGCTTGTGTGTACGATCAAGAAGCACAGGAATTTAGTTATCAAAGTGCCAGCTTTAAGCAACGTCGGGCTGAAGCTGCAGTTAGCTTGCCCGAAGAGCTAGATGCCTACGCCTTAGCCAAGCTTGGTTACGGTGATGAGTTACTGGCTTTGGACTTTACACGTGCCGGTTGCTGGAGTCGCGAACTGTTTGCGTTTGATTTCACAGCCAGCGAATAGATTGACTGCAAGGTTTTTATTGCAGGTCCCCTTTGATTGCTCTTTAATGGGCCTTGTTTTCTAAAACTAGGCCTCGAACATTGTTACAAGATAACCATCAATTAATCAGTATTGAAGCTGAAGACGACACCGATGTTGTTTTACAAGTTCATCTGTGGCCGGTCACTGACGCCATTGGGTGGCTGCATATCATGCACGGTGTAGGTGAGCATGGTGCTCGATACGGTGCTCTAGCCAAACAGCTAAATCCCGCCGGATACAATGTGAGTGTCGGCGACTATCGTGGCCACGGCTTAACTTGTGTATCTGATGCACAGCGAGGTCACGTTGCTGACCACGATGGGTGGAATAAGCTTGTTGCTGATCAGGCGACGATCATTGGGCACTTGCAAGCGCAATGGACACAGCCCTTAACAATTTTTGGCCATAGTATGGGTACGTTTGTGGCTACACATGTGGTGCAACGCTATGCCAAGCGGTTAAAACCCCACCTCAAGGGTTTAGTACTTTCTTCCAGTAGTTATAGGCCCCCTTGGTTATATCGCCTAGGCCTCATTACGACCGTATTTGAGCGCTGGCGGCAAGGGCCTTTGGGCCGTAGCAGTTTAATTGATCGACTAACCTTTGGTCATTATAACAATGCCTTTAAGCCTGCTCGCACGCCTAAAGACTGGATAAGTTCAGATAATGAGGTGGTTGATGCTTATATAGCAGACCCCTTGGCCGGCCATGACATAAGCAATCAATTTTGGTTCGACTTGTTCCATGGCTTATCGGACGTGCATGATCCAGAGTCTATGGCCAAAATTGATCCTAACTTACCCATTTATATGTTCTCTGGGGCCAAGGACCCAGTGGGTAATCAAGGTGGTTATGTAGTGGCTTTGGAAAGGGCGCTAAAAAGAGCCGGTGCTCTAGACGTGACTTACAAGCTCTACCCCAATGGCCGCCATGAGATGATTAATGAGCCTAACAAACAGCAAGTGATTGACGATCTATTGGCTTGGTTGGGTAAGGACCATGACGCCTGAATACGCGGTAGAGCGTTTTGATGTGGCGCATACCGACGCGTTAGTGCTGCTGTGGCAAGAGTGTGGCCTTACCAAGCACTGGAACGATCCCCATAAAGATATCGAGCGTAAGCTCAAAGATCCTGTGGGCGGATTGTTTGTAGTACGTGACCAAGAATCGCTAGTGGCCAGCGTAATGTTAGGCTATGACGGCCATCGTGGTAGCGTATATTACCTAGCCGTTCACCCATCCTACCAAGGGCGAGGTTTAGGCCGGTTGCTGATGGCTTATTGTGACACCTTTTTGTTGGCGCTTGAGTGTCCAAAAATTAATCTTTATGTGCGCGACAGCAACCTTAAGGTGTTGGATTTTTATGATCACCTAGACTATGTGGTGGACCCCTCAGTAGTGTTAGGTAGGCGACTCATCGCCGATCACTAGCCAATTGTCGTCAGGGTAGTCGCAGGCCTGGTCCACCAAATGCAGGGTAAAGGCTTGACGAGAATGATTTGACGTATTGGCAGCGCTGTAGTGAGGTAGTTGCCCATGCAAGATGATCAAAGTGCCGGCAGGCACCTCCAGCATAGTCAGTGGCTGTTCTGGCCATGGACTGGTATCGAGAGTTTCAAATTCTGTGCCGCCATTGGCTGCACGCTTAAAGCGCTGCTTTAGTGGGATTGTGTGCCCCCCAGCCATGGCTTGCAAACAACCGTTATCTACGGTGGCGTCTTCTAATGCCATCCAAAAGCCAATACAGCTTTTTGGCTGCGTGTATAAAAAGGTAGAATCTTGATGCAGACCTACTTCACCGCCGATTCCGGGCTGTTTAAAGATATGCATAGACTGTACTGCGCGGGGTTTATTTAGCCCCAGTTGCTGTCCTATGTTGTTAAAATCTAACGCAGTTACCGTAGCTTTGTAGACCGGGTCATGCTCATGTTGTCCATGGCCTATCTTATTGATGGATTGCTGCTTGGCTACGGTGAAGTTGCCGTCGCTGTCGATGGCTTTTTCTTCAAAGAAAAAGCGTGTTTGATTGCCCGAACTCAAAAAGTAGTCATCACTAGTGCGTTCCTGTTCGTCGGTGGTGAATACTGACCGTTTTATGGGTGGCTCAAAGTCTTCAATCAGCTGTTGAGCCCGAGCCATTAATGCATGGCGTTGTTGGGGCTTGATAAAGTCCTGGATCACTAGGTAACCTTGCTGATTAAAGTGGTCGAGCTGATTGGGGGTGAGCATGTTACTGTCCTTAATCGTATTGAACCCCTAACTGTTACACAAAATCAGGCAATAGATAAAGTTTTTATGGATTGTTGGCTTGGTATGGAAATCGGTGGCTTGCGACTATAGCTGTGGTTGTAACTACAGTCACAACTTTAATCATGTGCATGGTTTATAACCAATCAATAGTGGTTTCGCCTTGGGTATCAATATTTAACCACTGATCCGGGGCGTCACCTTCTTGCCAGCCCGATGCAACGCATCGTACGCTTGATTGAAAGTGTGCAAGAGCACTGAGGGCGCAGGCCCTGTCGTCTACCCATGGTGTGTTGCTGGTATTAAACCAAACACTACTGAAGTTACTTTCAACCTTGTTAAGGGTAATAATTTCAAACTCTTGCTCAGTGCCTGCAAAGGTTGCCCAATAAGCCTGACGTTTAGGGCTCGAGCTTTTTACTGTTAAGCTAGAGGTGCAGTTTTCTAACCAAGCCTTTATGACTTCGGGACTGACGGACTTAATGTATATTTCAATATCTGTTTGGATGGCGGCTTGGGGCGACGTCATAGTTATGACCCCTGCGCCATCAAGCGCGTTAATACACCCAGATAAACATCCGTCAGTTGCTCCAAGTCACTGACTTTGACACACTCGTTAAGCTTATGAATAGTGCCATTGCACGGCCCTAGTTCAACCACTTGGGCACCGGTGGGGGCAATGAAACGTCCGTCTGAGGTGCCGCCAGCAGTAGACAGCTCTGTGTCGGTGCCGGTGGTGGCTTTAATGGCATCACGGCAGGCATCAACTAATGCGCCGGAGGCTGTTAAGAAGGGCAGGCCGTTATAGGTCCAGCGGATGTCATAGTCCACCTTGTGGCTGTCTAAAATAGCCTCTAGTTTGGCAGTTAAGTCATCGGCCGTCAGTTCGGTGGAATAGCGAAAATTACACATCACCTCTACATGACCTGGTACCACGTTAGAAGCGCCAGTACCGCCGTTAATGTTGGCAATTTGGAAGCTGGTGGGTGGGAAAAAGTCGTTGCCTTGGTCCCAAGTGGTGGCCGCAAGTTCTGCTAGAGCCGGCGCCACTTTGTGAATTGGGTTGTCCACTAAGTGAGGGTAGGCCACGTGGCCTTGAATGCCTTTTGCAGTAATATTGGCAGTTAACGAACCACGGCGGCCGTTTTTAATCACGTCGCCTAGGGTGTTGGTGGATGACGGCTCACCCACAATACACCAATCCATTTTCTCACCACGGGCCTCTAAGGTATCAATCACTCGAGTGGTGCCGTCTACAAACGGTCCTTCCTCATCGCTGGTGATTAACAGAGCTAAGCTGCCCCGGTGATTAGGGTGTTGCGCAATAAACTCTTCTAGCGCCACAACCCAAGCGGCAAGGCTGCCTTTCATGTCGGCTGCACCCCGGCCATAAATGTAGCCGTCCTTAATGGTCGGTTCAAACGGCGGCGTGTGCCATTGATCGACTGGGCCGCTGGGCACCACGTCGGTGTGGCCAGCAAACGCCAGCACAGGTTTTTGTGTGCCACGACGTGCCCAAAAATTATCGACTTCACCAAAACGCATGCGCTCTACGGTGAAACCAATGGCTTCTAAACGAGCGATCATCAATGCTTGACAGCCTTTATCTTCTGGCGTGACCGAAGCGCGGCTAATCAAGTCTTGGGTTAAGGCAATGGTTGGTGACACAGACATGGATTTAGGCTTCTTAGTTGTTGGTGTGTAGGTCGGCGTTCAACTCAACCGCGGTACGGTTAGGTTTTACTTCAATACGACCGTTCAATGAGTTACGACGGAACAGAAGGTCTGGCTTACCGGCAAGGCTAGCCGCTTTAACTGTATCTACTAGCTCGTTATTCATGTCGAGCAAGGCCACTTTAGAACCACCCGTAATATACAAACCTGCTTCAATGATGCAGCGATCACCAATAGGAATACCCATGCCAGCATTGGCACCAATAAGACTGTCTGCACCCACTGAGTTAACAATTTTTCCGCCGCCAGAAAGCGTGCCCATGGTAGAGCAGCCACCACCTAAGTCGCTGTTGTTGCCCACGGTAACACCCGCAGAGATGCGGCCTTCAATCATGCCGTGGCCCAAGGTGCCAGCGTTGAAGTTAATGAAACCTTCGTGCATGACGGTGGTGCCTTCGGCAACGTGAGCGCCTAAACGAACACGGGATGCATCGCCTATACGAATGCCCTTGGGCACGGCGTAGTCGGCCATGCGGGGGAACTTGTCGACGGCGTTCACGTGTAGCCATTCCCCACGTAGGCGAGCGTCCATTTGACGTTGCGTTAAATCATCAATGGCCACTGCGCCTTCGTTGGTCCAAGCCACGTTAGGCAATAACCCGAAGATACCATTAAGGTCCATACTGTTGGGCTGCTTAAGGCCGGTGGAAAGTAGTTGTAGCTTGAGGTATACCTCTGGCGTGGTGGTTGGGCCACTGTCAGTTTCTAGTAGTGTTATCACCATGGGTTGGCCTTTGTCTGCGGCTTGAGTCAACCACTTTGCTTGGTCAGCTTGGCCGGCAATAGTGCACGCCTTGGCTAATTGGCTGGCTTGCTTGGCGTCAATTTGCACGGCATGATTCCCCGTCGCTAATTGGCTACCTAAAACACCGGTAATGGCCGCCACTAGGTCTGCACTTGGGCTTAAAACAGGCTGTGGGTAAAATACTTCTAACCAATCGCCTTGGCTAGACTGGCTGCCGATACCAAAGGCAAAACTAAAATGCGACATGGAACTCTCCAATAAATAAAATGTTAAAACTTATAGTTTAAAAATAGTGGCATATTGCTCGGCTTTAAAACCGGCAACTGCTTGTGTTTGTGGACCGCTTTGTAGCAATAACAAAGGTCGTTTAATCATACTTGGCTGGTCGGCGAGTAATTGGCATACGGTTTCTGCCGAAACAGTTTGTTGTTGGTCAATAGGTAGTTTTCGCCAGGTAGTGCCGCGTTTATTAAGTAATAGCTCCCAGTCAACCATCTCAACCCACTGTTGTAATTCGCTGATGCTAGGGGGCTGCTGCTTGTAGTCACGAAAGCTAAATTCAATGCCTGCATCTGCGAGCCACTTTTTGGCTTTTTTAATGGTGTCGCAATTGCTAATACCATGCATTTGAACTTGAGTCACTGGGTGTTCTCTAATAGTTGTGGTTGTGAGCATTTGCTAGTGCAAAAAATGGAGCAAATATAGTAGCAGAATTACAGCCGCTTTAGCTATCTAAGGCAGTACAAATCTTGTCTTCTAATGTTTGCAGCAGGGATTGATCAACAATACGCTCGCCATTGGATAAGGTGATGAAGAAGACATCTTCTACACGGCCGCCAATGGATTGAATCTTGGCTTTTTGTACACTGATGCCCAAGCGCATAAAGACTAAACCCACCTCAGCCAATAAACCTTGCCGGTCGGCACTGGATAATTCCAAGCGTGTCCAACTACGGCCAGGGGGGTTGCTCAGGCTGACGATAGAGGGCTGGTTAAACAGTTTATGGGTTCTAGGTTGCCTTTGCTCGACAAGATAACCAAAGTCCATGGGGTCTTGCAAGGCTTGGGTAAGGCGTAGTTGAAGCTGGGCTAGCAGGGCTGGCGTTTGATTTATCGTGGTGCCGTTGGCATCCAGCACAATAAAGGTATCCATACTGTAACCGTCTTCGGTGGTAATAATGCGGGCGTCTTGAATGCTGAGTTGTAGCTGGCCAAGAATGGCACACAAGGCGGCAAATAAATTGGCTCTGTCTTGCGTGTAAACAAACACCTGAGTGCCGCCTTCAAAGGCGCTAAAGGAGGTTTCGCTAATGGCCACTAAGGGCCCAGGAATTTGATGATTGAGGATGGTGCGGGTATGCCAGGCAATGGTTTTTGCATTTTCGCGAATAAAATAGTCGTCACCCAAGTTTTTCCACAAGCGCATGACCGAGGCGGGATTAAAGCGCTGCGCTTGTAATAATTTACGAGCGTCGGTTTGGCTTTGTTCAATGAGTGCCTGGTGATCAACGGGAATATCTAGGCCTAAACGTAGTACACGGTTGGTGGCGGTGTAAAGCTGGCGGAGTAGGGATGCGCGCCAGTTATTCCACAGTGCAGGATTGGTGGCGTTAATGTCGCACACGGTAAGTACGTAAAGGTAGTCTAAGTGGAGCTCGTCACCCATTTTGGTGGCGAATTCATGAATGATATCGGGGTTGCCGATATCCCGTTTTTGCGCCGTCATCGACATAAGCAGGTGATTTCGCACTAACCAGCTCACCAGGTCTGTATCCCATTTACCTAACTGATGTTGGCTACAAAAGTGGCGCACTTCTTCTGCGCCCACTACTGAGTGATCGCGCCCACTACCTTTGCCGATATCGTGATACAGACCAGCAATATACAGTAATTCAATTTTGGGCAATTCGTGCACCAAGCGGCCAGAAAGCGGAAAACGCTCTTGTTCTTTAGGTAGTCGCAGTTCACGCATCTTCTTCACCACCTTCATGGTGTGGGCATCTACCGTATAAATATGGTAAAGATCGTGCTGCATGCGCCCAACAATTTTATTGAAGGCGGGTAAATAGTTGCCTAATACGCCTTGGCGTTGCATTTCTAACAATGTGTGGGACATGCGTTCAGGCGAGCGTAAAAGCTCCATAAAGAGGCTGTTTACCCGAATGTCACGGCGATATTTGTCGTTAATCAAGTATCGACTTGCTTGAATTAAGCGTTTGCACTCGGCACCAATGGCGTTGCATTGAGGGTTTTGGGCCAAAATGACAAAGGCTTCCATGATGGCGTAGGGTTGGTGTAAAAACACCGTGGGATAACACGCTTGTAAGCGGCCGTTACGTAATTCAAAGCGACGGTTAATGGACACGACTTTATCCTCTTCGCAAGCATGTAAAATGGCTTGGTCAAAGAGTTGGAGTAGCGTTTGGTTAAGCTCCGCAAGATGCATGGCGGTCCGATAATAACGATGCATAAACTGCTCAACGGCCAGTTCATCGTCATTGTCTAGATAACCAAAAAATTCGGCGAGTTTGCGCTGGTGGTCAAACAGTAGTCGGTCTTCTGGTCGCTTGGCAATTAAATGCAGCGCATAGCGAATGGTCCATAGGTAGTTGATACCACGTCTAAGGGTGTCTAATTCAGTTTGGTTGAGGTAGTCGTGATCAGCCAGTTGAGCCATGAAGCGTAAGCCAAAGTGACGTTTGCCAATCCAGCCAATGGTTTGTATATCTCGCAGCCCACCGGCCGAGTTTTTGATGTTAGGCTCTAAATTGTATTCGGTGTCATTGGTACGCTGGTGCCGTTTTTGCTGGGCTTTGATGCGGGCTTTATAAAAGGCTTCATCGCTCCAGGCTTGTTCAGAAATGACCCAGTCGAATACTTTTTTAAGCAGCTCCGGTTTGCCAATAAGAGTGTGTGATTCGAGTAAGCTGGTAGCAATGGTGATGTCACCGTTAGCTTGTTCGTAGCAGTCGTTGAGGCTGCGTACACTGCTGCCAATTTGTAAGCCTAAATCCCAAATAAAGGTGATGAACTGTTGGGTGCAGTTGTGCCAGCTGGACTCGGGTAAATCGTTATCGAGTAAAATGAGCAAGTCGATATCAGACTGTGGATGTAACTCACCACGCCCATAACCACCCACTGCAACCAATGCCGCTTGGTCTGGCCATGGGTACTGTTGCCAAGCGAGGCGCAGGACTTGATCGACCATCCAAGCGCGGGCATGCACTAGCTCATAAACACGGGTCTCTTGGTGCTCGTTGAACAAGGCATCAAGTTTGGCTTGGCCGTGTTCAAGGGCGGTTTTTAATACATGGGCCGGGTCTTGCTCAGCCAGTTGGTGCTGCAATTGCGTGTGGTCGATAAGCAGTTGTTGCAGCGATTCGCTAACCACAGACACGATTACACCATTTCTTCTTTACGCATAGTAAGGTTTTCGTAGCCGTCCGCAGTGACTAATATGGTGTGTTCAAACTGCGCCGACAAACGTTTGTCTACGGTGGTCACTGTCCAGCCGTCATTTTTATTTAGCTTCACGTGGCGTTTGCCTGCATTGAGCATGGGCTCAATGGTAAATATCATGCCTTGTTTGAGTTCTACGCCAGTATTGGGTTTGCCGTAATGCAATACTTGTGGGTCTTCGTGGAAGCCTTCACCAATACCGTGGCCACAGTATTCTTGCACAATGGAGTAGTGATTGGCTTCAGCGTGCACTTGGATTGCATGGCCAATGTCACCTAAACGCGCACCAGGTTTAACCAGTGCCATACCTTTATATAGACACTCTTGAGTAATGGCGACTAGTCGTTCGGAATGGGGCGCTGTCTTGCCTACCGGAAACATACGGCTGGTATCACCATGGTAACCGTCTTTTATGACAGTGATGTCAATATTGACCCAGTCGCCATTCTTGAGTGGTTTGTCGTTGGGAATACCGTGGCAAACCACTTGGTTAACCGAGGTGCAAATAGACTTAGGGAAACCGTGATAGTTGAGTGGCGCAGGCACCGCCTCTTGCACATCAACAATATAGTCATGGCAGAGTTGGTTGAGTTTGTTGGTGGTGACGCCCACTTGTACATGCTCGTGGATCATTTCCAATACTTCTGCTGCCAAGCGGCCTGCCACGCGCATTTTTTCTATGGCGGCGGTGTCTTTTATAAGAATATTCATCAACTTCTCGGTGTGTGTTTAGCAAGTGAGCTTTGTTATGAGGAATTATATCAGACATGGAGTGAAAATTAATTAGATGGCTATGCATCGATGGTAAAAACACAAGCGCCAAAATGTAGTGGTGTTTGCAATTATATTTTGCCTTCATGGTGTGTTTTATGGTATAAATTGCGCGCCCAAATTCTAACTGGTCTGTTTTAAAGAACTAGCTAGCGAATTTGGAGCTTAAACTATAACGTCACACATAAACCGGCACATGGTTCTGGGTGTTGGCAGCCTGCTTTAAGGTTGTTGATCGAATCATGGCGATCAGGTAGTTACCTGGGAGCGAGGGTTTATGGAGGCCTAACCCGTACAAAGGAAATTAAAATGACTAAAGTAAGTATGCGCGACCTGCTTAAAGCTGGCGCCCACTTCGGCCACCAAACTCGTTACTGGAACCCAAAAATGGGCCAGTACATCTTTGGCGCTCGTAACAAGATCCATATCATCAACCTAGACCAAACTTTGCCAGCTCTAAACGATGCACTTGCTATCGTTGAGAAAATGGCTTCCAACAAGAACAAGGTATTGTTCGTTGGTACTAAGCGCGCGGCAGGTAAGTTGATTAAAGAACACGCTAGTCGTGTTGGTATGCCTTATGTTAACCATCGTTGGTTGGGCGGCATGTTGACTAACTACAAGACGATTCGTCAGTCGATCAACCGTTTCCGTACCTTGGAAACTCAGTTTAACGACGGCACATCTGAGCAGTTGACTAAGAAAGAAGCGTTGATGCGTCAACGTGAAATGGAAAAGCTTGAGCGCGCTATTGGCGGTATCAAGGACATGGGCGGCCTACCAGACGCTTTGTTCGTAGTTGACGTTGAGCATGAGCGTATTGCAATCAACGAAGCCAACAAGTTGGGCATCCCTGTTATCGGTATCGTTGATACTAACAGCAACCCAGACGGCATCGATTACGTTATCCCTGCTAACGACGACGCACTTCGTGCAATCGAAATCTATGTTTCTGCTATGGCTGATGCCTGTGCAGCTGGCAAAGACGACGGCACAGCGATTGCTGGCGAATTCGTTGAAGTGGCTGAAGTAGCCGAAGAAGCAGCTGCTGAATAAGACTAAATCCCTGGTTTAGCTAAGCATTTGCATATAAAAGGGAGCTTGGCTCCCTTTTTTTTAACAACGCCTCACCCCGTAGGAAAAGGCGTTATAAACCCAATTTGAGGATTTTCTAATGGCTGCAATCTCTGCATCTATGGTTAAAGAATTGCGCGAGCGTACTAGCTTGGGCATGATGGATTGTAAAAAAGCCCTTGTTGCTGCTGACGGCAATATCGAGCAGGCAATCGAAGACTTACGTAAGTCTAGTGGTATGAAAGCAGCTAAAAAAGCTGGCCGTACTGCTGCTGAAGGCGTTGTATGTGCCAAAGTTTCCGATGACGGTTCTTTTGGTGTGCTGGTTGAAGTGAACTCAGAAACTGACTTCGCTGCCCGTGATGAAGGCTTCTTGGCTTTTGTTGCTAAAGTAACTGATGCTGCCTTTACTGCTAAGCAAGACGACATGGCGGCCTTGATGACAGGTGATTTGACTGAAGCCCGTGAAGCACTGGTTCAGAAAATTGGCGAAAACATCACCCCTCGTCGTATTGTTATGCTTGAAGCTGCCAACGTTGCCGCATACGTGCACAGCAACAATAAGATCGGCACTTTAATCGCTTTAACGGCTGGCGACAGCGAATTGGCTAAAGACATCGCCATGCATGTGACTGCGGTTAACCCGCGTGTAATTAGTCGTGATGATATGTCTGCTGCAGAAGTGGAAAAGGAAAAGGAAATCATCAAGGCCCAGCCAGACATGGCCGGCAAGCCTGATGCAATCGTCGACAAGATGATGACGGGACGTATCAATAAGTTTTTGGCTGAAAACAGCCTAACGGAGCAACCTTTTGTTAAGAACCCAGAGCAAAAAATTAGCGATTTGTTAAAAGCTGCTGATGCCTCTGTGTCTGCCTTCAATCGTTTAGAAGTTGGCGAAGGTATCGAAGTTGAAGAAGTGGATTTTGCTGCAGAAGTTGCCCAGCAGCTAAAAGGTTAAGATTAATTAACCTTATATAAAGCGCCATCACAGTAGCTAGTCTGCTGTGGTGGCGCTTTTTTTTTGATTTTAGCCTAGGGCATAACTTGCTCTAGGCCAATTAATGCGTCACTATCTTATTGTTTTGTCAGCGCTATCTTATACACATGTCTAGGCTAGCGGGGCACAGTAACTATTCGGAGAAGATGAATGGCAATTCCTGATAAGCGCCAACCTCGCTATAAGCGGATTTTGCTCAAGCTCAGCGGCGAAGCCCTTATGGGTGGCGAAAACTTTGGTATAGACCCCAAGGTGTTAGATCGTATGGCACTTGAGATTGGTCAGTTAGTGGGTATCGGTGTTCAGGTCGGTCTAGTCATCGGCGGCGGCAACTTGTTTCGTGGTGCTGCCTTGAGTGAAGCCGGTATGGATCGAGTGACTGGCGACCATATGGGTATGTTGGCTACGGTAATGAACGCCCTAGCCATGCGTGATGCGCTAGAACGCTCAAATATCACCACACGTGTAATGTCGGCTATCCCCATGA
Organism: Oceanospirillaceae bacterium; assembly: GCA_018647765.1. Lineage (GTDB taxonomy): Bacteria > Pseudomonadota > Gammaproteobacteria > Pseudomonadales > Balneatricaceae > Njordibacter. Next base: position 32,837 of record JABGSN010000041.1, on the reverse strand, counting down.
GCGGCGTAGTGGATCATTATGATCGACGCAATGCGATGTTATATTTATCGCAAGGCAATGTGGTGATCTTTTCTGCCGGTACGGGTAATCCTTTTTTCACTACCGACTCTGCTGCTGCGCTACGTGGTATTGAAGTAGAGGCCGATGTAGTGCTAAAGGCGACTAAAGTTGACGGCGTATATGATTCGGACCCTGTTAAAAATCCCTCAGCGGTTAAATATGACTACGTTACTTTTAACGAAGCCATAGAAAAACAGCTGGGTGTGATGGACCTTACGGCCATGTGCTTATGCCGTGACCAGCAAATGCCGGTACGTGTATTTAATATGAATAACCCAGGTGCGCTAGTCAATCTAGTCGTCGGTGGCCATGAAGGCACCTTGGTTAATGTGACATTGCCCAAGGGCGGAGAATAAAATGATTAACGACATTCAGCAAGATGCCGACGCGCGTATGGACAAGAGTATTAGCGCGCTCAGTGAAGCCTTTAAGCGTATACGTACAGGCCGCGCGCATCCCAGTATTCTAGACAGTGTAATGGTGTCTTATTATGGTAGCGACACGCCGCTAAATCAGTTGGCCAATATTTCGGTAGAAGATGGCCGCTGTTTAGCAGTCTCTCCTTGGGAAAAACCCATGGTGCCAGAAATTGAAAAAGCTATTATGAAGGCTAACTTAGGCCTTAACCCGTCTACCTCTGGCGACCTGATTCGAGTGCCTATGCCGGCGTTAACGGAAGAAACCCGCAAAAGCTTTATTCGTGGTGCACGCGAAGAGGCTGAAAAGGCCCGTGTGTCAGTGCGCAGCATTCGCCGTGATGCCAATGGTGATATTAAGGAACTTTTGAAGGACAAAGACATCTCAGAAGATGATGCTCGTCGTGGTGAAGACCTGGTGCAAAAGGTGACTGATGCACACGTGGCTAGCATCGAAGCTGCCCTATTAGCGAAAGAAAAGGATTTGATGGAGGTTTAGCCTGCATCTCGCTTCTGTCTAGACTCATATTAAGGATGACTGCATGACCGACCCGCGCCAAGCCATACTGGCACAGAAACTGGACACTTTGCCTGAGCATATTGCCATTATTATGGACGGCAACAATCGCTGGGCCAAGCGCGAAGGTTTGTCTGGGGTGTCTGGCCATAAGGCGGGTGTTGATGCAGTGCGTGCGGTGATTGAAACCGCGGTGCACTACCAAGTCCCTGCGCTCACCTTATTTGCGTTTAGTAGTGAGAACTGGCGGCGTCCGCCGCTCGAAGTTAAAGCCTTAATGGACTTATTTGTGTACGTGCTTAAGCGCGAGGTGAATAAGCTTCATGAAAACAACATACGCTTGCGAATTATTGGTAACATTCAGGGCTTAAGTCCAGAGTTACAAAAGCTCATTGTATCGGCAGAAACTAAAACCCAAGCTAATACAGGTATGCAACTTAACATTGCAGCCAACTACGGCGGCCGATGGGATATTGTAGAAACGGTTAAAAAAATGGCGCTCCAAGTTCAGCAGCAAGGCTTGGATATCGATGCCATCACTGAAGAAAAGTTTGGTAAGCACATGAGTTTGGGTGATTTGCCGGCGGTAGATTTATGTATTCGTACCAGTGGTGAGCAGCGCATTAGCAACTTCTTGTTGTGGCAAATGGCGTATGCTGAGTTTGTGTTTGTCGATGCCTTGTGGCCTGAATTTAAGCACCAAAAGATGGTTGATACACTTGTGGAGTTCGGTCAAAGACAACGGAGGTTTGGCCAAACAAGTGCGCAGTTAACTGAACAAGAGTCGAATGCCTAACCCCGGAGTGGTCGGCCTCTTTGGCGCAATATAAAATAATAATATGTTGAGATCAAGAATTGCTACAGCCTTGGTGCTGGCCCCACTTACCTTAGGCGCGGTGTTTTTTTTGCCGCACCAAGCGTTCGCATTATTTATGGCCCTAGTTGTACTTATGGGGGCATGGGAATGGACCGCGATGATGCGGTTGGTCAGTCGTAGCCAGCGTACGGTGTACGTGCTGACAGTATTGTTTGCTATTGTGGTGCTGCAAAAGCTCATGGCACAATACCAGCAATGGGTGTTTGCTGTGGCTGCCGGTTGGTGGCTGGTGGCTACACTGCTGGTGGTAAAGTACCCGCGTTTTTCCAAGCTTTGGTGTCGGCCTCCTAGTAAAGGGTTAGTCGGGCTGTTTATTTTGGTGCCTACGTGGGCGGCCATGGTGTCGATTAGGCAGATGGATCAAGGCCCGTGGCTGATGGTGTATTTGTTTTTGCTGGTATGGGGAGCAGATACCGGTGCCTATTTTGCCGGTAAACGTTTTGGCAAACGTAAGCTCATGCCTCGGGTTAGCCCCGCTAAGTCGTGGGCGGGCGTAGGTGGCGCGGTGGCCACTGTACTCTTGGTGTCTGCCTTGGTGCAGCCATACTTACATTTCGCCAAGGACATGCCCGTAAGCATCTATCTTTTGGCTGTGGTGGTATTATTTGCCTCGGTGATTGGCGACCTCACTGAAAGTATGTTTAAGCGTCAGTGCGGCATTAAAGACAGCGGCTCTATATTGCCCGGCCATGGCGGTATTATGGACCGCATTGATAGTCTCACTTCTGCAGCACCCGTATTTGCACTGTGCCTTCTTTTAGTGGGCACTTAAACCCCTGAGGCGTAATGCTTACCACTATATTAACCACACTATTTGCCCTTGCTGTATTAGTCAGCATCCATGAAGCGGGGCATTTTTTTGTAGCCCGCTGGAGTGGCGTCAAAGTACTGCGCTTTTCCGTTGGCTTTGGGCGCCCCATATTTCAGCGTATCGGTCAAGATGGCACTGAATATGTGCTTGCCTGGTTACCGTTAGGTGGTTATGTGCGCATGTTAGACACCCGCAATGATGACGTGCCTAAACATGAGATGGCGGCGGCCTTCGATCAGCAAAAGGTATGGGTGCGTATTGCTATTGTGGCCGCGGGCCCTATCGTCAACTTAGTGTTTGCAGCCTTGCTCTATGCTGTAGTGCAAATGGCGGGCACCACTCAGCTGATTCCTGTAATTGGGCCCGTTTTGGTAGATTCGCCCGCTCAAACAGCAGGCCTAACGCCGGTACAGCAAATTATTTCGATTGATGGGCAGGCTACACGAAGCTGGGAGGCTGTCAATTTAGCCTTAGCCAAGCGAATTGGTGCAACTGGCCATATTGAAGTGGCGTTGCAGCCGTTAGATAGCGCCGTATTGCAGCAGCAAGCGGTACAAGCCAATACGTCAGATCAACTGCCGCTGTTAGGCCCTGTCGTGTCCTACAGTGTGCCTGTTAATCGATGGCTGGCCGACGCGGTGCAAACAAGCCCTATATCACAGTTAGGCATTCAACCTTGGCGACCCAATGTGCCCATCGTTATTGATCGGGTGATCGAGGGTGGTGCTGCGCAACGCGCGGGGCTGCTAGTAGGCGACAAAATTATAGCGTTTAACCAACGGTCTATGGCTGGTTTTAATGAATTTGTGGCCTATGTCCAAAGCCACCCAGATGCGAGTGTGCTGGTGGCTTTGGAGCGTCGCGGCGAGCTATTGATATTGCCGTTAACATTACACAGTGATGTTGACCAAACGGGTGGATTAATAGGCAAGATTGGCGTTGGCGTCGCCTCTATTTCGTGGCCTTACTCCATACAATATCAGCAGCAACTAGGCCTGCTTGAAGGGTTGATCGACGGCAGTCAAAAAACCCTAGAAATGGTCAGCTTAACCCTTAGCTTTCTGGGTAGAATGGTGCAAGGGGTGGTGTCTACCGAACACTTAAGCGGTCCCATTAGTATTGCTAAGGTCGCTGCAGCTTCCGCCGCGACGGGTTTGATCACCTACATTAGTTTTATGGCCTACTTAAGTGTGAGCTTAGGGGTGTTAAATCTATTGCCCGTTCCTATGCTCGATGGCGGGCATTTGCTATATTACTTCATAGAGTTAGTTACCGGTCGGAAAGTGCCTGATCGAATTCAGGCTGTAGGCTTGCGTATTGGAATGGCCTTGGTGTTTAGCGTGACGATCATCGCTATCGCTAATGACTTGATGCGTCATTAATAATTATAGGTAGAGTGTATATGAAACGTGTTCTTTTGGGACTATTGTTAAGTTTGACGATGGCCATATCTCCGGTGGCTGTGAGTGGCGAATTTACCATTAAAAATATCCACATCGAAGGGTTGCAGCGCCTCACTTCAAGCCAAGCGTTTGCAACGCTGCCATTGCAAGTGGGTGATGATGTAGACGACCGGAGCTTGGCATTTGCTACCCGTAGCATGTTTAGAAGTGGTTATTTCGAAGACATTGAATTACAACAAGACGGTAATTTACTCTTAGTCATAGTGCGGGAGCGGCCTGCCATTGGTTTTATTGGGTTGGATGGTAATAAATTACTAAAAACTGAGCAATTACGTGCTGCACTAGAAGCTGCTGGTCTCAAAGAAGGTGAGATTTTCCAGCGTGCCACCCTCGCGCAAATCGAACTCGAATTGGAACGTCAGTACAATAGTCAGGGGCGTTATGCTGTGTTGGTCGAGTCCGTGGTAGAAGACCTGGGCGAAAACCGCGTATCGATAAAGGTGAGTATTAATGAGGGTGTGACCTCCTCTATTAGCCATATCAATATTATTGGTAACGATGATTTCAGTGACAGTGAGCTGATTAGCTTGATGAGCCTGCAAACCCCTGGCTTTTGGACCTTGTTTACTAAAGATGACCAATATTCGCGGGAAAAACTAACCGCCGACCTAGAAAATATTCGCTCTCATTACTTAAATAAGGGCTATGTGTTATTTAATATCGAATCGACTCAGGTGGCGATTTCGGCAGACAAAACCAATGTCTTTATTACTATTAACTTGGCCGAAGGCGATCAATTTACCATCGGCACAGTGAGCATTGCTGGTCAGTACGAAGTCCAAGAGGCCGATATCAGAAACCTCATCAATGCTTCATCTGGGCAGGTGTTCTCGCGTCGAAATTTAGTCAACGCGGCTCAAGATGTGCGCCAACTGTTTGGGGATCAAGGGTTTGCGTTTGCAGAGGTTCAACCGGTGCCGTTAATTAACGAAAACCTAAAAACCGTCGATGTGCAATACCAAGTGCGAGCCGGTAAAAGAACGTATGTTCGGCGCATCGACTTCCGCGGTAATACCCGCACCAGTGATGAGGTGTTACGCCGTGAAATGCGTCAAATAGAAGGTGGTGTCGCGGCCATGGCCGACATTATGGCATCCAAGCTACGGTTGCAGCGCTTAGGTTTTTTTAATAATGTGGCAGTGGAAACCACCCCTGTTGCGGGCACTGACGATCAACTTGATGTGGAGTTTGCAGTGGAGGAAGGTCTCACAGCGGATTGGTCTGCCGTGGTGGGTTACAACGATGGTGAGGGTGCTTTTTGGGGTGGTTCTGTTAACCAAAACAATTTTTTAGGCACTGGAAATAAAATGGAAGCCTCATTCTCGTCCAGTAGCAGCACCGACGAATACCGCTTTAGTTACCTCAACCCTTATTACACCGTGGATGGCGTGAGCCGGGGCATTGATCTGTATTACACCAAGCGCGATTATGCCAAAGTGGCAGTGAGTAACTTTGCGACCGACACAGTGGGTGTAGACATGCGCTTTGGCTACCCTATTGACGACCATACACGCCTCGACTTTAAGCTAGGTTACGAGCGTATTGATTTAGTATTGGGTGGCGCCACGGCCACCGAAGTAGCTAGTTTTGTTGCCGCCGAAGGCAAACAATATAAACAGTATAAGTCCACCATAAACTGGAGCAACAACACCCTTAATGACTTTTGGTACCCTACCAACGGCAGTTCCCATGGGGTTAGCTTAGACTTGGCATTACCCAACAGTGATTTGAATTTTTATCAGTTAGGCTACAACTACCGCACCTTTACGCCATTAAACCATAGTGAGACGTTAGTGTTTTCTGCGGGAGCTCGTGTAGGTGTTGTAGGCGCATACGGTGCCACCAGCACGGCCCCATTCTTTGCCAACTATTACGGTGGTGGTTTTGGCAGTGTACGTGGTTTTGCGTTCAACTCATTGGGTCCTAAAAACTCCATTGGCGAACCATTAGGTGGGCAGCTATTAACCACCGCGTCGACCGAACTCATCTTTCCGTTGTTTAATGACATGCCTTCGGTGCGCACCTCGTTGTTTATGGATGTGGGTAACGTGTATCAGTCAGGGGCGTTTAGCACCGGTGAATTGCGAGTGTCTGCTGGTTTGAACCTGTCATGGTTAACCCCTGTTGGGCCTTTAACCTTGGTAGTGGCTAACCCGTTAAACCAAAACTCCGGTGATAAGACGCAATCGACCCATATTACTCTGGGTCGATCTTTTTAACTTAATAAGGACAGTTAATAATGAATAAATCCCAGCGTATATTGGGCTCGGCACTGTTGGCTATGAGCCTAGTGCTGCCCGTTCTGGCTCACGCAGAAACCATCGTGGTGTTAAAGCCCGAACAAGCCATGTTTGCCACCGACAAAGCCATTGCTTTGGGGCAGGAATTATCTACTGAGCTGAAGCCCCAAACCACCCGCTTTGATGCGATGGGAGTGGAATTACAAGCATTGCAGCAGCGTTTACAGGCAGATAAAGACCTGATGAGTGCCGCAGAAGTGCAAGCTCTTCAGGGTGAAATTCAGGCTTTGGTAGCAGAGTATCAGCAGTTACAAAATTACTTATCCAATACCAAACTCAAGATAGAACAAGAGTTTTTGGCTAACATGCGTCCAGCGTTGGATAAGATTTTGCGCCAGTTAATTGAAGAAAATAACATCTCCTTAATTATTAACGGCCAGTCGGTGATTTATAACGCTGCGGGTATCGATATTACCCCTAAGGTTGTCGAACTGTTAAATTTGGAGCCGTAATTGCAACATTTAACCTTGGGTGAGATTGCGCAACTACTGGGCGCTGAATTAAAGGGCGAAGCAGGTTACCCGGTCACTGGGTTAGCTACGGTGGTTAAAGCTCAACCGCACCAAGTGAGCTTTTTGGCGAATATGAAATATGCCAGTCAGTTAGAGCAGTGCGCCGCAGGGGCGGTCATTTTGCACCCTGATCAGGCGCACCTCTTTGGTGGCAATCGTTTGTTACTAGTGAATCCATACTTAGGCTACGCCCGTTTGTCACAGGCCTTTGCTCCAGCGGATCAATTTAGCGGCATACATGCCTCAGCAGAAGTGGCGGCCAGTGCCCGCCTAGGTGATCAGGTTAATTTGGCACCAGGTGTGGTGATCGGTGCGCATGCGATCATTGGTGACGGGGTCACTATTGGCGCCAACACTGTGGTTGGTGCGGGTTCATCTATTGGTGATCATACTCGTTTAGGTGCTAACGTTACCCTCTATCATGGCGTTGAGTTAGGCCGCTCATGTACTGTGCATAGTGGCGCAGTGATTGGTGCAGACGGCTTTGGTTTTGCCAAAGACGGTGATGAGTGGGTTAAAATAGAACAGTTAGGCGGGGTTATTGTAGGTGATTTTGTGGAAATTGGCGCCGGCACTAGCATAGACCGCGGCGCGCTGGATAATACGGTTATCGGCCATGGCGTTAAGCTGGATAATCAGGTACAGATTGCTCATAATGTAGAGCTGGGCGACTATACTGCAATTGCTGGGTGTACCGCCATTGCCGGCAGTACAAAACTAGGCAAGCACTGTACCGTGGCGGGGGCGTGCGGCATTACCGGCCACCTTACCTTGGTAGATGGCGTGCATGTGACGGCCATGTCACTGGTGACCCACTCGATTAACGAGCCAGGGGCCTATTCATCCGGTACTGGGCTAGACAAAAATCAAAAATGGCGGCGTAATGCTGCACGGTTTAAACAACTAGACCAAATGGCGAAGCGGCTTAAGCAATTAGAAGCCGAACTGCAGCAGTTAAAAGGCTGAGCGCTGTTTTTTGGCATAGACAAGAATGAAAGGAAAAGGCATTTTTATGGTTATGGACGTTAAAGAAATTCGCGAATACCTACCTCATCGCTACCCATTTTTATTGGTTGATCGAGTGACTGAGCTCAATCTTGGTGAGTCTATTATTGCCTACAAAAACGTGACTGTGAACGAGCCCTTTTTTAATGGCCACTTTCCAGACCATCCGGTGATGCCCGGGGTGTTGATTATCGAAGCGATGGCGCAAGCGGCGGGTATTCTTGGTTTTAAAACCATGGATAAAACCCCTCAAGACGGTTCTATTTATTACTTTGTTGGATCCGATAAACTACGCTTTAAACGCCCTGTGGTGCCGGGAGACAAGTTACAGCTAGAAGCCAGCATCATGTCTGAAAAACGTGGTATCTGGAAGTTTGATTGTTGTGCCAGTGTAGACGGTGAGCGTGTGGCATCGGCGACTATTTTATGTGCAGATAGGAAGGTTTAGTGTCCCAGCCATTGATTCATGCAAGTGCTATCATAGATGCCAATGCTATTATTGCTGATGATGTAGAAATTGGCCCCTATTCCATTGTTGGTGCAGGCGTAGAGCTGGGTGCTGGCACTAAGCTAGAATCACATGTGGTCGTCAAGGGCCCGACTCGTATTGGGTGCCATAATCATATCTTCCAGTTTAGCTCGGTAGGCGAAGCCTGTCAGGATATGAAGTATAACGGCGAGCCTACAAGGCTTGAGATAGGCGACAACAACGTCATTCGCGAAGGCTGTACCCTGCATCGTGGCACGGTACAAGACGCGGGTGTCACCCGCATTGGCAACAATAATTTACTCATGGCCAATGTGCATGTAGCGCACGACTGTGTGGTGGGCAACAACGTTATTATTGCTAACAATGTGGCCTTGGCAGGTCACGTCCATGTGGGTAATTTTGTCATTTTAGGCGGTTTTACGGCAGTGCATCAGTTTTGCCATATAGGCCCTCATTGTATGACCGGTGCAGGCAGCGTAGTGCTCAAAGATATCCCTGCGTTTGTCATGGCTAACGGTAATTCGGTATCGCCTCATGGCATGAATACGGAAGGTTTAAAACGCCGAGGTTTTTCTGAGCAAGCCATTAAGAACTTGCGCCAAGCTTATAAAATTATCTACCGACAGGGGCTTACTTTGGATACCGCAATTGCCCGTCTACAAGGCCTGTCTGGTGAGGGTGACGAATTATCTGTTTTAATTGCTTCGTTACAAGACACTAGCCGCGGCATTATTCGATAGCCGCTACCCTATGGCCAATCACACCATTGTTATTATTGCCGGAGAGGCATCGGGCGATGTGCTCGGCGCGGGTTTGATGCTGGCCTTGCAAAAACAACGACCGGAACTGAAGTTTGAAGGTATTGGCGGGCCACAAATGCTAGCCCTTGGCTTTACTAGCTTGGTGCCTATGGAGCGTCTGTCAGTGATGGGTTTAGTGGAAGTGTTGGGCCGCTTACCAGAATTATTAAGACTGCGCCGACGGTTGATCAAACGCTATATCAAACAGCCCCCATTAGCCGTTGTGGGGATTGATGCGCCAGATTTTAATTTTGTACTGGAAACTAAGCTTAAAGCGGCCAATATACCCACTGTGCATTATGTCAGCCCATCGGTATGGGCGTGGCGTGAAGATCGAGTGTTTACCGTGGCTAAGGCATGTCACCGCGTATTGGCGCTGTTACCCTTTGAGTTGCCATACTATCAAGGTCACAATATCCCCGCGACCTTTGTAGGTCATCCCTTGGCTGATGTTATTCCTGGTGATTTGACCCAGGCGGTGGCGCAAACTCAATTGCAGTTAGTCGCACAGCAGCCGGTATTAGCCTTATTGCCAGGCAGTCGTGCCGCAGAGGTGCGCCAACTAGCGCCGGATTTTTTGGCAGCGGCGGCCTTATTGCAGCAACAGCACCCTCTTCTCCAAGTGGTTGTAGCCGCAGCTAACCGGCAGCGTCAAGCCGAACTGCAAGAGCAATTGTTGGCCCATCCCCAATTGCGCATTCAGCTCGTGCTGGGCCAATCTCACCCCGTGTTGGCGGCGGCAGACGCGGTGTTAGTGGCTTCGGGAACGGCAACCCTAGAGACCTTGTTGTTCGAAAAACCCATGTTAGTCTGTTATCGCATGAACGGCTTGAGCTATCGCTTGTTCAAACGCAAGCTCAAGGTGGCGTTTGTAAGTTTGCCTAACCTGTTAGCAGGTCAACAAATAGTAGAAGAATTATTACAAGATGCAGTGCAGCCCCAACTCATAGCGCGGAAACTAGACGCCTTGTTGTTTGATGCAAGTGTGGCTACAGCACAGCAACAGCACTTTTCTGACATTCACCGACAGTTGGCTTGTGGCGCCAGTACCACGGCAGCCCAAGCGGTGTTAGAGGTCATTGCCCAACAGACCTCAGTTAAGGCGGCAACATGACCCAGACTATGAGATTGATTTGTGGTGTAGACGAAGCTGGGCGTGGACCCTTGTTTGGTGATGTGGTGGCGGCGGCCGTCATCCTTGATCCAAATAAGCCCATTGCTGGGCTGGGAGACTCAAAAGCACTCACGGAAAAAACCCGAGAGCGGTTGTTTGATCTCATCTTGCGTGACGCTTTGAGTGTGTCTGTAGGGCGGGCCAGTGTTGCTGAAATTGACGATATTAATATTTTGCAGGCGACCATGCTTGCCATGCAGCGTGCGGTATTGGGTTTATCGGCGAAGCCAGACTTAGCGTTAATTGACGGCAATCGTTGCCCGCAACTGCCTTGCGCCAGTGAGGCGATCGTTAAAGGCGATGCGAAAAAATTTTGTATTGGCGCTGCTTCTATTATTGCTAAGGTCACCCGCGACCGAGAGATGCTAGACTGGCATCAACAATACCCATATTACGGTCTTGATAAGCATAAGGGTTACCCTACTAAAGCCCATATGCAGGCCCTTGAAGAACACGGCGTGAGCCCGCAACATCGGCGTAGTTTTGCGCCGGTGCGACGACTGATTGGAACTTAGACAATGTCACTAGTTGTACCCTTTGTGCATTTGCGGATGCATTCCGAGTTTTCATTGATTGATAGCATGGTGCGTATCAAACCTTTGATGAAAACGCTGCAAGCCGAACAAATGCCTGCGATTGCCTTAACGGATCAATCTAACATGTGCGGCATGGTTAAGTTTTACAAAGCGGCACAAGGGGCCGGTATAAAACCCATTTGTGGCTGCGATATCTACCTAGCTGCCGATCCAGCCACCGATCTGCCAGTGAGTCGTATGACTCTTCTGGCCATGAACCCGCAGGGTTATCTTAACCTCACCGAATTGGTCTCACGCTCGTTTCAAGAAGGACAAACCCCCGACGGCAAAGCCATTGTAGGGCGGCATTGGCTCGCACAGCAAAGTGACGGTTTGATTGCCTTGTCTGGTGCCTCGCAGGGAGAGGTAGGGCGGGCCCTTATCAACCGTGGTGTAGACGAAGCGCAGGCGGTGCTGGCCTATTGGGTCGGTGTGTTCGGCGATCGTTTTTACTTGGAAGTGCAGCGTACTGGACGTCAAAATGACGAACAATGTCTGCACCTGTCAGTGGCCTTGGCTCAAGTCGCACAGGTGCCTTTAGTGGCAACCAATGACGTCATGTTTGTGGCTGCTGATGAGTTTGAAGCCCACGAAACTCGCGTCTGTATTAACCAAAGCATGACCTTGGATGACCCACGCCGCCCTAAAGACTACTCTAATCAACAGTATTTACGCAGCAATGAAGAAATGCAGGCCCTCTTTGTTGACCTGCCATCGGCCTTAGCTAATAGTGTTGAAATTGCCAAGCGCTGTAACTTAGACATTGAGTTAGGCCGCTGTTGCTTGCCTAACTTTCCGGTGCCAGAAGGCATGACTATGGACCAGTTCTTTGGTGATGTATCTCGTAAAGGCTTGGATAAACGCCTTGAAACCATTCTCGATAGCAACGATCCAGACTTTGCTGTTAAGCGAAAAGAGTTTGATGATCGCTTAGATTTTGAACTCGACATCATTACTCAAATGGGTTTCCCTGGCTACTTCCTTATTGTTATGGACTTTATTCGCTGGGCCAAAGATAACGACATCCCTGTGGGCCCCGGTCGTGGATCGGGCGCTGGCTCGTTAGTGGCTTATGTGTTAGAAATCACCGACCTAGACCCATTACAATACGACTTACTGTTCGAGCGTTTCCTTAATCCGGAGCGGGTGTCGATGCCCGATTTTGATATCGATTTTTGTATGGATAACCGCGACCGAGTGATCGAGTACGTGGCCCAAACTTACGGTAAGGACGCGGTATCACAAATCATCACCTTCGGTACCATGGCTGCAAAAGCCGTGGTGCGAGACGTGGCTCGGGTACAAGGTAAACCGTTTGGTCTGGCCGATAAGTTATCTAAATTAATTCCTTTTGAAGTGGGCATTACCTTGAGTAAAGCCGTGGAGCAAGAAGATGCACTGCGTGAGTTTATTGATGGCAGTGACGAAGTTCAAGAAATTATGGAGATGGCTTATCAGCTGGAAGGCTTAACCCGTAACGTCGGCAAACATGCTGGTGGTGTGGTGATCGCGCCCACCAAGTTAACCGATTTTTCGCCGCTTTATTGTGATGTTGATGGCTCTGGCTTAGTGACTCAGTACGATAAAAATGACGTCGAAGATGCGGGTTTGGTTAAATTCGACTTTTTGGGTCTAAAAACCCTCACCGTGGTCGACTGGGCCATGGGTATGATCAACCAGCGACGGGCAGAAAAGGGCGAGGCAGCCATCGCCATTGAAACCATTCCGCTTGACGATGGGCCGGTGTTCAAGCTATTGCAACGAGCCGAAACCACGGGTGTATTCCAGCTGGAATCACGCGGCATGAAAGACCTAATTAAGCGGCAGCTGCCGAGTAACTTTGAAGACATTATCGCTTTGGTAGCGTTGTTTCGTCCAGGACCGTTACAGTCGGGCATGGTGGACGACTTTATCAACCGTAAGCACGGTCGTGCTAAGTTGGCCTGGCCCCACGAAAACTACCAACTAGACTCTTTGCAGCCGGTGTTAGAGCCTACTTACGGCATTATTTTGTACCAAGAGCAGGTCATGCAAATTGCTCAGGTGATGGCGGGCTACAGCTTGGGCGAGGCTGACATGTTGCGGCGTGCTATGGGCAAGAAAAAGCCAGAAGAAATGGCCAAGCAGCGTTCTGGTTTTATCGCCGGCAGTTTAGCTAATGGTATTGCCGAAGACCTTGCAGGAAATATCTTTGACCTGGTGGAAAAGTTTGCCGGTTACGGATTTAACAAATCACACTCGGCTGCTTATGCCTTAGTGGCCTATCAAACCGCTTGGCTCAAGTACCATTACCCCGCCGAATTTATGGCAGCGGTGTTGTCGGCGGATATGCAAAATATCGACAAAATAGTGATTTTTGTTGAAGAGTGTCGTCGCATGGAGTTGCCGCTTAATTTGCCCGACGTCAATGCCAGTCACTTCAAATTTACCGTGAATGATAACAACGAAGTGGTGTATGGGTTAGGCGCGGTAAAAGGCGTTGGCGAAGGCCCTGTGGCGGCGATTATTGAGGCCCGAGAGACAGGTGGTGCGTTCGTCGACCTGTTTGATTTTTGTAAGCGAGTGGGTAGTAAAAAAATCAATAAGCGTGTGCTCGAGGCCCTAGTGGCCAGCGGTGCGCTCGATCAAATGGTGTCCAATCAAGAACGCGCCGTGCTGTATAGTGCCATCCCCGATGCGGTGCAATTGGCTGACCAAAGCGAGCGTAACCAAGACGCCGGCATAATGGATTTGTTTGGCGAAATCAGCGCCGTGGTGGACGACGTTGATGCCCTAGATGCGGCATATGATCGGCACATGAATGCCCGCCCCCTAACACTCAAACAGCGGCTAAAAGGCGAGAAAAGCACCCTGGGCCTGTATGTGACAGGTCATCCCATCGACAGTTACGACCATGAGTTAGGCCGTTTCTTGCGCTGCCGTTTAGATCAGTTGATTGCCAAAAAAGAAAAGCAGTGGATTGCCGGTTTAGTGGTTGCTAGCCGTACCATGAAAACCAAACGTGGCAAAACCATCGCCTTTTTAACCTTGGATGACCGACGAGCACGGGTGGATGTGGCGCTGTTTGGTGATACCTACGATAAATACCGCGAATTATTGCAAAACGATCGCCTGCTTATTGTTGAAGGAGAGGTGTCGGAAGATGATTATTCGGGCGGGTTAAAGGTGAGCGCTCAGCAGATCCTAACCATGCCTCAAGCGCGCACTGTTTTTTCCAAAGGTTTGAACTTGTCAGTCGCCCCGGAGTTTGCTCAGGGTAAGGGATTACAGCAGTTGTTGCAGATAGTAAGTCCCCACCAAGTCAGTGGCGATACGCCCGCTGCCAAGCTAGAGCTGCACGTTGGAAATGACATTGGCCGAGGGGTTATTCGTTGTGCCTCGCCGTGGCGATTGCAGGTAGAAGATGATATGTTGCAAGATCTCGCTTACTTGCTGGGTGAAGACGCTGTAAAAATGCGTTATCGCAAGTTATAATAACCCCATATTTGCTGATCAACAATTAGAAACTAAGCCCTATGAATCCAAATTACCTCGACTTTGAACAACCTATCGCTGACCTTGAAACCAAGATTGAAGCCTTGCGATTGGTGGGTAATGACAATGAGCTAAACATTAGCGACGAAATTGCTAAGCTATCAGCTAAAAGTGTCAATCTGACAGAGTCTATATTCTCTAACTTGTCTGCAGCCCAAGTGTCTAAAGTGTCGCGCCATCCTCTGCGGCCTCACACGGTTGATTACATTGCTAGCATATTTGACGATTTTGATGAATTGCATGGTGACCGCCATTTTGGCGACGATCAGGCAATGGTCTGTGGTATCGCCCGCTTAAGTGGCCGTGCAGTGATGGTGATGGGTCAAGAGAAAGGCCGTAGCACCAAAGAAAAAGTGGCTCGTAACTTTGGTATGCCGCGCCCAGAAGGGTATCGTAAGGCCTTGCGCATGATGCAAATGGCGGAACGTTTTAAAATGCCTATTTTGACCTTTATCGACACGCCTGGAGCCTACCCCGGTATTGATGCAGAAGAGCGCGGTCAAAGTGAAGCCATCGCCTATAACCTAGCCCAAATGTCGGGCCTTAAAACCCCCGTTATTGCCACCGTTATTGGCGAGGGTGGTTCTGGTGGTGCCTTGGCCATTGGCGTATGTGATCAGCTTAACATGCTGCAGTATTCTACCTATTCGGTTATTTCTCCAGAAGGTTGCGCGTCCATCCTTTGGAAGAGTGCTGAATATGCTGCTGATGCGGCCAATGCCATGGGGATTACCTCTAGCCGGTTGCACGACTTAGGGCTTGTGGATCATGTCATCAAAGAACCTCTGGGTGGTGCCCATCGTGATGCCGATTTAGTGGCCGCCAGCATTAAGTCCACCTTGATTAGCCAGCTGGCTGAGCTCGATCTAATGGACGCAGACACCCTGCTGGATCGTCGTTACAAGCGGCTTATGGCTTACGGCCTGAGCTCTTAAGCTTTCATCTAGGTTGTGTCTTCCGCCGTGGCCTTTACCCACCATGTCTTAACCACCGAAACCTGCGGCCTGAATAAACACGTTCAGGCTGCAGGGTGGCTGGTGGCTGTTAGTGGTGGGTTAGATTCTATGGTGCTGCTACACGCGCTGGTGCAATTGGGCCAATCTCAGCAGTGCCCCCCAATCCGAGTGGTGCACGTAAATCATGGTTTACATACAGATGCGCAGGCTTGGCAACAGCAAGTTGAGCAGCAAGCACGAGAGTATGGCCTTTCCTGTGCAACCCAAACTGTGGTTATCGACCCTATTGTCAAACAAAATCTGGGCCTAGAAGCCGCTGCTCGTGACGCTCGCTATCAATTTTTTGAACAACAGTTGCAGGCCGGAGAAGTGCTGTTGTTGGCTCAGCACGCCGATGATCAGAGTGAAACTATGTTGTTGCGTTTGATGCGTGGCGCTGGGGTGACAGGCCTGAGTGCCATGCCGAAACAGCGTAGTTTAGGGTTGGGTTGTATGCTGAGGCCGCTTATCAATGTACGTCAGCAAGCCCTTGCCGACTATGCACGCCAACATCACGTGGTGTGGAGTGACGACCCCAGCAACGACGATGCGCGTTTTGACCGTAATTTTTTACGCCATCAAGTGTTGCCCTTGTTGCGCCAGCGGTGGCCGGCGATGGATCGGTGCTGGGCGACTACCGCCGCGGTTATGGGTGATACAACGCAGTTGCTTAACGAAGTCGCTGCGGAAGACTTGGTTCTGATAAGCAGCGGTTTGGTTAATAGTCAGTGCTTACGTACCGCGGCTTTGTTGGCGCTGTCAAAGCCGCGCCGCCATAACCTTTTGCGCCATTGGTTATCCTTGCATAAGGTGCCTGCTCTCAGCTATGTGACTATGCAGCAGATCGACGGCGAGGTGTTAGCCAGTGCCGATGATGCCCAGCCGTGCCTTGTGTTTGGGGCTTGGTGTTTGCGCCGCAGCCATGGCCAGCTATGGCTTACGCCGTATGCAGGGCATGGCAAAGGATTGTTTTGTGAGCCCTGGTCGGCCACCATTTCTCAAGCTGAGTTAGATCATGGCAGTATGGTTTTGAGTGCCGGCCGGCTCGATGCGGGTGAGTATGCCGTGGCGATGTCTTTGGCGGTGGGTGATCATTTGGAGTTGCGAGGGCGGGTAGGGGGAGAGCGCTGCAAGCCATTGGGGCGGACTCATAGTCAGAACCTTAAAAAACTATTACAAGAAGCGAAGATCCCCACGTGGGAGCGGTCGCACCTACCGTTGTTTTATATTAATGGTGAGCTAGCCATGGTAGCTGATTTATGGGTTAATGCTGGTTTTGAGCCTGCCTTTGGTGAGCCCGCATGGGGTTGGCAAAAGCCCAGCTAAAACGCAGCTTTTTATTGTCCAGAATAGCCACTTCTGGTATCCTACACTCCCATCTTAAGACGGAAACTTGATCGCCTATAAAGGCGTTTGTTTGCGCGCCAATTATTATAAACGTTAGAGACATCCACCCCGCCACGATGTAAGGCGTTTTTCTGTGGTTGCTCCATCGTGTTTTGTTCAAATCGACGTTATTAACGTCACATAAGACATAGGTATTGCATGACTCGTTTCATCTTCGTTACTGGCGGTGTTGTTTCTTCTTTGGGTAAGGGTATTGCTTCGGCATCCTTGGCTGCCATTCTAGAGGCCCGAGGCCTTAACGTAACCATGTTGAAGCTGGATCCGTATATTAACGTTGATCCAGGTACCATGAGTCCGTTCCAACATGGCGAGGTTTTTGTAACCGAAGACGGCGCCGAAACGGATTTGGATTTGGGCCACTATGAACGTTTTATCGACACTAAAATGTCTAAGCGTAATAACTTTACGGCGGGACGTGTGTATGAGCATGTCTTGCGTAGAGAGCGTCGCGGTGACTACTTGGGTGGTACGGTACAAATTATTCCCCATATTACCGACGAAATTAAACGCCGAGTCTATCGGGGCGCCCAAGGTGCAGATGTGGCCTTGGTAGAAATTGGCGGTACGGTTGGCGACATTGAATCACAGCCTTTCCTAGAAGCGATTCGACAGATGAAGGTTGAGGTTGGTTTTAGTCGAGCGCTATTTATGCATTTAACCTTGGTGCCGTATATTGCCACCGCAGGTGAAACAAAAACTAAGCCGACTCAACATTCGGTAAAAGAACTACGCTCCATTGGCATTCAGCCAGACATTTTGATCTGTCGTTCAGAGGTGTCGATCGAGGCGCCAGAGCGCAGCAAAATAGCTTTGTTCACCAACGTAGAGCAGCGGGCGGTCATTTCGTTGCCAGACGCAGACACCATTTACACTATTCCTAGTCTGTTGCAGGCCCAAGGTCTTGATTCAATTGTTATAGAACGATTTGGATTAGACTGTAAAGCCGCGGATTTAACACAGTGGAATGCGGTGGCCGAGGCTAAGTTGAACCCCGAACGAGAAATTACCATTGCTATGGTGGGCAAGTACATGGAGCTGTTGGATGCCTACAAGTCTCTAATCGAAGCCATTAGCCATGCAGGCATTAAGTCTCGCACCAAGATCAACACCCGCTATATTGATTCGGAAGACATCGAGTCTCAAGGTGTGTCCTTGCTTGACGGTGTAGACGCAATTTTGGTGCCCGGAGGTTTTGGCGAGCGCGGTACCGAAGGCAAGATAAAAACCGTACAGTATGCCCGCGAAAACAAGATCCCTTATTTGGGCATCTGTTTAGGAATGCAGGTTGCGGTGATTGAATTTGCCCGTAATGTGGTGGGTTGGAGTGATGCAAACAGCAGTGAATTTGACGCCAGTTCTAAGCACTGTGTGGTTGGTTTGATTACCGAATGGATCGATGAGTCTGGGCAAGTAGAGCAGCGTTCAGAAGCGTCGGATTTAGGTGGTACCATGCGCTTAGGTGCGCAGCAATGCCGTTTGCAGATTGGCTCATTAGCCCATCAGTCGTATGGACAGGAAATTATTACGGAACGCCATCGCCATCGTTATGAAGTTAATAATAACTGGGTTGACCAGTTACAAGAAGCGGGCTTGAAGTTTTCCGGTCGGTCTATGGATGGCACTTTGGTAGAAATGGTTGAATTGACAGATCACCCTTGGTTTGTGGCCTGCCAATTTCATCCAGAATTTACTTCAACTCCCCGTGGTGGCCATGGATTGTTCGAAGGTTTTGTGGGTGCGGCGATCACCCAAGCAGGCAAATAGTACAGTCGTTCAAGTAGCGTAAACACGCGTTAATTCTAATTTTATTGGAGCTTATTTTGGATCAATTAATTGCCGACATTCAGGCAAGGGAAGTATTGGACTCACGTGGTAACCCCACTATTGAAGCAGACGTTTTATTAGCCGGCGGCGCCTTTGGCACTGCGTGTGCGCCATCGGGAGCCTCAACGGGTTCGCGCGAAGCGTTGGAATTGCGAGATGGCGATAAGTCTCGTTATTTGGGCAAGGGCGTGCTCAAGGCTATTGCAGGCATTAAGGGGCCAATACTCAGTCGTTTAAAAGGTATGGATGCGACCGATCAAAGTGCCTTAGACGCGGCCATGATCGAACTCGACGGCACTGAAAATAAAGAAGTGCTAGGTGCCAATGCTATTTTGGCCGTCTCTTTGGCTGCGGCTAAGGCTGCCGCCGTGTATAAAGGGTTGCCCTTGTACGCACACATTGCCGAACTTAATGGCACGGCGGGCCAATACAGCATGCCTGTACCTATGATGAACATCATCAATGGTGGCGAGCACGCCGATAATAATGTTGATATTCAAGAATTTATGGTGCAGCCCGTAAGTGCACCCAATTTTGCCGAAGCGTTACGTTGTGGCGCAGAAATATTTCATGCCTTAAAGAAGGTATTGAGCCTGCGCGGTTTAAGCACGGCGGTTGGCGACGAGGGCGGTTTTGCTCCTGACTTGCCGTCTAACGAAGCCGCCTTGGATGTGATTGCAGAAGCCGTTGCCAACGCCGGCTATGAGTTAGGTAAGGACGTTACGTTAGCCTTGGATTGTGCAGCCTCAGAATTTTATGCCGATGGTAGTTATAACCTCAGTGGCGAAGGTAAGGCCTTTGATGCTTCTGGTTTTGCTGACTATTTAACGCAGCTGAGCAACAAACACCCGATCGCTTCTATCGAAGATGGTATGGATGAGAGTGATTGGGATGGCTGGCAGGATTTAACCCAAAAGTGTGGCTCACGCGTACAACTGGTGGGCGATGACTTATTTGTCACCAATACCAAGATCTTAAGCCGCGGCATCGAGCAAGGGATTGGCAACTCAATTTTGATTAAATTTAATCAAATAGGTTCTCTTACCGAAACCTTGGCCGCGATTCGTATGGCTCAAGACGCCGGTTTTACCGTGGTTATTTCTCACCGTTCGGGTGAAACCGAAGATACTACGATTGCCGATTTAGCTGTGGCGACAGCGGCAGGGCAGATCAAAACTGGCTCCTTGTGCCGTTCTGACCGAGTAGCAAAGTACAACCGCTTACTACGTATAGAGCAGGAGTTAGGTGCGGCTGCGCCTTACCGTGGGCTTGCCGAAATTCATGGCAAGAACTAGCACTCAGTTCAACGAGTTTGTATAGATTGTTGGCAAATGTGCTAGCCTACTAACGTAAGCGAGGGAGTTTAGCTGGGCACATAGCCCGAGCAAGCTCCCTTTTTTTGTGAAAAGATACTGGCACAGTATCAGGTAGGTTATGCTTATGAAATGGTTAGTCGGTCTAATATTTATTGCTTTAGTGTTGATGCAGTACAGCCTGTGGTGGGGGCCGTCCGGTTTGCTCGAGGTGGCGCAGCTACAGCGGCAAATTGGCGCGCAAGAAGCGGTTAACGCCAGCTTGGCCGAGCGTAACAAACAGCTCCATGCCGAGGTGTTAGATTTAAAACAAGGCATAGCCGCCATCGAAGAACGAGCGCGTTATAATCTGGGTATGGTTAAGCCCAACGAAACATTTTATCAATTGGTAGAAGAGTAATGGCTGATGCCAAATCAACACAACCCTTAGTCCCCTTGACGTGGCCCATGTCCTGGGCCTATGCCCATGGCGAACCACAAACAGTAGCGCAGCTCAAAACCCACTGCAGCGATTTTTTAGTGACCGAAGATCTGGGTTTCGAACCCTGCGGTGAGGGTGAACATGTGTATTTGGATATCACTAAGACCGATACCAATACCGACTTTTTGGCCCGTAATATCGCCAAACTAGCTGGCGTACCAGCGCGGCAAGTCAATTACTCAGGCCTCAAGGACCGTAGAGGTGTGACACGGCAATGGTTTGGTGTTCACCTACCCGGCAAGGCAGAAGATGTAGATCCTGATTGGGAACAACTCCAATCCCCGCAAGTGCATCTACACCAAGCCGTGCGTCACTTACGTAAACTCAAAACAGGGGTGCATCAGGGTAATTATTTTTGTATCCGTTTACGTGGTATTGGTGCCTCTGAGGGCGTTGAACGCAGATTGGCAACGATTGCCCAGCAGGGCGCACCTAATTACTTTGGTGATCAGCGGTTTGGTCACCATGGCGGTAACCTTGGCTTGGCCTTGTCGATGTTGCAAGGTAAGCGCATCAAGGATCGCTTCAAGCGAGGTATGGCGCTGTCTTCTGTAAGGTCCTACCTGTTTAATCAACTGCTCAGCGAGCGCGTTAAAGATAGCTCTTGGTTGCAGGCGATTGCTGGTGATCGATGTATGTTTAGCGACGGGTTTAGTCAATTTGATGCCGCCGCCGATGGTGCTGATTTGGTGGGTGTTCAAGATCGTATTGATGTCAGCGACCTTGCACCGACGGGCCCTATGGCAGGGCGTGTGGGTCATCCTCCAGTGACGCCTGCAAGCCTCTATGAAAACCAGATATTAGCCCCGTTTTCCCCTTGGATTGAGGCTTTGGTGGCGCAGGATTTAACTGCACAAAGGCGTAGTTTGCGTTTGTGGCCCAAAGACTTTAGTTGGCACTGGGTAGACGATGACGTTTTAGAATTGAAGTTTCATCTGATGCGTGGCAGCTATGCAACCGCCTTAATACGCGAAATCACTCAAACACAATAACAGAGATACGGTCATGAAATTATTGATTTCAAACGACGATGGTGTGCAGGCAGCTGGCCTTTCTCACTTGGTTAAGCAACTGGCGTTAGACCATCAAGTTACCGTGGTTGCTCCCGATCGTGACCTAAGTGGCGCAAGTAATTCACTGACCCTATCGCGTCCCGTGCGGATAATGCCTCAACCCAACGGGTTTTTTGCTATTGATGGCACCCCGGCAGACTGTGTGCACCTAGGTATTAATGGCGCGCTCGATATTGCGCCAGACATGGTGGTGTCGGGCATTAACCACGGCGCCAACCTAGGTGACGATGTGTTGTATTCCGGTACGGTGGCGGCGGCCATGGAAGGGCGCTATTTAAAACACCATGCCATGGCGGTATCTCTAGTGGGTAAGCAGCATTTTGAGAGCGCTGCAAAAGTGGCCCGGCAGCTCGTCAAGGGTATGCAAGGGTTACAACTGCCGCCCCGCTGTATTATTAACGTCAACGTTCCAGACTTGCCTTACGATCAGATAAAAGGCGTAAAATTGACCAAGTTAGGAGTGAGAGAGTTAGGTGCGTCCGCCATTGATGCCAAAGACCCTCGCGGCCATCAATGCTATTGGATTGGCCCTGTAGGAGTGATTAAAAACGCCGAGCCTGGAACCGACTTTCATGCTATCGAGCACGGCTATGTATCGGTGACGCCATTAACTCCCGATATGACTTGTTATGATGCCTTTAGTGGCCTTGCAGACTGGCAGCAGGACACCTTGTAATGCGCTACAGTGTGACAGATCCTAAGCGCCAACATGCGCGTCGTCAAGGTATAGGCATGACTTCTCAGCGCACGCGCGAACGCTTGGTAGAGCAATTGCAAGTGTTAGGTGTGCAAGATCCACGGGTGCTGGCAGTGATGCGCAGCACCGCTAGGCATTTGTTTCTAGACGAAGCCTTGGCGCATCGGGCCTACGAAGACAAGTCTTTACCTATCGGTCACAATCAAACCTTGTCACGGCCCTATACTGTGGCCCGTATGAGTGAGCTGTTGCTCGCCTCTTGCAGCGCTAAAAAGGTGTTGGAAGTGGGTACAGGTTCAGGTTATCAAACCTGTGTTTTGGCGCAACTGGTGCCGCGCCTGTTTACTATGGAACGCATTGAGCCACTGTTAAATAGGGCTAAACTGCGGCTGGAGGCAATGGCTATCCACAACGTGATTTACCGCCATGGAGACGGCTACGAAGGCTGGCCAGACAGAGAGCCTTTCGATGGTATTATGGTAACGGCGGCACCGTCGCAAGTGCCTAAAGCGTTGCAGTGGCAGCTGGCGGAAGGGGGTTGTATGATTATTCCAGTGGGCGACAATGAGCAACATTTGGTAAAAATCACCCGCTCGGGCAATCACTTTAGTAAACAAAAAGTGGAAGCTGCCAACTTTGTGCCTTTGGTTACTGGCACAATAGGCTGACGACTTAGTTAATGGACTATGATAAGACGATGAAACAAAAAGACTTTTGGTGGCAGTGGCGTACAATTGTTACCGGTATGATGATGGGCGCGGCAGACTTGGTGCCTGGCATCTCTGGCGGCACAGTGGCCTTATTGAGTGGTATATACGGCCGCTTGTTAGCGGCCATTAGTGGCGTAGATCTAACCTTTGCTAACTTATTAGCTCGTGGTCAGGTTGCACAGGCGTGGCGGCACCTGGATGCGAGTTTTTTGGTTAATCTAGGGTTGGGCATTGGTGTGAGCCTGTTGCTGTTGTCAAAGCTAATTAGTTGGTTGCTTGTGGTGCAGCCGCTGCTCATGTGGAGCTTGTTTTTAGGTTTGATCTTGGTGGCTAGTGGTTTGTTACTCAAAGAGTTGTTGGCACAGCAAAGCTTACGCTTGGTGTGGCTCTCGTTAGGTGTGGCTGTGAGTGTATCGCTGGCCAACATGCCAGTCCTGGCCGTTGTAGACGGGTTTTCTGGTTGGGGTTATGTATGGCTAATGGCCGCCGGTGCTTTGGCCATAAGTGCGATGATATTACCCGGTATTTCGGGTAGTTTTATCTTACTTATCATTGGCGTATACCCCTATTTAATAGGTCGGCTGGCCGCCTTAGACATACAAGTGATTGCTATTTTTGCCTTGGGCTGTGGCGTAGGGCTACTCACCTTTAGCCGCTTAGTTAGCTACCTATTAAACCATTATATGGCCTCGGTAATGAGTCTATTGACGGGCTTGATGATTGGTTCGGCGGTTAAATTGTGGCCTTGGAAACATACTATCACTTATCGGCTCAACAGCTCTGGCGCAGACGTGCCTCTGCAGCAAGAAAACCTATTACCTTGGACTTATAGTCAAATGACGGGTTTAGAGCATCAGCTAATGGCCAGTTTGATCGTATTTTTGTTAGCGGCTGCGCTGGTGTTTAAGTTTGGCCGCATTAGGTTGCAAGATTTAAAGGCTGACGTTGATGGGTAAATACGCACCTGCCACTATGTTGCACGCATTATGTTATGGCGTATTCGGCTTGCTTCTAATGGCCTGTGGGGCTAGCCAATATGCGCCTGTGCAGGAACTTGGCTACAGCTTAACGACACAGCCAGTCAGTGCCAGTAGTGTGCGCTCCGCTCCAGCCTCCTATCAAGTACGCAGTGGCGATACGCTGTTTGCCATCGCCTGGCGGTTTGGCTGGGACTATAAAGAATTGGCAAAAGTGAATGCTATCGCATCGCCTTACACCATTTATGTGGGGCAAAAGTTACTGTTTAGTGAAATAAATACAAATATAAATAAAAAAAATAATAAAATATCTTCATCGCTTTCTAAGCCGAAAGTGACGACTAAATCCGTTGTTAAAAAAATTCCAAATATTAAAATTAATTCATTGAATAATAAGCAAAAAATGGCCACAGGGTCCGTCATATGGCAATGGCCATTAAAAGGCTCGGTGGTACAAAAATTTGCCAATAAAGGAGTCATATCTCACGGTATTGAGATCTCATCACGTCTCGGAAATTCGATAAAAGCTGCATCAAGTGGATTAATAGTATATGCTGGTAGTGGCATCCAAGGTTACGGCAATTTAGTCGTAGTTAAGCACAATGAAACTTTTTTGAGTGCTTACGCCTATAACAGCCGAATTTTGGTTGCAGAAGGTGCCCAGGTTAACGCTGGCCAAGTGATTGCAGAGGTAGGAAAGGGTCCCCAGTTGGATCCTCGGTTACATTTCGAAATTCGAAAAGATGGTAAGCCGGTTAATCCACTACAGTACTTGCCAAAACTATAAGCAGTTGCCCATAAAGCTCCGCAGTAAGGACTTTGATGAGTATAGGATAGTTAAATGACGCAAGAATTATCGGTAGAACAAGCACACCAGAGGCGCAGCGAAGTTGAATATGCTGCTTATAAAGGCATACGCAATAAATCTGACACGGTCACCCAGTTCAAGGATGCGACGCAGCTTTATTTAGGCGAAATCGGATTTCGCGCCCTACTGACGGCAGAAGAAGAGCAGTATTTTTCTCGCTTGGCGTTGCAGGGTGATGAACCTGCCCGCCACCTTATGATTGAAAGCAATCTGCGTTTGGTGGTTAAAATAGCACGGCGCTACCTTAATCGCGGTTTAACGCTGCTAGACCTAATCGAAGAAGGTAACTTAGGCCTGATTCGCGCGGTTGAAAAATTTGATCCAGAACGAGGCTTTCGATTTTCAACCTATGGCACTTGGTGGATACGCCAAACCATAGAGCGTGCAATTATGAACCAAACTCGCACTATTCGTTTACCGATCCATGTTGTTAAAGAGCTCAATGTTTATTTGCGTGCAGCACGGCAGTTGGCACAAAAGTTAGACTATGAACCCAGCGCCGAAGAAATTGCTCAGTTTCTTGACAAGCCCGTTAAACAAGTGACTGCGATGCTCAGCCTCAACGATCGCGTGAGTTCGGTTGACAATACCCTAGGCCCAGATAACGACAGCACCTTGCTAGATACCATTGCCGATGTAAGTAGCCCAGGCCCAGAGTATCATGCTGAAGACAGTAACTTGATGGCTAACATGGAACAATGGCTTGATCACCTCACAGACTTGCAAAAAGACATTATTTGTCGGCGTTTTGGGTTGCGAGGCCATGCCGTATGCACGCTAGAGCAGGTGGGTAAAAAAATTGGCCTGACCCGTGAGCGAGTTAGGCAGATCCAATTGGGTGCATTGCGCAGCCTTCGCAATATTTTAGAAACCGAAGGCCTCAATAGCGCCGACATGTTGACCGCTAAGCTGTAGTTTTAACAGCGGCTTGTTATTGCTTTAAGGCTCGTTGCATTTGGTAAATAAGCTCTAGCGCCTGCCTTGGTGTCAGGTCGTCGGCATTGTTATTTTGCAGCAAGCTTTCTACGGCATGGGGCAAACTGCTGAATAAGTCTGTTTGTAAAGGTGCAGCTGATTTACTGGGTTTGCTTGAGTCGTCATCGATCTCAAGTTGTTGCAACTTAGTTTGCGCGTCATTGATGACATTGACCGGCACACCCGCCAATTTAGCCACTTGTAAACCGTAGCTTTGGCTGGCTGGGCCGGGCAATACTTTATGCATAAAGATAATGCTGTCGCCATGTTCGGTCGCGTCTAAATGCACATTCTCTACTTGAACCAACTGGTCGACTAAATGCGTCATTTCGAAATAGTGAGTGGCGAATAAGGTCAGTGCAGCAATGTCTTGGGCTAGATTGAAGGCACAGGACCAGGCTAACGAAAGGCCGTCAAAAGTACTTGTGCCACGACCTACTTCATCCATAAGTACTAAGCTTTGATGGGTTGCGTTATTCAGTATATTGGCGGTTTCCGTCATCTCCACCATAAAGGTTGACCGGCCACCTGCTAGGTCATCACTGCTGCCCATACGTGTGAATATGCGGTCTACAATACCTATGCTGGCATTTTTTGCGGGTACAAAAGAACCAATTTGAGCCATGATCACGATCAGCGCCACTTGGCGCATGTAGGTGGATTTACCACCCATATTTGGCCCAGTAATGATTTTCATGCTTTGGCTAGCTGAGAGGCAGCAGTCATTGGCAACAAACGGCTCACTGATTAACTGTTCCACAACCAAGTGGCGGCCATTATCTATATTGATGCCCGCGTGTTCGGTCAGTTGCGGCCGCACCAATTCTAGGTTAATGGCGCGCTCGGCTAGACAGGCGAGAATATCCAGTTCGCTAATGCCGTCTGACGCAAGTTGAAGGTCGGTTAGGTGCCCTGCGAGCTGCTCAACAAGGGCTTCATAAAGCGCCTTTTCTCTGGCTAAGGACCGGCTTTTACTACTCAGGGCCTTGTCTTCAAAGGTTTTGAGTTCGGGAGTGATGAAGCGTTCGGCATTTTTTAATGTTTGGCGACGAACATATTCTGTAGGTGCCTGGGCCGACTGTAACCTGCTGATTTCAATGTAATAACCATGCACCCGGTTGTAACCCACCTTAAGGGTCGATAAGCCAGTGCGTTCACGTTCTTGTGTTTCCAGGTCAAGCAAGAACTGACCGGCATTTTGACTTAAACCACGCAGTTCATCGAGTTCGGCATCATAGCCTTCGGCAATAACGCCGCCGTCGCGGATGATGACAGGTGGATTTTCGATAATGGCCTGATCTAAGAGTTTAACTAACTCGGGAAATTGTTTGATATTTTTGGCCAAGGACACCGATTTGGCAGCGCCTAACAGGATTAAGTGCTGTTGCAGTTGAGGTAAAGCTTGCAAGCTTGCGCTGAGACGTGACAGGTCCCGTGGGCGTGCCGAGCGCAGAGCGATACGAGGCAAGATGCGTTCAATGTCGCCAATGGGTTTAAGTGCGAGTTGCAGCGCCTCGGTAACATCTGTTTCTATGGCTTGTGCAATAAAATCTTGACGCTGATGTAATGTCTTGATGCAACGTAATGGATTGTTGAGCCAGCGACGCAGTAATCGTCCGCCCATGGGGGTGGAGGTTGAATCAAGGGTTTGCGCTAGGGTGAATTGGTCACCGCCTTGCACATTTTGATCTATTTCTAGGTTTTTTCGGCTTGGGCCATCGAGTATTAGGGTGTCTTGAGCCAGTTCAACTTGCAAGTTACGTAAGTGAGGCAACTCGCCTTTTTGAGTCTCTTTGGCATAGTTGAGTAAACAGCCCGCAGCACAGATAGCAGCGGCCATTTCGTCACAGCCAAAGCCGCTCAAATCGCGGGTATTAAATTGGTTACACAGCAACCGTTGGGCAGTGTCTAGGGCAAAATTCCAAGTTGCTTGTGGGCGGCGGCAGGGCCAGTCTTGAATCTGGTCGAGCATGTCACTGGCCTCGTCGAACAATAATTCAGCCGGTTTTAAGCGTTGTAACTGGGTCTGCAATTGATCAACGGAAGTGGCTTCAAGTAAGCTAAATCGACCGCTACTCATATCTAAACTTGCAATGCCGTACTGGTCGGTTAGTTGGTACACAGCGGTCAACAAACGTTCGCTGTGGGCATCCATTAAGGCTTCGTCTGTGAGGGTGCCGGGGGTAATCACACGTACTACTTTGCGATCTACGGGGCCTTTGCTGGTGGTGGGGTCGCCGATTTGTTCCGCCACAGCAACAGAACGGCCGGCATTTACAATTTTGGCAATATAACCTTCGGCGGCATGATACGGGATGCCCGACATAGGGATTGGCTGCCCTGCAGACTGCCCCCTTGAGGTAAGGGAAATATCAAGTAACTCAGAAGCGCTTTTAGCGTCGTCATAGAACAACTCATAAAAATCACCCATACGGTAAAACACTAGGTCGTTAGGATGGTCGCGCTTAATACCAAGGTACTGTTGCATCATGGGAGTGTGTTGTTGGCTTTTTAGCATGATTGTCCAGTATTTATAGAGGTTTTATTGATAGTGAACACTTGTATAACATTGTTATACAGACGTTTTTAATAGTTTTGATTGTTTAATTTCATATCAGGCAATAGCATCTGTGATCGTCAAATATCATCGTTTAGTGTAGTATATGGTGTACTTTATTATTGTTTTAAAAGTTGGTCGCCCATGACACAGATTATACCACCTACCAGTGCGCATATAGCAAAACCTCTCACTATGTTGGCAGTAAAAAAGCTATATCGAGGGTTCTTATCTGATTGTAGTGGTACAGTGAATTTGGCCACCTAACAAGAGATGTTATGATCATCTCTAAGCCATTAGGTGAAGCAATAGATGCAACGCATGACAAAAAAATGGAGGAGATATGAACTCTAGATTTGTACCACTAACATCAGCAGTCCTTTCGACATTGTTGGCATCTTTTTTCGTTATTTACTTTGACGAATCATGGCGCTGGATAATTGCCGCACCTATATTGTTCTTTGTTTCGTTCCCTAGTTTTAAAATTGGTCTATTCGCGCCGCAAAGCGAAGTTGATAAAATGACAGGGCAAGATAAATTTGAGAAGCCGATAGACACATTTCTATTGTTAACAGGAATTATATATTCTAGTCGGTATATAATTTACGCACTCCTAGGTCAGCCCCCTCAATACACTAAATTCCCTGATAATTTCTGGTAAAAGAGCACTATTTAGGGGAAAGCGTCAGCCTAAGTCAGTCAGCCGCGATCTATCATCTGATTTTTTGCCTAACAAGAAAAAACCGTATGTGATCTCCGGAAAACGTAATTTGAAATATCTCGACTTATCGTCACACTCGTTAGACTAGTCTACCAGAGCATCCTACTCATAATGCCTTGGTCTTGGAAAGTTTTGGCCAAACCTCTTCCTGGCCCTGTGTGGTGCGGGATTACCCATGCGAATAGCTGTTAACTCTATACGTTAGAAAACGGTGGGATGGGATTATCCACTAAAACCAGGCGGTTAGGAAATAAGAGGTGAGATTATAACTGGCATCGATAATCCCACCGGTATTTATTTCGATTCAATTAATTAATTGGAAATGACTGTTTAGCCGTTAGGAGTGAGCTACAGGTATTGGATTCCATAATGTGAATCTCTGGTTAGTCAAGTCCTGTCCTTCATGGGCAGCTCACCAACATCCACAGTGCTAAAAAAGTACGTTTCCAGAAGCAATTTCTAATCTCAGGCATGTGTTGATTAGAAACTAGCTGGCAGATACATTTCTGTTGTTTTGAATGGCTCCTATAACTGGGTAAGCGGCTTTCGGATTTCAGTATTTTGATAGACGGCAGTGTTTCATTACTACAGTCGGGTAGCCATTGTGAAAGCCCGCTTTACTGATCTTACAACGCATCATGTTGTGGTATGGGGTAGACAATCAGCTTGGGAAGTCAAAGACGCGATTTAGATTGCCCCACGTACCCTTGAGTCATTCCCTGATAATGCCGTCACTCAAATGTGCACCACACCATCTGACGGTAGAGGAATGGTGTTAGATGAAATACGCAATCCACGGGGTCACCCGGGGGTGTCAACAGCGGGGTCAACATCTTCTTTTTACTTTATAGAATAAGAAAAAAACAGTTATCCACGTTCCTTGTGTTACCTGGTCCATGAATTTTCAGAAAGCCAGGAAACAAGCGGAAGCGGACGCCTGGAAATTCACCATTGACGGCGAAAATCGACCAATGTCATAAGCTTAGATTGAACTTATGAGCGTACGTTATTGGATGAATCTTCTGAAATATAGTCAGGGTTGGAATCAAATTAAGCCGGTAACTAATTGATTTAATTATAAAAATGTTTTTAATAATTAAACAGTTACAACATTTGTACCAGCAATAAATCCGCTGCAAATATCTTCTTCGACTTAGCCAATGAGCTGAGATTTCCGTAAGGGGTAGTGTTGGCTGCAATAACATCCATTTAGTGGGTCAACCCTGGGCGCAAATCAACACAGTGTTCTTGACTTTCAATATATTACCTGTATTATTGCTTTCGAAACGGTGTTTCGGTGTTCGAAACTACGGTTTAGTGTTCGAACAACATAAATAATAAAAATCAACAATTACTGGAGAATATGACATGAAGAAAGAAGAGAGAAGGCTGTCACTTGCGGCCTGCCTCGTTGCCGGCAGCTTGATAATGGCTGCACCTGCCTTTGCCGATGGTGAGGTATTATTTTCATCCTGGGGAGGCTCATTTCAGGATACTTTGCGGTCTACCTTGCTAGACCCTGCTGCAAAAGAGCTGAATATTACGGTTAAGGAAGATACGACAAACGGCATTCAGGACGTGCGCGCGCAGATCAGTGCGGGTGCAGTCGCTTGGGATGTGACAGAACAAGAGTTGTCGACTTGTGAGACGCTCAAACAGGAAGGCTCGCTTGAGCTGCTTGACTACAGCAAAATCGATACAACGGGGATTCCTCCGGAACTGATCAACAGCCACTATGTAGGACTGCTTGCTTTCACAAAAGTCATTGCCTATAGAAAAGATAAGTTTGGTGATAATGGACCACAAAGCTGGGCAGATTTTTGGGATGTTAAAAAGTTCCCGGGAAAGCGTGGCATGCATGGAAAAGTCAACTACAACCTGGAGGCCGCGTTGATGGCGGACGGTGTGCCCACGTCGAAGGTCTACGACACGTTGGCCACGGACGAGGGCATCAAGCGCGCCTGGGCTAAACTTGCTGAAATTGTCCCACACGTCACCGTCTGGTATCGTGGTGGGGCGCAGTCCGCACAGCTTTTACGCGATGGTGAGGTCGACATGATTCACATGGGGCAAAACCATGTGGGTTATATTAACGATGACGGCATCGGGGTGAATTTTACCTTTGATGGAGCAACGATGGATGTCGACTGCCTGCTGGTTCCCAAGGGTGCGCCTAATAAAGATAATGCGATGCGATTGATCAGTGAAATGATTGATGCAAAAGCGCAAGCACGGCTGGTCAAGGCGATGCCCTTCGGGCCTGCGAACAGCGATGCCTTTACCGCCGGCATCCTCACGGACGAACAAGCCAAACTTTTGCCTACCTTCCCTGAAAATTTCGCCCCGCAACTGCTGGTCGATCCGAAATTCTATATCGGGCAGCTGGGTAAGTTGACCGAGGAATTTGATACTCTGATCCAACAGTAATAGTTTTGGGCGCGGTGATTTTTACTCCGCGCCCGATACTCAGATATGCTTGGGACACTCATGTCATCAAAAATAAACAGTAAAGAATCGGTTGTCTTTGTACCGGGTGCACTTTGCAGTGAGGAAGTTTTCGCTCATCAGGTCGCAGGTATCAGCCCGTCCTTCAGGACACTGTTTATTGATACCATACAGGCTAAAACGATAACTGAAATGGCAGAAACGCTGTTGACTCATGCACCGTCGCGCTTTGCTCTGGTTGGTATAAGTATGGGTGGGTATGTGGCGCTTGAAGTGTTGCGCATAGCCCCTGATAGGGTTTGGGGCGCTGTACTAATCTCCACCACGCCCAGAGCGGAGACTCCATCCCAGTCCGAAGAACGTAAAGGCTGGATAGAGAGAATAGAATCTGGCCAGTGCGAGGACTTGATTGACGAAATTGTGGATGCTTGCGTATCGAACAATAGCACTTCTAACGATGCAAGACGGTGTTTTCGTGAGATGGTCAAAACCCATTCGCTTGATACGTTCAGCCGACAAATGGCCGCCTCCGCAATGAGGCCGAATTTCCAGGAAGGCCTAAAAGATATCCGCTGCCCAGTCTTATTGATTAGTGGTAGTGATGATTCCGAGTATTTCAGAAATGGAGTTCAGGAAATATCAGAAAGTGTAATTAGCAGCGAAATTTTAATTTTGCAGAACTGTGGACACTTGCCAACGATAGAAAGCGCTAGCAGCACCACAAAGGCAATAAATCAATTCTTGTTGAGGGCTGCGAAGTGCAAATCTTAAGCATCCGTAAAATGATTATTGGTTCTGTCATCAATAGGGTGGCAATCGGGCGTTCTGGCGACCCAAAGTGCGCCTGTACGGATAAAAAGGGTCGTTGTCTCAACCCAGCATAAACTATATTTAATGTATCGATGTTTTGTTCATCGAAACGTTTTTCTAAAAATTTACCAGTGGTCACAAAAAAGACCAGTCACCAGTCAAGGATAAACTATGTCTTCAACCCAATCCCTTCCCATCGACATATCTAACCTGTGCAAGTCCTACGGAGAGGTCGAGGCGCTTGATGATGTATCGCTGAATATTGCTGCAGGCGAATTCCTGACGCTACTTGGACCATCGGGCTCGGGTAAAACGACGCTGCTGATGGCACTGGCCGGTTTTGTGCGGCCGGATTGTGGGTCACTCCGGATTGGTGGGCAGGAAATGATTGCAACACCGCCGCATAAACGGGGTCTCGGCATGGTTTTTCAAAGCTACGCGTTGTTTCCT
>JABGSN010000023.1 GCA_018647765.1 Oceanospirillaceae bacterium | reverse complement strand
TTGGGACCATGCTTTGAAATTTGTGGACAGTGCATACCACGGACTTGTGGATTTCTACCGTAAGGACAAGAAAGACATTCCGCAAATAAGCTATAGTGTTACCGATTCTATAGGTGGCGTCGTAGGAAAGGTTGAAGTAGCTTGGCCGAAGAAAAAGCTAGCTATAACGCACGACGCTGACACTGAAAAGGCTCTGCTAGAAGCTGGCTGGAAGGTTATGTCTTTGGCAAAGGCTATGAAAGAATACGAACCAAGGACATAGCAAGTCCTTAAAGGTGTTCCATCAACTGTTCCACGAGTACTGTTTGATTAGATTTTAAATCGTACAAAAGACCATATTAACGATTTCAAAGTGTATAAAAAATGGGGCGCAGAATACAAAGAATTTAGGGATAGAAAGCAGTTTACAACTGCACAAAACCTTTGTATCATGCGCCCCCACTGACCTGAACAATAGGTCACGACTTTCTAGGACTATAGCTCAGTTGGTTAGAGCGCATCGTTGACATCGATGAGGTCGGCGATTCGAATTCGCCTAGTCCTACCAAATTCAAATGCCTCGCTTTTTTAGCGGGGCATTTTTGTTTGTAGATAAGCTATTCGAAGCGCCCGATTCGAGCTGCAGCGGCGCAGCCCGCGTAGACAACGTGCGAGCGTAGCCAGTGAGGCCCGAAGGGTGAGCCAGCTGGCTGGCGAATAATTCGCCTAGTCCTAAAAAATTTTGTAATAAAAACAGCTGGTTACGGTTAATTGCTGGAGGCTGTTTTTGTTTGTGATATGGTGTGGTAGCACATGAATGGCTACATGGACTTTTTACTCGTAAAGCCAATCGGCATACAATAGGTTGTGTCCATGTGGCACACGGCGTTTTTTAAGATAGTTGGCACTCTTTTCTCAATATTTATGCTGCGTTCTTTACTGCTTCTATTGTAGGCTTTTGTGGGCTTAGCTCCACGGCCTCAATATGATCCCAGTTTCTCGTCTCTCCAGACCAGCGGTTTGGGTTTACCGCTTTAGCTGCCGGGTCTATTTTTGTTCGAGCACCAAACTAATGGCGTCTAATTTAAATTCTTTCGGGTAGTTCTTTCTTGTGGTCATTTAATTTGCTCCAGTTTTGAGTATTATCTCTTAACTAGGCTGTTCTAATCTACGGCGCCTGTCTCGTCACCCCAGTATATCGGGTTAACGAATGCGACCATATTTTAATGGCTCATAGGCTAGTTTTTTTTGATTAACGTGAAGTGCCTTACCTGCACTTATAACAACGATCCGAGATTTATCCATATCCATAGCAATTGTTTGGCCATTAGCTCCAGTCATCACCAAAACATTGCGCCCACTCAGGCCTGCTGCATCACTCCAAAATTGACCCGCATACTTATTAGAGACGCTACTGAAATCGGCTTCACCCCATCTGCGATCCTTCTTGGGCCATGTATCAACACGGCGGTTACCTGTTTTAGCTGTTATTCGTCGGTCATAAATACTTTTTAGGTACGCACCTTCACAAGTATCATGCTGCCAATCATCCACCATCGCCTTTGCAATACGCAGGTAATCATACCGTGTGGCACTGACTCCATAACGGCCAACACCCTGCTTTATTCGGTCTTGTGTTGATGCAAAATCTGGTCGACCCTCGAGTGGATTCATTTCTAAATAAATTGGGTGTTTTATTCTAACTTTATTTTGATAAAAGTTAGTAATAAAACTGTCAAAGTCTGGACCTACACGATGCATCATGTAGTTAAATAAAACGTCAGCTGTTAAGTTGCTGTAAGAAAATCTAGGCGCGCTAATTGGCTTTGTGTTAGCTAGTTCTAGTGGGTTTTTTGCAAATGAGCTTAGACCACCTGCAGCTTCACTACCATGAATATTCCGTCCCGTTTTAATAAATTTTCCTGCCCAAATCTTAATGACATTCGTATCCCCAGCATTCATATTTAAAAGTTTAATCAAAGGTTGGCCATAATAAAGTGTATTTTCCATTAAGGGCCAATCTGATATTGGTGCGTCTATAGATTCGATGTAGCCTTCGCAAATGGCGTGACCAATGACATAGGACGTTATACTTTTACCCATTGAATGAGATGAAAAGTAAGAACTATTATCCAATACCATTGAAAAGCGACCATCAGGGGGCATTGCATCATAAATTACTAAGCCATCGTCATAATACAGATAGCTAAACGCCGTTTTAGTCGCCATTTCACGGTCAATTACTTTATGCTGTTCAACTTTTTTAACGAATTTGACTGGGTTGTTAGATGGATCTATTTTGTATGCTTCTGATTGCAAACGCAGTGTGTCGTTTTTCTTATAATAATAAGAAATGGTTGCATCGTTTGGTTGCGATGCAATGTTGTCGGGTATTTCAAACGCCTGATCAAAGAAAGTTATTGCATCAGATTTTAGTTTGGTAGGTTTTACATTAATTTCATTGACAACAATATCATCTAGACAGACTTCTGAATGAGGTGCGACGGCAATCATTGCAAAGCCGTTTTTTGCTCTACTATCCGTAGCGCTAGCAACAATTTTTCCATCAACGAGATAGTTGATATTGTTACCTGAGGCAATCAATTGAATTTCCGACCATTCATCTACTTTAACCGATGCAATACCGCTAGCTATGCTCTCATAGAACCTGTCGGCGGACTTAGCAAATTCTATGTTGGTCCGTCCAGAAAAACTATAAATACTTGCCCTGTAATCACCATTATTTGTTTTTCTAATATGCGTTTCTAACTGACCTTCTTTACCGGCAGTAAATTTCATTTTGTATGAAATGGAGTAATCATACCCGTCTTTACTTCCAAGGTTGAAGTCAGACCAATCATTTGTTGATTCGTTGCAATAGATAGAATTGCCATCTTTATCCTGTTTTATGTGCCACTTGTTCTTTGTATTATCATCTACTTGGATGTCACGCTGATTTCCATTTTCGAAGTCTTGACTAAACATTGCAGAGCTATTGTTGGCTGTAGTTGAGCTTTGTGGTTTGGCAACCCCACTTCCACAACTTAGCCCTCTATTTTTAGCTTCTTGAAGATACTGAGGGGCACCCTGTTGGCTAGAGGCTAGCCTACACACAGTCTTATCAGACCAACCTGATAGGTCTTGAGACAGCGCGTGAGTTGCCATTACGGATGCAATTAGTGCGCAGACGATACGAAAATAGAAATTCATATTAACCATTCTTGTTCAATTAGGCTCTGCAATAAATCCTGTTTCCACAATAATGTTTTGGTTGTAGGAATGATATTGCCATTTGACTTTGTTCCGTAAGAATACATGAATTATCCGGGTTTTGCCCCGACTGTGCGTTTTCTTAGCAGGGCATTTTTTATTTCTGAAACTCTAAAATCCCGCAAGATTGCAACCTCTATGATGGTCTATTAAACTGAAGTGGTCACCATGGATAGAACAACAGGGCCTAAGTTATGAATAACAAACCTATTTCTGGGCACGTGCTACCGCGGTTTGCAGGCATTGCTACGTTTATGAGGTTACCTTATGTGGCCTTGCCCGACGTCAATGACATTGATATTGGCATCATTGGGGTACCCTGGGATGGCGGCACCACCAATAGAGCTGGTGCAAGGCACGGGCCTAGGCAGATGCGCGACCTATCGACGATGACACGCAACGTGCATCACGTGCATGGTATTGCGCCTTATGAGCTGGCTAACTGTGCTGACTTAGGGGACACGCCGGTGAACCCTGTAGATTTGATGGATTCCATCGACCGCATTCAACGGTTTTATGACCAAGTGTGTGACCAAGGCATTATGCCGCTTACAGCGGGTGGTGATCATTTGTTATCGTTGCCTATATTACGGGCGTTGGCCAAAGTTCACGCAGAGCCTCTTGGAATGATTCATTTTGATGCTCACACAGACACCATGGATCGCTATTTTGGCGACTTTGAATACACCCATGGCACGCCCTTTAGACGGGCCATAGAAGAAGGTGCATTAGACCCTAAACGCACGGTACAAATTGGCATACGTGGCGCCCTTTATACAGCGCAAGATAAAGATTGGGGTTTAGAGCAAGGGATCCGAGTCATCGAGATTGAGGAATACATGGACCTTGGACCAGACAAGGTGATGCAAGAAGCACGGCGCATTGTGGGTGATGGCAAAACCTACGTGAGTTTTGATGTTGATGCCCTAGATCCAGTTTATGCCCCCGGTACTGGAACACCTGAAATTGGCGGTATTAGCACCCACGATGCACAAGCCATGTTACGGGATCTACGTGGTTTAAACCTTGTTGGGGCTGATGTGGTGGAAGTGGCGCCACCTTTTGACCCCAGTGGTAATACGGCGTTGGTGGGCGTGACCATGATGTGGGAAATGCTGTGTTTGATGGCCGAAGTAATAAGCAAGCGGCAGGGTAGCTAAGTCTGTTACATACGTTAACCTATTTCTGGAGCTCATATTGTACCTTTCTCACATCAATACGTATCCGATCAAATCGACGCACCCCATTGCCTTGAATTCCAGTTATTTGTTCAATACCGGTGTTGCCTACGATCGGCACTGGATGCTGGTGGGCGTAGATAATGCCATGCTTACCTCACGTAAGTACCCAAAATTGTTGCACATTACTAGCCGTATAGATGCAGGCAGTTTAGTGGTTGAAATGCCGTATGGTGATTTTTTACTGCCGTTACAACCGCAACCTCAACAAGAGTTATTGGTTCAGCACTGGGGCGATGAGCCACTCACTGCTTGGTCCCAAAATCCGGCCTTGGACGCAGCCTTAAGTGCATACTTGGAAATGCCTTGTCGGCTTGTCTATAACGCAAGTGTAGGTCTGGGTTCTGGTGCGCAAACGGCGGCCTCATTTGCCGATGCTCAGCCATTATTGCTTACTACCAGTGCCTCGTTAGCAGCTTTGAATCAGCGTTTGGAAAGCCCTATTGGAATGGATCGTTTTCGTACAAATTTAGTGGTTAACAACACGGTTGCAGACATTGAAGATGCGTGGCAAAAAATTCGTATAGGGGCGTGTGAATTGGAAGTGGCATACCCCTGTGAACGTTGCGTGTTAACCACTATCGATCCTGTCACTTTGCAGCGACACCCTCAACAAGAACCGCTGCGCACTTTGGCTCAGTATCGCCGCTTGGAAGGCGCAAGCGTGGGATTTGGGATTAATTTGACAGTGATCAAGGGTGGCATGATTAGTCTCAATGATAGTGTTGAAATACTGGTCTAATGTTAAAACTCAACAACACAGGGCTATGCTTTGACGGCAAATAACACAAGGTACGACTATATCATTGTCGGTGCAGGATCCGCAGGGTGTGTAGTGGCAAATCGACTCAGTGCCGATGCATCGGTGAGTGTATGTTTAATCGAGGCCGGAGGCACAGGCAAGAGCCCTTTAGTGAGTATTCCTGCGGGTATTTTTGGTCTGTACGGTAATAAGACTTACGACTACAGCTTTGTAAGTGTGCCCCAAAAACACCTTAATAATCGTAGAATGAACGTTAACCGTGGCAAGGCATTAGGCGGTTCTAGTGCCATTAATAGCATGGTGTACATTCGCGGTAATCGCAAAGATTATGACGGCTGGGCGGCGTTAGGATGTGCCGGTTGGTCCTATGATGAGGTGTTGCCGATATTTAAACGTATGGAGGCCAACCAAGTCGGCCAAAGTGCCGAGTATCACGGTTTTGATGGTGAGCTACAGGTATCTAAGCAGCAGGACCCTAACCCAGTGGCTAAGCTTTTTGTAGCTGCGGGCACCGCCGCTGGATTGCCGGAAAATACAGATTTCAATGGGCCGTCGCAACTCGGTTTGGGTATCTATAACGTCAAACAGAATCGCGGCGAGCGAGTGAGTAGTTATACCGCCTTTGTTAAGCCTATTCTGACGCGCAAAAATTTGACTATTATGACCCACACACAAGTGAGTTCGTTACATATTGACGGCGAGCGAGTGACTGGTTTAGACATCGAACGGCAGGATTCTCACCAGCAATTGATGTGTAATAAAGAAGTTATATTGTGTGGTGGCACTATTCTTTCGCCACGAATTTTGTTGGCCTCAGGTATTGGTGACCAGGATGAACTTGAAACCCTAGGTATAACATGCCAGCAGCATGTGCCTGGCGTGGGCAAAAATTTGCAAGACCATGTTGATAGCATGGTTACTGTGCGTTCGGCTAAACCCGACACCATGGGGCTGTCTTTAAAAACCCTATTGCCCCATGTGTTGCCGGCACCCTTTAAGTATTTTTTGGCCAAAAAAGGTTGGTGGACCACCAACTATGTAGAGGCAGGTGGGTTTGCTAAAACTGCCATGGCGTTATCTGCTGACCAAAGCAGCCTTGACGCGGAGCCGGATGTACAGTTTCATTTTACCCCTTTGTACCGTAGTCACCGAGGCAAAAAGTTCGAATGGGGGCATGGCTATTCGGTATTCTCTTGTGTGTTGCGGCCCCGTAGCACTGGCACGGTGACTTTGGCCAATGATGGCAGCCGCTGCAAGGTGCGGATTGATTTCAATTTTTTGGCTGACCAACAAGATCAAAATGTATTGGTAGAAGCAGTAAAGAAAGCCCGCGAAATACTTGCATCTCCAAAATTTGATCACTTAAGAGGCGAAGAAATGGCGCCAGGCAACGCGGTTCAAACGGATACACAAATTCTTGATTATCTACGTCAAACGGCCACCACGGTATACCATCCCGTAGGCACTTGTAAGATGGGCATTGACGATATGGCCGTGGTAGATCCAGCCACTCTCAAAGTGAAAGGAATGGCTAACTTACGCGTGATGGATGCCTCGGTAATGCCGCGTATCACCAGTGGCAATACGTCTGCACCTACTATGATGATTGCAGCAAAGGGTGCGGATATGATGCTTTCGGGCGGTTAGCTCAGTGCAGAGCCAAGGCCGAGCACTTCACCCGATCTAATCACATCGTCGGCGTATGCCTTGCGGCCGAACACAGCGTGTACTTTAGGGGCGAAAAACGCCAATGGTTGGTTTTTGTAGTTGGGGTCAAAGCAATTTTGATCCCAACGTTCACAAAAATCGACTGCCGTTGGGTAACAGGGGTGATGGCTATATTGGTCGCGCTCGTTAGGATTCCAACCGTGTAAGTGGTGGGCGTAATAAATCATTTGAAAGGCGCCGTGGTGTTCGATCACCCAGGTGACTTCTTCGCGCACAAATGGCCGGATGATTTCTGCCGCCATACGGTCATGGTTTTGAGGCGCAAGGCCGTCGCCTATGTCGTGTAGTAAGGCGGCCACAATCCAATCATCGTCTGCGCCGTCCTGCCATGCGCGCGTAGCCGATTGCAGGGCGTGACCTAAACGACTGATAGGGTACCCATCTAGGCTGTCTTGGCCTTGACGTTCCAACTCGTTAAGTAATCGTTGCGCCGTCTTAGCATGAAACGGGTGCTCAAGTTCTTGTAGCATTGCGTAGTCTGCGTGGGTGCCGTGTTTCATTTGTGTGAAGCTGACTGTAGTCATAGTGCTTGCCGCCTGATTATTGTGATGTATTACCTTGGATGGCTTTAAGATTGGCATCCAAGTCTTGTTGGTAATGCCAAGCGTCTAGGTCAAAGGCGGTTTGTGCAGGCCGGTCTTGATGGAAGTGGTGATATTGATCCACCCCACGCACCAGCATGGCGGAATCATAGTCCTGCTTTATTTGCCGTACTTCGGGGCGTATGTATTGGATGTTTAAACCGATACGCCGGTCATCACTGGTGTTGGGTTTGGATGAATGTAAGGTCCAGCCATGGTGCAACGAGGCTTGGCCTGCGGCTAGCGAGGTCACTACAGCGTTGGTAGTGTCTAAATTGGTCACCGTTTGGCCGCTTAACAGCACGTTATTTTTGTCTTGGGTTGTGTGGTGTTGTTGCTGGCCGCTGGTGTGGCTGCCGGGAATCATATGCATACAACCACTGGCTTCGCTGGCGTCAGATAAAGCTAACCAGACACTGACTTGGGCGTCGGAATCTAAACCCCAATAAGTCAGGTCTTGATGCCAGCTTACGTGGCTTTCACTGTGGGCTTCTTTGATGATGTAGGCCACGCTATACAGCAGTATGTCGGGGCCGAGAAGCTGTTCGATTATATCTAATAAATTAGGTAGGGTTGCTAACTGATAGGGTGATTGCATTACCGTGTGCACTTTATATTGGTAGTGCATAGGCCCGCGCTGCGCTTCAACCTGTTCTAGGTTAGCGCGGTGCAATAGCGCTTCTTCAGGACTAATAATGGGCACACCGGTCAGAAACCCTTGCTCGTCATACAGCGACTTTAAACAACCCACCATAACCATGCTCCTCTGCAGTTATGGCTGCAAGAGTGC
Organism: Oceanospirillaceae bacterium; assembly: GCA_018647765.1. Lineage (GTDB taxonomy): Bacteria > Pseudomonadota > Gammaproteobacteria > Pseudomonadales > Balneatricaceae > Njordibacter. Next base: position 75,237 of record JABGSN010000023.1, on the reverse strand, counting down.
CAGCATCTTGGTTGCTTGGCAAGGCCTTTCTAAGTGCCTGTGCGTAAGGCTTCTGCGGGATCTAGTTTGGCCGCATTGCGGGCCGGAATATAAGCCGCTAATAAACACATAATAAGGATCAGTGCGCTGCTCAAAGCAACGCTCACTAGGTCTAACGATGCGGGAATAGACCCTGCCACGGTAAACATTGTTTGTGGGCCTCGACCAGTAAAGGTAAGCTCCTGGATGACCGTAATGGCTATTTGAGCCACCACTAAACCAGCGCTGGTGCCTAAAATCGCAAGCATCCCTGCTTCGTAGATAAACAGGCGAAATACATTGTTGGCTTGAGCACCCATGGCGCGCATGTTGCCGATTTCTGCAATACGTTCTAACAAGACCATACGGTAACTATTGGAAATGCCCACAAGGGTGATCAATAGCATAATCACAAATATGGCTTTAGCGATCCAGTCCAATGTATTCACAAGGCTCATGACCTGTTGAGTCACATCGTCTAAATTGGTGACTTCAAACTGTGTGCCCTGCCAAGGGTTGTCGACATAGGTACTGCCGGTGCCACCCATGCGGCGCATTCCAGAAAATAGTCCCGACTCTTCTACCTCTGGTTTGGCTTTATTTAATGTGGCGAGTTGGCGCTTTAAGGTGTCGGTAACTTGCTGCATTTGGTTCATGTCGGACAATACCAAATTTATTTTTTGGAATTCGTTGGTCTCGATGTTGATGAGTTGATTAACAGAACTAAGGCTGGCATAAGCGTTGCTGCGTCCAAAGCTGCCTTGGTCTACAATAATGGCCACCAACTGCCATTGTAAGAGATTTTGCTGGCCGCTGGTGGTATTGGCTTTAACTAACACAGTGTCACCTATGTTGGCGCCTAGGGCGCGCGCCTGTTTAACGGGCAGTGCGATGGTATTGCTTTGTCGTAACTGACTAAAGTTGCCTCGCCGCACCTCAATACGTTTGGCAAGTTTAGTTTCATTGTTAAGGTCTATACCTTGAATACTGATTGAGTCCGACTGGCTGCCAAAAATCACTTGCCCGCGCACGTTTGATCGATATTTTACTTCGACTAAATCAAAACCAGAGTCTGCAATCAGTTGTTGAATAAACTCAGGTTCGTTGATTCGGTTGCTCGTGTAATAGCGAGGAGATACGACCTCACCAGAAATATACACATGGCCTCCTAATGCGGCGCTAAAATTTGTTTTTACTGCCGTACCCATCGCTAACGTGAGACTGTTCAGCAAGGTGATAGCGAGCATGCCAAAAGCAATTGCGCTAGCTAATAAAATGCTACGCTTTTTTTGTCTAAAGACGTTACGAAAAGCTAATCTTAACCATGTCATGTTAGGTTTCCTAAACTTATTGTGTATAGGCATTAAAAGGCGAGATCAGCCTTCCATTGCCACCACAGGGTTCACTTTTAAGGCTATGGTCAGGGGGTAGTAACTAGCAATTAATGCGGCTAACACCATCATCAATACAGCGTTGAAGGTTTCTTGTATTGCAAGTGTTGGGTGTAACGCTTGCCCGCCCAATAACAACGCAAAAAAATCGCCCGGTGGATTAAGCCCCAGCCAGTGTAATAAACCAATAGTCAGCGCCCCGATGATAACGCCAACAACGCTCGCTGAAACCGATAAGACTAGGGTTTCTAAAATAATTAGTCGGCGCACAAGGGATTTCTGCGCGCCTATAGCTCGCATGGTGCCAATTTCGGTGAGTCGCTCAGTGACGGAAATAACGAGGGTGTTCATAATGATGATTATGGCAATGACACCAATCAAGACCATGGCTCCATTAAGTATCCAGCCGATACTGCTGGCCATGGCGGCAACGAAGCCTGCGGCTTGTTGCCAATCGCCCACCTTCCACAGTAGGCCGTTTTCTTGGATCCATGTTTGCAATAAAGTTTGAGCTTGCAGCGTATCCTCGCCCTTTGACAGTTGTACCGCTATAAAGTGGAACTCATGTGGCGCGTTTTGCGTTTGGCTACGATGTCTAGCCAAGCTGGAACTCAGTTCTGCTTCGAGTTGATTGGCGTCGATCACTAGGTCAGTGGACGCAACAAATAATTGATTAGCAAACAGACTATCGTCACTCACATTAGTAATTAAGGCTTCATCGGCAGCGGTTAATTGACTTGCTGAGTCAGTGTCAGTGGTTAAGCTAAACAGAGCTTGGCTACTGGATAAGTTAACCAAACTCATGATGTTGAGTTGCGGGGCAGCGTTGCTGTGAAAAGAAAATATGCCCGACACAACAAGGCTGCGTATTTTAGTGCCGGCATCACCACTCACCGAGACCTGAATTTCATCGCCCACTTTTAATGTTTGCCCCGAACTTTGTTGGTAGGCGTCGGCCACTTGGCGATTAATAGCAATGCCTTGTTCATCATTAGCCCAAAAATTGCCCGTGTGCCAGGTGAGGTACTGACTAAAGCCGAGCTGTTGCCATGCATCAGGGTCTACCCCCCAAAATAGACTCACGGTTTGCGCGCCTAGGCCGTTTTCAATGCGGCCCATGCCCACGGTTTGAGGGGAAATCTGATCGATGTAAGGCAGCGCCAATAGGTCGTCTCTATTGATTGTATAGTCTGGCAATACGGTTTTTTTACCACTGCCAAAGCTACGAAAAATGTTGGTATTGTCTTGTTCATCTGCGTTGCTTTCAGCGCCTTGAGGGCCTGAACGATTGGCGTCCGCAGTCTGCTTTTTCCGGTTTATAGATGGCTTTTTAGTTTGCAGTTCGATCGCTTTTTTGTCTGGATAAATAAATAAATCGCCGCTATATTCGTGAGTAAAGCTGGCTTCCATCTTGTTATCTAGCGACACCATAATGGAGTTGCCTACCACCAGTAAGGCCACACCAAGAGCCATTAATGCACCCACAATCAAACTCTTTGATCGGTGTTGGAGTAAGTTTCGTACGGCCAGTTTTGCTAACATACTCATGTCCTCAAAGGGTACAGGTTCTGTAGTCTGCGTCCACCTGGCCATCGATGATTTTCACCACGTGGTCGGCCACATCGAGCACTTGTGGGTCATGGCTGGAAAATACAAAGGTGGTGCCTAAGCTTTGGTTCATGTCACGCATCAGTGTAATAATTTGATCGCCGGTTTTAGAATCTAAGTTGGCTGTGGGTTCATCGGCCAATACAAGTACAGGTTTAGTGGCTAAGGCGCGAGCAATGGCAACCCGTTGCCGTTGACCACCGGATAATTCTGCAGGTTTGCGAGTGGCGTAGTCTCCTAAACCTACTTCTTGCAATAGGTGTTGTACCCACTGGCGTTTTTCTTGGGCAGACCAACTGGCGTATGGGTCGTTTTTTCCAGCACCCAATAATAGAGGGAACTCCACATTTTCGTACACGCTGAGTACCGGGATGAGGTTAAAGTTTTGGAATATGAAGCCTAATTTCTGGTGACGTAAATGAGTGATTTGCTGATCATTAAGGCTAGAAGTGGCAACCCCGTCAATGATGACGTCACCTTGGGATGGCGTGTCGATACAACCAATCATATTGAGTATGGTTGACTTTCCCGAACCGGATGGGCCACTGATGGTAACAAAATCACCTTCATCAACCTGCAGGCTAATACCGCGTAACGCATGTACTTCGGTTTTACCTAACGGGTAGGTTTTGTGGACCTGTTGAAAATCGATAAACGACATGGAAAACTCCAAAGGTGATTAGTCAGTGTTGAGTATGCCAAATGAGTCACTGTTTAGTTAAGGGTAGATCCAGTAAATTTTTGGTAAATACTGTCAGAAATGTGTAAAAAGGCCCTGTTGTTGATGTGGCATGGGTTATATTGGGCGTATTGGTTTTGATCTAACAGGATTTTATATGACCCTAAAAATGCAATTTAACACTGTTTTAGTGCTGCTTGTGGCTTTGTCTGCACCGCTGGCTATGGCTGAAAACACCATCCTCCAAAATATAGATGACAACACTAATCGCAAAGATGTAGATGTATCCATGGTGGCGACCATGATTAAAGAAGATGTCGACGAAGGGTCTGACAAACGGGTGGTGCGTATGTTTAGGCGTGACCGTGCTGATACTTTTTTAATGTTGTTCCAACAACCAAGTTATAAAACCGGTCAAGGTTACCTGCGTATCGAAGACGTGTTGTGGTTTTATGATCCTGAAAGTCGCAAGTTTTCCCATCAGTCCATGAAAGATCGCTTTGACGGCTCTAGTGCCCGTAATTCAGATTTCAAACGATCCAGCCTCGATAATGATTACACTGTGGTGACACAAGTTGAAAGCCAACTTGGCCAATATCCAGTGTATGTACTCACCCTAGAAGCAAAACATGAAGAGGTCACCTTTCCTAAAAAGGTCTTGTACGTATTAAAACAACCCAACCTTATTCTAAAAACACAGGAATATAGCCTTAGTGATCAGTTGATGCGCAGTGTGTATTTTCCATCTTTCACTAAATCAGGCGATATTTATGTTGCCACCAAACGTATTTTTGTAGACGAAGTGATTATTGGCAATAAAACCACGTTTATATATGATCAAGTGAGCACAGCACTCTTATCCGATTCAACCTTCACTAAAGCTTATGTCGAACGAGTTAACCTTTAGCCCCTATAACGCAAAGGAGAATAGTCATGAAAACAGCAGTTTCAATGGTGATGCTTATCGGCTTAACAACGGCTACAACAGTGCATGCTGGAGACGAACTGTTTGACGATGCCAGCCTTTTTGGTGGCGATGGGTTGATTGAGCAGTCAACCATTGATCAAGTGGACCTTGCGCAGGACTTTCTCACCGCAGGCGAACCCGTGACCGTTACCGGAAGTTTTGCGGTAACAGCTAAACATAGCATGGTTAATGCCGCATCACGCGCGACCCAAACTAAAACTAAGGTCACAGCGGGCGGCGTAATAAGCATAGATGTTCGACCTCAGCCTGCGTATCGACTACTGCTTAAGACAGACTATGATGTTAATGAAGACAAAGCCAGCATAGGCCTAAGAGAAGGTTTTGTTGATGCCAGTTTTTTAGACCAAGTATACACCCGTACAGGCCGTCAAACACTTCATTGGGGCGCTGGCGTTTATTACAGCCCTGCAGATTTAATTAGCTCTGACCGAGTAGACTCCAGAGCCCCTGAAGCTGATCGAAAAGGAACCGATGCGGTTAAACTACATTGGCCTCAAGCAACAAATAATTACTATGTTTACCTTATTGATGATCAAAAGGGCCACTATGATGTGGCTCTAAAGGGTGAGTGGTTATTGGATTCTGCAGAAGTCAGTGTTGGGCTGGTGGCTAAAAACGATGGCCAAAACAGTATCGCTCTGACCATTGCTCAACCTGAACCGTGGGGTAAATGGTATGGAGAATATGTGCTGCATCATGGTGTGCTCAGTGACGCCCTTGATGCGAGTGCTGATGCCAGTGACCGTAGCCAAAACTTGTTACAGCAAGCAACCCTAGGTGGAAGTTACACCTTATCCGACGCCGAAGATTACAAAATTAGTGTCAGTGGCCAGTGGTACTACAATGGCTTGGGCTACAGCCAAGCCCATTGGCAAAATAATACTAGCCAATGGTTAGTGTTGGTGGCTGCAGGTACAGTAGAGACTTACCTTGCTGGCCAAATGTATATAGCGTCCAGCTTACGCTGGAGTGACATGTACCAAACGGGTATTACCACCTCTTTAACACATTTGTATAGCGCAACCGATAGTTCGTATAGTGACAGCCTAGGTGTCAGTTACAAATTTGCAGATGAGTTAAGGCTGTCATTTAAGCTTGGCAATACAGTATCGGATAAACTTGGTCAGTACAGCCCATCTGGGCCACAAACCAGCTACAGTTTGACCCTGAGTATACTCAATTACCAGTTTTAGTGTGATTGCTCAGCAGTGGCTTGGTGCCCCCTAGAAATCGTACTTACATCGTGCCATAGATTTGGCAGATCAACAGCCGCCAAATGAACTAACCATTTAGGCTTTACTCAGGTAGACTAGGCATCCGTTTTATTAGGGTACTATTTTCCATGGCCAATTTGCATCAAGAGGTTCTTCGAGAACTCGGTATATTACAATTAGAACTGCAGACATTAGGGCTGTGGAGTGATATAGCGCCGTCAGAGGATGCGCTATTGAGTACCGAGCCATTCTGTTGCGATTTGATGGGTTTTGGGGAGTGGCTGCAATGGATTTTTATACCACGGCTAAGTTATTTGGCAGAACGTGAAGGTGAGATGCCTGCTAAGAGCGGCATCTATCCAATGGCCGAAGAAGCCTTTAGAGACCTAGACGGTACCACTAAAGGCTTAATGGGTAGCATTAGCCGCATGGACGGCTTGTTAACCCGATAGGCTAACCTATGCGGAGTAACGTTGGCCTATCCAACCACCAATGATCAAGGCGGGCAAAAATACCACAGCTTCAGCGGGGTTGATCATGGCGTTGAGTATGCCAGGGCCTGGACAGTAACCGCTTAAACCCCAGCCTAAGCCAAATAGGCTGGCGCCTAAAACCAACCGACCATCAATGCTGGTTTTTACAGCCATGTAAAAACGTTCGGCAAAAATCGGTGTTTTGCGCTTAAGAATAAAGCGAGAGGTCACCAGTGTTACGGCCACCGCACCACCCATAACAAAAGCGAGACTAGAGTCCCAATTACCAAACAGGTCTAGAAAGTCCTGTACTTTGGTGGGGTTAACCATTTCGGAAATAACCAATCCTGCACCAAAGATTAGGCCAGAGATTAAAGCGATAATTATACGTTGCATGATTTTAATTCCTAGCCGATAAACTGGCGTAAAATGGTAACAGTGATGATGCCGCTGGCCATAAAGGTGACGGTGGCAACAACGGAACGGCCAGCCATGAGCCCAACGCCGCAAACACCGTGGCCGCTGGTGCAGCCGTTGCCGATCCGAGTGCCAATACCTACGGCTAAACCTGAAGCAATGAGCAACCATTGAGAGTAGCCTTGGCGTAACTCAAATTCAATCGGCAACATAAAGTAACCGCCAGCTACTAGACCCATCAAAAAAGCAATGCGCCAGCCGCGCTCGGCACCGCTAAGTGGATTGAACAATAGGTTGTAGAGAATGCCGCTAATGCCGGCAATACGGCCATTAAAGGCAAGTAATAACGCGGCACTGATGCCGATTAAGATGCCGCCAAAAAGGGCTTGAGAAGGGAATACTTCAAGCATGTTAGGTCCTTATATATTAGTAATAACTAATTAAATTATGAGTCAAAAAATGACCCCTGTCAATTAATGATTAGGCCTATTTTGGTATTAATCAAAGAAATAGTGGTTAGCTAAGGCTTCTGCAGCAACTCAGTATCAACAAATGCGCCAGTTCGTGCTATGTTTAGCGTATGTGATTTGTTCTTAATTAAATGGATAGTTTGTAGATGCCCAGAAATGATGACTTCGGTGATTTGCCTAGTTTAATGCCCGATTCGGACGAAATAAAAGCCACAACGAAGCGCTCCAAAGCTGCACCTAGCGCCAGTCAGGCCGAAACAGCTCCAGCCGCCACTCCACGCCAACCTACGCGACATGTCGCTGCGTCTCGTACCGCTCAAGCAAGCAATGCGCCGCAGGTAGTAGCTAAAACTAGTGGTATGCTTTGGGGCTTAGTGTTGCTGATGCTGTTGACTGTGGTGAGTGGGGGCTATTGGGCCTATAACAAGCTAACTGACGTCGATTTGTTATTAACCGTATCGCGGGGCGAGTTGGATCATGCCCGTAAGCGTATTGGCGAACTAGAAGCCTTGGTCGTGGCGACCGACGTTAATTCCAACAAATCGGGTACTGTGGTACAAACACAAGTTAAACTTATTGATGACCGCGCCAAAGAACGCAACAAATTTCTTGATACAGAGATCGATAAATTGTGGGGTGTGGCTTATCGAACTAACCGCCCAGCGATTGAGGAAAACCAAAAAGCGACCGACAATAATACCGCCACGGTTAAGCAGCATAAAGAGCAGATACAATCACAAGGGCAACTATTTGAGCAGCAGCAAACTGCATTACAAGCTCAACAAACCCAAGTGGATAAAGTCGCCCATGCCAGTCAACTGGCGGTACAGCAAGTTGAGGACCAATTACACACGCTAGTGTTGGTGCAAGACAAATTGGCGCAAGTATTGAGTAAGGTGTCAGTTCACGAAAAGGCTTTGTCGGACCAAACTAAGACCAGTTTAGGTCACGCACAATTGGCACAGCAGCAAGCGCAAGATGTAGCAGGGTTAGAAACAACCATTCAACAACAAAAACAAACGCTGGCTGTTTTGGAGTCGACAGTGGAACAACAGGAGCAAGCGTTTCAACAACAAAAACAAACGCTGGCTGTTTTGGAGTCGACAGTGGAACAACAGGAGCAAGCGTTGGTAGAAATGACGGTGTTACTAGAGTCTGCAAGCAGTGCGGCTGAAACTGATTCCCTTGTGGGGCGCGTCAGCCAGCTAGAAAGCAAGACTAGGTTATTGTCTGCCTTGGAACAAAATGCCAGTCAAATGGATGAGCGGGTATTTATGGTGGAACAATCCTTGGATTCGGTGGATAGTTTTCGCCGCGATACTAATCGCAGCTTAGATCAAGTGCGTGCGCAAATACGGAATTTAGCATACGGCGAGTAATCATTATATGCACAAGTTACCTTTAGCTAAGCTTCAGTTGGGTCACTGGCCTACACCGTTAGAACCTATGCTTCGGCTTAACCAGCTGCACAAAGGCCCTGAATTGTGGGTCAAGCGGGATGACTGTTCGGGGTTGGCCATGGGCGGCAATAAAACCCGTAAGCTAGAGTATTTGTTGGCCGATGCGCAACAACAAGGTGTAACGACCTTGCTTACAGCGGGGGGCGTGCAATCTAACCATGCGCGTCAAACCGCGGCTGCTGCAGCAAAGGTAGGCTTGGGTTGCGAATTGTTCTTAGAGCAAGTTGACGGATTGGATGAGCCGGACTATCAGCATTCGGGGAACTTATTGCTCAACCAGCTATTAGGCGCTCGGGTTCATCAATTGCCCGCTGGCCAAGACTTAGACGAGGCCATGGCCTTACGCGCTCAAACCCTCACAGCCTCTGGCCAAGTGCCCTATATCATGCCAGTGGGGGGTAGTAATGTCGTGGGTGCTATGGGTTATGTGGCTTGTGGTTTGGAACTAGCCGAACAAATGCAGAGCCAGACCCTGAGTTTTAATGCCATTGTTTTGGCTACAGGCAGTGCGGGTACTCAAGCAGGCCTGCTTGCGGGTTTGGCCTTGGCGGGCTTGGATATTCCGGTATTAGGTATTTCAGTGAGCCGCTCTAGCGAAGAGCAGTGTGGCAAAGTACTGGCGTTGGTGCATGAGGTGCAAGACCGCTTGTCACAACCTCACTTGCATGAAGATCATGTCATTTGTTTTGACCAATATTATGGTGCGGGCTATGGTCAGCCTACCCAGCAAATGGTTGAGGCCTTACGTTTAGCTGCGAGTTTAGAGGGGTTGTTGCTTGATCCCGTTTATACCGGCAAAGCCTTTGCAGGGCTGTTGGATTTGGTGCGTCATGGTTATTTTGACCCCTCAGACTGTATCTTGTTTTTACATACCGGTGGCATACCCGGCGTATTTGCCTATAGTCACTGCCTGAGTGAGTCGTAACGGGGCTTCAGACCAGTGCTTAGCTGATAACCTGCTTAGGTACCGATAAGTACTTTCCTCGGTGGGCAAAGGTTTCTGTAATAATTTTCTCCAAGGCTGCAGTGGCGGGCATCTGTTGATGATGGCGCGACTGCAATAGTGCAATGTGCCGCTTAATCTGTGGTTCTTCAATCAGTCTAAACGCTAGCTCTGTGCTGTCTTTAGGGAACGCCATCCAAGGTAGCGTGGTAATACCAGCACCTGCTTCTAACATAGCCACTAAAGACGTCATGTTGGTCACTTGCATGGGCGCCAACAAAAAACCGTGAGCTGGCGTGTTCTCTACTAAAGGCGTGGTGCCGTTACGTATAAGTTTTTGCTCTTGTAGCGCAGGCCAGTCAATGTCGTTACCCAGTTGCATCCAAGGATGGGCTTTGCGAGCAACGAGCCCCACTCGGTCTGCACACAGGGGTGTGTGTATTAAGTCGGGCTCGGTTTGCCAAATACTACTGATCGCCAAATCAATGCGGCCATCCAGTACCTTGTCTCTTAAGTTATCACCGTTATCATCTTGTACCTGAAGATGAACCTGTGGGTGTTTATCCAGAAAGTAGCGAATAATTTGAGTCAAAACTGTTTTAGCAACCGAAGGCAAAACGCCTAGTTTAATGGTGCCTGTTTGTCCTTGGGCCATGCTTAGACCGCTTTGAAGTGTGGCTTGGTAATGTTTATAGAGGGTTTTGGCTTCTGGCAGAAAGACGGTGCCGAAAGCGCTGAGTTCGCCATGCCGTTGAGGGTCGAACAACGGGCTGCCTAACAGCTGTTCGAGTTGTTTAATGGCCAAGCTTACGGCGGGTTGTGAACGATGTAACAAGCGCGCAGCTTGGCGGAAGTTCTTGCATTGAGCTACGGTGAGGAAGGTGTTGATTTGGGCTATTTTTATATCTGGTAGCATAGGTGGCGCCTCCTAATTAAACTTATCAAATAATACATTTAATTAATTATTATTATCAAGTAAAAAAGCGTAAGCTAGCGTTAACTAATACAAATGAATGCCTGCAGGGCAACATGGGAGCTAAAATGAGCCAAGTCCAAAAGAACTACATCGCCGGCCAATGGGTTGAAGGTGAATCTACCGTTAATAACATTAATCCGTCTAACCACAGTCAATCTGTGGGTACGTTTGCCCAAGCTTCTGCTGCGCAGGTAGATGACGCCATTGCCGCTGCGCGCGCAGCACAAATTGAGTGGCAGGCGACTGGCCTAGAAGCGAAGCAGCGTGTGTTGCAGGCTATTGGTGATGAAATGATTGCTCGATGTGACGAGCTTGGTGAAGTGCTTTCTAGCGAAGAAGGCAAGCCGCGCGCTGAAGGCCGTGGTGAAGTATACCGTGCGGGCCAGTTCTTTCAGTACTACGCAGCTGAAGTATTACGCCAAATGGGCGACACTGCCGATTCAACCCGCCCAGGCATTGAAATTGATGTGCGTCGCGAGCCTATGGGCGTAGTGACGGTCATCAGCCCATGGAATTTCCCTACGGCCACCGCTTCTTGGAAGATTGCCCCAGCCCTTGCCTTTGGTAACGCGGTTATCTGGAAACCAGCCAACCTTACGCCAGCCAGTGCTGTGTTGTTGGCGGAAATTATTGCCAAGCAAGACATTCCAGCCGGTTTATTTAATCTAGTCATGGGATCTGGCGCTAGTGTAGGCGAGAAGCTTATTACGTCCCCAGAGATTGATGCCATTACCTTTACTGGTTCTTTGGCTGTTGGCAAGCGTGTTGCAGTTGCAGCGGCGACTAACTTAGTTAAGTTTCAATTGGAAATGGGCAGTAAGAATGCCTTGATCGTATTAGATGACGCCGACCTAGACAACGCCGCAGATTGTGCAGTGGGCGGAGCCTTTGGTGGCACTGGCCAAAAATGTACTGCGTCTTCTCGTTTAATCGTTACTGCAGGTGTGCATGACGAATTTGTAGCTAAAGTACAAGAACGTATGGCTAAGCTAAAAGTGGGCGGCGCGTTGGAAGATGGCGTGACCATTGGGCCGGCTGCAGATGCAAAGCAATTTGCGCAAAACAAAGAATACTTCCAGTTGGCTCAAGACGAAGGCGCAACCTTGGTTTGTGGTGGCGAATTTGATGACAGTACGGGTTACTTTATGACCCCAGCGCTGTTCACTAACACCACCAACGACATGCGTATTAACCGCGACGAAGCCTTTGCTCCATTGGCGTGTGTGATTAAGGTTGCCGACTACGAAGAAGCCTTGGCTACCTTAAATGATACTCAATATGGCTTAACCGGCGGTATTTGCACCACATCTTTGAAGTATGCCACTCACTTTAAGCGTAACGCTAAAACCGGTTGTGCCATGATTAACTTGCCAACTGCAGGCACCGATTACCATGTGCCATTTGGTGGCCGTAAAAACTCTAGCTTTGGTTCGCGTGAGCAAGGCAAGTACGCGGAAGAGTTTTACACCGAAGTTAAAACCACTTACATGAAGGCTTAATGCCTTTTCAGAGGGCCAGGTTGCTGAACGCTTCGCCGTGAAGCAACCCTAGTAATACCTAAAAAGAGAGCAGAATATGTCTAAAATGATGATGATCGATGGTTTGCAGTACAGCCATTGGAGCCGTAAAGTTTTTGAACAAATGCGCGACGGTGGGTTAAGTGCGGTGCACGTCACCATCGCTTATCACGAAGTTTGTCGTGAAACTTTGTACAACATTGGTCACTGGAATCGCATGTTTGAAATGCACAGCGACCTGATTGTGCCTGTGCATACTGCTGCCGATATTGAAGCCGCCCATGCGCAGAATAAAGTGGGCATCATCTTTGGTTTCCAAAACTGCTCTCCAATAGAAGACGACATTGATCTGGTGGCGATATTTAACCAGCTCGGCGTAAAGATTATGCAGCTTACCTATAATAATCAAAGCCTGTTAGGTGCCGGTTGTTATGAAGCTACCGATGCGGGTATTTCCCGTTTTGGTAAGGTGGTGATTAAAGAAATGAACCGCGTGGGTATGGTTGTTGATATGTCCCACAGTGCAGAAGAAAGCACCTTGCAGGCCATCGAAATATCGCAGCGTCCGATCGTTATTAGTCACGCTAATCCCACATTTTTTGAGCCGGCTAAGCGTAACAAGTCTAATAAAGTCCTGTCTGCCTTGGCAGAAAGTGAAGGTTTGCTCGGTTTTAGTATGTATCCGTTTCACCTAAAAAATGGTCCCCAGTGTGGGTTAGACGAGTTTTGCACCATGGTGGCAGAAACCGTCGACCTTATGGGCATTGATCGAGTGGGCATGGGCAGTGACTTGTGCCTCGATCAACCGCTTGAAGTGTTGGAGTGGATGCGGAATGGGCGTTGGACTAAACAAATGGACTATGGTGAGGGTTCGGCTAGCAATGCGGCTTGGCCTGAGTCTTTGTCTTGGTTTGAAACTAGCGCTGATTTTCCCAATATTGTAGTGGGTCTGCGTGATAAAGGTTTTAACGAAGTGGAAATCGAAAAAATCATGGGCCGTAACTGGCTCGATTTTTGTGCTGTGGGTTTTGGCCCTCAGTAGTATAGATGTTGTTTAACAAAGATTAGCGCCCGCCACTAGGCTTGTTTTGAGGTATAAGTATGAGTCAAATTATCTTGCGTCCGCCTGCACAGGCAATGGACTTAGAGCGTTTGGGCGCGGGTTTTGCGAGCCGTTTGAGTTTTATGCGAACCTTGGTTCGGCACATGGTGCAGGACCAGTGGGCCATTAGCTATAGCCAGTTTGAGCTTGATCAAGATGGTTATGGTCATGCAGTGTTTGATATTAAAATGCCCCATAGCCAACTTAGTTTTGTGGTGTTTTCACAATACTTGGCCCCCGAAGAGCGTAATGATCGTGTTATTGCTGAAAAATGGGACCTGACCATGACGCTGGTAGAAGGCGAAATGGACGACGTGTGGCTTGAGCGTTTAGCTGCCAACGTACCGCTCCAAGAAGCGGGGCGTATTGACGCGCGCAGTTTATCTCTAGCTCGCGGTAACCGTAGCGCACGCGTATTTGATTCGCTGTTGGCGCAGTTGCGCAGTGGGCAGCAGCCTGATGCTAAGAAATTGGCCGAAGTAGGCTATTTGTATCGCACCACCGCAGTCTATGGGTCGGGTAAATTTGGTGCCTGTGACTGGGATAAAATTGCCCGTCATCATCCCGACTTGGCGCGACCTTTTGCCGCCGAAATGCTGGTTTGTTATTTGTTGCGCCAATTTAGTTTGGATCAGTTGCATCACTTAGTGCATCAACCTTCCTACCCGGATGCGGTAGATTTAGACATTAACTTGCAGCGTTATTTGGGTATAGGCAACTCTACCGGCCTGGGCATGGCGCCTTATCTGATCAACCATCCGTTGCTCATGAGCCAGTGGATTGGTCAGCGTGAACAAGCCTATGCCGAAGTATTAGCCGCTCCGGTGGATGCTGCTAAGTTGCTGCAGCTACAAAATATTCTTAAGCAAGCCATGCAACACGTGCGAGAGGTGAGTACCTTTGATGAGTGGCAGATTCAGAATAACGCTCAGTTATTGCTCGACACGCAAGACCTAGCGGACTGGCTGGCAGGCCATGCCGAGCAAGTGTCCGATTGGCGACAACTGCATGAATGGTCCGAGCAGCACTATAGTTTGGAAGCCCAAGAGTTGTTGGTAAGTTTGTTGATGGAATTATTTCCAGACATCGTCAATGTTAAAGAAGATGCTCTGGCGATTAACGAAAGCCTGAGTTATGACCCTACACAGCGGGCGCAAGGCTTAACCGACAATATTCAAGACAGTTATGATTGGGTGTTTGACTATGATTTTAGTCAGGCCGATGAGCATCAAACCTTTTGGTATTATTCGCAACAAAAAATCGAACCACGTTTAGGTAAAACGGGGGTTGATGACGGTGCTGAATTACAAATGTTTTTAGGCATCGCCAAAGCAGTGCAAGAGTGTCACAATGACCTGTTGGCCTTGATCGAACAGTCGCCTGATGCCAGTGTGGCGGAGTTTTTGTTACATAAACCGGCCCATTTAGGTATTGTGTCGCGCATTGCAACTATGGCGCAAACTCAGTACGGCGAAATCAGAGCGAACCTGCTGCACAAAGGTGTTTTGCCTATGCACCTGTTACGCTGCAAGCTGGCGTTTTTTGGGGTTAGCAAATTTGACCCTAAATCAGCTCTTTGGGTACGCAATACCATGTTCCAAGGTGCGCCAGTGGTGGCCGATCTTAAGGCTGAGTTTAACGACGACTGGTACTTCCCTGTAGCGCCAGTATTGCCTACAAACCCGCAAGTTGAAGAGCAGGAGTAGGTGCATGTCTGAATTAATACAACTGTCGGCTAACGAGCTTAAATTTTTGGTTAAACGTAGTGTGGAAGGCTTAGGTTTTGCACCTGGTGATCAACTGAGTGCAGGCATCAAGGCCGCCAGCGCATTTCAGCTTGGCCTGGCTAACAGTGGCTTGTTGAGTCAGGCATTGGATGCGTTGAGTAGTCGTATTAAAGCGCCCGAGCTGATTCTTTCTAGTGACCAAGAATTAGTATTTGATGCCCATGGTCAGTCTGCGTTAGTGCAGGTTGAGCTGGCTCTAGGTCTAGGCTTGGCTCACTGTTCACCGCAGGTGCGGGTGAGGAATTTAGTTGCCCCAGCCTTTGCTGTGCCGTGTATGATGAATTGGTTATCTCAACCTTTGAATCAGCCTCAAGCGCAGCAATGTTATGCCTTGTATTTTACCCATCGAAGTGGCGCACAGCGGTGTGTATTGATTGCTGCAGACGGCCAACCCCTAGGTTTATACCAGCCGCGTGAGCTGTTGGTAGGAGAGAATGAGTTGATGTTATCGATGGGCCAGGCCGACATCGATGGGGTGATGATCACCGACGGTGCCGATTTGTTAGGGTGGCGGGAACGTTGTTTGGATCAAGGTGTGCATGTGGATGCCAGCGTACTGGCCCGTCTAAAACAAATGATGCATGCCTCCTTGGTGCCCGAAACCGAAGCCTCGCGTATGGGTGCTGGCCCAGACTAGCTTTGGCTCTGCCCCATGAGCGAGCCTATGGCTTGTATCAGCTGTGGGTTTCGCTCAGGCGCTCGGAAGGCGGCTAATACCACGCTACGCAGCTTAGGCCGGTACATCAACTCCTGCACCAAGCCGTTGAAGATGCCTTGGTCATGAGCGCATTGATGTAAAAATAGCCCCATTAAGTGTTGGTCGAGTAAGTCATTGCTGCATTTGCTAGTAATGGTGGCCAGCACTTCCACCCCAGTAATAACGTCTGACGCCATGAGCTGGGTTAGCCACTGTTGGCGTGAACCCGCATCTGGAGTTTGGCTAACGGCACGTAAACAGGTCACTTTTTCCCCTTCTACGTTGCTCAACTGGCCGCGCTCGATAAAGGCTTTGGCTAGCTTGTGGTTGAGAGGTTGGTTTTCTAACTGTACAGCCAGGGTGTCCAATACTGGGGCGGGTAGTTGCGCCACTTGCTGACTCCAGTCGGCGTGTGTTTCCAAGCGGGCGGCATAGTCTGCGAAACCCTGTAAACCTAGGTTTTGCCAGTTTTTATCTAGCTGATTCGACCTCATGTATTGGTTTACGGCGGTGTAGTATGAAGATGCGGGCTGTTCTAGCACCAAGCTAGCATGGGCATGAAAGGCTGCCATACGTGCCTGTTCCGGTGTAAAGGCAAGGTTACTATGTTTGAGTTGCTCGGCCCATTCGCTTGATGCTTGCTGGTCCAACATATTGGTGCCTATGGTTTCTAATAGCTGATTTAAAAACTCATCTCGTGAGGCCTGAATCAATTGGCCGCGTTCGTCTAATGGGAATTTTAAGAACCAAATGGTGGGGGTAGCTTGGGTCTGTTGTTTTTGTTGTGGCCACAACAAAATTCCCACCCAGGCGTGACGTAACCAAGGCAGTGGATAGGCCTTTTGACCGGCTTCAAAGGCTTGAAAGTCGGCGCTAGAGAGCTTTCTTAAACGACAACCCATGTCATAGATGCGATACTGGCCTTGAAGTTGTTTGAAGAGGTCCGATAAAGATTCGATGGCTTGCATTTGGTGTGATCAACGCTGTAGGTTAAGATGGGCCGCATTATAGCAGACCCAAGAGGTATGGTTTAGTGGCGCAAGCGGATTCGAAGCCTTGGTGGGTGTATATGGTGCAAACCCAAGGTGGACGCTTATATACCGGTATTACTACGGACCCAGAGCGACGTTTTAAGGAGCACTGTGCGGGCGGTAAGCTAGGCGCGCGATTTTTTCGTAGTGATCCTGCGTGGGCTATGGTCTACCGTGAGCCGCAAAAAAATCGCTCCACCGCTAGTCAGCGCGAGGCTGCCATTAAAAAATTAACGCGTAGCCAAAAACTCGCCTTGATTGAAGTCTGTTAAGCGGGTTAGCTGTCGCTTGGTAACGGCTCTGGCTTGCGCATTTCTTGCGCATTAAAGCGCTGCCCCGTCGTGCCCTTGCTGTCGGTGCCCATTAGGAATTGATACACCGGCATAATGTCTTCTGGCGTAAGGTTGAGGGCAGGGTCTTCGCCTGGGTAAGCCTGCGCGCGCATGTTGGTTCGGGTGGCGCCGGGATTAATGATGTTAACGCGGATGTTGCTGGTGTTTTCAGTTTCTTCTGCCAAAATTTGCGCCATGCCTTCGGTGGCAAATTTAGATACGCCGTAAGCGCCCCAGTAGGCCTTGCCTTGGGTGCCAACACTGGAGCTGGTGAGAACCACCGATGCGTCGGCAGACGCTTCTAGAAGAGGCATTAGCGCTTGAGTCATCATGAATGGCGCGGTCACGTTTACGTGCATCACCAAACGCCAGGTGCGGGACTCATAGTTTGATAAGGGGGTGCGTTGGCCCAATACCGAGGCGTTGTGGAGGAGGCCGTCTAAACGGCCAAACTCGCCTTCAAGTATTTCCGCTAGTTCAAGATAGTCTTCGTCTTTCGCTGCGCGTAAATCGAGCGGATATATGGCTGGCTGGCTGTGGCCTGCGGCTTCTATTTCGTCATAAACCGTTTCAAGTTTTTCAACTGTGCGGCCCAATAGAATAACCGTAGCGCCTAGGCGAGCGTATTCGATGGCTGCAGCGCGGCCGATGCCATCGCCTGCGCCAGTGACTAAGATCACGCGATTTGCTAGTAGGTTGTCTGGCGCCGTGTAATCAAACATGAAGATTCCTGTTGTGCATAAAAATAGTCATTAGGACTAATGGTTAACTATCGACCGGTTGAGGTGCATCTTGAGCTTTGCTGGCATAGACAAGGTAATTAACATCCACATCTCGAGCTTTTAAGGCGTAAGTTTGTGTTAGCGGGTTGTAGGTCATGCCGGTCATGTCTTCGCCATAGAGGTCTGCTTGGCGCATGTAATCGTGTAATTCAGAAGGCTTAATAAACTTTTTGTGGTCATGGGTGCCTTTAGGCAACATTTTAAGCAGGTATTCTGCGCCCACAATGGCAAACAAGTAGGACTTGGGATTGCGATTGATAGTAGAGAAAAAAGCTTGGCCACCGGGTTTTAGCAATTTGGCACAGGCGGCGATGACGGCGCTGGGGTCGGGCACGTGTTCCAGCATTTCTAAGCAGGTGACGACATCATAGGTACCGGCTTCTTGATCGGCCAGTTGCTCTGCGGTCATTTGTCGATAGTCCACTGCCACGCCGCTTTCTAAGCTGTGTAATTGAGCTACTTTGAGTGGCGCTTCACCCATGTCGATACCGGTGACTGTGGCACCTCTTAAGGCCATGGCTTCGGCAACAATACCACCACCGCAACCGATGTCCGCTACTTTTTTTCCGTGCAAATGGGCTCGCTCATCAATCCAACCAATACGTAATGGGTTGATGGCATGCAAGGGTTTGAATTCGCTGTCTAAGTCCCACCAGCGGGCGGCGAGGGCTTCAAATTTGGCGATTTCTTCAGGATCTACGTTTAGGGTCACGGTTGAGTTTCAGTTCGATGAAAAATTTCTGCCATTATAGCGTGTAAATGCTTGGTCTGCATCCGTAAACTTGTGGCTTAGGGTTATGTTGTTGGATGTGTGATAGGTGCTTTGCTGGTGGCTAATCAGCCTCTTTTCGTGCTAGAATTATGGTTTTTGTGACGTCCATTTAGGGCGTTGTCCACAGGGGCTCCACAAGGCGAGCTCGTAGCGTTAGTCGCACAAGGAAATTGGCTTAATTATGTCTGAAATGGCTAAAGAAATATCGCCCATTAATATTGAAGACGAACTCAAGCAGTCGTATTTGGATTACGCCATGAGTGTTATTGTTGGGCGCGCATTGCCCGATGTACGTGATGGTTTAAAACCCGTACACAGGCGTGTGTTGTTCGCCATGAATGAGCTGAGTAACGATTGGAACAAGCCTTATAAAAAGTCTGCCCGTGTGGTGGGTGATGTTATTGGTAAGTATCACCCCCATGGTGATACGGCAGTGTATGACACCATTGTACGTATGGCGCAGCCGTTTTCTATGCGTTATGTGTTGGTGGACGGTCAGGGTAACTTTGGTTCGGTAGACGGCGACTCTGCAGCCGCCATGCGTTATACCGAAATCCGTATGAAGAAAATGGCCCATGACCTGTTGGCCGATTTAGACAAAGATACGGTTGATTTTGTGCCTAACTATGACGGCACAGAAATGATTCCTGATGTGCTGCCGACACGGTTGCCTAACCTGTTGGTGAACGGCTCCTCCGGTATTGCCGTTGGTATGGCCACTAATATTCCGCCTCACAACATCAACGAAGTGATTAGTGGTTGCTTGGCGTTAATCGAAAATCCTGATATTGAAGTGGATGAGTTAATGCAACACATCCCAGGTCCGGATTTTCCTACGGCGGGTATCATCAATGGCCGTGCGGGCATTGTGCAAGCCTACCGCACTGGTCGTGGCCGCATTTATGTGCGGGCTCGCTACCACGTAGAAATCAACGAGAAAAACCAAAAGCCGTCAATTGTCGTCACCGAGTTGCCGTATCAGGTGAACAAGGCGCGTTTGATTGAAAAAATTGCCGAATTGGTTAAAGACAAAAAGCTTGAAGGCATTACCGAGCTGCGCGACGAGTCTGACAAAGATGGCATGCGCATGGTGATAGAGTTGCGTCGTGGCGAAGTGCCCGAAGTTATCATTAATAACCTTTATACCCAAACGCAAATGGAAAATGTGTTTGGTATTAACGTGGTGGCCTTAGTCGACGGTCAACCGCGTACCTTAAATCTTAAGCAAATGTTAGAAGCCTTTGTGCGCCACCGTCGTGAAGTAGTGACACGCCGTACCTTGTTTGAATTACATAAAGCCCGAGATCGCGGCCATGTGTTAGAAGGTTTAACCGTTGCCTTAGCTAATATTGACCCGGTTATAGAGCTCATTAAAACCTCGCCTAACGCCGCCGAAGCCCGCGAAAAATTAGTGGCGCAAAGTTGGCCTGCGGGTCAGGTTGTGGTGATGTTAGAGCGAGCGGGCGAAGATGCCTGTAAGCCAGATGCCTTGGGTCCTGAGTTTGGTCTACACGGTGACGTCTATCAGTTGTCTGACGTACAAGCACAGGCGATTTTGGATTTGCGTTTGCACCGGTTAACCGGTTTAGAGCAAGACAAGCTGGTGGCTGAATACCAGGTGCTGTTGGAACGCATTGCTGAGCTGTTGGAAATTCTTGCATCTGCCGAGCGTTTGATGGAAGTGATCCGCGAAGAATTATCCGAAGTACTTGAAGCCTATGGCGACAAGCGCCGCTCAGAAATCATTGCTTCGCGCCAAGACCTTACGGTAGCCGATTTAATCCCAGAAGAAGACATGGTGGTGACCATTTCTCATGGCGGTTATGCCAAGACTCAGCCAGTAAGTGATTATCAGGCCCAGCGTCGTGGTGGCCGTGGTAAAGCCGCGACAGCAGTGAAAGAAGAAGACTTTGTAGAACATTTATTAGTCACCTCGTCCCACGACACAATCTTGTGTTTTAGTAACCTCGGTAAAGTGTATTGGTTGCGGGTGTTTGAAATTCCGCAGGCCAGCAGAACGGCCCGTGGTCGCCCCATAGTAAACATCTTACCGTTGGACGAGGGCGAGCGTGTTACCACTATTTTGCCATTGCCAGAAGGCGGTTATCAAGAAGGCCACTTTATCTTTATGGCAACGGCCAGTGGTACCGTTAAGAAGACGCCTCTGACTGCCTTTGCGCGGCCTAGAACCAGTGGTTTGATTGCTCTTGGTTTGGATGATGGTGATACCCTTATTGGCGCCACAGTTACTGATGGCGAGCAGCAAATTATGTTGTTTGCCAATAATGGCCTGGCGGTACGTTTTGATGAAGGCGACGTGCGCGCTATGGGCCGGACGGCTCGTGGTGTACGTGGTATCCGTTTGGCAGAAGATGCTCATGTGATCAGCTTGATCATGCCACAAGACGGTGGACGTATCTTAACGGCCAGTGAAAACGGCTTTGGCAAACAAAGCCGTAACGAAGATTACCCGGTGCGTGGTCGTGGTGGTAAGGGTGTTATTGCGATTCAAATGTCAGACCGAAATGGTGCCCTTATTGGTGCGGTGCAGGTGTTTGACAGCGATGAAGTGATTTTGATTAGCGATCAAGGAACGTTAGTGCGCACCCGCACTAGCGAGGTATCTGTTCTGGGTCGTAATACTCAGGGTGTGACCTTGATTAAGGTGCAGGAAGGCGAAAAACTCGTTCAGGTGGCCCGTGTTGCGGAAACCATGGAAGACGAAGAAGGCGCTGACGACAATGCGGAAACTAACCTTGACGCCACAGAGCAAGAGTAACCTGTATGAGTAAGCGCCAGTTTAATTTTTGCGCAGGTCCTGCTGCATTACCGACGGCAGTGCTCGAGCTGGCTCAGGCTGAGCTACTAGATTGGCAAGGCCGTGGTGTGTCGGTGATGGAAATGAGTCATCGACACCCTGCCTACATGGCGATGGTAGCCGATGCTGAAGCAAAATTACGTCAGCTCATGGACATTCCTGCAAACTACAAGGTGTTGTTTTTGCAAGGCGGTGCAACCGCGCAATTTGCCTTGCTACCGCTGAACTTATTGGGCCAAAAAACATCGGCTGACTATATTGATACGGGCATTTGGTCAGCTAAGGCAATAGACGCCATGGCACCTTTTGCTGAAGCTAAGGTGGTGGCGTCAAGCCAGTCTAAAAACCACCTACAAGTACCTTCGCAAACGCAGCTTGAGCTCAATGCTGATGCGGCCTTCGTACATTATTGTCCCAACGAGACCATAGGCGGTTTAGCCTTTGACTATGTGCCCAAAACAGGCAGTGTTCCACTAGTGGCGGATATGTCATCCACCATTTTGTCAGAACCGATCGATGTCAGCCAATTTGGTGTGATTTATGCGGGCGCGCAAAAGAACATTGGCCCCGCAGGCCTAACCTTAGTGATTGTACGTGAGGATTTATTAGGCCAGGCACGTGACGATACACCAAGGCCGTTTAACTATGCCTTGCAGGCGGATAACGATTCCATGCTTAATACGCCACCCACCTATAGCTGGTATCTGGCAGGTTTGGTGTTTGACTGGTTGTTAGCGCAGGGTGGTGTGAGTGCGATGGCGCAACTAAACCAGGCTAAGGCTCAAACCCTGTATCAGGCCATTGACAGTAGCCGCCTGTATAGCAATAACATTGCGGTGGCTAACCGTTCCAAAATGAACGTCACCTTTAGCTTGGCCGATGCTGCCCTGAATGCTCAGTTTTTGTCTGAGTCCGAGGCTTGCGGCTTGTTAAACTTAAAGGGCCACCGCAGCGTGGGTGGCATGCGTGCAAGTATATACAATGCAGTCCCTCTGGAGGCCATTACTGCGTTAGTTGCCTTTATGCAGGATTTCGAACAACGCCATTGGGCTTAGAGATACTATGAGCAAGCCAGAACTGACACAAGAACAACAACTCGGTCAATTGCGCCAAGATATCGATCACATAGATCAACAAATCCAGCAGCTAATTAATCAGCGTGCTAGCTGTGCGCAGCGCGTTGCCGAGGTGAAGGAATCTCATCAAGGTGTTAAAGACGCCGTGTTTTATCGCCCTGAGCGCGAAGCTCAAGTATTACGTAAAGTCATGGCGCGCAACCAAGGGCCGTTAGACGATGAAGAAATGGCGCGTCTGTTTCGAGAGCTAATGTCGGCCTGCCTCGCTCACGAACAACCCATGCGGATTGCCTTTTTGGGTCCCGAGGGTACCTTTACCCAAGCGGCGGCATTAAAACATTTTGGTCACTCAGTCATCAGTGCACCACTCGGCTCCATTGACGAAGTGTTTCGCGAAGTGGAAGCTAAGAGTGCACATTATGGTGTGGTGCCCATCGAAAACTCATCCGAGGGTATGATTAATAATACCTTGGATAGTTTTCGCCATTCGGCGCTGGTGATTTCTGGCGAAGTGGAAATGCGTATTCACCAGAATTTATTGGTAGCAGAAGGCACGGACCTGTCACAAGTCGAACGTATTTATTCTCACTCTCAGTCATTAGCTCAGTGCCGGTCTTGGTTAGATAACCACATGCCCTACGCAGAACGTTTTGCGGTCAGCAGCAATGCCGAAGCCGCACGCCGAGTGGCCACTCAAACGCACGATGATGTGGGCAAGGTGGCTGCCATTGCTGGCACCATGGCGGCCGAGCTATACGGCTTGCAGTTGCCCCACGAAAACATTGAAGATCAGCCCGACAATACCACGCGATTTTTAATTATTGGTCATGCATCGGTGCCTGCATCTGGCCAAGACAAAACCTCGTTATTGGTGCTGGCGCGTAATAAACCAGGTGCGTTGTACCATATCTTAGAACCCTTTCACCGTCACAACGTGAGCATGACCAGTATTGAGTCTCGGCCTTCGGGTCAGGGCGCGTGGGGCTATGTATTTTACATCGATTTTGAAGGTCACCACGAAGATGAAAAGGTACAGCAAGTTCTGCAGGATTTAGATCAAGATGCCGTAGAAGTGCGCATACTGGGCTCCTACCCTCAGGCGGTACTCTAGTGACCCAAACGACCTTTTGCCATAACAAGGTGCTGGTGTTAGGCCTTGGGTTAATTGGAGGCTCCTTGGCTGCGGCCTTAAGGCGCACACAAAAACACCAGGTTTGGGGCTACGATCTTGATGCCTCGAGCATGCAGCAAGCGCAAGACCAGGCCGTTATTGACCATCAAGTCGTGGACTTAGTGGCCACTCTGTCACACATGGATGTGGTGGTATTGGCGGTGCCTGTGAAAGCCATGGAAAAGGTGATGGCTATGGTGGCGCCGCATATTGGCGCCAACACCTTGCTCACGGACGTGGGCAGTGTCAAGGGCAGTATTATTGCCGCGGCTTATGATATTTTCACTATTCCCCCAGCGGGTTTTGTACCCGGTCATCCTATTGCTGGGTCTGAGCGCAGTGGCATCAACGCGGTGAATATCGATTTATTTGTTGATCATAAGTTCATCATCACCCCATTGCCGAGCAGTCATCCACAGGCGATTGCCGTATTGGCTGATTTGTGGTCTGGCATTGGCTGTGAAATCCTTACCATGGAGGTTGAGCGACACGACGAAGTGTTGGCTGCAACCAGCCATTTGCCACACTTGTTGGCCTTTTCTTTGGTCGACACGTTGGCCTCAGATAGCGACAATAAAGATATATTTCGCTACGCAGCAGGTGGTTTTCGGGATTTTACTCGTATTGCAGGTAGTGATCCGACGATGTGGCACGACGTGTTTGTGGCTAACCGCGATGCCTGCTTAAAAACATTGGATGCCTTTACCCATGGTTTGGCTCAGTTGCGTACGGCAGTGGCCAATGGCGACAGCCAAACCATGATGGGCATCTTTACTCGCGCCCGCAGTGCGCGACATCATTTTGAAAAAATATTGGCAGGCACTGCCTATACTGGAACTATGACAAATACAAAACATTTTAATGTCCACCCAGGTGGTCAAGTCAAAGGTCGCATTCGCGTGCCGGGTGACAAGTCGGTGTCGCACCGTTCGATTATGTTAGGTGCGTTGGCTCAAGGTACCACTCATATTAGTGGTTTTTTAGAAGGCGAAGACGCCATGGCCACCTTACAAGCCTTCCGTGATATGGGCGTGGTGATTGAAGGCCCTGATGATGGCAAGGTGGTTGTGCATGGCGTTGGTTTGCACGGTCTGCAACCACCACCGGGACCGCTTTATGTGGGCAATTCTGGCACGACTATCCGCCTGATGGCGGGGTTAATGGCCGGTCAAAAGTTTGATGTGGAGTTGAGCGGCGACGTTTCTCTTAACAAGCGGCCGATGGAGCGTGTGGCGAAACCCTTGCGGCTTATGGGGGCTGTGGTTGACACGGCAGAAGGCGGTTGCCCACCTATGCGCATTAAGGGTGGCCAAGCGCTACAGGGCATTCATTACGATTTACCCATGGCCAGTGCACAAGTTAAATCCTGTGTCGTATTGGCAGGTTTGTATGCCCACGGGCGTACCAGTGTGACCGAGCCGGCCCCAACCCGCGACCATACAGAGCGCATGCTCAAGGGCTTTGGTTATGCCGTTGAGCGAACCTCTGACACCTGTGCCATTGTCGGCCAGGGTGAGTTGCTCGCTACGGATATTGACGTGCCGTCAGACATTTCTTCGGCTACCTTCTTTTTAGTAGCGGCGGCTATTTGTCCAACCTCAGATTTAGTGGTTGAGCATGTGGGTATGAACCCAACTCGGGTTGGCGTCATTAATATTTTACGTTTAATGGGTGCCAATTTAACAGTGCTTAATGAGCGTGAAGTCGGTGGCGAGCCGGTGGCCGATTTACATGTTAAATACGCGCCTCTGAGTGGTATTCATGTGCCGGAAGATCAAGTGCCGTTGGCAATTGATGAATTTCCAGCCCTGATGGTGGCGGCAGCCTGTGCCAGTGGCACTACCACGATCACTGGTGCCGAAGAACTGCGGGTTAAAGAAAGTGACCGTATTCAAGCGATGGTTGATGGTTTAAAGGCGATGGGTGTGACCATAGAAGGTACGGCAGACGGTGCTATCATCCAAGGCATGGGACCAAATCAGCACTTTTCCAGTGCCCAAGTGGTGACCCACCATGATCACCGTATCGCCATGGCTTTTACCATTGCCGGGCTGCGCGCCGATGCAAATGTCAAAATTCTAGATTGCGCCCATGTGGCTACATCGTTCCCTAATTTTGTCGAATTAGCGCGTACCGTAGGTATGACGCTTGATGAGGAATTTCAATCGTGAAAACTGTTCCTATTATTACCATTGATGGCCCTAGCGGTTCTGGTAAGGGCACGTTATGTAAGTTGCTAGCAGAGCGTTTGGGTTATAACTTATTAGATAGTGGCGCGCTATATAGGTTAGTGGCTTTAGCCGCCGAACACCATGGTGTGAGTCCAGAAAACGAATTGGCCGTCGCTGATATTGCAGGC
The DNA here is from genome assembly GCA_018647765.1 of Oceanospirillaceae bacterium. Taxonomy (GTDB): domain Bacteria; phylum Pseudomonadota; class Gammaproteobacteria; order Pseudomonadales; family Balneatricaceae; genus Njordibacter. The sequence continues at coordinate 49,156 of JABGSN010000023.1, read as the reverse complement.
TGCTTAGACGTGCAGTTCAAAACCAAGGGTGATGATATTCAAGTGGTACTAGAAGGCGAAGACGTCAGCTTAGCTATTCGCACCGAAGCCTGCGGCATGAATGCCTCTAAAGTGGCTAGCCTAACCTTGGTGCGCAAGGCGCTACAAGAGCGCCAGCGGGCATTTACCGAACTACCGGGCCTAGTGGCCGATGGTCGCGACATGGGTACGGTGATCTTTAAGGAAGCGCAGGTGAAAGTATTCTTAACTGCCAGCGCGCAAGAGCGGGCAGATCGACGCTATAAACAGTTGAAAAATAAAGGTTTGAATGCTAGCCTGTCAGACATACTGATGGATATTCAACAGCGGGACGAGCGCGACGAAAACCGTAGCATCGCCCCCTTGAAGCCTGCTGACGATGCATTGGTGATCGATTGTACGCAAATGACGATTACAGATGTGGAACAAAAGATCCTTACATTTATTCATAGCAAAGGCATTCTATAAGGCTTTTGTTAATTATTAACTAACTAAGAGGTGTCTCGATACGCCCGCACTGCTAGGCAGTTCCGAGCGTATCGTCATCCCCAGCGAGTATAGCTATGGGCGAAAGTTTCGCAGACCTGTTTGAAGAAAGTCTTCAACAGGTAGAGATGAAGAAAGGTTCTTTGATTACCGGTGTAGTCATTGCTATTGATAGTGAAGTCGTCACCATTAACGTGGGACTGAAATCAGAAGGCGTGGTTTCGCTCTCTGAATTTCTTAATGCGGCAGGCGAACTTGAAGTAGCTGTAGGCGATGATGTATTAGTTGCCTTGCAAGAAATTGAAGATGGCCTAGGTGCCACTCAAATCTCCCGTGAACGTGCTCGCGAAATGGAACGTTGGCAACAACTCGAGAAGATCCAAACGGCTGATGAAACTGTTACTGGTGTTATCAGCGCCCGTGTGAAGGGCGGCTTTAACGTAGAATTAGGCGGCATCCGTGCCTTCTTACCGGGCTCACTCATTGATACCCGGCCCTTACAAGATATCTCCCACCTTGAGGGTATTGACCTCGACTTTAAGATCATCAAACTCGATATCCTACGTAATAACGTGGTTGTTTCCCGTCGTGCATTGATGGATGAAGCCAATAAAGCCCAGCGTGAACAAGTGTTGTCGACCTTAGAAGAGGGTGCGGTGGTTAAAGGCTTTGTGAAGAACCTTACCGACTATGGCGCCTTCATCGACTTAGGTGGCCTAGACGGCTTATTACACATTACCGATATCGCCTGGCGCCGTATCAAACACCCCAGCGAGATGCTAACGGCCGGTGCCGACATTGAAGTTAAAGTACTTAAATTTGATGCCGAAAAACAACGCGTATCCTTAGGCTTAAAGCAGTTACAACAAGACCCTTGGACGAGCTTTACCGACACTTACCCAGTGGGCAGTCGTTTGCCTGCCACCGTCACTACCGTCACCGATTACGGGTGCTTCGCTCGGGTCTCAGATGGTATTGAAGGTTTAGTGCATGCGTCTGAAATGAGCTGGATGAAGCGTAACTTACACCCATCCAAGATGGTCGCCGTGGGTGACGAAATTGAGATTATGATCTTGGATATCAATTCCGAGAAGCGCCGATTGTCGTTAGGTATGAAACAATGTAGTGAAAGCCCATGGGTAGCCTTTGCTAAACAGTATTCAGAAGGCGATAAAGTTACCGGTAAACTTAACTCAAAAACTGATTTTGGTTTGTTTATTGGGCTTGAAGATGGCATTGACGGTTTAGTCCACGTGTCTGATGTCGACTGGAACAAGAGCGACGAAAGTTTGCTGGAAGAATACCAAAAAGGTCAGCAGGTTGAAGCCGTGATCTTATCCATCGACAGCGAGCGACAGCGTGTTGCATTAGGTATTAAGCAAATGGCAGGCGACCCATTCTCTGACTTTGCCGGCGCTAATGGCAAAGGTTCGGAAGTGACGGGTATCATTGCCGAGGTGACGCCGGGTGGTTTGTTGGTTAACCTGGCTGAAGGTGTGCAGGGTTTCCTTAAACGTGGTGAATTAGCTCAAGGCCAGGACTTATCCGACTTTAGTGAAGGCCAAAGCTTGACCAGTTTTGTTGCTAGTGTGGATCGTAAGGCGCGTTCTATTGCGTTAGCGATTCGTGCACAAGAAGCCGCTCAGCAACGTGCACAGATGAAAGAATTGAATACCCAATCCATTGACTTAGAAGGCCCTACGACCATTGGTGACCTGATTAAGGAACAGCTCAAAAAATAAAAAAGAGGGGCACGCTATGCGTAAGTCTGAGCTCATTGAAAATTTAATTGACCGCTTTCAGGGCATACCTGTAAAAAGTGTTGAGCAATCGGTAAAAGCCATTATTGAACATATGGCAGATGCTTTGGCAGCGGGAGATCGAATTGAAATTAGAGGATTTGGCAGTTTTTGTCTGCATTATCGAGCACCACGGACTGGGCGTAACCCAAAAACTGGTGACTCGGTGGAATTGGCAGAAAAGTATGTGCCTCACTTTAAACCCGGTAAAGAGTTACGCGATCAGGTAAACGATAGTCTATAATAGACTATCGTTTACTGACATCGAGTGCTTTGACTCGACGCCGCTGATTAGGTAGCAACCCGTGAAACTCATTAAGACTTTACTCTTCGCCATTACCGTTATTGTGGCCTTGGTAATGGGTGTGCTGTTTAGCACACGCAACAGTCAGGCCTTCTCCTTAGACCTTATCTTTTTTCAGTCCCACTCGATGAGCATTGCTATTTGGTTACTCTTGAGTTTGGCGTTAGGGATGTGCTTGTCAGCCTTTATTTATAGTGTTGTATTGCTTAAATTGAAGCGTCAAAATACTCGTCTTGAACGCCGTTTAAGCTTGATTTCTAGCACCAGTAAAGACCCTAAGGTCACCGTCTGACAATGGATTTATCCTTACTGTTGGTATTGCTTGCAGCATTAGGTATCGGCTGGTGGTTAGGGCAACGCGAGCGTAGTCAAAAACGCCATAAGGAAATGGGATTGCAGGCTGATTATTACCGCGGTCTTAATTACCTGTTAAATCAACAGACGGACGAAGCGCTTGAGCTGTTCATTCATGCCCTCGATGTAAACCCCCAAACCGTGGATACTCACTTGGCCCTAGGTAGCCTTTTTCGGCGCCGTGGTGAAGTTGATAAAGCCATTCAAATCCACCAAAATTTATTAGCGGGTAAAGGTCTAGGTCAAGAGCAGCTGATGTTAGCAGAGCTAGAATTAGCGCACGACTTTATTAAGGCGGGTTTGTTAGATCGTGCTGAAGAATTACTACTCGATGTGGCGCAGCAACCGAACCAGCAAAAAGCCAAAGCAACTGAATTACTTGTGGACGTCTATCAGCGCGAGCAAGATTGGCATAAAGCCCTAGAAGTCGGCGCCGCAGCGAATGTGTCTGCCAGTGTGGAGTTGGCACAAAGGTTGTCACATTTTTGTTGTGAACTTGCGGAAGAGTCATTAGGTAAGGGTGAAGAAAAGCCGTGTTTGTTGTATTTAAAACAAGCTAAGCGCCATAATGCAGACAACCCTAGGGTGAGTTTTTTACGCGCCAAACTCAGTATGCAGCAACACCACTATACAGATGCAAAACGGCATATGTTGGTTATGGCTCAACAAGATGTGCAGCTGATGCCGGAAATTATACAGCCCTTAAAGCAGTGTTTTGCTCAGTTAGACGATATCGCTGGCTGGCGTGCCTGGCTAAGCCAAGCCATGAGCCTACACCCCAGTACGAGTTTAGTGTTAGCTCAAGCCAAAGAATTAAGTCAAGACAATGATTCTGATGCGGCGGCCTATGTAACCGAGCAATTGAGGCAACGGCCGTCTGTGAAAGGCTTTAACTACTTAATCGATTTACACATGCAATGGGCTTCTGCCAATGCCAAAGACAGCTTGCAAGTGCTTAAAGGGTTAACCGTAGCCTTACAACGAAGCAAACCACATTACCGCTGTAGACAATGTGGTTTTGCTGGCAACTCAATGCATTGGCAATGCCCAAGCTGTCATCAATGGGGCAGCACCAAACCGATTTATGGATTAGAAGGAGAGTAGGTTGGACTACAACTTAACACAAGGGTCGCCCATAGTGGTGGCCTTGGATTATGAATCATCGTTCCAAGCGCTGGCCATGGCTTCACAGTTGGATCCCCAGCGCTGTCGTTTAAAGGTGGGTAAAGAGCTTTTTACCGCTGCAGGGCCGCAGTTAGTTGAGCAGCTACAGCAACAAGGTTTTGAGATATTTTTAGACCTTAAGTTTCACGACATACCTAATACCGTCGCCAAAGCAGTATTGGCGGCGGCGCGTATGGGCGTGTGGATGGTTAATGTTCACGCCAGTGGTGGTGCAGAAATGATGCAAACTACACAAGCTGCATTAAAAGCCAAAGGTGGCCATCAGCCCTTACTCATAGCCGTGACGGTGCTGACGAGCATGGATGCTGCAGGACTAAAAGCCACCGGCATCGATCAAACACCGGCACAGCGGGTTCTTTCCCTAGCGCATCTTAGCCAACAATCTGGTTTTGATGGTGTGGTCTGTTCGGCCCAAGAATCAGCACTCTTAAAAGCCGAGTTAGGTGCTGAGTTTAAGCTGGTGACACCGGGTATACGACCTTCATTCGCCGTGGCTGGCGACCAAAAACGCATAATGACACCTGCACAAGCCATACAAACGGGCAGTGATTACCTAGTTATAGGTCGACCAATCACTCAAGCTAAAGAGCCGATGCAGGCTTTAGAAATGATTGAGGAAGAGCTGGGTTAAAGCAAAATAATCACTTTGTGCTAGGCTTAATCTGTCTTCAAGATTTGAAGACAGATTAACTTAATCAAGGAGTAGATTATGAAAACTTATCGTCGATTATTAGTGCTTTTGTTTGCCACTACATTAGCTTTTTCACCGATAACCCGCGCTGCCGATGCCTTACCCGTTAATATTAATACCGCAACCGCGCCACAAATAGCCGAAGCACTTGATGGTGTGGGTGAGATTAGGGCGGCCGCTATTGTGTTATTGCGTGACCAAATGGGTGGTTTTACCAGTGTCGATCAATTGCTCAATGTGAGCGGCATAGGGGCAGCAACGCTAGAACGCATTCGCCCTTTAATCGTGCTAGAGTAAGGTAGATTAATACACTACATACGGGTATGCCGTGCATACCCGTTAGCAGCTCAAGGATTTCAATGATGGCCATGACATGGCAAGGGTTGCTGGCTGATCAGCGTTTTGGCAAACCCTACACAGAACAGCACCAGCAAGGCCGTACCCCGTTTCACAAAGATTATGATCGCCTTATTTTTTCCAGTGCGTTTCGACGCATGGGACACAAAACACAGGTGCATTCTTTATCCCATAACGACCACGTACACAATCGCCTGACTCATAGCTTAGAGGTAGCCAGTGTAGGCCGTAGTTTGGGGATTCAGGTTGGTCATCAATTACAACATCAAGCGCATTGGCCCGAGTGGATTGAGCCCCACGACTTAGGGGCTATCGTGCAGTCGGCCTGTTTAGCTCATGATATTGGTAACCCACCTTTTGGTCATTTTGGCGAGAGCTCTATTCGGCATTGGTTTGAAAGCTTCGCCGCCAGCGATGGTTTGCAACAACTGAGTAGCGCAGAGCAAGCTGATTTGCTCAATTTTGAGGGTAATGCTCAGGGCTTGCGTACGCTTACTCAGCTGGAGTACCACCAGTTTAAAGGCGGTATGCGCCTGACTTACGCAACTTTGGGCAGCTTTGTTAAATACCCTTGGTTGGCTGATTCGGCACAATGTGAACGCAAGTCTAAGTTTGGTGCGTTACAATCTGAAAAACATATTTTAGCTGATATTGCTGGCCGTTTGGGGTTAATCCAACAAGGGGATTATCAGTGGTGCCGGCACCCATTGGTGTACTTAATGGAAGCCGCCGATGACATTTGTTATGCCATTATCGACTTAGAAGACGGCGTTGAGCTAGGCATTATTGATGAACAGGATGTGCTCGAATTACTGGCCCCGATCACTGGGCCGTTGGCCGTGCCTGAGCGGACGCCCATGATAGATGCCTATTATTCCACTCGTCGTTTGGCCTTGTTGAGAGGCAAGGTCATTGATTACTTAGTTCAGTCGGCCGCGCATACGTTTATACAGCAAGTGCCTCGCTTACTGACAGGCGAGCTAGAAGGTGACTTAATTGCCCATTGTGACCCAGTGACGCAAAAAATTATTGGTGATGCCAAAGCTTTGGCCAAAAATCGTATTTTTTTGGCCCCTGAACGCCATCGCACGGAATTGGCGGCTTATTCGGTATTAGAAAAACTGCTCGATGGCTTTGTGCCGGCTGCATTGGCTGTGGTCAAAACTGCTACTAACGATGCCCCCTTATCGTTTAAAGCCCAAAAACACCTCGCTTTAATGGGCACCCACCGGCCTACACAAGACAACAGTGCCTATCAAGCCCTGTGTTCCACTATGGACTTTATTGGTGGCATGACCGACAACTATGCAGTTGATCTTGCGCGCCAGCTCAGTGGTGAAATGAATTAGTTACCACGCTGTTAAAAATATCGACTAACCTTAAGGTATCAATTCTTAGTGCATGGATGCTTAGATGCACGATATCCCTCTATACAGCGCTGTGTCTTTAAATGATGCTATTGCTTTAGCAGACTTAGTCTTAGAAACGGCAGCTACCGCAGGCGCCTCAGATCTGCACTTAGAACCCCAGCCCAAAAGTATGCGGGTACGGATGCGGGTGGATGGTTTAATGCGTTTGCTGCAAGCCCCCTTTGACAACCTTCCTGTCAGCGCTGCTGATGCATTGGTGGTGCGTTTTAAGCTGTTGTCCAACATGGATATTGGTGAGCGCAGAAGACCCCAAGATGGCAGCTTTCAATGGCAATTACAATCTCGAAAAGTAGATATTCGTAGTAGCAGCTTGGCTGGCCATTGGGGCGAAAAGCTGGTGTTGCGACTGCAGTGGCAACAACAAAATACTCAGCTCGATCAACAGGGCTTAGCGCCCACTCAATTGTCCCAAGTCACGGCGCAACTGATCAAACCTCAGGGGCTTATTTTAGTTACCGGGCCCACGGGTAGTGGTAAATCCATGTTGCTTTACAGTTGTTTAAAGCAACTACAAGCGCCGCACCTAAACTTAGTTAGTTCCGAAGATCCGGTGGAAATTGCCTTGCCTGATGTTCATCAAGTGGCGGTGAATGCCGATATTGGATTAACCTATAGCCATATTTTAAGGGCTTTATTACGCCAAGACCCAGACGTGATCATGCTTGGTGAATTGCGCGATGCAGATAGCGCTGACGTGGCTCTAAAAGCGGCTCAAACGGGTCATTTGTTGCTCACCTCTATGCACACCAGTAGCATAGGCGAAGCCATGCACCGATGTCACGGGTTAGGTGTTGATATGTTGGCCTTAAGCTATTGTTTGAGTTTAATCATTAACCAGCGGCTCGTGCGACGTTTGTGTGACCTGTGTAAGCAACCCATGAGCCGGGCCGCATTAGAACAGCTTTCGAGCCATATGTGGCAAAGGGCGCAGGCGGATTACGACGGTTGCTACGGCGAATTTAAGCCCTGTATTGCTGTGGGTTGCGTAAATTGTAATGAGGGTTATCGAGGACGATTTGGGCTATTTGATATTCTTGTTATGGATCAGTTGACCCGCGAATTAGTGGTAGAGCGGAGACTTGATCGGTTCGACTCGGTGGCAGGCGTCCGGCGGCAAGGGCTTTGGAGAATCATGTCGGGGCATACCACCATGGAAGAAGTTAACAGGGTGACTTGGTGATGGCGGCCTATTGGTTGTGGCGCGGTGTCGATGGCCAGGGGCAAGAGTGTCAGGGTTTGAAACAGTGCGACAACCGCTTACTGTTACAATTACAACTGTCACAACAAGGTATAGACTTAATAAATAGCCAACGCGTTTGGTTCTGGCACAGACGTTGGCCTAAACGCATCGCCGCGCAACATTTACAGCAACTTCTACAGCAGTGGTCGCAACTGATGGCTGCGGGCCTGCCGCTGTTAATGTGTTTACAGCTCACGCAGGTTGCTAAGGCACCTATGCGCATCAAAATCGAATTGGTGAACATACAGCAAAGCTTGCTAAGGGGGGCTAGTTTTGCTGACGCCATTGCCCTTAGTGGGTTGTTTAGTTCGGCCTTGGAACATCTCATCGCCGCAGGAGAAGCGAGCGGCGAGTTACCCCAACTATTGGCTCAAACACATTGTCAGTTGATGGCCAATAACGACCTAAAACGACGCTTTTTACGCACCATGATCATGCCAGGCATCACCTTGTTTAGCGGTGTTTTGGTGAGTTTGCTCATCGTTTATTGGGTTGTGCCACAGGTGGCTAATTTGTACGCTTCGGCGAACTATGGTTTGCCAAGAATGACCCAATGGTTGCTGCTAGTGGCCGAGTTTCTTCGGCACAAGGGTTGGGTTCTGTTGGTTTTGACAACGCTGTTTAGTGTTGTTGTAATGGCCTTGTGGTCACTACCTAGAGCTAGGTTGTGTATGGAAATGGGCTTGTGGCGGCTGCCAGGTGTGGGTCCATTAATGCACTTACATGGGCAAGCTGAGCTGTATTTATTGTTGAATTTAACATTTAATGCGGGTGTTTCGTTATTAGAGGCCATTGCTCTGGCTGGCAATGCGAGCTCTTGGCGCTGCATCAGTCGCGACTTAGACGTTGCTACGGTCAAACTGAAGCAAGGGCAACGGTTAAGCCAAGTATTTGCAAGTGTTGGTGTGCCGCAACATGCCGTGCAAATGATTCGTATGGGCGAGGCCAGCGGTCATTTAGGCACTAGTTTTAACCAACTACAAGGTTATTATCTACAGCAAGCTCAAAGCCATAGTTTGTGGTTAGAACAGCTTATTGAACCTGTTCTGCTGCTCCTGGTGTCGGTGTTTGTGGGTGGCATTCTTGTGGCGCTTTATTTACCTCTATTGCAGATGGGTCAGGTGATGTGAGCTGGCGTTGTGGCTGCTATAATGATAGGCCTAGTCTGATTTAATAGGAAACAGGTATGATCGTCGGCCTTACAGGCGGAATCGGTAGCGGAAAAAGTGCAGCCAGTGGTTTCCTAAAGCAGTTAGGCGTTACCTTGGTGGATGCAGATAAAGTGGCTCGCGAAGTGGTAGTGGCTGGTAGCCCAGCGCTGGCCACCATAGCGACCCACTTTGGCGAGCAAGTGTTGTTGCCAGATGGCAACTTAGATCGCGCCGCATTACGCCAAAATATATTTTCTAATAAAGCCCAAAAAGACTGGTTAGAAGCGTTGTTGCACCCTCTTATAGGGGCCTCTATTGATACCCAATTAGCGGTTGCCTGTGGGCCGTATGCCGTACTGGAATCACCCTTGTTGCTGGAAACCCAACAACATACCAAAGTTGATTTTATTGTGGTGGTGGATGCGAGCGAAGCCCAGCAACTACAGCGTGCCAGTCTTAGGGATCATAATTCTACCCAACAAATACGAGCGATCATGGCCAGCCAAATGCAACGCCAACAACGTCTAGACCGTGCCCACTGGGTGTTAGACAATCAGCAGGACTTGAGTCACTTGAAGCAGCAAGTGGCGCAATTACATCAACACCTTTGCCAGCTTACGGAAACCTCTACATGAGCCAATACCCTTGCCCACAGTGCCAAAAAACCTTGACTTGGAACCCCGAAAATCCAGATCGACCATTTTGCAGCGAACGTTGCAAACAAATTGACCTAGGTGCATGGGCCAGTGGTGATTACGCCATTGCCGGAGACGAGCTGGAAAATGACTTTTCTAGCGCCTTGCTGGGTTCTGCTGATCAACAGGATTAATACAGGGATCGGGCAGTTTTATATAATTGGCCTACAATTTAGGACACAAAAATTTTTCACAGGAGCGTGACATGTTGGATTCTAAGGACAATCAATCCCTTTGCTATTGGTACATTCAAGGCTTTTCATTACTTGAATTATTGTTAGTAGTGGCCTTGATCGGCATATTAGCTGCTTTTGCGGTACCTACCTACCAAAGTTATTTGCAAAAAACTCGTTTTATGGAAGTGGTGCAGCAAAGCCATGGGGTGCGTATAGCTCAGTCGGCCTGTTTGTTGCAAGCAGGCGAGAACCTAGCGGCTTGCGACACCTTTACTGAATTGGCGTACCCGGCTCCCCCGGCCAGCGATAATACCCAAAGTCTTACTGTGGCTGCCACAACGGGTGTTATTACCGGCACCGCTACCGCAGCGGCGGGGGGCTACACTTTTGTACTCACACCTAGTATCAATAGTGCAGGGCAGCTGAGCTACGGGCATGGAGGCACCTGCGTGGCCATAGGTTATTGTAACTAACCATGGTCATCTAGAATTGGCTAGGCTTGGCTGAACCGGCCTTTAATGGCTCTCGTCAATATCCCGCTGGACCCGACGTGTATGGCCACGAAGGTCTGAAATGATGGCTGATAGTTCGTTCACAAGAAGGTCGGCTTTATCCAGTTTTTGTTCGAGCATTAAGGTTTCACTTAGCTCGGGTACGGTCACTTCGGCGGGCGATTCGGCGCCAGCGATTAACCACAAAACGGGTACGTTTAGGATGCCAGAAAGTTCTATGAGTTTGTTGGCGCGGGGGCTAGTGCGGCTAGACTCCCAGTTAGAAACAGTGCTTTTTTTAATGCCCATTCGAAGGGCTAGTTGGGCTTGGGAAAAGCCGCTGGCCTCACGGGCGTTGATAATACGAGTACTTAGAAAAAGGGCAGAAGTGTCTGGTTGGGTGTTAGGCATGGAATCTCGGTAGATTATGAATGAAACTCTACCATACGTGGTCGACCGCCTAAAATCAAAGGCGTATCCCTGCACGCCAGAAACAGCTAAAATCACGGCCCCCTTATTTATACTGATATCAACATAGTGAAACACGCCTCCAACCATTACGATGTGATTATTCTCGGCGCAGGTGCCTCTGGATTGCTATGCGCCTTTACGGCTGCGCGCCGTGGCAGAAAAGTGCTGGTGCTAGAGAAATCCAATAAAGTAGGTAAAAAGATTTTGATGTCGGGCGGGGGACGCTGTAATTTCATCAACTATTATGTTGAGCCTGATCACTTTATTTCTGCTAACCCTCACTTCTGTAAAGCCGCACTAACTCGATATAGCCAATGGGACTTCATTGCCATGGTCGAGCAACATGGTATTGAATTTGAAGAGCGTAAGCACGGGCAGCTATTTTGCCAGCATTCAGCCAAAGATATCTTGAATATGCTGCTGCACGAATGTGAACAAGTGGGTGTGGAAATAAAAACACGCTGCCAACTTGATGAAGTAAAGGCTGTACAGGCCACGGCAAGCCGTTATCAGCTTAGTTTTAGCCAAAACAACCAACCCCTTAGTTTGGTGTGTGAAACGCTAGTGGTGGCCACGGGGGCCTTGTCTATTCCCACGCTAGGAGGCAGTGGTATTGGTTATGACATTGCTCAGCAGTTTGATGTAGCGCTGGTTGAGCGAAAGGCCGGGTTGGTACCATTTATGTTTAGCGGTAATCTCAAGTCAATCTGTGAGCGTTTGTCTGGCTTAGCCTTAGAAGTAGGCGTGACCTGCAAGCAACAGAGTTTTAAAGAGAACTTGCTGTTTACCCACCGCGGCCTGAGTGGCCCTGTTATTTTGCAAATTTCGAACTACTGGTCACCAGGAGACGAAGTCATCATTAACCTTTTGCCCGACGATGATGTGGCCCAGTGGTTACTCAATGCCAAGCAGCAACAAGGCAAAAGCTTGTTAAAAACCCTACTTAGCCAAAAGATGGCTAAGTCTTTGGTTAGTGAAATACAAAACCTATGGTGGCCAGAGCTAGCCACAGCACCACTGAGTGACTTTAGTGATAAGAAACTTGTGTTCATCGCCCAACAAATCAGTCATTGGCGCATCAAGCCTTCTGCTACCGAAGGCTACCGTACAGCAGAAGTGACTTTAGGCGGAGTGGATACCGACGGCATCAGCTCCAAAACCATGGAAGCCAAACAACAACCAGGATTGTTTTTTATTGGCGAAGTATTGGACGTCACCGGTCACCTTGGCGGCTACAATTTTCAGTGGGCTTGGTCTTCTGGTTACAGCGCGGGTTTGGTGGTTTGATTTGAGTTAACACAGGTAACGAATCTACAAACGCATTCTTGGCACGTCATTGGGGTCTAGCTTTAGTTCAATGAGCAATGGTTTGGATCGTTTTTGGATGGCCGTCATGGCTATTTCAAGGTCATCTACAGAAGCCACCTCGATACCTTCACCGCCAAGGGTCGTAGCCACTTCGGCAAAAGAGGGCCAGGAGAACATAGCAAGGCTTGGGTCCATTTGACGATCGATGAATTGAATATGTTCGGCACCGTAGGCCGAGTCATTGGCAACAATAACAATCAGGTCACTGTTCATACGCACGGCGGTATTAAACTCGTTGATGCCGCCCATCATAAAGCCACCATCACCGGTGAACATCACTACGGGTAAATCAGTATTGGCAAAGCTGGCGCCAATGGCTTCTTGGAGGCCCAAACCAATAGACCCAAAGTGAGCGGTATTTAGAAAATAGCGTGGGCATGGCACAGACACTCTACACCACACTTCAGTCATAAAACGCCCTCCGTCACTGGTAAGGATGCGTTGCTTGGGTAAGCTCTCCTCCAGTCGTTCTAAGGCGTAGATATAGTCTACATGGCTAGCGGAGGCCATTTGTCTTTTAGCGGGAGCATGGCGATGCAAGCTAAATGGTTCAAGATCCAAGGTAAATCCACTAGCAGGCACTTCAGCTTCGTTTAACCAATAAATGATGTTCTCTGCCGTCAGGCGAGCATCGGCTGTGAGACCCACTGTTGGGTGATGATTTTTGCCGATTTCGGTGGGTTCGTTATTAATTTGGATTACACGTTTGCCATCAACCAGTTTGCCTTTGTCGGTGGTGAAGTGATGTAGGCTGGTGCCAAAACAAATAATACAATCTGACTTGGCGATTAAGTCGTAGGCCGCATTAGTGCTTAAGGTGCCAAAAATGTCCATATTATAGGGTTGATCGCTAAATAAACCTTTGGCTTTCAAGGTTGTGGCTAACGGGGCCTCTAGGCGATCGGCCAGTTGTACTAGGTTGTCTTTGGCATTTATAGCACCACTACCGGCGAGAATTACTGGGCGTTTAGCCGAGGCGATCATACCAATGGCGTTGTCGAAATCATCGCCTTTGGGCACCAAATTTGGGGTATTAAATACCGGTAATTTAACACTTTTGTGAGCTAACTCTTGCCACATGAAATCGGCGGGCATGTTGACCACGATGGGGCGATTTTCTGTTTGTGTGCGGTAAATAGCCTGGGCGATATCTTGGGTGACAGTTTCAGGCGCGCGCAGTTGGGTAAAGCCGGCACCGGTGGTTTTGATGAGTTCTCTTTGGTCGATGTTCTGCAAGTTTTGCGGATTAGCTGCGGGTGTATCACCTGCCAGCAACACCATAGGCATACGCGCTCTAACCCCTTCTACGAGTGCTGTGGTGCAATTGGTCAGCGCCGGGCCATGGGTCACGGTGGCTATACCGACTTTGCCCGACACCTTAGCGTAGGCTAAAGCCATTAATACAGAACTACCTTCAATGGCTGCAGGAATAAAGGTACCGCCGCAGTGGCGTACGAAATGATCCACCATAAACAGGTTGGCATCACCCATTAGGCCAAACATGGTGTCTATGTCGTGGTCTACCATCGATTGAGCGATGGATTGATAGATATAGCTTTTTGAGTTTGCCTGAGACATAGCTGAATTCCAAACAGTAATTGAGGTTAATAGCTCTAGGTAATGATATTCATATATGCTGGAAAATGTTGTTTATTTGTGCATTAATATGCGTATAATATGGGTATTATTTCCACATTTGTGTAATTTTTAGGGTAATAATTCCATATGCATATTAGCAATCAGGATCGACAGCTCATTGAACTCTTGTATCAAGACTGTAGGCGTAGCAATGTGGAAATGGCCGAACAGGTGGGTATGTCACCTTCGGCTTGCTGGCGTCGGGTCAAGGCCTTGGAAGAGGCTGGCATCATTCGTCGTTATGGTGTGGTGATTGATGAAGCTAAACTGGGTATGAATTTTCGTGCCATGGTCGACGTTAGTTTATCGCGCCATGATCCAGAAAATGGCGCCAAGTTTGAACAGTCCATGGCCAATTGTGATTTGGTGGTGGAGTGTTATGCCACCACTGGGCGTGAGGATTACAGCATGCTAGTGGTGTGTGAGGATATACAGGCCTACAACGATTTTCTGGATCGCTTTTTGTTTAAGGTGACTTGCGTGGAAAACGTGCTTACTAATGTGATTTTAAAAGAGGTTAAACGCCACGGGCTGCCAATTTAGTACCGTCCCTAGAAGCTAACCTCTTCAACCTTGGTGTTATTTGCCTCATCACGGCTGGCCTTGGCAACAATTTCTTCCACCGATGCAGTTTTTGTATTTACCCCTCCCAATGCCTTTAATAGATTACTGATTAGGGCTTCTAGTTCAATAGTCATGACAGAGAATTCGATATCAAATTGTTCCACTACGGACTGTGCTTCTGTAGTGTCGGTTTTCTCGTGCACCTTGTCCTCAAAGCGTAAACGTTTGATGGATAGTTGGTCATCCAGCATGAAATTGATGCCTTCCATCCAATGTAAAGCTAATTTGGTGACCAGCATGCCAGACGCTAACAGGTTGGCAATTTCGGTAGATGACAAGTCTTGTTGTTTACAGCGAATAACGCTGCCGGCTTCTTTGGCATCAGCCAGTTCACACTCTTCACCAAGCACGGTGTTTTCAGGCGCTAAGGTAGAGGTGACCCAGCTTGTCATGGCATTAACAGGCGCTTGTAGGGTGGATAGTGGTACCACAGCCATCGTACCTAAGGTGTCGCGCAAGGTGTTAATTAGCTCTTCAGCTCTCGTGGCTGATGCAGTATCGACAATCAGATAACCTTGCTCAGGGTCAATGTAAGCGTATTGCAATTGAGAGCGTGTGAAAGCCCTAGGCAATAGGTCCATCATTACTTCGTCTTTCAACTGTAAGCGCTGCTTTCGGCCAACCTTGCGGGCTTCGGCATCTTCGATGGTGCCAACCTTTTCGGCTAAAAGCTCATTTACAACGGCTGCAGGTAAAACCTTTTCTTGGCGTTTGGCGCAAACCATAATGTAGCTTTGGCTGGCGTGAGCAAAACCGCTTTGTTCAACATGGCCGGTAATAGGGGAGACCCAACCTATACGTTTTTGGTCTTGACTAGCGCAGGGTACGAAAGGCGCGGCGGATAGTGCTTGATCTAGTTCCTCTGCGGTTAACGTGAAAGGTTTGGTAAAACGGTAAATACGGATATTTTTAAACCACATACAAATAGTCTCTGTTGCTAGCTGTTCGTTACGTCGGAGTAGGCCTGGCTTTCTTTAGGCACAAAAAAGCCGCAATTAAGCGGCTTTTTTAAATTTAGAGTGGCTCCTCGACCAGGACTTGAACCTGGGACCAATAGATTAACAGTCTACTGCTCTACCAACTGAGCTATCGAGGAATCACGGGGTTTCGCGTTGAGGTTGGCTCCTCGACCAGGACTTGAACCTGGGACCAATAGATTAACAGTCTACTGCTCTACCAACTGAGCTATCGAGGAATCACTCAATGCGAGGCGCGAATATTAATGATCTATTGGCCCTGAGTCAAGGGTAAAAAAGCACTTTATTTGAATAGCTTAAACCTTTATCGGTGGCTGTAGGTATGTGCAACATAATTAACCTATTTTAGCCACCATTTACAGTTGAGTTACATAATTAGGGTTTACTGATTGGTAAGCTTGGCCAGCTTACAAAAAAAAGACGTAAAGCCTATTTCTTCTCAACAACTCTTAAACAATAAATACGCAGCCCAGTGCTAGATTGGCGTTAAGCAAAATCTACATGGAAACGCGACATGAAATATTTAATGTTGTTGATGTGTTTAACCCTTTCGGCCTATACCAGTGCCATGAGTGCACCCTTAGGTGAAGTGTCTCAGACCCACCAATCGCCAGCTACGATGTTTGAATAATGGCGCACTATGCTGGATCGTCATGGGTCCACTAAAGCGGCATCCTGTGCCGGTGAATCCAATGGTTGTTTACCCAGTGATGTGTTAGATCGTCTGTATAAGCTTAAAGGTGCCAATCAGATGGAACAATTAAACAGTGTTAACAAGTTGGTCAATCGAGTGCGCTACACTAGCGACAAACGACAGTATGGCACCAATGACTATTAGGCTTCACCGGCTGAATTTTTTTTGCTAATGGTAAGGGCGACTGCGAGGATTACAGCATCGCTAAGTACTTTGCTCTACGTGAGCTCGGTTTTGCAACCCAAGACATGCGGTTGATTATTTCTAAAGACAGCAAAATCGACGAGTATCACGCAGTGCTGTCAGTTCATTTAGATGGCCAATTCTATATTCTCGATAACCGCACGAGTCGCATTAAAGTCGATGTTCAATTACCGAGCCTCAAACCCATTTATGCCCTCAATGAAAGTCAGTGGTGGCTTTACCAAGGTGCCCTCAAATCGTTAAAAGGTTAATTACAGTTCGCTTTGTATCACCCAACACTGTTGGCCCACGCTTTTGAGTTTTATGCATAGTTGCCTCGCTCGATCATGCCCAAGGCCCTTGGTCTTTATCCTACTTGTTTTCACCCCGCTGGATGTTTGCT
The DNA here is from genome assembly GCA_018647765.1 of Oceanospirillaceae bacterium. GTDB lineage: Bacteria > Pseudomonadota > Gammaproteobacteria > Pseudomonadales > Balneatricaceae > Njordibacter. Next base: position 32,421 of record JABGSN010000023.1, on the reverse strand, counting down.
CAACGGTGTGTTCGCTATACAGTTGATGGTTTAGCATCGGCGCGTAATCGTAAGCTTGAGCCTTGGTTTTGGCCGTGTTGGCACCCATGTTGATTTGCCATAAATAGGGCTCTACGGCTGCGCTAATGATGGCGCCTTCTCCACTCCTTTTATAATGGGCCTCTAGTGCTAGGTTATTTATGTCATTGGCTGAGTGGTTTTGGGCGTCGTTGTAGGACATAATGCTTACCAAGTCATCGCTATTGAGTGAGCCCGATTGTTCGCTACTGGCAGGTGCCAAGTCGACAATGTCAGATAACTTGTTCTGGTTGGAGCGAGCCAAGGATAATTGCTCAAGCGGCTGTTGCCACGAACCGAGTGCAAGGTGAGAACTGGACAAAATTTTGGCGTAGGCTTGCACTGTGTCGAGTGTCGACTGCAGGTAGATTAGGTGTATCGCCATGGCCTCAACACTAAGGGAATACATGGACTGTGGGCTTACTGTGTTATTGAGCTGCCTATTTCAGCTGAGCCGAAAATGACTTTCTGAGGTTTGGTATTGCGCCTTTAAACTCTGCATTTTTTGATACTGGTAATGGTAATTAACCAATGCCAAGTTGAGCTGGGCCAAATGGGTCTCTTTGGACAGGGTGGGCGATGCGGTTGCGGGTTCACGTTGGTGGGCTTTAGTCAGTAGCGCGCTGGATATTTGTGACCACACGCATTTTCCCAGCATGGAGTCTTCATATAATCGACGGTATTGCAGTATTTTTAGGCTTGGGAAGTTATTTCTTAAGTTAGCGTAAATAGCGCTGTAACTCTGTTTGAGTAAGCGTTTTGTAAATTGGTCAAGGTCCAGATGACTAGGGTTGGGCAGCTGTACGTGCAGTTGCGATAAAGGTAAGTGATGTAAAGAAAAGTGGGTCTGCGCGAGGCCTGTGAGTTGTGATAGCCGACGACCGACTTGTGTTTGATGGTGTGACAACTGACGCTCGGTGCCTGCCAATGCGCTTAATGTGTCCAGCTGGCTACACGGCGTCGGTGTTGCTTGTGCCTTGTGATGCTACAGGCGGCATCAGCAGTTTTTGAACCAGCCATACACGCTGTAAGGCATAGTGAATTATGGCCAGTTCCCAGTAGGTTTCTACTAACGCTAGGGCGTTATTTTGAGCCGTGTAAAAAAGTGTGTTTTGGGGCTGTAGCTGAGTTTGAATATGATGAAACCCATACAGAGACGCCTTGATCGGAGTGGCTGCAGTGGGCGCCACCGTTTGGGCTAGGGTATAGGCTTTACTTAGGGCAAAACTGATGTTTGCCGGTGTTGTAGGCGCACTTTGGAGCGGTGTAGTGGGTGGGGTTTGGCTCCACGCGCTCAGCAATATTTCGTATAAAAGGCTCATGCCAAACTTGGCATGGTGCCTGCGGCGCATACATAATTTCATTTCTATTTCCTAAACCTATAATCTGGCGAATTCAGCTGGGATAAGGTAAATATAATAAAAATGAATAAATATAAAATTTGAATGGGTTTTTTTGGTGTTATTTATTATGGCCCTTAAGCAAGGTCGAGAGGGGCTTTCGTGCTACCATGCGGTATTACACAAAACTGAGGAATTGCTGTGGACACCACTGCACAAAAACTGCTGGAGTCGGTGTTGTTGCCACTCAAAGTAATACACCACCAACTTGACAATGACAGCCACAAGCACAGTGGCTCGGCCACCGATAGCCATTACAATTTGGTATTAGTATCCCAGGAGTTTGAAGGCTTAGGGTTGGTGAAGCGGCACCAGCAGGTGTACGCCTTAGTGGGCGCACTGATGAGCAACCCGATTCATGCCTTAGCTCTACACTGTTACACACCTGATCAGTGGCAGGCGCGTCAAGCGAAGATGCCTCCTACGGCACCGTGTATGGGTGGCAGTTAAGCACTAAAACTGCGCACATAAAAAAGCCTCCTGATGCATAACAACGGAGGCTTTAATGGCTATTGCACAGGTGGTTAAACTTTAGAAGTCGCCAGTGCCAGCTAGTTCTTCTCTACGCTTGGCCATAAAGTCGTTCAAGCCGTCATCAATGCTCTGGTCCAAAGCTGGGGCTTGGTAGTCGTTGAGCATCTTCTTCCACAACTTGTTAGCCCGCACTTGAATGTCTTGGCTGCCGTCTTCTTCCCACTGCTCAAAGCTGTTGTTGTCAGCAAGATTAGACATATAAAAGGCGTCTTTGAAGTTAGCCTGTGTGTGTGTGCAGCCTAAGAAATGGTTGCCTGGGCCAACTTCACGGATAGCGTCCATGGCTTGGCCATTTTCAGATAAATCTACACCCTTGCAGAAGGTATGCGCCATGCCCAGTTGGTCACAGTCCATAACGAACTTTTCATAACCCATAGACAGGCCACCTTCTAACCAACCGGCAGAGTGAAGGGCAAAGTTAACTCCAGCCATAATGGTTGGCATGAGGGTGTTGGCACTTTCGTAAGCCGCCTGAGCGTCGGCAATTTTGGAGCCCGGTAACGAACCACCACTACGGAACGGCACACCTAAGCGACGAGCCAATTGCGCAGCACCGTAAAGTACTAACGCTGGCTCGGGTGTACCGAAGGTGGGTGCGCCAGACTGCATCGAGATGGAGCTAGCAAAGGTGCCGAAGATACACGGCGTGCCAGGGCGGTACAGCTGAATAAAGGTAATGCCGGCTAACACTTCCGCCAACACCTGTGCCAATGTTCCGGCAACGGTTACTGGCGACATAGCACCAGCAAGAATAAATGGTGTAACTACACAAGCTTGCTTGTTTTCGGCGTAAATTTTGGCCGCACCCAGCATGGTGTCGTCAAAGGTCATAGGTGAGTTAGCGTTGATTAAGCTAGTGGTCACGGTATTGTTTTTGACAAACTCTTCACCAAATACAATCTTTGCCATGTTCACGGTATCTTGCGCTCGAGATGGTGCAGTCACAGACCCCATAAAGGCTTTGTCGCTGTACTTAATGTGGCTGTAAAGCATGTCTAGGTGGCGAGTGGTTACGGGTACGTCTACGGGTTCACATACAGTACCACCAGAGTGGTGCATGTAAGGCGACATGTAAGCCAGCTTAACGAAGTTTTGGAAATCATTGATAGTGGCGTATCGACGGCCGTTGTCTAAATCGCGTACAAATGGGCAGCCATAACCTGGCGCAAAGATGGTGTTTTTGCCGCCGATGTCTAAGTTACGCTCACTGTTGCGTGCGTGTTGAGTGTAAGTTGAAGGTGCAGAGGCTTGGATGATCTGGCGACACATCCCGTGAGGAAAACGTACACGCTCGCCATCGACACTGGCGCCCGCAGCCTTAAGTACTGCTAGCGCTTCTGGGTCGTCACGAAATTCAATGCCAGTTTCAGCTAAGATAATGTCGGCATTGCGCTCTATTAGCTCTAGGCCAGCTTCATCCAACACTTCAAATGGATTTAGTTGGCGAGTAATAAAGGCCGGTGCTGTTACAGTGTCTGCGGCACGTGATGCTTGACGTGCACTACGACCACCACCGCTTTTGCGGCGTCCGCGGGCTTCACTCATGGAAATACTCCTCAGTACAATGGGGCAGGTTTAATCTGGGACAAATTTTGCAGTTGTTGAGGTTTGTATGCTGACTAAGTGGCGACTGCTTGTTGTGTTTAAGCGCCACTTTTTTAATTATCGGCGAGATGGCTTTACTTGAGTCTATTCAGATGAATAAAATTCATGTTTATGTGAGAAAAACTCAACCTCAGCCTATCGGAACATGCAGGGTAACCTAGCTAACAATCCCAGACAAAGGTAGCATAGCCACATTATTGGTATCTTTTGAGAAGCACACATGAGCAACAATGTTTTACAGGATCTTTTAGAAAAACGCGGCGTATTATTAGCAGACGGTGCCACCGGCACTAACTTATTTGCCATGGGCCTAGAAACAGGTGATGCGCCTGAGCTGTGGAATGTGGACCATCCGGATCGTATTGCCGCTAACTACCAGAGTTTTGTTGATGCCGGTTCAGACATTATTTTAACCAACACCTTTGGTGGCACGCATTACCGTATGAAGTTGCACAACGCCCAAGATCGGGTTCACGAGCTCAATGTGGCGGGGGTTAAAATTGGTAAGCAAGTGGCAGCCAAAGCAGGGCGGCTGGTTATTGTGGCTGGCTCTATTGGGCCGACGGGCGAGATTCCAGAACCTATGGGCAGTTTAAGTCATGCCGATGCCGTAGCCGCCTTTACCGAACAAGCGGCGGCCTTAAAGGCAGGTGGCGCTGACGTATTGTGGGTGGAGACCATGTCCTCAACACAAGAATCGGAAGCGGCAATAGAGGGCGCCAATACTACTGGTTTACCGGTAATTTGTACCTACAGTTTTGATACCAATGGTCGTTCAATGATGGGTGTGACACCCTCGGACATGGTGCAATCTTGTGCCCACGAAGACCACACAGCTTATGCGTGTGGTTCTAACTGCGGTGTGGGCGCGTCGGAGCTGGTGATGGCGATTCGTAATATGCGTAATGCCCCTGGTGGTGACAAAGCCATATTGGTGGCGAAGGCCAACTGTGGTATTCCGGAATACCTCAATGGTGCGATTCATTATAATGGTACACCAGAAATTATGGCTCAATATGCCACTATGGCCATGGATGCCGGCGCTAATATTATTGGTGGCTGTTGTGGCACGTCGCCAGAACACGTGGCGGCGATGCGTAAAGCCCTGGATGGCCATACCAAAGGTGATGCACCCACAGTGGAGCAAATCGAATCTGCTCTGGGTGAAGTGTCTAAAGGCGGTAAGGCACAGTTTGCCGGCGACTTGAGTGTGGCGGGTGGCGCCGCAGACGGCGCCGCTACCAGCCGTCGTTCACGCCGCCGTTAGAGGTTAAGATCTCTTCAGCGTGATGCCTTTGCCAGCACTGTCTGGCCAAGGCATGTCAGCGTGTTGTTGTTCAAGCTGCGCCAAACTTCCCTGCATCATGTCGCCAAAATTACTGACCTTTTTGGCTTTTAAGTTATAACTCAAAAACAGCATCTCTACGGTGGCCAATAACTCTTGTTGGGCGTTAAACATGCGGTGAAAAATACGCATGCGTTTGTTGTCTGTTTCTAACAGTTGCGTGGTTACCGTAACCACTTCCCCCAAACCAATTTCTTGTATGTAAGCGAGATGGGTAGCTACCGTAAAAAGCGTTTCGCCCGTGGCTTGGATGTGTTCCAGCGTTAAACCAAGGTGGTTCTGTAGGGTGTCGGTCGCCTGTGTAAAGATAACTAAATAATAGGCGTCGTTTAGGTGGCCATTATAGTCAATCCAATCTTTTATAATCGGTGTGCTAAGGGTATTTAAAGCGTGATTCATACGGTTTCCGTGTCTATGATTGTGGCTACTTAAGGCCCATAGATTAGTCGTTGCAAGTGGTGCAAAGAATGATTAATATCGCACTATTGTTGCACATAAACGACAGCGGGTTAAGTAACCATGTTTGCGCCTCAAAATCCTAGCAAGACCATTAACATTGCCTTCTATCTCGTGCCCGAGTTCTCTATGATCGGGTTTTCCGCCTTAGTCGATCCCTTGCGTCAGGCCAATAGCCAATCGGGTCAACGTTTATACCAATGGCAAGTGATTAGTGCTGCTGGCGGCCCCGTGGCGGCGAGTAATGGCATGAGCCTGGTTGCTGATTGCGCCTTAGGCCGCGAGTTCAGGCTCGATATGTTGGTATTGTGCGCCGGTTTTAGGCCAGAAAAAGGCTACAACAAAAATTTGCAGCATTGGTTACAGCAACACAGTCGCAGAGGCGTGTGGCTGGGAAGCCAAGACACAGGGAGTTATTTATTAGCCAAAAGTGGGTTGTTAAATGGCACTCGGGCGACCATCCATTGGGAAAACCTGATGGCCTTTAAGGAAGTATTTAGGTGTGTGGACGTGGTCGACGAGTTGTATGAAATTGATGGCCGCCGTTTTACTTGTTCTGGTGGCTTAGCTGGCCTAGATATGATGCTCTATCTGATTCAGTGTCAGCATGGGCATGAATTGTCATTAACCGTGTCGGATGAACTAATTTATAGTCATATGCGAGAAGGCAAGGCACCGCAACGCATGACCAGTGCATTGCGCTTAGGTACCAATAATCGCAAGTTGCTCACCGTTATTGCCGCTATGGAAAACCACTTAGAGGAGCCGCTAAGCATACCGCAACTCGCCAGTCTTGTGAGTGTGTCAGAGCGTGAACTAGAGCGCCTGTTTAGTCGTCATTTACAACAGCCACCGGGGCGTTATTATCGGGCCAAACGGTTACAGCGAGCGCGAGCGTTATTACAACAAACAGACCGGCAAGTGGTCGATATTGCCATAGCTAGTGGGTTTGGGTCTGCAGCTCATTTTTCCCGTGCCTACCGGCAGTTTTTTAACATCGCCCCGAGTCAAGATCGACATCAACAACTACGCCGTGCTTAGCCTCGTTGGCCGAGTTGAACCAACGCATCAACCGCCACGGCGCCTTGCTCTAAGGCGAGTAACGGATTGATGTCGAGTTCGTAAACTGGGGCGTGTTGACTGTAATCGAGTACCGCCATAACCGCATCAATAATAGCCTCAATATTCGCTCTACTGTTACCACGATAACCCGCGAGTATGGGGGCGCATTTGAGGCTGGACAAAGCCTGTTCGATTTGTGTTCTATCGAGCGGCAGCAGTAAGCTTTGTGCATCTTGTAGTAATTCTACCAAAATGCCACCGGCACCTAAGACTAAATATTGGCCGAACAATGGGTCCGAATTAATGCCTATGATGAGTTCTGCAACAACACCTTGCACCATCTGTTCCACTAACACGGTATCGCTAAGGGCAAATAAGTCGGTGGCTGCTTGAGCAACCTGTGTTGAGTTTTTTAAGTTGAGCTTAACCGCGCCTAATTCCGTTTTATGGGCCAACTCGGTCCCCACGGCTTTTAAGGTAATGGGGTAACCCAAGTTGGCTACCACCTGTATGATTTGGTCTAGGTTAGTGGTTGTGTGGCCATTAGGAATGGGCAAGCCGTGTAGGGCTAAACGTTGCTTGCTGTCCGCTTCCGACAAGGGTGCGCTGCCATCAGCTTGTACTATACCAATGTGTAATGCAGGTGGCACATTGGCCTTAAAGGCCTGGCCAATGCGGTATGCATGGTTGAGGGCAGTTAAACACTCGTCCATACCAATCATGGGGGCCATGCCGTGTTTAATACAGGTGTTAATGGCGTGTGCAGGCATGCACTCGGCCATGGATGCCAGCACGATGGCCTTGTGGCCACCGGCTTGGGCGGCGTCGGCTAAGGCCAGCATGGCGGCATCCCATTCTGAAGGATTAGCGGTTGCCGTGTTGGGCCAGTCTAGGATTAACACGGTGGCGCTAAAGTTGGCAGCCATATGGGCACCATAGGTGGCTGCCAACTGCTCGCGATGGCCCCAAATGTAAGTTTGATAGTCCAGCGGGTTGTCGACTTGCTCGCCGTTTTTGAAAGTGGCTAGGGTGGTGTCTTTTTGGGCTTGTGTTAGGGGTCCAAATTCAATCTCGCGGCCGTCTATTAAGTCTGCCATCATGCCGGCTTCGCCGCCAGAACAGCTCATGGAGGCAATGTATTTATGGCTTAAATGGCCGATGACAGACAGCAGTTTAAGGCATTCCAAAAACTCCGGCACGGTGTCCACTCGAGCAATACCCAAACGTTTGAATAAGGCATCAAATAAGCTGTCTGCCCCCGTGAGAGAACTGGTGTGAGAGAGGGCGATTTTGGCTGCAGCGGCGGTACGCCCGGTTTTAATAGCCACAATGGGGATGTTTAATTTTAGGGCACGACGGGCCGCTTGATCAAACGCCGCCAAGTTGTTGATGCCCTCAATGTGCAGTCCGATAGCGGTGACACGAGGGTCATCCAGCATGGCGTCCATCACCGTTGCGATATCCACTTGGGCTTGATTACCCATGGTAAACATATAGGCAATAGGTAAGCCCACCTGTTGCATGGTCATGTTGAGGCCAATGTTGCCACTTTGGGTGATGATGCCCACACCTTTGTCTACGGGTTGGCAGCCATGTTGGTCGGGCCATAACACGGCTTTGTCCAAGGCGTTGATCACGCCATAACAGTTGGGTCCGATGATAGGCATATCGCCAGCCGCAGCCAGTAAGCGTGTCTGTCTATCGATACCTATGGGTCCTAATTCACTGAACCCAGAGGCGTAAAGTAACGCCCCACCGGCGCCCATTTTGTTGAGCGCAGCCACGGTTTCAATGGCGCTTTCGGCATTAACGGCAACGTAAGCTGCATCGGGTGCTTGAGGTAGATCTTGGGCGGTTTTTAGGCAGCTAATGCCTTCCAGCGCGCTACGTTTAGGGTGTACCGACCATATGGGGCCAGTAAACCCCATGGCCTGACTTTCGCGAATGGCGAAGTCGGCGCCACGGCTGCCAAATACGGCGATGGATTGAGGCGCTAGGAGGCGTCGTAATCGTTGTTTGTTGATCATTGCCAACTTACCCTTCTAGCGGCCGTAACATAGATCGAGAAATAATATGGCGTTGGATTTCGCTGGTGCCATCCCAAATACGTTCTACGCGGTGGTCACGCCAGATGCGCTCTAATGGCAATTCGTCCATTAAGCCCATGCCGCCTAAAATTTGTATGGCCTCATCCGACACCATGGCCAGCATTTCTGTGGCTTTTAGTTTAGCCATTGCAGCGTCGGCGTCGGTCATTTCACCTCTGGAGTCTTTCCAAGCGGCGTACATGGTGAGTAGTTCCGCAGCTTTTAATTCGGTGGCCATGTCGGCGAGCTTAAACGACACCCCTTGAAACTTCCCCACGCTTTGGCCAAATTGTTTGCGGGTGGAGGCCCACTCGGTGGCTATTTCTAAGGCCCGTTCGGCGCGCCCTAAGCACATGGCGGCAACAGATAAGCGGGTTGCGCCGAGCCATTCGTTAGCCACATCAAAACCATGGTCTTCTACGCCTAAAACTTGGGATTTGTGTACTCTACAGTTGTCAAAGTTAAGGATGCTGTTGTGGTATCCGCGGTGGGATACACTGTTGTAGCCCGGTTCTACGGTGAATCCGGGGGTGCCCATGTCGACCAGAAAGCTGGTGATTTTTTTCTTTGGGCCACGAACTGTTTGTTCCACGCCGCTGGCGGCGAATAGAATGACAAAATCCGCGACGTCTGCATGGCTAATAAAGTGCTTGGTACCGTTGATTATGAAGTCATCACCATCGCGCTCGGCGCGGCACTGCATAGAGCGTACGTCGGAACCTGCATTGGGTTCGGTCAAGGCTAAACAATCTACCTTGTCGCCGCGAATACTGGCATGCAAGTAGTTTTCAATTTGTTTACCCTTACACGCCAGTAGAATGTTGCTGGGTCGACCCACAATGTACTGTAAACCAAAGTTGGCGCGGCCTAGTTCGCGCTCCATTAAACACAAAGTGAGGCTATCTAGACCAGCGCCACCGTGTTGTTCTGGCATGTTGGCCGCGTAGAGGCCCAGCTCAATGGCTTTTTGTTTAATGTCTGCATAGATTTCTGGGCGGATGGTGTTGGTTTTTTCCACTTCAGCTTCGTGGGGGTACAACTCTTGCTCTACAAACGCCTTTAAGGTGGCGATGATCATTTGTTGTTCGTCGGTAAGGCTAAAATCCATGATCTCTATTCTCTATTCTCTATCAGGCGGTTTGGGTATAAAGCAGCGGCCAGAGGGTGCTGCAGGCCAACAATCAAAAACGCTACTATGCCCTAGAATAATGGAACTGACTTGACGAAAAGCGATGTTTTTTTAGGTAATAACGAATATTTTACAGCAGGTTAGAGTGTCGATTGTGCACACGGTCGCGCCTGTCAATGGTGTGTGAACAGGGTTAAAAAAAATTACAAATTGGTGCTCATTGTGGTGCTAAATTTCCTTTTGGAAAGGGGGTTGACTTGAGTTTCCTGTGTTGCCCGTAAGTTTCGGTCTGGTGGATAGTCATGGGTCGCTTTTGGATATGTAGTTAATTTACGGGAGAGTATTATTTCCCACCAATATTCAAGTGACTCGTTTTGCACCTTCGCAGACGGGTCAAATAACCACAAATTGATGCTTAAACCAGCTCAATTTTAATACCAAGGTAAAATCATGGCTAAGACTTACTTGTCCGACATTGATATTGCTCGCGCTGCCGAGAAACGTCCTATCGCTGAAGTTGCTACAAAGCTAAACATCAATGTTGATGATTTAGAAATGTACGGCAAAATTAAGGCTAAAATCAGCCCTGAGTTCATCAAAAGCGTATCCGATCGTAAAGATGGCAAACTGATCCTAGTGACAGCCATTAACCCAACACCTGCTGGCGAAGGTAAGACGACGACGACCATCGGTTTGGGCGATGCCTTGAATCAAATTGGTAAGCAAGCATCTGTATGTTTGCGTGAACCTTCTCTTGGCCCATGTTTTGGTGTTAAGGGTGGTGCAGCCGGCGGCGGTTACGCTCAGGTAGTACCCATGGAAGACATTAACTTGCACTTCACTGGCGACTTCCATGCCATTGGCCTTGCACACAACTTGTTATCTGCTGCAATCGACAACCACCTTCAGCAAGGTAACGAATTGAACCTAGACCCACGTCGCATCGCTTGGAAGCGCGTTATGGACATGAACGATCGTGCCCTACGTAACGTAACCATCGGTCGTGGCGGCCCAGCTCACGGTGTTCCTCGTGAAACTGGATTCGACATCACTGTAGCTTCTGAAGTTATGGCGATCTTCTGCCTTGCTAATACTCTTGCTGAATTGAAAGAGAAGTTGGGTGACGCAGTAGTTGGTTACACATACGACCAGAAGCCTGTTACTGCACGTGACCTTAAGGTTCACGGCGCAATGACTGTATTGTTGAAAGACGCATTCAGCCCTAACCTTGTACAGACGCTTGAGCACACGCCAGCATTCGTACACGGTGGCCCATTCGCTAACATCGCTCACGGTTGTAACTCAGTCGTTGCTACTCGTTTGTCTATGAAGCTAAGTGAGTACACAGTAACTGAAGCTGGTTTTGGTGCAGACTTGGGTGCTGAGAAGTTCCTAGACATCAAATGTCGTAAGGCTGGCATCACGCCAAACGCTGTTGTAATCGTTGCTACTATCCGTGCACTTAAGCTACACGGTGGCGTTCCTCTTAAGGACGTTAACAACGAAAATCTAGAAGCGGTTGCTAAAGGTGTTGAAAACCTTAAAAAACACATCGAAAACATCCACCAGTTTGGTCTTCCAGTAGTTGTTGCCGTTAACAAGTTTGTTACCGACACTGACGAAGAAGTGAAGCAAGTACAAGCTAAGTGTGATTACCTAGGCGTTCAAGTCATTGAAGCTAACCACTGGGCAGACGGCGGCAAAGGCGCTACTGAGCTAGCTGAAGCGGTTGTTGAATTGGTAGAAAATCACGAAAACGACTTCCACTACTTGTACGAAGATGACATGCCTCTTTGGGACAAAGTTAAGACTGTAGCTCAGAAGATCTACGGCGCTGACGACATTCAAGGCGACCAGAAGCTACGTGACCGTTTTACTGCTTTAGAAGAAGCGGGCTACGGCAACTTGCCAATCTGTATGGCTAAGACTCAGTACTCTTTCTCTACTGATCCTGCGCTTAAGGGTCGTCCAACTGGTTTTGATATTCCACTTCGTGAAGTGCGTTTGTCTGCCGGTGCTGGTTTCATCGTAGTGCTTGCTGGTGACGTTATGACCATGCCTGGTCTTCCTAAGAAGCCTGCTGCTGAAGTCATCGATATCAACGAAAACGGCGACATCGTTGGCTTGTTCTAAGCTAACCGCTGATTAAAAAATCCCGCTAGGTTTTGCTTAGCGGGATTTTTTTGTTCAGGATAAAAGGAATGCCGGAATGCCGTGGATGTCATGGAGTGGGGACGTCAGGTTATCGCAATGGTGGGGCAGCACACGAATTTCTCTCAACCAGTGAGACATCAACCAGCGTGTGTTGGGGAGTCTGTTCGCCTGCTAGCGACGCCACTAAATACTGTGCCGCCTTTTTCCCCATCAGCTTAGCAGGAACATGCATAGTGGTTAGGCTGGGGGTAAAGTTTTGGCTAATCGCCAGATCGTCAAAGCCTGCAATAGACACGGTCTGAGGCACAGCAATACCGTTGGCTTGGCACTCGAGTAAGGCACCAATGGCCAATACATCATTACTGCACATGATGGCTGTGGGTGGTGGTTCCAAACTCATTAGGTCATGGCACGCTCTGCGTCCAGCACTCATATCGTAACTGCATTGCACAATGGCATTGTCTGCCAGTTCAATACCGTGGCTTGCAAGTGCAAGTTGAACGCCTTGCAAGCGGTCTATCACGCGATCGTTGTGTTGCGGAAGGCCAGTGATAAGTCCAAACCGACGGTGGCCTAGCTTCAATAAATGCTCAGGAATGTGTTGGGCGCTGATAAAGTTATCAAAACCAACACAGGGGTGATGGCTATGTTGACGAAAAGCCCAGGTTAACACATAGGGTATGTTGCGCTGTTGAAGTAACTCATAAACCTGCGGTTTGTGGTTGTAGCCGACCAGCATAATAGCGTCTACACCCCGTTCGATTAAAGTGCGTATCTGGGCCCACTCTTGGTCTTCGTCATAGCCTGAATTGGTGAGCATCAAGCCATAATTGGCTTGGTTTAAGGTGGCTTCAAAGGCGTCTAGGCCCTCGGCAAATATGGAGTGAGCAATGGTGGGTATTACTGCACCGATACATTGCGAGCGTTTACTAGCCAAAGCTCTCGCAGCGGCATCGGCAACATAGTTTAGCTCTCTCATTACTTGTTGTACGCGTTTGCGAACCGCAGGTTTTACGCTGTCAGGTTGGTTAAGTACACGGGATACAGTTGCCGTAGATACTTTTGCCGCCTTGGCTACGTCACTTTGAGTTGCTGCTTTAGTCATATAATAACGATAAAAAGAGTGTGGTCGGTTCGGTTATTAATACGGTTGTTTATGTTTGTTCTATAGCTTGGTGCCGATTGTAACAAAATAATAGTGTATGCGCATACATTTTTTTCAAAACTGTCTTGTGCATGTTGAATTATTGTTTTAGTATTAAAAATGTAAGCGCATACAAAAATGCGCGTTTAACTATTAAGACAACAGGTGCAAGGCAATGACTATTACTTATATGAAGCGTGCAGACAAATCGCCTGCCACAGGCGAAGACAACACACGCTTGATTGTATCGGAGATGTTGGCAAACATTGAACAAGGTGGTGAACAACGTTGTGCAGAATATGCCCAGCAGTTAGATCAGTTTACCGGCAACATTGTGGTGACACGTGACGAAATCGAGGCGGCAAGTTCACGTTTAACGCAACGAGTAAAAGACGATATTCGCTTTGCTCACGAGCGAGTCAGTAAATTTGCCCAGCACCAGCGTAATGCGTTAATTGATTTTGAAGTGGAGTTGTCACCTGGTTTGTGGGCTGGCCAGCGCCAAATTGCTATGCAAACTGCAGGTTGTTATGTGCCTGGTGGTCGTTATTCTCATGTTGCCTCGGCCATTATGTCTGTGGCTACGGCGAAAGCCGCCGGTGTTAATCACGTTATTGCTTGCTCACCGCCTAAGCCCGGTGCTGGGGTGAATGATGCAATCTTGTACACGGCGGACTATAGTGGCGCTGATACAATTTTAGCCTTAGGTGGTGTGCAGGCTATTGCTGCCATGGCATTTGGTTTGTTTACCGGAAAAAAAGCCGACATTCTTGCTGGCCCTGGCAATCGCTTTGTGGCCGAAGCAAAACGTATGTTATACGGACGTGTGGGTATCGATATGTTTGCCGGACCTACGGAAATTGCAGTAATTGCAGACTCAAGTGCCGATCCGCGTATCGTTGCTGGTGACTTAGTTGGTCAAGGCGAACATGGTCCAGATTCCCCCATGTGGTTGATCAGCCTGGATGCAGAGGTAGCACGTAAAGCCATTGAATTAGTACCAGGCCTTATTGAAGATATGCCTGAACCATCACGCTCGGCAGCACGTTCTGCTTGGGCAGATTATGCTGAGGTGGTTGTCTGTGACACCCGTGAAGAAGCGGTGCAAGTGAGCGATGAATACGCCGCCGAGCATTTAGAAATCCATTGTGAAGATCTAGATTGGTGGGTAGAGAACCTGACTAACTATGGGTCTTTGTTTGTTGGCGAAGAAACGACGGTAACATATGGAGATAAGTGCTCTGGCACCAACCACATCTTGCCGACCAAAGGTGCGGCGCGTTATACGGGCGGTTTATCCGTGGGTAAGTTTATTAAAACCGTGACCACTCAGCGTATGACTCAAGAAGCCAACCGAGAAGTAGGTGCGGCTGCGGCACGTATCTCACGTTTAGAAGGTATGGAAGGTCATGCTCGTGCCGGTGATGATCGTTTGCATAAATACTTCCCTAACGAGCAGTTTGATTTAGGTCGCTCCTAAGATGTTACAAGAATCGATGTTTAGCCTTGCCGGTAAGGTGGCGCTAATCACTGGCGCTTCATCGGGTATTGGTGCTCAACAAGCTCATGCTCTAGGTGCCGCGGGTGCAAGGCTTGTGTTAGTAGCAAGGCGTATGGAAGCACTGCAAGCATTAGTGGAGTCACTGCAACAAAGTGGTATTGAAGCCACATTTTTTGTTGCTGACTTAAATGAGCAGTCCAGTTGGCAACTAGTGGCTGATTTTGCCGAAACCTGTTATGGCCAGGTGGATATTATTTGCAACACTGCAGGTGTGAATTTGCGCCAAGCGGCAGAAGATGTGACTAGCCAAAGCTGGGATATAACCCAAACCTTGAATGTGAAAGCCCCCTTTATGTTGGCACAATTGTTAGTTCCTGGTATGCAAAAAAGAGGCTGGGGGCGCATCATTAATGTCGCTTCTTTGCAGTCGAGCAGAGCCTTTGCTAATGGTATTGCCTACGGTGCTTCTAAAGGTGCTATAAGCCAGTTAACTCGTGCCATGGCGCAAGCTTGGTCGGCTCAAGGGGTGAATTGCAATGCTATCGCGCCAGGATTTTTTCCAACGGAATTAACCCAGCCCGTGTTTGAAGATGGTGATACAGCACATCAGTTGGCGCAAAAAACTGCCATTGGCCGTAACGGCAAGTTGGCTGATTTGGATGGCATTTGTGTATTTCTAGCTAGTGAAGCATCTGCTTATATTACCGGACAAGTGATTGCTGTTGATGGCGGCTTTACGGCCTTATAAAGTGCGGGAGAGGTATTTATGAAAGCCTTAGTTTACACAGCCACTCAAGAGGTGGTTTATCGCGATGAGCCAACACCCGTTGCAGGTGCTGGGCAGGTGCTGTTGCAAGTGGAAGCCACGGCAATATGTGGTTCTGACATGCATGCCTATCATGGCCATGATGAGCGTCGAGTACCGCCGCTAATTTTAGGCCACGAGGTTTGCGGTACGGTAACGGGAGGGGAGCTAGATGGTCAACGCGTGGTGGTTAATCCACTCATGAGTTGCGGCTATTGCCAGCACTGCCTTGCTGGTCGCAGTAATTTATGTACCAAGCGAGAGCTTATCGGAATGTATTTGGCTGGCGCCTATGCTGATTATCTAGTGATGAAGCAAACCAGCCTGCTATCAGTCCCGGCGGCTGTCGATGCGGTTACGGCATCCCTGACGGAACCTACCGCCACCGCCCTTCATGCTGTGAGTTTGGTGGAGCGGGTGAGCTATAGACCCATATCTGAACAACGCTGCCTCGTTATTGGTGGCGGGGCAATTGGCTTGTTAACTGCTTTAGTCTTGGCAGCGAAGGGTTGTCGTAGCATTGATTTGGCCGAAACCAATGACTTACGTCGGGCTACGGTAGATCGAGAGCAGGTGGCGCAAAGTTTTGATCCTATGAGTCAAATAGCACCCCATGCTGGTCAGTATGACGTGGTGTTGGACTGTGTTGGCGCTGGTGTAACTCGTGCCATGGCTAGTGAGCAGGTAGCGCCTGGTGGCATTATTTCTCACGTTGGTTTACAAAATAACGACGATGGTTTGGATATGCGCAAAATCACTTTGCAGGAGGTGAGCGTGCTAGGCAATTACTGCTATACCCCTGCGGATATGAGTGCCGCCCTAACAATGTTAGCCCATGGCCAATTGGGCTCATTGCAGTGGGTTGAACAGCGGCCTTTAAGCGAAGGAGCTAAGGCCTTTTCCGATTTACATCATGGTCGAGTTGCGGCAGCAAAAATTGTGCTACAACCGGATCATTTAATTTAATAAATATTGAGAGATAGCTTATGAATAATAGCCAGCGTATATGGTCTGCCTTACAAACCAATGATGTGGATGCTGTTACCTATCTGCCGTGTAATAAAATGAATGCGCTGATGAGCCACAAGCCAGCTGAAATGACGGTATTGGATATAACTAAAGAATCTGGTGGTTTAGGTTTATGTTTTGGGCGTAGCTTGGGCCATAAACGTTCGGCTATGATGATTCAAAATACAGGTTTGGGTAACTTGATCACCGAACTTTACACCATGCAAAAGCTGTATGAGGTAGGTTTGCCAATTTTTGTGTCTTGGCGTGGTTATTATCAAGAGCCGATTGAAGCGCAGATTATATTTGGTAGTAAGGTAGAAGACTTGTTAAATGCCATTGATGTGGAATACCAAATCTTATCCAATATGGAAGACCTTGATAATATCAATGCTGAAGTAGCTAGTTGCTTTGCGGATAACAAAGTCAAAGTGTTCCTTATGTCTCCTGAATTGTGGGAACAGAACAGTGCTGATTATCATAATTTTGGGGCGCCACGTATTAATGCCGTGCAAGCTGAAGCGCCTGCCTATAGTGGCCAGCCTAGTGTCACTCGCCTTGGCGCAATTGGTCAAATTATGGATGTAGTGGAGGATCATGATATTGTCTTGTCGCAAATTGGCTTCCCATCTAAAGAACTCTATAACACCAAAGACCGGGAGACCAACTTTTATATGTTAGGTGCTTTAGGCTCTGCCGTGGCTGTGGGTTTAGGTTTGGCTATGGCGCAGCCAGAGCGCCATGTGTATGTTATTGACGGTGATGGATCCATGTTTTTTAACCCTAACCAAATGTATGATATTGCCTCATTTAACCCCAGTAACTTTACGTTGGTTTGTTTAGATAATGGTAGCTGGGGCTCCACGGGTAACCAGCCTACATTAAGTTCAAAAGGCTATAACTTGACGGCTTTTGCTCAATCAGCAGCTATTGAGTCAACGGCTATGACCGATCAAGTAGATGAGCTGCATAAAGGTTTGCAAGGCAAAGTGCGTTTTATGCATTACTTTATTGAAGCTGGCAATGATAAGGTGGGTGCTGAAATTCCCTTGAAAGCTGTCGCTATTAAGCAGCGTTTTATGAATGCCGTCACCTAGGTAAGGACGTTAAATTTAACAATGAGCAACAGTATGATGAATTCACTCTCACAGTCCGTATCGATGGCCGATTTAAAATGTCGGGCTAAAAAGAGAGTGCCTAAATTTGCTTTTGATTATATCGAAGAAGGCTGTAATACTGGTGTGGCTGTCCAGCATAATCGCAAAATGTTGGATAGTCTTCGCTTAGAACCTCATTATCTAGAGGCCTATCAGGCACCAAACTTAACAACGCATATACTGGGGCGTGAATATAGTGCCCCTTATGGTATAGCGCCTTTGGGGTTAACGGGTTTGGTGTGGCCACAAGCGTCGGTCATGCATGCCAAAGCTGCTAGAACGGCAAATATTCCCTTTGTGTTAAGTACTGTGTCGACCTTAGCACTTGAAGAGGCGGCTAAGCATGCCCAACAAAATTTTTGGTTCCAGCTCTATTCTCCCAGTGACCTGGGGATTCAAGACGATTTGTTGGCTAGGCTTAAGGCTTGCGGTTGTGAAAATTTGGTGGTGACGCTAGATGTGCCGACCCCGAGCCGGCGCTTAAAGGCTATCAAGAGTGGCCTGAGCGTACCGCCAAAAATTACGCTTTCTAGTGTAATACAGTCGACTATGCGGCCACTATGGAGCATAGCGACCTTGCGCGAAGGGTTGCCGCAGTTTGCCAATTTAACGCCCTATATGGACCAACAAACCATGTCCATGGACGATGCTGCTGAATTTATCCGCACGAAATTACGCGATGTCGTGGACGCAGCAAGCTTGCAACGCATACGTGCGCAGTGGTCAGGAAAGCTGATTGTTAAAGGTGTACTAAGTGTTACAGATGCCCAGCGTGCAGTGGCATTAGGGGCTGATGCTATTATCGTCTCCAATCATGGAGGTCGCCAGTTAGATGCGGCCCAATCTCCAGTACAAGTATTGCCGGAAATTGTCGCGGCCGTAGGCAACCAATGTGAAGTGATGGTAGACAGTGGTGTGGAATCTGGCGTGGATGTGGCTCGTTATATGGCTTTAGGTGCCAAGGCAGTATTTGCTGGGCGCATGTTTTTGTATGGTGTTGCGGCTCATGGTCAGGCTGGTGCTGATCATGCTATTGAGCTATTACGCCTAGAGTTGGGGCAGGTGATGTCACAATTGCACTGTGCTAACCCTACCAGTTTGGTTGGGCACCTAGTTAAATAGAATATGGCTTAGCTGGTCGGCTGAGTCGCGTAAACAGGCGTAGTGTTGGACAATAGTTGTGACGTCCAAGCGCATTGTGGGTCCATGAAAAGCAAGGGCTCCATGGTATCTGCCTTTGGGATCCAGAACGGGTACAGAAATAGCCACCATTCCTTCAAAAAATTCTTCTTTATCAATAGCATAGCCTTGTTTCTTGACTTTTTTTAGTTCTTCTAATAAAGCTGATTTTTGGCTAATAGTATTTTTGGTTAGCGGTTTTAGATCAAGGGATTCTACTAGTAGAGCGCGAGCTTTGGCAGGCAGACTTGCTAAATAGGTTTTGCCGCTAGCTGTGCAATAAAAGGGTACGTGGGAGCCTACGGGCAAATGTACTTGAAAGGCCCAGTTGGTTTGCACACGGTCTTTATAAATCATACCCGGTTGTTCAGGTACCACAAAGTTCACAGTTTCTTGTACTTTGGTACTGAGGCTTTCCAATACTTGGTGAATAGCTGTGCTACACCAGTCACTGGCAACTATTCCGCTAGCAATGCTACGTAGGTTGGTACTAGGCAGGAGTTTTTTTCCCGCCGCGTCGTAAACTAGAAAGCCTTCCTCGACCATAGACTTGCATAAGCGGTGAACCGTTTGTTTGGGCCAGTTTAATTCAGCATTAATTTCGGATGGCGTCATGGGTCGTTGGTTTTCGCCAAGCACATCTAAAATATAAAAAAGGCGCATATTGGTGGCGATACGAGTGGTTTCGGTCATGACTTTGAGAGTTCCTTCGTAGCCTGAGTCAATGAAAATAATGGTGGTCAAGAATACTGTGTTTGTATAAAAAAATCTTGAAAACTTTCTTGCAATGTGGTTTTATGCATAATGTTAGCAAATTATGAGTAAAAAAGTCTCAATATTTGCTTTTTTATAATAAAACAAGGCTTGTACATGTCAAAGCAGTTCGATTACATCGTCGTTGGTGCCGGTTCAGCAGGTTGTGTTCTTGCCAATCGTTTGTCTGAATGTGGCCGCTATCAGGTGGCGCTTCTAGAAGCCGGTGGGCGCGATTGGTATCCATGGATTCATGTGCCCGTTGGTTACTTCAAGACCATGGGCAATCCACTGACAGATTGGTGTTACAAATCTAAACCCTGTGCTGGGCTTAATGGGCGTTCTATTCCTTGGCCTAGAGGCAAAGTGCTGGGTGGCAGTAGCTCTATTAATGGGCTTTTGTATGTTCGTGGCCAAGCGCAAGACTTCGACGACTGGGCTAACTTAGGTAACGAAGGGTGGCAATGGGACCAAGTGTTACCCTACTTTAAACGTTCTGAAGACTGGCAGGGCGCGGCCAATGACTTGCGTGGTCAAGGGGGGCAGTTAACGGTATCCGAAACACGCTTAAGCCGACCTGTTGTTGATGCTTGGTTAGAAGCTGCCCAAAATTTTGGTTATCCCGCTAACAAGGACTACAACGGCGAAGATCAAGAAGGTGTGGGCTTGTTTCAACTCACTGCTAAAAAAGGGCGGCGCTGCAGTACAGCTGTTGCCTATCTTAATCCTGCCCGCAGCCGCGCCAACCTTACTATACTCACAGGTTCTTGCGTGGAAAAACTTTTATTTGAAGGCAACCGTGTTACTGGAGTGCGATTAGCCAGTGGCGATTTAAAAGCTAATAAAGAAGTTATCTTGAGCGCTGGTGCTATAGGGTCACCACAATTACTTATGGTGTCTGGCATTGGTGCTGCAGAGCAGTTAACCCCTCACAAGATAAAAATGGTAAAAGAATTACCAGGTGTGGGGCAAAATTTACAAGACCATTTACAAGCTAGACCGGTATTTAAATGTGCCTCTAGCACTATTAACACTGAAATAAATAGTTGGTTTAAGCAGGGGCTAATTGGCCTAGAATACCTATTAAAGCGCACTGGACCAATGACTATGGCAGCCAGTTTGGGCACAGGTTTTGTTAAAACACATTTAAGCCCAGACCGGCCTGACATCCAATTCCATATACAGCCTTTTAGTGCAGACTCACCTGCCGAAGGCCCGCATAAGTTTAATGCATTTACCGCATCAGTATTGCAAATGCGCCCTGAAAGTACAGGCCACTTAAGCTTAGTGTCTAATCGTTTTGCAGATCACCCCGATATTCACCCCAACTACCTGGCCACCGAGTTGGACCAACAGACCCTTCTTGCGGGTATAAAAATCACCCAGCTTATTGCTCAGCAAGAGCCCTTAAAGTCATTAATAACAGAAGAATATAGCCCAGGTATTAGTGTTGGAGCCTCAGTAGATGCCGATATTCTTAACTGGGCCAGAGACACTGCAAGCACCATCTACCATCCCACTGGCACCTGCAAAATGGGACACGATGATATGGCGGTAGTGAATGCTCAACTTAAGGTGCATGGGATTGAAGGTTTACGCGTAGCTGACGCGTCTATCATGCCCATCATTACTTCGGGCAATACCAATGCGCCAGTGATTATGATTGGTGAAAAAGCCGCCGCTATGATTTTGCAGGAGATAGCTAATGTTTAATTGGTTAGATATTGGTCAGATTGTATTTGCTGATCTAATTTTGTCTGGCGACAACGCCTTAGTGATAGGTATGGCAGCTGCAGGTTTGGCTGCTCATCAACGACGTAAGGTAATTCTTGCTGGCATGGCATTGGCCGCCTTATTCCGTATTTTGTTTGCCGTAGTGGCCAGCACTATTATTGGGGTGCCAGGGATTTTGTTGCTAGGTGGTGTCTTGTTAGCTTGGGTGTGCTGGCGTTTCTATGGTGACATCAAAGACTTTGCAGCACCCCCAGCGGATGATACTAGCCCGGCTAAAGGTAAGGTCACCATGGGAAGCGCCCTGGTGACCATTGCTATAGCAGACATCTCCATGTCCTTAGATAATGTGTTGGCCGTAGCGGCCATTGCTCGAGATAACACCCAGTTGTTAGTGATTGGTTTGGTATTAGCGATTGTATTGATGGCCTTTTTTGCTTCCTTAATCATGCGTGTGATGTTGAAATTCCCAGCCATTGCTTATGTGGGCTTGGTGTTTTTAGTGTATTTAACAACAAAGATGTTGTACGACGGATGGTTGGATCTAGTTACCTATTTTTAGCTTAGTAATGAGTTTTATTTAAATAATTTTACTGTTGCTCCCAATTATGGGGCTTTGTGTGACGCCTTCCATACAAATTAGCAGCAGCCGACTGAAGGCATTACAATAATAATGGAGGGCAATTATGTCCGTTTTAAACAAAATGAAGTTGGCTGCTATAGCTGGTGCGCTGATTATGAGCACCACTGCAGTTTATGCTAAAGATGTTACTCTTCGTGTTCAGTCAGTGCTTGGCACTAAATCTGATGAAGTGCACATGTTGAATGAATTTGCTAAGGATGTGCGTGAATTGACCGACGGTTCTGTCAATATTGAAATATTGCCAGGGGGGTCGGTTGTTGGTAACACTGACATTATCGATGCTATTGATGCTGGTTTGCTAGACGGTGGTTTTGCGTGGACTCATTATTGGGGTGGTAAACATCCTGCCGCTAACCTATTTGGTGCTCCTATCGCAGGTGCAGGTGTAGGCCTTGATAATATTGCGTTCCTTTCTTGGTTCCAATACGGTGGTGGTAAAGAACTTTATGATCGTCTTTGGGGCGAAATGGGCGTTAACGTTAAAGGCTTTATGTTGCAGCCTGTTGGCCCAGAAGCTTTGGGATGGTTCCCTGAGCCTATTGAGTCCATGGATGACTTTCGTAAGCTCCGTTTCCGCGCTCCTCCAGGCATGGTAGGTCAAGCTTACAAAGACATTGGCGTGGCCTCTGTTGCTATGGGCGGTGGTGACATCCTACCCGCACTTGAAAAAGGCACAATTGACTCCGCCGAATGGTGTTGTCCAAAACCTGATAGTGTGTTTGGTTTCCAAAAAGTATTAAAGCATTATTACCTACAAGGTCTTCACCAAGTGGTCGTAAATGCGGACATGTACTTAAACGGCGATGTTTATGACTCTCTAACCACTATGCAAAAGAAAGCTATAGAAGTAGCTGCTAATGCATCTTTGTCAAAATCTATTTCTTACCGTATCTATGAGAACGGTAAGGCTTTGAAAGACTTAACCGAGAATCATGGTGTGCAATTACATGATACGCCAGCAGATTATTTCCCTGCGTATATGAATGCGGCAAACGCGCTGCTTCAAAAATCTTCTGATGAGAATGAATTCTTTGCAGAAGTTTGGCAGTCGCAAAAAGATTTCGCTGCAATCGCAGTGCCTTTCTGGGCTGGTGCACAGGCATCTAATGCTAGTTTAGGTAAGGCCTTTGCTGATAGCATCAAGTAATAGTTTGCATTGACTTGATATTGACCTAGTACTGAGTGCTAGGTCAATTTATCGCAGCGCAATAATTAAGGTTGTAAACTTATACGATGGTAAGAAGTTTATCATAGTCTTCTCGCACTTTTCATACAGAAACCTATGATAGATTTTTCACTTTGTAACAGCTAGTTACAGTAACTTTAGGCCAGTCTTTCTGAAGACAAGGCGTAATAATTGCTGACAATAATATGAGGAAGCCGACATGGCGACACAAGTAACAGACATTGGCGAACTCGAAATCACCGATGAATTAATCGCAGAGCGTCGCGCCGAAAAACCGGGACAAACACCAGAGGACATGACGCCTTGGCAGCGTCCCATTACTGCTTTTATTGATGTGCTGAATTTATGGATGGGGCGCATCATTTGCTTGGCCATTATCCCTTTAGTGGCTGTGATGGTGATCGAAGTATTTTCCCGAGGCATGTTTGCTTTACTAATTTCTTATGATTTGGGTGACTTGGCACGTGCGGTAAACTTGGGGCCCACCGTTTGGGTCTATGACGTTAGTCGAATGCTTGGAGGGGTGATATTTATGGCCGCATCAGGCTATGCCTTAATGCGCGGTGTGCATATTCGGGCAGATTTCATCTATCGTAATTGGCATGAGAGAACCCAAGCTACTGTTGACGCCACCTTATACCTACTGTTCTATTTCCCCGCTATGATTCTGTTCTTTTGGAGTGCAGTAGGCTTTACTGGTGATTCTTTAGGCTTTAATGGTTGGGGTGAAAAATGGGGTATCTGGGAAGACGCGAGTGCTGATTCCACATGGGCACCTTACTTATGGCCTGCCCGCATTTTTATGCCTATTGGTGCTGGATTACTGTTTTTACAGGGTTTCCCTGAGTTATTCCGTGCTTTTCACCAGATGGGCAAAGAAAGAGAAGGAAAATTTTTAAAGATTTTTCCTTTCTATTTAATCGGTCTGGCATGTGTTTTTGTATCTGTGTTCTACCCAGATGTGTTGCCTTTAGGGGATTGGTTATCAAGTCTGCTAGGTGACGTTAATATTTCAAAACCGATGATTGGTATGCTCATGTTAGCGGCCATGTTGTTTTCTATTTTCATCGGATTTCCTATTTCCTTTACATTGATATTTCTTGGCTTTGTATTTGCTTCGATAGCGGGTAGCAGTAAGTTAGCCTTCTTCCTGCTGACCCTTCAAGTCAATTCCACGATGTTGAATGACCAGCTTGTAGCCGTGCCTTTGTTTATTTTTATGGGCATTATGATGGAACAAGCAGGGCTCATGGAGCGCCTGTTTAATGCCGTACAAATGATGATGTCACGCACTCGGGGTGCCTTGTTTATTGCCGTGTTGTTTGTCTCAATGATTTTTGCAGCCGCTACGGGTATTGTTGGCGCATCGGTCACTATTTTGGGCATTATGGCGGCTAAAACCATGAATCGCTCTAAATATGATGTGCGCCTATCGGCAGGTGCTATTACGGCGGGTGGAACCTTAGGCATATTAATACCTCCTTCCATTATGTTGATTGTTATGGGGCCTGTTCTGGAAGTGCCTGTGACGGACTTATTCCGTGCAGCAGTGTTTCCTGGGGTGTTATTGGCTAGTTTGTATATGATATATACTATTGGCCGTTGCATGATTAACCCTGACCTTGGGCCTATTTTGCCTAAAGAAGAACAGCCCGAAACATCACCTTATTACGGCCTAGAAGTAATATTAGTGATGTCCGGCTTGGGCATGTTCGTATTCTTATGTGTTTTGGCAACCAAAGGTAGCTTGGCATTATTCCCACTTGCAGGACTGGTGATTCCATTATTATGGTTGGTCCTAATGTTCAGGGCGTTTAAATGGACGCGGGAAGCTAAACCCAAGGGTTTTTATTTTTCTGACTTATGGTATGAGTTCTTTATGGGTCTGGTGCCGCCCACGGTGCTCATTGCCTTCTCTTTAGGTTCTATTGTGGCAGGACTTGCAACGCCAGCAGAAGCAGCAGCGTGTGGTGCTTTTGGTTCGTTAATTCTATCTATTGGTTACCGAAAATTTAGTATTGTGGTTACTTATGAGGCATTAATTAAGACCCTAGAAATTACGGTTCTAATTATGTTTTTGGTGGCTGCATCCAACTTCTTTGGCGCGGTATTCTCAAACCTTGGCACACCCCAGATGTTGACTGAATTACTCTTGTCCTTTGACATGTCGTCTTGGGCAATGTTGTTTTTCATATTGGCATTAATTTTCGTGTTGGGATGGCCGCTAGAGTGGGTGCCCATTGTATTGATTATTGTGCCTATTCTATTGCCTGTGGTAGAAACTCTAGACTTTGGCTTAAATTCAGCAGACTTGTTAATTTGGTTTGCCATACTTGTGGCGGTAAATCTCCAAACTGCCTGGCTTAGCCCGCCAGTGGCTTTGTCTGCCTATTTCCTCAAAGGGGTGGTGCCAGAATGGGACTTAAAGGATATTTACTTAGGTATGATGCAGTTCATGGTAATTCAGTTAATCGGTTTACTGTTAATTATATTCATCCCACAAATTGCATTGTGGTTACCTAACTATTGGTAGCAACTATCTCAGTGAGAATTAAGCTAGCACCAAAAAATTGGTAAAAATAAACAGCCACACCGCCTGTCATTAAATTCATGCGCGGTGTGGTCCATTGGATCGTTATGAGTATTTAAATTCCCTCAAATTGCCCCTTGGTTCTCAGACTATTTATACAACCAGTAATTTCCTAGCCTGTCTTAGTGGACAGTTTGCGCTTTTCTCACTCAAGACATTTTTGTCTGTGTGGGTAAGGCGTTTTTTTTGATTGGCTTAACTGGGCTAATCGAAATAACTAATGTGGATCTAAGCTATTAGTCAATAGTTGAGTATCCTCTATCCATAACCTAAGAATTCTAAATTCTTTCTATTTATTAAACTCACTTTCAACCCAATTTAGGTGTAACCGATTATGAAAATGACTACAGAAGAAGCGTTTGTAAAAACCCTACAAATG
This sequence comes from Oceanospirillaceae bacterium, assembly GCA_018647765.1. GTDB lineage: Bacteria > Pseudomonadota > Gammaproteobacteria > Pseudomonadales > Balneatricaceae > Njordibacter. The sequence goes on along the minus strand of JABGSN010000023.1, from coordinate 6,516 downwards.
CACGGTATTGAACACGCTTTTGGTATCATTGGCTCAGCCATGATGCCTATCTCCGACCTGTTTGAAAAAGCCGGCATTAGCTTTTGGGATTGTGCCCATGAAGGTTCTGGCGGCATGATGGCCGACGGTTACACCCGTGCCACTGGCAAGATGAGCATGATGATCGCTCAAAACGGCCCAGGCATTACTAACTTTGTAACAGCTGTTAAAACGGGTTACTGGAACCACACCCCTCTATTGTTGGTTACCCCACAAGCGGCTAACAAAACGATTGGCCAAGGTGGTTTCCAAGAAGTAGAGCAAATGGCGCTATTTAAAGACATGGTTTGTTACCAAGAAGAAGTACGTGACCCTTCACGTATTGCTGAAGTTCTTGATCGTGTTATTGCTAACGCACATCGTTTTTCCGCACCTGCACAAATCAACGTGCCGCGTGACATGTTTACTCAAATTGTAGATATTAACCTACCTACAATGATCGACTTTGAATTGCCTTCCGGTGGCGAGATGGCCGTCGCTGAAGCTGCAAAGTTGTTGTCTGGCGCTAAGTCTCCAGTGATCTTAAACGGCGCAGGTGTGGTATTAGCTGATGGCGGCATTGCTGCTTCTATGGCGTTGGCCGAGCGTTTAGACGCGCCGGTTGTTTGTGGCTACCAGCACAACGACGCTTTCCCAGGTTCACACCCATTATTCGCTGGTCCACTAGGCTACAACGGCTCTAAGGCCGGCATGCAGTTGATTAAAGACGCAGACGTAGTGTTGGCCTTGGGCACACGCCTTAACCCATTCTCTACATTGCCTGGTTACGGCATGGATTACTGGCCTAAAGATGCCAAAATCATCCAAGTCGACTTAAAGCCTGAGCGTATTGGTTTAACCAAGGCTGTAACAGTGGGTATTGTTGGCGACGCTGCTAAAGTAGCTAACGGCATTATTGGTCAACTGTCTGCAACAGCTGGCGACGCTGATCGTGCAAACCGTAAAGCGCACATTGCGTCCACTAAGGCTGCATGGGACGTTGAGTTAGAAGCTATGACTCATGAAGACGACGATCCAGGTACCACTTGGAACGAACGTGCTCGTGAAGCCAAGCCACAATGGTTAAGTCCACGTATGGCATGGCGCGCTATCTCTGCTGTATTGCCAAAAGAAGCGATCATTTCTTCTGACATTGGTAACAACTGTGCCATTGGTAACGCTTACCCAACTTTTGAAGAAGGCCGTAAGTACCTGGCCCCTGGTTTGTTTGGCCCTTGTGGTTATGGTTTGCCAGCAGTAGTTGGCGCCAAGATTGGTTGCCCAGATGTTCCTGTTGTTGGTTTCTCAGGTGACGGCGCATTTGGTATTGCAGTTACAGAGCTTACTGCCATTGGCCGTGAAGAGTGGCCAGCAGTGACTATGATCGTATTGCGTAACTACCAATGGGGCGCTGAGAAGCGTAACTCCACCCTATGGTTTGACGACAACTTCGTAGGCACAGAGCTAGACGAAAACGTTAACTACGCTGGTATTGCGCAAGCCTGTGGCCTTAAAGGCGTTCAAGCTCGTACTATGGACGAAGTTAGCGCATCTATAAGTCAGGCATTGGTAGATCAAGCAGCGGGCAAGACCACTTTGATTGAAGTCCTAATCAACCAAGAGCTAGGCGAGCCGTTCCGCCGCGACGCGATGAAGAACCCAGTACAAGTTGCTGGCATCAGCCGCGACGATATGCGCCCACAAAAAGGCGCCTAATCAACTCGATTAGTTGTTAAAGCTGGGCTGACAATGACAAATAGAATGTCATTGCCAGCCCAGTTTTTTTTGGCTGCTAAAAACGCATAACACCCATCATGCGAACCTAGCCCCCGTCTTTGCGAACGCAGTGAAGCAATCTCCAGCAGTACACTCAAGCTTAGTTTCAGGTATAATACAGCGGATTTTTTCACCCACTGTTAGACCAAAACCATGACTGCTATTCGTACCCGCATTGCGCCATCACCCACTGGCGACCCACACCTAGGCACGGCCTACATTGCCCTATTTAATTTGGCATTTGCCCGCCAACACGGCGGCGAATTCATTTTACGTATCGAAGACACAGACCAAGAACGTAGTACGCCAGAATCCGAAAAAGCTATTCTAGATTCCTTGCGTTGGTTAGGCATTGAGTGGAGCGAAGGCCCAGACGTGGGTGGCCCACATGGCCCGTACCGCCAAAGCGAGCGGGGTAGTATCTATAAAGACTACGCCGACCAGCTGGTACAGGACGGCTATGCCTTCTATTGCTTTGCTACTAGCGAAGAACTCAATGAACTGCGTCGTCATCAAACCGAAAACAAGCTGCCTATCGGCTACGATGGTCGTGGTTTAAGCCTATCACCAACAGAAATTCAGCAATGCCTAGACGATGGTATACCTTACGTTGTGCGTATGAAAATTCCACGCGAAGGCACGTGTGTGTTCCAAGACATGTTGCGTGGCATCATCGAAATCGAATGGTCTCAAGTAGACATGCAAGTGCTGCTAAAAGCAGACGGTATGCCCACCTATCATTTAGCTAACGTCGTCGATGATCATCTGATGGGTATCACGCACGTTTTGCGTGGTGAAGAATGGATTAACTCTGCACCCAAGCACCAGCTGCTGTACCAATATTTTGGCTGGGATATGCCTGAGCTGTGCCACTTACCTTTGTTGCGTAACCCAGATAAAAGTAAGTTATCCAAACGTAAAAACCCAACCAGTATTATGTATTACCAGCGTATGGGTTATTTGCCAGAAGCCATGCTCAATTATTTGGGCCGTATGGGATGGTCTATGCCTGATGAGCGTGAAAAATTTAATTTACAAGAAATGGTAGAACACTTTGACGTCAGCCGAGTGTCTCTAGGAGGGCCGATTTTTGATCAAGAAAAACTCTCCTGGCTTAACGGATTATGGTTGCGTGAAGACTTAAGCGACACGGAGTTTATGCAGCGTATGCAAACGTGGGCGATTAATAGCGAATTCTTAGCGCCTATTGTGCCCCTGATTAAACCCCGGGTGGATAAGTTTAGTGACGTGCTGCCTTTGGCAGGTTTCTTCCTAAGCGGCATGCTGGAGCTTACACAGGACGATCTGGCCAGTAAAAAACTGGAGCCAGAACAAGTACGTAAAGCATTGCAGTTTACCTTGTGGCGTTTAGAAACATTACGTCACTGGCAAAAGGACGATATCTTCGCTATTTGTAAGGATATGGCTCAAACACTAGAAATTAAGTCTAAAGACCTGTTTGCAGTTTTATTTGTGGTGATTACCGGTGCCGCCAATTCCGTGTCGGTATTTGATGCCATGCAGATTCTTGGCCCAGACATGAGTCGCGCACGTATTCGTCATGCGGTAGATGTGCTGGGTGGGCTTTCGAAGAAGGAAGCCAAGCGTTGGGATAAAGAGTACCAACGCTTGGCATAAGCATAACCTGGCTACTCATTGCTCACGGGGTTGGCCAACGCTCGTGGGCAATAAAGTCTTTCTACTAATTAAAGCTAGTTTATGTGTTACTGTCAGTCTTTAATAAACACCTTAGTGTGGCTGAAAGATGACAAAAACCGCAGACTGGATTAGCCGACGAGCAGGCTTTGGGTTTAGCCTCAGCGACGATCCTATTTCACAATCCCAATGGTTTACCAGGGCGCGGCAGTCCATTTCTAAACCACGCAGCTACACGTCTAATCATCGTATTAAACCTTTGCTAGAGTCCGCTGGGAAGGGTCTTAGTGAGGCGGAAAAAAAAACCTATTCGGGTATAACGTTGGGCCTCAAAGCGGGTATTGTTCATCGCGCACAGCTATGGCGAGAAGAAAAGCGCCTGCTACAAGAAAATAAAAACCTGCAACAGCTAATGATCGACAAATCGATCCGACCTGTTTGGTTATCCACCTACCGCAGGGCAGATTTTTGCGTTAATACTGAGGCTGATTTTGCCAATCGCTTGTGGCTTTTTTGGCTAAACTATTTCACCGTTTCAGAGTCAATGAACAACTTGCCGTGCTTACCTAACTTCCAAGAAATGGTAAGAACCAATATGTTTGGTGCCATGTCGGATCTGGTGTTTAAGGTGGTGACTCACCCTGCCATGATCTTATACTTAGATAACCAAGATAACACAGGTGAAAACTCAAGGGCCAGTAAGGAAAAGTGGACCGACAATGGTACCAATGAAAATTTGGCGCGTGAGACATTAGAGCTGTATACGGTGACGCCAAGTAATGGCTATAGCCAAGATGATGTTAATGGCATGACGAACATTCTCACCGGATGGAAATTGGTGGATTGGGATAATATCAACGAACTGCGGTTCGAAAAAGACTATCATGAGCCGGGCACTCAAACCGTGCTTGGTAAAAAATATAATAGCTCCACTGGTAAGGGCCAGCTCAAACGTGTGCTACGGGATTTAACCTCTATGCAAGACACGGCAAAGCATTTGGCGTTTCGCTTGTGCCAACATTTTATCGCCGACCATCCAGAGCCAGATCATGTTAATCAATTGGCCACAATATATAGAAAAAATAAAGGTCAGTTGGCGCCGGTATACCTAGGCTTACTCGATATACTAGAAGAGCTAGAGCAAACAGGCGACAAGTTTCTCAACCCAGAAGTTTGGCTCTACCATACGTTAAAGACATTTGATATTGATGTGCCAAATGGTGTGCCACGCAACTGGAATTTTAACCCCAATGGCATTGCAAGTATTTTACGAGAGCTTGGCTTGCTCCATGGCGAAGCACAGCAGCCTAACGGCTGGCCAGAAGTTGAACAAAGCTGGCTATCAAATGAGTATTTAGATCGTCGTTTGAGGTTAGCGTCAATTATTGGGCGAAACTATAGCTACACCTCAGTGACCACTGAAGCGGTTAAGAATCACGGCTTGGATGTTGAACAGCTACAACGGTTTAATTTATCGCCCCATACTCAAAACGTCATTCTCGGTTCGCAACAACCGATTCAACAGATTGCCGCCTTGCTATGTTCACCCGGGTTTTTAAGGAGCTGACTATGAAAAGAAGAGCGTTTATCAAGGCCACCTCAATGTCTGCGGTGGCCTACACTATGGGGCACAGTGTGGTATCGGCGGCCGCAGAAACCAATACCAGTAATATATTGGTGATTCTGTTGCGTGGTGGTATGGATGGCTTAGCGGCGGTCCAGCCAAAGCACGACAAAAATTTAGCTAACCTTAGAAGCACCTGCTTGGTAGAAAATACCTTGCCGTTAGACGATCAGTTTGGATTACACCCCGCTATGAAAGGCTTTGAAAAGCATTGGCGCAACAGTAATGCAAGTGTGGTTCATGCTACCGGCTTCAATTATTATGGCCGGTCTCATTTTGAAGGCCAAAACATTATGGAAGGCGGCGGGGCGTCGGCTTACTCAACCAATACCGGTTGGTTAGGGCGGGCTATGGAATTAGCTAACCGATCTAGCCTTGCGGTTACCTTACCTACGCCGCTAATTTGTAGGTCCTCCGCCGTCACCAATAGTTTGTTTCCCTCAAATATTGCTAAACAATCGTATCAAGATACCAATCAGTTGTTAGCAAACTTGTGGGCAGAAGATGCTACCTTGTCTAAATACGGTGCCAGTACCGCAATGACCAACGAGCGCATATCCAGAGGTCAAGACCCTGAACGACTGGCCAAAGAAGTGGCCAAACAAATGGCGCAACCCAAGGGACCAAAGGTTGGATTTGTCGAATACTCTGGTTTTGACACGCATTCAAGGCAAGGCGGAGAACATGGTGATCACGCCAAACACCTTAAAAAATTGGACCGCGTCATCAATGCCTTCGCGTCCTATTCGGCGGACGTATGGGACAATTCGATTGTGATTACGGTGACTGAGTTTGGTCGTACAGCCAAGGAAAATGGCACCAAAGGCACAGACCACGGGGTCGGCTCTGCCATATTTCTTGCGGGTGGCTTAATCAAGTCGGCGCAGGTGATTACCGACTGGCCTGGGCTCGGCAAAAAAGAGTTGTTTGAACGGCGTGATTTGCGCCAAACAATCGATGCTAGAGACGTCTATGGCGACGTGATTCATCATGCATTTAACATTTCTAAGAAAAATATTAGGCAGATTGTATTCCCAGGCACGGAGCAGACGCTCGACTTGAATATATGGGGCTAGGTCAAGGAAAGGGTAGTATGTTAAGCCTAAACTGACAGTGCAGGAAAAAGATTAAATAAGTTTGGCATAACGGCTTGCAATCCATGCTCAGGTGCCTATAATACGCCTCCATCAAGTCGCAACAGAACACCCCAGTGACTTGATTACCCTCGTGTGGGGCCTTAGCTCAGCTGGGAGAGCGCAACACTGGCAGTGTTGAGGTCAGCGGTTCGATCCCGCTAGGCTCCACCAATTATTTGTTATAAATCAGCCGGTTATAAGCTTTATAGTTTGACCGGCTTTTTTGTGTCTGTAACTAAATACGTATTTTAATTTACCCATTTTGGAGGAACTAACTCATGAAAGCAATTCGATGGATTTTAGGCC
>JABGSN010000037.1 GCA_018647765.1 Oceanospirillaceae bacterium | reverse complement strand
TGACGGCTACTAGATCTGCAGCAAAGGTGATCACTCTTACTAGTACGGTTAACGGAGCGGCATGGACCTCGGGTGGACTTCGTGAATACACTGAAGGAACTGGTGCTTCGAGCTTGCAGACTGCTGACTCTGCCGCTAAAGCTATGGGTAATATAGATAGTGCTATTGCTAAGGTAGATGCTTATAGAAGTGATTTAGGTGCAGTTTCCAACCGCTTGGATCACACTGTCTCAAACTTGATGAACCGGGTTGAAAATCAGAGTGCGGCTAAGTCTCGTATCGAAGACGCTGACTTTGCTGTCGAATCTGCTAGCTTGGCTAAATCTCAGGTGTTGCAACAGGCCGGAACTGCTATGTTAGCTCAAGCTAATGCTTCTGGCCAAGGTGTGTTGTCGCTGCTTAAATAAGCTTATAGTGAACTATAAATAGGAGGTTGTTATGGCGATTGAATCACTTGTAATAAGCCATCAAACAGCCCCCGTTGTGGTTGGCCATAACGTTGAAAGCGGTCGGTTTGGAGCTGATTCAAACCTTGTAGTAGGACGTAAGTCCAAGCCAGTTCCAGAGGCTCCAATGGTTGATATTGATCGTGAACCGATTATTTCATCCTCAGAGCTGGAAGCTAAGATAGCTGAGTTAAATGAAGCCTTGGCTTCACGTAACCACGCTATTGTTTTTAGTCGGGACTCTACAACGGGTAAAGATGTGATTAGAGTTACCAACAAAAGTACCGGTGAACTTATTCGTCAAATGCCTAGCGTTGAAGCTCTCAAAGTAATGCAAAATATAGACCACATGATGGGGCTGATATTTAATCAAAAAACTTAAGTTGAGTTACTATCAATGTTAAAACAGCGCACCTTCCTAGGGCGCTGTTTTTTTTTGCGATGAATCTCATGTTGATATTCTTTGTGGTTCTAATTAGTGGCACGTTTTTTGCTTATATAAGTTTGAATGTAAGTTTTTTCTAATCGATGGCAAGCTATTGCCACCTTATATTGAGGCAGTTATGGAAACCGATTACTTAAACGCTCTTGGTGTAGGTGCTGGTTTTGATACAAAAAAAATTGTCACCGCCCTTGTTAATGCCGATAAATCTAGCAGACAGGCTGATATTGATCGTCGTACTAAAGGTGTGGATGCAAATGTGTCTGGCATGGCTAAGCTAAAATCCTCCTTAATGACGCTTCAGACGGCGTTTAAGTTAGTCGATGACAAAAGTGATTTTAACTTTTCTAAAGTGAGTAACTCTGCGCCGGCCTCCTTGTCCGCTAACTTTGATGCGAGCGCCACCCTGCCAGGTACCTATAAAGTAGGTATAAGTCAGTTGGCGCAAAATGATGTATTTCAGTCCACTAGCTATACCAGTAAAACGGTAGATCAAAACAGTTCAACGGCTGCTAGTATCACCATTCAAGTTGGGTCAGGCGCCGTAGAAACTGTGTCATTATCTGCTGGCGCTGCAACTTTGGATGACTTAGTTATAGGCATCAATGCCTTGTCCGCTGATATCCACGCTCGAGTGGTGGAAACCAGCACTGGTAATTATCGGGTTATCGTAGAAGGGCCTCAAGGCGTCAGTAATGCTTTAACCATCACTGACAGTGTGTTCGGTTTAGAGACATCGAGTAATAAAATACAAACAGCGCAAGATGCAACAATTAGTGTCAATGGTTTGTCGATTTCGAGTGGTACTAACCAAGTTAATGGCTTGGTGCCTGGTCTTAATCTAAACCTTATGGCCACCACAAGCGCTGATGTTGTACTATCCGTTAGCCGTGATACTTCAATAGCCAAGGCGGCTATCATAGATTTGGTGGCGGCCTACAATACCTTTGAGGGTGTAATTAAAGGGCTCACTGCAAGTGGTTCGAAGACGGCAGATGAAGGAAGTTTAAAATCAGATGCGTCAGTTAAGGCTATTAGAGCCAAAATGCGCAGCTTTCTAACGTCGGATAGTTCAACACCGGGTACGACTAAAAAGAACATGATTGATATTGGTATATCATTACAGCGTGATGGCACCTTCAAGGTTGATCAGACCACTTTAGGCACTGCCTTAACTAGTTATTATAGTGATATCACGAAAATATTCAGCGCAGATACAGACAATCAAACTAGTTCTGGTACAGAAAATCGGGGTACTGCAGGCGATTTGGTTAACCAAATCGCAAGTTATTTGGCATACGGTGGTTTGGTAGAGTTGCGCGAGGCCAGTTACACCAAAACTAAAACGGGGCTTACAGCAGAGCAGAATGCATTGGATAAAAAGATGGTTGCTGCCGAAGCTAGGTACACTAAACAATTCAGTACCATGAGTAAAATCATGGACGAAATGAAATCCACTCAGAAGTACTTGGAGTCGCAGTTGGATAACCTCCCATTTACATCAAAAAATAATTAACACTGTGTAAATTAGTAATGCAGCTATTAATTTTGTTCCAAACCTGTCGATAGGATAAGTGACCTTGAACAATAACTTAAGGAAGCAACCTATGAATGCTCTTGCTGCATTAGCTCAATATGGGCAGGTAAAAAACGATGCCCAAACCATGTATGCCTCACCCCATCAATTAGTGTTGATGTTATTTGATGGTGCTGTCGAAGCCATGAGCATGACCATGGGTGCGATACAACATAAAAACATCGAGCTGCGCGGTAAACAAAGCACTCGTGCTATTAGTATCATCAACGGCCTAAGAGATTGTTTAGACATGGAAACCGGTGGTGAACTGGCAGATAATTTGTATTCTTTGTATCAGTACATGGCGCAGGAGTTGTTTAGAGCCGCGTTTAAAAATGATGTGGAGACTATTGAAAATGTTCAGGCCATGTTGAAAGATATTCGTGGGTCTTGGGAAAAGATTCCGCTGGATATGCATTACATGCAGAAGGCTAATTAGGCATCACGTCATTCCGGCGTAGGCCGGAATCTTAGTGGGGTTCCTGAGATCCTGACCTTCGTCAGGATGACGGTGGTTTGGTTAGATTAGAATGGCTGTGGGTAGGTCAGGATACAATCGGTTACAAACTATCTGGTGGTTTTGCTTGCGCTAAATTGAATATGTCGGTAATTTGACAGGCTTACCCCCTAGAGTCTGACCCATGTCCATTACCGATTCCCTGCTGTTGGGTAACTCAGCACCTATGCAGCAAGTGAAGCATTTGATCCAGCAGGTGGCTCGGTCTAATGCATCGGTATTGATCTTAGGCGAATCGGGTACCGGCAAAGAGTTAGTTGCCCAAGCCATCCATCAAGAGTCCCCCCGCAGCGACTTTGCTTATGTCCCCGTTAACTGTGGTGCCATTCCGGCTGAATTATTAGAAAGTGAATTGTTTGGCCACGAAAAGGGCGCCTTTTCTGGGGCGTCTAGTGCGCACAAAGGCCGTTTTGAGCTGGCGGATCATGGCACGTTATTACTCGACGAAATTGGCGAAATGCCGCTCAATATGCAAGTTAAACTGCTACGGGTGTTACAAGAGCATGTTATTGATCGGGTGGGCAGCGAAAAGCCCCGTGCGGTTGATGTGCGTATTGTAGCGGCCACCCACCAGAACTTGGCCGATAAAGTGGCCGAGCGAGACTTTCGCGAAGACTTGTATTACCGCCTCAATGTATTCCCCATTCAAATGCCCCCCTTGCGTGATCGTGGTACAGACATTTTGTTGTTATGGGATCATTTTGCCAAAGACCTGTGTTTTGGTGATGAACCGCCGGTGTCGTTATCGGCTGCTGCAGCCCACGAGGTAATGCAGCGCGAGTGGAAGGGCAATTGCCGTGAACTGCGTAATTTAGTAGAGCGTATGAGTATTTTGCACCCCAATACCGAAATTAGTTTGCAGCAAATTCAGCCCAGTGCCTTTATGCTGGTGTCGGATATGATGGCCATTGAGGGGCAGGCTGAGCTTAGCCTTCAGCCTCAGACACCTGTAGTAGCCGTGCCTGTGCCACCGAGTTTGTTTGAGCCCATGTCTGCTGCAGACGTGCCTGCGGATACAGAGCAATTGGCCGACGTATTAGTATCAGGTATTGATATTAGTCAGGGTTGTGACTTGAAGCAGCAACTCATTGCGGTAGAAACGCAGCTCATTCAAAAGGCGCTTAATGCAACCTTTGGTAATGTGAGTAAAGCGTCGGATTTACTCAGTGTCAGGCGTACGACACTGATAGAAAAAATCAAAAAATACCAGCTTCTAGAAGTTGGTTAATTATGACGGGTTCCCGTCGATCAAACCTTTGTTGTTATTCTAAGACATCTTAATAACCCTATAAATCGTATATAAAACAATTGATTAGTGTTGTTTTATATACATGGCACTGAAATTGCATTTAAGTTTGTGAATAGTTGACCGCCTTAATTAGGCCCAATACAAACGGAAGCAATGATGCCCCACTCACACACAACAGTCGCACTGCTAGACAACCAGGACACCGGTTTGGACATGTTGGCCGAATTGGCCAACGGTGCCGGCATGGCGGCCTTGCCGGTCCGCGACCTTAATGAGTTGGCGATGGTGTTGGGGCGTAGCTGTGTGGATTTGTTGGTGATTAATGCCACTAACCTACAAGTGCCGCTAGCCGTGGTATTCACCCAGTTGGCTGCAGCGCTGCAGCGTGCTAGCGTATTGGTATTGGTAGAGGCTAACGATGTAGCCACTGCTGTAGATGCGATGGCTCTCGGGGCTAAAAATGCCCTTACCTTGCCGATTGAACCCGGTCGCTTTAAACGTTATTTAACTCAACTGGTTGAGCAGCGCCCGCAGGGTTTTATTTGCCGCGATGTACGTAGTCAGCAGTTGTTGGCTTTGTCTGAGCGGGTAGCCCAAACCGATGTTACCGTGTTGATTGGAGGCGAATCGGGTGCTGGTAAAGAGGTATTGGCTAACCATATTCATCAAGCTTCGCCCCGGAAAGGCGGCGAATTTGTGGCTGTTAACTGTGCGTCTATTCCCGAAACCATGCTTGAAGACATGCTCTTTGGCCATGAAAAAGGCTCTTTTACCGGTGCCCATGCGCGTTACTTAGGGTTGTTTGAGCAAGCGCAAGGTGGCACTTTATTTCTTGATGAAGTGGGCGAATTGCCGTTTGCCCTGCAAGCTAAGTTGTTACGGGTACTGCAAGAGAAAGAATTAAAACGTTTGGGTGGCACTGAGGTGATTAAATTAGACGCCCGTATTATTGCGGCCACCAACCGTAATTTACAACAGGAGGTGCTGGACCAGCGCTTTCGTGAAGACCTCTATTACCGAATTAATGTATTCCCGTTGAAACTGCTCCCTCTTAAAGATCGCCCGCAGGATATTTTGCCAATTGCTCAATTTCTGTTGCAACGTCACCGTGGCAGCATGGGCGCTATGGCGGTTAACGCTAAGTTTGGTGCGGCGGCACTTGAGTTTTTACAATCCTATGCTTGGCCTGGCAATGTGCGCGAATTAGAAAATGTGGTGCAGCGCGCGTTGGTGTTGGCTGTCGGTGGCGTGATCGGTATGGAGCATCTACTGGTGGATGATGGGCTTGATGACTTTATGCAACAAATACCGCAAATGGAAGCCATGCCGGTAGCCGTAGAAGTGCCAGAAGAGCAATATCAAGTATTCCAAGCCACGGGTACCGACGGTGGCTTTGCGACAGCGGAGACACAAGCTCGGGGACTATCTGATGTGGCCCGAGACAGTGAACAAAAAATGATTTTAAGCACCTTAGACCGACTTAATGGTAGCCGTAAAGATGCCGCGCTAGAACTCGGTATTAGTCCACGGACATTGCGTTATAAATTAGCCAAGATGAAAGATCTTGGTCTGGCAATTCCTCGCTAATCCCGTTGATCAAAGAGAAACTTAATATGAATGTAAACGACGTTAACTCAATGCAAGGCATGATCAACCAAATGCGTATCATGGCGGGCCAGTCGCAAACGCAATCTCCGAGCATAGCCAATATTACCGAAGTTGGGTCTGGATCCAGTTTCGGCACGGCCATGGCCGACAGTTTGAAGGCCGTGAACGAAACCCAGATGACGGCAAAAACCATGGCTGAAGCCTATGACCGTGGCGCTGATATTCCTCTGGCCGACGTCATGCTCAGCATGCAAAAGTCATCCATGGCCTATCAAGCCACCTTGCAAGTAAGAAACAAAGTCTTGTCTGCCTATCAAGACATCATGAAAATGCCCGTTTAAACCCCAAGATACTGACACGATTTAGGATAATCTCATGGCCGAAACTACAATCAACCCAGCGGCGTTACCCACAGGTGCTACCCAGCCAACACACGGTATGTGGGCCGAATTTTTAGCTCAGCCTGCGGTGCGTAGAACCTTGCCTTTGGCAGTTTCTATATTTGCCTTGTTGGTGATGGTGATGGTATTTATGCAAATCAATAAGGCCAGTTATCGACCTTTATTTCCGGGCATGAGCAGTGTCGACCAAGCCGCGGCCTATGAGAGCCTACAAAAAGCCGGTATGCCAGTAGAAATAGACGCTGCCAGTGGCTCTGTGAGTGTGCCCAGTGATCAATACCATGAGGCAAAAATGGTGTTGGCAAGTCAGGGTATCCCAGCCACGGCCAACGACGGGTTTGCCATGATCCGCGACCAGCAGTCCATGGGCACAAGTCAGTTTATTGAGCAAAAACGTTACCAACTCGCCATTGAAGAAGAGTTGGCCCATTCCATTAGTAGTATTCAAGCGGTGCAACATGCCCGTGTGCATTTAGCCGTGCCTAAACAGTCGGTATTTGTACGTAATCGTGTGGAGCCTACGGCTTCGGTTATTTTAACCTTAGCCCAAGGCCGTCGTTTGTCAGACGCACAAGCTCAGGCCGTAGTGCACATGGTGGCTTCTAGCGTGCCATATTTACAAGCCAGCAACGTGTCAGTAGTGGACCAGTTTGGTAATTTGTTGGCAGACGACCAAGACATGAGTGGTTTAGGCATGAGCGATAAGCAGTTAAGCTATCGTAATAAATTAGAAAAGATGTACCAGCAACGTATTCAGTCGTTGTTGGGCCCCTTGGTGGGTGCCAATAAGTTACGTGCCGAAGTGAATGCCGACATGGACTTTACGGTACAAGAAATGACGCAAGAGAATTTTAACCCGAATACCATTTCTATTCGCAGTGAGCAGTTGTCGCAAGGCGAGGGCAATAAAAATGGTGTGTCTGGCGAAGGTGTGCCGGGTAGCTTATCTAACGAGCCGCCTAAAGACCCAGTATTGGCAGAAAATCAATCGGAGACTTTACCTATTGCGACCAGCGGTCTTGCAACCAGCGATACAACCGGGGCCCTCAACCGTACCCGAAATTACGAGATCGACCGTACGATTCAACACACTAAATTGGCCACGGGAGAGCTTAAACGATTAAGCATTTCGGTGGTGATTGATGAGCCTCTCACGGTTAACGAAGCGGGTGATGAAGTTCGGCAAACCCTTACCGCGGAGCAAGTGGCGCAGTTCCAAAGTTTAGTTAAAACGGCGGTGGGCTTTGACGATCAACGGGGCGATAACGTCACCGTGATTGGCATGGCGTTTCAACCAGAAATGGTGATCCCAGACGTGCCCGTGTGGGAACAAACTTGGGTACAAGACCTGATACGCCAAATTTTGTTAGCCATTTTAGCCTTGGTATTTATCTTGGTAGTACTGAGACCAGTCATTAAAAACTTGGTAAGCCCTAAGGTTGTAGTAGCCGAATCCGCCCTAGAGGGCAGTGTTGATGCCAACGGTAACCAAATGCCCCCAGCCCCGCTAGAGGCTGAACCCAGAATTGAAGGCGAAACCATTGAAGAGATGAAGGCTCGCATGAGACCGAAGAAATCGAATATTTCCATGGATATGCTCGACACGGCCAACAGTTATGATGATAAAGTGGCACTGATGCGCATGTTAGTAACAGAAGACTCTAAGCGTGTAGCAGGTGTGATGAGCACTTGGGTTAAGCAAGACCTTTAAGGTGGGTTATAGCAACCATAACCCGTCGAGGCATGAGAAAATTGTATGGCTAATAAAAAACAAAATGTAGAACCCACCATGGATTTGAAGGACGACGAAGAGTTTAAAACCCTCTCCAACACCCAAAAAACCGCCATTATAATGATGGTGCTGGGTGAAGAAGAGGCGGCCAACGTCATCAGTCATTTACCACCCCGTGAAGTGCAGCATTTGGGTGCGGCTATGGTGTCGGTGGCTAACGTATCACAAGGAGCGGTAGACCTAGTGCTGGATGAGTTTGTACTTACCATGAAGCAACAAACTAACCTGTCGATGGGCACCAGCGATTATGTACAGCGAGTGCTTACTAAGGCCTTGGGTGAAGACAAAGCCGCCAGTGTACTCAACCGTATTATCCCTACACGGGCGAGTCGCGGCTTAGATATTCTAAATTGGATGGACTCACGCTCCATCGCCGAGATGATTCGTGGCGAACACCCGCAAATCATCTCAATTATTGTGTCTTTCTTGGAACACGAATTGGCAGCCGACGTATTACACTTTTTACCTGAAGAATTACGCCCAGAAATCATCATGCGCGTGGCGCAGTTAGAAACCATTCAACCTGAAGCCTTGGAAGAACTTGAAACCATCATGCAAAAACAGTTCTCCAGTAATTCTGCGGTGAAGTCCTCCAACGTGGGTGGTGTGACCCAGGCGGCTAAAATTATGAACTTTACCAAGTCTGAGATGGAAACTCAGATTATGGGTAATTTGATGGAACGTGATGAAGACCTCACCGGCCGTATCCAAGACAATATGTTTGTCTTTGATAACCTTGAAGGGGTGGATGCTCGGAGTATTCAGGTGCTTATTCGTAACATTGAAACCGATTTGCTCATGGTGGCTCTGAAGGGCGCTGATGATCTGGTTAAAGACAAATTCTTGGAGAATATGTCGAAGCGCGCTGGCGAGCTATTCTTGGATGACATGGAAGCCAAAGGCCCCATGCGGATCAGTGAAGTTGAAGAAGCGCAGAAGGATATTTTACGTACTGCAAGACGTTTATCTGACGCCGGCGAGATGATGCTAGGTGGCGGAGCAGACTTTGTCTGATCGCGTGGTGAAGCAAGGCCTGGCAAACGAGTACCAGGCCTGGAACACGCCCTTGTCTGGTGCGGGGGTGGAGTTTGCACCATTCTTCTCTTTAACCTCCCCTACTCGCGCTCCAGCGTCGGGTAACTTTGCGACGGCCGAGGTGTCGGTAATGAGCCAAGTACAAGCCAAAAATGAAGATTGGCAGGTGTTTGCAGCACCTCATGAAGCCGCAGGTGCTGGTTTTTCATCCATCGCTGGTGATGGCTTTGGTGACACAGAGGCAGAGACTACAACAGCGTCGATGACGACCCCTGGCCATGCCGAGGGTTACGACGCTGGTTATGAAGAAGGCTACGAAAAAGGCCTTTCATTAGGTCAGTCTGAAGGTGAAATTAAAGGCCAGGCCGCAGGCCAGCAGCAAGCTCAAGAACTGATGCAGCAGCGTGATCTGGAGTTGCAACAAGCCTTAACTAGCTTGGCGGCGGTGACTAATACCTTGAGTGATGAGCTACTTCAACCCATGCAAGCGCTGGCCTTACATATGGCTAAACAGTTGGTGAGGGGCGAGTTAAGTTTATCGACTCAGGCCATTGAACGGTTGGTGCGGTTAAATATGGAGCAATTACATCAATCTCAAAGCAGCATACAGGTGCACCTCAACCCGGCGGAATTCGAGCGTTTGCAAGCCGCTAATAAGTTACCAGAGCAAGTTACCTTACGACCTAATAATGAGGTCGGCATCGGTAGTGTGAAGGTTGAACAACAAGGCAGTTGGGTGGAAGACCTAGTGCAAGATCGGTTAGCTCAGTTGTCGCAACAAGCCTTAGGTTTTGTGGATGACGCAGTTGTTACACCATTGGACTTAATGGATCTAGAGCATCAGCTACAACCAGAGCCTCAACCAGGACCAGATCCTCAGATAGAAGCAGAAGCTGTGTCCGTTGAACACGCTGACGCGGTCGTTGAGCCAGAACTAGAATCACCAGCTGATGAACCCCAAACCGACGAGCAGCAAGAGCCGGTCGATGAGTAGCTTAGCCGACAAATTGGCGCAAACCTTGTCGCAAGTGCAATTGCCCAAACCCCAGTCGCAAGGTGTGCTTACGCGAGTTGTGGGCCTCACCCTAGAAGCCTCTGGCGTCAATGCGCCGGTGGGCTCCTATTGCGACATTATTGGACCGCAAGGCCAGGTATTAACCGCAGAAGTGGTGGGATTTGGCGATGACAAATTATTACTCATGCCTTTTGGCAGCGTGCAAGGCATTGCCGCTGGATTTAAGGTAAAGCCGCAAACGCGGTCGAACAATACGGCCATGAGTCCGTCCATGCTGGGGCGGGTGCTTGATGGCATGGGCCAGCCATTGGATGGTGGGCCGCCTATCGTCGCCGACGAATACCGTAATATCCGAGGTGAGCCCATTAACCCGCTGATGCGCAGACCTATTGATCAACCGTTAGATGTGGGTGTGCGTAGCATTAATGCGCTGCTGACAGTAGGTTGCGGCCAACGTTTAGGCCTAATGGCGGGATCGGGCGTAGGTAAGAGTGTGTTGATGGGTATGATGACGCGATTTACTCAGGCCGACGTTATTGTTATCGGTCTGATTGGTGAGCGCGGCCGTGAGGTGCAAGAATTTGTGCTGGACTCTTTGGGTGAAGAAGGTTTGTCTCGGTCGGTGGTAGTGGCGGCACCTGGTGATACGTCGCCGGTCACCCGATTACACGCGGCTCGCCTTGCCACCACTATTGCCGAATATTTTAGAGATCAGGGGCGCTCGGTTTTATTGCTGATGGATTCGATCTCTAGGGTGGCACAGGCACAACGAGAAATCGGGTTGGCTATTGGTGAGCCACCCACCACCAAAGGTTATACCCCGTCTGTGTTTACCTTAATTCCTAATTTGATGGAGCGTGCTGGTAATGGTCACAGTGCCAATCAAGGTGCCATTACGGCGTTCTACACGGTATTAGCAGAAGGCGATGACCAACAAGACCCTATCGTAGATGCAGCCCGCTCGGTGCTGGATGGTCATCTTGTCTTGAGTCGCGATTTAGCGGGTGCGGGGCATTATCCGGCTATTGATGTTAATCAGTCGATTAGCCGATTAGCGCCGGCATTACAGGGCTTGGGGCAGAAACAAGCTGGTCAGCAATTACGTCAATGGTTGAGTAGTTATGCGGAAAACCAGGACTTGATTACCGTGGGCGCATATCAAGCTGGAAAAAATATAGTGTTAGATCAGGCCTTGGACAAAAAGTTAGACATGGACCGATTCTTGCAGCAAGGAATGCATGAGTCGTGTGATTTGGCTGCTAGCGTTGATCATTTACAAGTATTAGCGCAACCGCCGCAACACGAATTCCAACAATCAGAAACCCTGCAGGCCATGCCTTAACCTTGTTAATGCTGCGATTGCAGCAAATATAGGAGTTGTATCATGGCGGCTAATAAAATTGAACGCTTTACCAATTTAGGTAAAATTCAGCACCAACAATATGAGCAAGCCTTAGCAGGCGAATTAAAAATTAGGCAAATGATTGACGATATTGATGCCTCGGTAGTTCAGGTTAAGCAATATCAACAGGATTATCAGCAAGATCTACTGCAGTTTCAGCAACAATCCTGTACCACAGACAAGCTGTTGCGTACGCGTAAGTTCTTGCAGCAGTTGATGCAGATGGAAGTGGATCAGTTACGCCAACGCCAAGGGCTAGAGCTTCAATTGCAGCATGCACAGGCAGAAACTATGCAACGCTTGCAAAAATCTCGCATGAGCGACAAACTCACTCAAAAAGCCCAAGTGGAGCAGTTGGCGGCCAATAAAGCCCTCGATAACAAGCAAATGGATGCCATTTTTTCTCATAGGAATACTAAGTCATAGTGTCAAAATAACTCTGGTCCGATTCTTGCATTTAAGTAATGAATACTGGGTTTTTTCTAACGAAAGGACCTAATTGGCTCCGGTTGGGGCTGGTTTGACGATTAACCGACACTGGCGCAGGCTCATTACAATGGCCCAAATAGATTTGCTAAATTTGCTTAAGGCAACCGCCCCCACTGGGGCAGGCTTACCCTCAGCCACCAAAAAAGCCGCGCCAGCGGGCTTGTTTGAGCAGGTTTTGGGTGATCAAAAAACCAGCCTCAGCGAACCTAAATTAGGCGGCAACAGTCTGCCGAGTGGCAATGCGTTGCCGCTTGTGGCAATGACTACGCTGCACCAGCAGCAAGTGCAGAGCCAAACTTTGGCAAGCCTTACAGCCGAACAGCAAGATCAAATAGATGACTTGAGCTTTATCACTCAGCTACAACTTGCGACTGACATGCCGATCAATACACTGGTCAGTGGAACAGCTGAAGTGGGACGGCAAACCGCAGCCCCGATTAAAGTGAGTGAACAACAATTATACAGCTTGTCTCAGCAACTGGGTATTGATCCCGCCGTGGCTAAATTGGTGCTAGATGCCACCGCCTCTACTACTACCGTAACACCGTCATCGCCTCAAACTGTTCAAGCGCCAGTGCTCGGTATGGGTTTTAACACAGGCCAGGTGCAGGCACAAAAGCCGGCAGTCGAATTATCTACTAGGGCGCCAATAGAGCCACAAGTGAAACTAGAGCCACAAGTGAAACTAGAGCCACAAGTGAAACTAGAGCCACAAGTGAAACTAGAGCCACAAG
>JABGSN010000026.1 GCA_018647765.1 Oceanospirillaceae bacterium | reverse complement strand
CACGTAATCCCAAACTGACCAAAATACCGCTATAGGTTCTGGGAATATAGATGAGCTAAATTAATAAGCATTTGATACAAAAGGAAAAGGACCTTCGGACATATACGGACTGTATAAGAGTAGATATTGGTCGGGACGGCAGGATTTGAACCTACGACCCCCTGCCCCCCAGGCAGGTGCGCTACCAAACTGCGCTACGCCCCGACAAACTTCCAATGCGGCTCGATGAGAACCCTCAGAAGAGGGCGTATATTACTTGAATCGCGGTTGTTTTGGAAGCGATATGGGTTGTGAAATAAGCGGAATCTAGAATTAAATCAAGTCTTTGACATGATTGTTCACATCAACTAATTTTCAGTCTCAACCCGATCCTTAAGTTTTTGACCTGGCCTAAAGGTAACCACCCTGCGTGCAGAAATTGCGACTTCTTCGCCAGTTTTTGGATTGCGTCCAGGGCGTGGGCGTTTGTCACGCAAGTCAAAGTTGCCAAAACCGGACAACTTAACCTGTTCGTTATTAATAAGACTGGTGGAGACCTCTTCAAAAAAGGCCTCTACCATGTCTTTTGCGTCGCGTTTACTAAGCTGCTGTTCACTACTGAGACGTTCTGCCATATCGGCTTTGGTCAGTGATCCCATGCTTTGGTCCTCGCCTGTTGTTTATTATTATTAGCCTCTTAGGCTTGCACCGGCGTTTTCAGCAAGGTGTGTGACCACCTGCTCAACCCACTGGTTTACTTCATCATCCGTAAGAGTGCGCTCTGGGTGCTGCCACGTCAAGCCCAAAGCCAGACTTTTTTGTCCATTTTCAATACCTTGGCCCTGATACACGTCAAACAAGCGCACTGCGTTAAGCCATTTTCCAGCGCTAGATTCAATTTCACTCGTCACCTGGGCCACACTAATCTTCTGGTCCAAGGCAATAGCCAAGTCACGGCGCATTTCTGGAAACTTAGACAAGGTCTGGTAGGCTGGCAGTACACCAAGGCTAATCGCGGCTAAATTCACTTCAAACATAAACACCGGCCCCTGTAGGCCTATGTCTTTAACTAAACCTGGGTGCATTGCGCCCACATAACCCACCACTGCGCCATCAAGTTTAATGTTAGCACTTTGACCAGGATGAAGGGCGAGATGTTCTACCGCGGCAAAAGAGAAGTCTTGTCCACCAATGGCCAACAAGGTTTCCAAATCACCTTTAATGTCAAAATAATCAACGTTTTCAGCTTTGCCGTGCCAGCTTTCTGGGTTGCGAGAACCATAAATCAAACCAGCAAACACGTCTTGTTGTTGCAAGCCTTGCTCACTAGGAATGAAGCGCTGGCCCGTTTCAAACAAGCGGATACGCGATTGCTGACGGTTTTGGTTATGTTGCAATGCCTTGACCAAACCGGGCCACAAGGTGGTACGCATCACTGCCATGTCGGCAGAAATCGGATTCACTAATTCAACTGGCTGATTTTTATCGTCAAACTTAGCCAACAACCCCGGTTCAATCATGCTGTAAGTAATGGCTTCTTGATAACCACGGCTTACCATATGGCGGCGTAAGATAGACAAAGGCCTCTGCACTTCGGCACTGGCCGGAATTTCCATGCTCGCCACAGGGTTAGTGCTGGGTAAATTATTGTATCCGTAAACACGGGCCACTTCTTCAATCAAATCTGCTTCAATGGCCATGTCAAAGCGCCAAGAAGGGGCACTGAAGGTCCATGACGCTTCGTCTGAGGCAACCAAGGTTAAGCCCAGACGAGTAAGAATATCTAATATCTGCGCATCGTCGATCTTGTAGGCTAACAAGGCTTCTAGGCGAGCTTTACGCAAGCTTACCTGTGATTCGGTTGGCAAGTGATCTGCTGACACTTGTTCCACAATAGGGCCTGCTTCGCCACCCACAATGCTTTGTAACAACAAAGTGGCTCGATCCATGGCTTGGCGTTGTAGGTCATAGTCTACGCCACGTTCAAAGCGGTGAGACGCATCGGTGTGCAAGCCATAATTGCGGGCTTTGCCGGCAATGCTAATGGGGTTAAAGAACGCCGACTCTAAGAACACGTTGGTCGTGCCACTACCCACACCGGTGTCTGCACCACCCATAATACCGGCTAGGCCTAGCACACCTTCGTTGTCTGCAATCACCAGCGTTTCTTGGTCTAGTTCAACTTTTTGACCATCAAGCAAAGTTAGGTTTTCACCTTGGCTGGCCATACGTACAATGATAGAGCCGTTGAGCTTGTTGAGGTCATAGGCGTGCATCGGCTGGCCCATTTCTAACAAAATGTAGTTAGTAACATCAACCACCGGGTCAATGCTACGCACACCACAACGACGTAATTTTTCTTGCAACCACAAAGGCGAAGAGGCGTTAACGTTGATGTTGTTCAATACGCGGCCTAAGAAACGTGGACAATGCTCTGGTGCGCTGATTTTAACTGGAAATATATCTTCTATTTGTGGTGCTAACTCTTTTAGCTCGGGACCTTGTACATCCACCGAATTCAACACGCCCACTTCGCGGGCTAACCCAGCAATACTTAAGCAGTCGCCGCGGTTAGGCGTTAAGTCCACATCAATTATTTGGTCGTTGAGATTAAGGTAGTCACGAATGTCTGTGCCTACGGGCGCATCAACTGCCAACTCCATAATGCCATCATTTTCTTCGCTAATTTCCAGTTCATCGCCAGAGCAGAGCATGCCAAAGGATTCTTGCTGGCGTAACTTGGCCTTTTTGATTTTGAAGTTACCCGGTAACACGGCACCCACGGTAGCAAAGGCTACCTTAATACCGACTCGAGCATTAGGGGCGCCACATACGACTTGTGTTTCTGTAGTGCCATCGCTGACCTGACAGACCCGTAATTTGTCGGCATCTGGGTGCTGCTCGGCACTCACAATCTCGCCAACAATTACGCCACTAAATTCGCCAGCAGCGGCTTCAATATCGTCTACTTCTAAACCGGCTAAGGTGATTTGGGCAACCAGTTCGTCGCTGCTGATTGCAGGGTTAACCCATTCGCGCAGCCATTGTTCACTAAATTTCATGTCTATATCTCGTGCGTTGAATTCAGGTTAACTAAATTGGGCCAAAAAGCGTAGGTCGTTTTCAAAGAACATACGTAAATCTTTTACCCCATAGCGCAACATCGCTAAACGCTCAACACCCATGCCAAAGGCAAAACCGGTATAGGCTTCTGGGTCGATGCCAGAATGTTCAAATACCTTGGGATGCACCATGCCGCAGCCTAAGACTTCAAGCCACTTTTGCTCACCGTCTTCGCCTTGGTAACCAATATCTACTTCAATGGAAGGCTCGGTAAACGGGAAGTAAGATGGACGAAAACGCACTTGTAAGTCACGTTCAAAAAACACGTTAAGAAAGTTATGCAAAATGCCTTTTAGGTCTGCAAAACTAATGTTGTCATCCACCAACAAACCTTCTATCTGGTGAAACATAGGCGAGTGGGTTTGATCAGAATCACAACGGTATACACGCCCTGGGCAAATAATGCGAATCGGCGGTTGTTGTTTTTCCATGGTTCTCACTTGTACGCCTGATGTGTGGGTACGCAGTAAGGTGCCATCACCGAAATAGAAGGTATCGTGCATGGCACGTGCTGGGTGATGGGCAGGAATATTGAGGGCTTCGAAGTTATGGTAATCGTCTTCGATTTCTGGGCCTTGGGCCACAGAAAAGCCAATTTGAGCGAAGAAATTTTGAATCCGTTCCATCGTCATAGTCACAGGGTGTAAACCACCTGTAGCCTGACCACGACCCGGTAAGGTAACGTCAATGCTTTCTGATGCAAGCTGCTTACTGAGGGCGTTAGCCGCCATCATAGTGCGCTTAATGTTAATGGCGTCTTGTACTTGTTGCTTGGCTTCGTTGATCTTGGCGCCAGCGGCAGGCCTTTCTTCGGCCGACAATTTACCTAAACTCTTAAGTTGTGCGGTTAACTCGCCTTTTTTACCTAAGTACTGAACCCGGACTTGGTCAAGGGCTGATTCGTCTGCCGCTTGAGCCACGGCGTCTAAGCCTTCGGTGACCAGTTGCTTGAGGTGTTGCATATTATTCTCCGGTATAAATAAAACAGGGGAAGAGTTTGCACTCTTCCCCTGTTGGCATCCCGATGGGATTGCGAACTTAGATTCGCCAAACCAAGGTTTGGTTATCCAGATCCAGCTTAAGCGAGTGCCACTTTAGCTTTCTCTACGATCGCTGTAAATACCGCTTTGTCGTGAATGGCTAAATCAGCCAACACTTTACGGTCGATCTCGATTGAAGATTTCTTCAAACCTGCAATCAAGCGGCTGTAGGATAAACCGTTCATACGCGCACCGGCGTTAATACGGGCAATCCATAGAGCACGGAACTGACGCTTACGTTGACGACGGTCGCGGTAGGCATATTGGCCAGCTTTGATTACAGCTTGTTTAGCAACCCGGAAGATACGGCTACGTGCACCGTAATAGCCCTTGGCTTGCTTGAGGATCTTCTTATGACGACGGTGTGCTTGGACACCACGTTTTACGCGAGACATTATACTTTCTCCTTACCAGTGACTATTTAGATGTACGGCAACATGCGCTTTACTAATGGCTTATCCGAAGCAGCAATCTGCAACGTGCCACGTAAATGACGCTTACGCTTGGTACTCTTTTTAGTCAAAATATGACTGGTGAAGGACTGACGGTGTTTAAAGCCGTTAGCAGTTTTCTTGAATCGTTTTGCAGCACCGCTGCAAGATTTCATCTTAGGCATTACATTTACTCCACGCATTCGTTGATTGTTAATGAAGACGCAATTAAGAACCTAAACCCTTAACCGGTCTCCCGATTGCAACTGTTCACCATAAGCGAAACGAGTTACTTTCTTTTCTTTGGTGCCAACACCATAGTCAATTGACGGCCTTCCATCTTTGGGAATTGTTCTACCGCAGCGTATTCAGCCAAATCGACCTCTACACGCTTGAGCAGTTCCATACCCAATTCTTGGTGTGCCATCTCACGACCACGGTAACGCAAGGTTACTTTCGTCTTGTCACCATTTTCTAGGAAACGGATCAGGTTGCGTAGTTTTACCTGATAATCTCCTACATCAGTTCCTGGCCGGAACTTGATTTCTTTCACTTGCGTCTGCTTTTGCTTCTTTTTAGCAGCTGCTTTCTGTTTTTTAACTTCAAACACTTGCTTGCCGTAGTCCATGATCTTACAGACCACTGGCTCAGCGTCAGCTACAATCTGAACTAGATCCAGTTTGGCAGCTTCTGCCATTTGCAGTGCTTCAGCAACAGAAACAATGCCGACTTGTTCGCCGTCAGCACCGATGAGGCGACATTCTGTCGCTTCAATGTGTTCGTTAATTGTTGGGCGTTTTGCTTTGCCCTTATTGTATTCCCGTTTAATTTCGGTATCTCCATTAGTTCTATATTTGAAGCGTCAACTTACGCTTCAGTGCGGCCGAGCTTGGCGATGTCTGCATTAAGCAAAGTTTCGAAAGCTTCTAGGCTCATATTACCCAAGTCTTCACCAGTACGAGTACGTACAGTAACCGTTTGAGTTTCAACTTCCTTATCGCCAATAACTAGCAGGTAAGGAACTTTAAGAATTGTATGCTCGCGGATTTTAAAGCCTACCTTTTCGTTTCTCAAGTCCGCAGCGGCTCTAAAGCCCATTTTAGTCAAGTTTTCTGCAACTTCTTGGCAAAAAGGTGCCTGTTTGTCGGTAATATTCAAAATCGACACTTGTTTTGGGGCTAACCAAGGCGGCATAGCACCGGCAAAGTTTTCGATCAAAATACCCAAAAAGCGCTCAAAAGAACCCAAAGTTGCCCTGTGCAACATCACCGGAACTTCGCGATCACCGGCTTCGTTAACAAACTGGGCATCAAGGCGCCCAGGCATCGAAAAGTCCACTTGAATGGTGCCACATTGCCACACGCGACCGAGGCAGTCTTTCAACGAAAACTCGATCTTAGGGCCGTAAAAAGCACCTTCGCCTGGCAAGATTTCAAACGGTAATTGCTTAGCATTTAAGGCTTCTTCTAAAGCCGCTTCCGCACGGTCCCAAACTTCATCGGCACCTACACGCTCTTCTGGACGTGTAGACAGCTTTAGGATGACATCGTCAAAACCAAAGTCGCGGTATACGTCGTACAAGAAATCAATAAAACGAGCCACTTCGTCCTGCATCTGGCTTTCAGAGCAGAAAATATGACCATCGTCTTGCGTAAAGCTACGCACACGCATAATGCCATGCAACGTACCCGACGGTTCATTGCGGTGACAAGAGCCAAACTCGGCCATACGGATTGGCAATTCTTTGTAGCTTTTCAAACCTTGATTAAAGATCTGAATGTGACACGGACAGTTCATCGGCTTAACCGCATACTCGCGATTTTCTGATGCCGTAGTAAACATCATGGCAGAGAACTTGTCCCAGTGGCCAGAGCGCTCCCAAAGGCTGCGGTCAACCACTTGTGGTGTCTTCACCTCTTGATAGCCACCTTCAATCTGGCGCTCGCGCATGTAACGCTCAACCACTTGATAGATCGTCCAACCATTAGGGTGCCAAAACACCATACCAGGGGCTTCTTCTTGGGTATGGAATAAATCTAGCTTCTTGCCTAGCTTACGGTGATCACGCTTTTCAGCCTCTTCTAAGCGGTGTAAGTAAGCTTTAAGGTCTTTTTTATCAGCCCAAGCAGTGCCGTACACGCGGGTTAACATGGCATTGTTAGAATCCCCACGCCAGTAGGCACCCGCCACTTTCATCAATTTGAATGACTTAATGTGGCCCGTAGCAGGGACGTGTGGACCACGGCATAAATCAGTAAAACCACCTTGGCTATAGAAGGATAAGTCTTCGTCGCCAGGGATGCTGTCGATAATTTCTACTTTGTAGTCTTCACCCAAGCCTTTAAAGAACTCAACCGCGGCGGGGCGACTCATGATGCGACGCTCAATCTTAAGATTTTGCTTAACCAATGCCTTCATACGGGCTTCGATCTTGATTAAATCTTCTGGAGTAAATGGGCGCTCATAGGCAAAATCGTAGAAAAAACCATCTTCGATCACAGGGCCAATAGTCACCTGCGCACCAGGAAATTCATCTTGTACGGCTTGAGCCATCATATGGGCACAAGAGTGACGAATCACTTCTAGGCCTTCTTCGTCACGGGCGGTAACAATAGCAAGGACTGTATCATCGGTGATGACATAACTGGTATCTACAATTTCGCCGTCTATTTTGCCAGCCACTGCGGCTTTAGCAAGGCCTGGGCCAATGTCAAAAGCAACATCATGGATTGATACAGGCGCGTCAAAAGCACGCTGACTGCCATCAGGAAGAGTAATTACAGGCATAAAATGTCCTTGCTCAGTGGTGACCCCTACCAAAGGCCACTTGGGATGATAAAAATGAGAGGCGCATTTTACCCTTATTAATTCATAACAACAAGTTTTAGCCGCGTCGAATCTGCCCTTCTATTAGCGACATTGAGTACTGTATATGCGTACTTGCAGCTTGCTGTGCAGCCACCCCATCACGGCACATAATGGCATGGTAAATCGCATGATGTTGCTCACCCACAAGAACCCTCCATTCTTCCGGCGCACTTAAGGTGCGCGCCAAAGTGCCGTAAATTGCATTAAAAAACTGGGCATAAAGCAACTGACTTAAAGACACCACAATCAGGTTATGGCTCGATTGGGCAATGAGCATGTGAAATTTTAAATCGGCTTTAGCGCGCGCCAAGTGGCTGCCTATACGTATTTGCATAGCCTGGTACTCATTATCAATAAGCCCTAGCTGTGCGTCCGTTGCCCGTTCACACACAAGCCTTGCCGCCTCGCTCTCCAACACCAACCTCATTTCCATCACCGACAGCTGCAGCGCCGCGGAATCTAACTCCACACCGGACGTAGAGCCTAAAAAAGCACTGGCAAACTGGTCTTCAAATAAGTTGTTCACATAACAACCCGACCCATGCCGACTGGCCACCAAACCCTTTGCCTCAAGCACTGTTATGGCCTCACGTAAACACGTGCGCGACACACCAAAACGCCGCATTAACTCCAACTGCCCAGGTAACTTATCGCCAGGCAACCAGCTGCACTGGTGAATACCCTGCTCTATGGCCCTACTTACTTGTTCGACGCGGTTCATAATACATACCATTAGTCTTGGTCAGATCACTTTACCCTATATACCCCCAAGCTACTAGAGACAAAACCCCGGCAGGGGCATAATGTCTTACGTCATTGTTTCGCCAACTCCCATTTACAGTGCACTGTCTACTCGGCATCAAGCAACAGGCAACAGGTAATTTATGTCCATATCACCCTACTTACAGCCCACGGTAAACACCATCGCCAAACCTAAAGTGGCTTTGTTTGTCACCTGCCTGGCAGACTCTATGCGCCCAAGTGTCGCCTTTGCCACTGTAAAGCTACTTGAGTCTGCGGGTTGTGAAGTACACGTACCTAAGGCTCAAACTTGCTGTGGCCAACCCGCATTTAACAGTGGAGACCGTAACAATACACGCCTCATCGCCCAACAAACCCTAGCCGCACTCACCGGTTACGACTACGTTGTTGGGCCATCAGGTTCGTGTATTGGCATGCTGCACCAATACCCAGACTTATTTGAAGAAGGCAGCAAAGACTATCTATGCGCCCAATCTTTGGCACGCCAAGCCTATGAAATAACGAGCTTTTTAGTTGATGTAATGGCGTTTGAACTCACCCCCAATAACACCAAAGCGCAAATCACTTACCACGATTCATGCGCAGGTTTACGCGAACTGGGCATCCACCAGCAACCCAGAAAGCTGTTGGCGCAGATGCCCAACATCCAACTCAAAGAAATGCCCGAAGCCGACACTTGTTGTGGTTTTGGTGGTACCTTTTGTATTAAATACCCCGACATTTCCAACCGCATGGTAGAAAACAAAGCCACCCACGCCGAGACAAGTAAAGCGCAAATGCTTGTAGGCGGTGACCTTGGCTGCTTAATGAATATGGCAGGCAAACTCAAACGCCAAGGCAGCAATATACAAACACGCCACATTGTGGAATTGCTGGCCGATTTATTAGAACAACCGGCCCTTGGCGAAGCCCGCAATACGCCACTAAGGTCCGCTACCATCGACCTAGCGTACGAGGCATAAAGCGCATGGATATTAACAGCCCAAATTTTATCGCCCGTTCCAAATCAGCATTAGATGATGCTGGCTTACAAAAAGCCTTAGCTAACCTTAAAGCAGGCTTTCCCGGCAAACGCAAAAAGGCCATGGCTCGCATGCCCGAATTTGACGCCATGCGTGACCAAGCAGTAGAGATCAAAAACAAGGTTATTGAAAACCTCGACTACTACCTTGAAACCTTTCAAACCAAGGTAGAGGCCAACGGCGGCCAGGTTCACTGGGCCTCAACCTCCGAGGATGCGTGCCAAACCATTCTAGACATATGCCGTAGCGTCGATGCCAAAACCGTCACCAAGGGCAAGTCCATGGTGACGGAAGAAATCAACCTTAACGCGTTTTTGGAACAACACAGCGTTACCCCCGTTGAAACCGATTTAGGCGAGTATATTTTACAATTACGCGGCGATCACCCCAGTCACATTATCGCACCGGCCATTCACCTTAACTTACCGCAAGTGAGTGACATTTTTGAAGAAAAACACCAGTTGCCGCGCAAAGAAGACCCTGCAGAACTGATGCAGGAAGCCCGTGACATTATGCGTGATCATTTTGTTGCCGCAGATGTAGGCATTACCGGCGCCAACTTTTTTGTTGCCGAAACCGGTAGCACCATGATCGTCACCAACGAAGGCAATGGCGACCTTACGCAAACCTTACCCAAGGTGCACATTGTGGTCACCAGCATCGAAAAATGCGTCCCAACATTGGAAGATTTAAGCCTATATATGCGCTTGTTGTCGCGTTCTGCCACGGGCCAAGAAAGTGCGGTTTACAACACGTTATCGAGCGGCCCAAAGCAAGCGGGCGACCAAGATGGTCCAGAACAATTCCACGTGGTACTGGTGGATAATGGCCGCAGTTCCATGGTAGGTGACAAACAACAAGACATGCTGCGCTGCATTCGCTGCAGCGCCTGTATGAACCACTGCCCTGTGTATAGCCAAATTGGTGGCCATGCCTACGGCTGGGTTTATCCTGGGCCTATGGGCTCGGTGCTCACTCCCAAAATGATTGGTATTGAGCAAGCGGGCCACCTACCCAACGCCTCTACTTTTTGTGGTAAATGCGAGGCTGTTTGCCCAGTACGGATTCCGCTGCCTAGTCTCATGCGCACCTGGCGTGAGCGCCAATTTGATCAAGGACAGGGCGCCGCCGCCAACCGTTATGGTATTCAAATCTGGGCCGCCTTGGCTCGACGCCCATGGCTTTACCATGCCATGACCCGCATCGCTATGCCCATGATGAAGCTTTGGTCTGGCCAAAGAAATCGTATATCTAGCCTCCCCCTAGCTCGGGGCTGGACTTTATGGCGCGATCTGCCTGCACCCGAAGGCAAAACCTTCATGCAGCAATGGAACCAAAGAAACAAGGAGCAGCAGCCATGAGCACTGCAAAACAACAAATCCTCGGCCGCATTCGCAGCGGCCTTAAACGCGGTCCTTTAAATGAGCAACAACAAGCGATCTTGTCACAAAAACTGACTTCACGAAGCCGCACCATCCAGCCTGCGAGAGCTAAAGTCACCGGCCAAACAGCCTTGGATGACTTTAAAGCCATGGCCATAGAAGTGGCTACAGAAATCGTTGAGCTGGCTAGTTTAGAACAATTACCACAAACCATGAACCAACTCATGAAAGATTCAAACCTAACGCAACAGCCGCTGGTGTTAGCCAACGAACCGGACCTAGTAGCCTTGCCGTGGGCTCACGCTGGCATCACAACCGACATACGAGTGTCCACCAAAGGCGACTCTGTGAGCTTAACCAACAGCCTTTGCGGTGTCGCCGAAACCGGCACCTTGGTGCTACGTTCAAGCCCCGACAGCCCTACCACACTCAACCTGTTTCCAGACATCCATTGCGCGGTATTACACAAAGACAAGATCGTTGCTGGCTACGAGGACGCGTGGGATTGGGTACGTGACGGCGACCTTCCTCGCACGGTCAACTTCATCACCGGCCCATCACGCAGCGCAGACTTAGAACAAACCTTACGTATGGGCGCACATGGCCCAAAACGGCTGGTTATTTTCTTAGTCTAGGGTGTTAAAAAAGCCCTAGCTGGCGCTCAGTAATGTTGGCAAAACTGTCGTTTAAAAATGACAATATACCATCCACCACCGGCTCTATTTGGCGCTCAATGTAATGCTCGTAATCATAATTAATAGGACCAATTTCTAACGGCTCTGGCCCGCTGAGGGTAATCACATATTCTATCCAGCCACCTTTAGCGTAGGCCGAGGGTAAGTTGTTGTTTAAGCGCCAGGTTTCGGCTTTGCGCGCAGCCTGCACATGGGGCGGCACATTCTTTACGTACTCCACCAAAGGTCTGCGCAACCGTTTTCGATACACTAATTTATGATCTAGCTGGCCAGACCTTACCTGCCCCAACAAGGGTTTAATCAAATCAAGGTATGGCTCGTCATTAAAAATACGCTGATACAACTGCGCCTGTAACTCGCGCGCCAACTTAGTCCAGTCGGTGCGCACTTGCTCTAGCCCTTTAAACAACAACTTTTCTGCGCCATCGGGCGCGACGGCAACGCCTGCATAACGTTTTTTACTGCCGGTTTCTTGACCCCGAATGGTGGGCATTACAAAACGCCTAAAGTAGGTTTCAAATTCGATTTCTAGGTGGCTTTTCAAACCAAATTCTTCTGATAAATGCCGCGTCCACCATTCATTGAGCGACTGCGCTAGGGCATTACCAGTGGCCTGCACTTGCTCTAATTCCAGACTTTCGTCACCCAGCCACACGAACACAGAATCGGTGTCGCCATAGATCACCTGCATGCCCTGTTGCTGAATAAGGTCTTTGGTTTGATTCAATACGGCATGACCACGCATAGTAATCGAACTTGCCAAACGCTGATCATAAAAACGACACAAACTGGAACCTAACACCCCGTAGCAGGAGTTCATTACAATCTTTATGGACATCGATAAGGGGGTATTATTTTTGGCTTTGGCGACATCACGCGCGGCCCATAAATCGCTAATAATGTCGGGCAATACCGTTTGCCTACGACTGAATTGAGCGCCTTTGTAACCGCTAATAGCATCGACCTCTTGCAACCCTTGAATCAGTCCTAGGGGGTCAATTTTGAAGCTACGGATGATGCTGGGGTACAGGCTTTTAAAATCTAACACCAATACATTGCGATACAAACCCGGCTTAGAGTCCATCACAAAACCACCCGGGCTTTCGCCCGCCTGGCCCGAGGCAAACGCCGGTGCCACATACCCTTGCCGGTGCAGGCGCGGCAAATACAAATGATCAAAGGCTTGCGACGACCCGCCCACACGATCCATTGGCAGCCCCGTGAGCCGAGCGCGCTCGATAAGAAATGCCATCAAGTCGGCCTTAACGAAAATATCCCACACCAAACGGCAATCTTCTAAGTTATACCGCACCAACGAGGCAGGGTCTTGCCGGTACATACGTTGAATTTTTCCGCCTCGATCTTGCGGTTTAGTAATGTCTTTGCCACGGCCCAATAACGCTTGCGCTACATTTTCTAATGAAAAAGACTCAAACTGCCAGGTCGCAGAACGCATCACATCAATACCGTCCAAGGCCACACGACCCGGCATGTACAATTTGGCGGGGCGGTTGCCGTGGCCCGCGCGCCAACGGATCTCTTCACCGCCCCGGCCTAAGCGTAAACGCACGCCAAGTTCACGGGCTCGAGCGCACAGAATTTGAAAATCAAACTGCACCACTGCCCAGCCAATAATCGCATCGGGGTCATATTCTTGTAACCAATGACTAAACTGCTTTAACATTTGACGCTCATTGGTGCATATGCAGGTGGTGTCGGCAACCGATACAACAAGATCGTTATCCATACCCTTCGGCCAGTGTAACCACACCCGCTCTACCGGCGTGTTATCTTGTTTGCCGTAGACTGCAATACTGTGAATGGTTTTGCCGTCTATGGTGGTTTCTATATCAAGAGCAATAGCCTTTATGTTAGGCACAAAGTCACTCGATTTAACACGAACATCGTTTAACTCACCGTTAGTGGCTTGTGTATCCGCGACCAAACCAGCGCTAATAAAACGCTCCATTAAGTAGCGTTCTTGGGGCTGAATGTCCTGTTCCATAAGGCCAATACCGGCTTCCCGCAAGGCGGAACAAGTCTGTTGAAATAGCTTATGGTTAGTCATATAAAGAGCCACGGCCTGCTCTTGTTGAAAGGTTTTAAGCGCAATAGCCTCAAAGTGCCAAACGGACTGAGACAAGTCCATAGATCGCATGAGTTTTTGGGCATGGGTTTGCTGAGATATCGGTAAAAAACAAACGCACTCTTGCTGTGTTTGGCGTAAACATACAGGCCCACCGTCGGTCACCAGCCAGTAAATGAGGTCGATACCCTGTGCCCCATCACGGCTATGGCGCGACAATACAAAACCTTGCATAGCTAACTGCTTCCTATCCGGTCTATTCGACAACAGCGTCGCTACAACACTCATCTTGCAAAAAATCAATGAGGGCGTTGAGGTGGGTATACTGAGCGATACAGTAAAGCACCCGCCCATCCCGCTCTTGCTTCACTAGGCCCACCGACGTGAGCTTAGCAATATGGTGCGACAAGGTTGAGTGAGGGACTTGTAGGCTTTCCTGTAGCCGCCCCACAGGTAGACCGCCATGGCCGGCTTTAACCAGAAGGGTAAAGACACTCAAACGTGTGGGGTGGCCGAGCTCTTTGAAAGCGCTTGATGCGTGTAAGATTTGCATATTTCTATGATAACAGAAATATATTGACCCGTAGCATGAGATTGTTTATATTTCTAGTTTTCTAGAAATATAAAAATGTTAATTTAATGACCGCAGCGACACAACAATCCTTGCAAGACGTGATGGCAATGTTTGCCTTTCTTTTGATAGAACTGACTGCACTATTTATCGCCATTAGTTACTTGGTGGGCGTGCTCCAGTTGTACATACCACCAGCAAAGATACGCAGCGTGTTAAGTTCAAAGCACGGTAAAGGGTACGTGATCGCTGCCCTCATGGGCGCTATTACCCCCTTTTGCTCCTGTTCAACCATTCCCTTCTTAAAGGGGTTAATCAGGGCTAACGCAGGCTTTGGGCCGATGATAGTATTCCTATTCTCTAGCCCACTGCTCAACCCTATTTTGATCGTGCTGTTTGCAGTGACCTTTAGCATAAAAATCGCAGCGATCTACTTTGTTATGTCTATGGGTATATCCATATTAGCGGGTATCGCACTGGAGAAACTAGGCTTTGAACAATACATCATTATTCCAGATGAAGCGCCCGATGGCAGCTCTGGTTGTTGCTCCAATGGGGCAACTAACAAGTGGAAAAAACTCTGGCTAGAGGTTTGGAAAGACTTTAAACAGGCGTTTCCATACCTGTTAGTCGGTGTGTCCTTGGGTGCAATTATCCATGGTTTTGTACCGACAGACTTCATCACCACCTATGCGGGCAGCGACAATCCGTTGGCCATTCCTTTCGCGGCCGTTATTGGTATACCGCTGTACACCCGCGCCATCGTGATGATCCCGCTAGCCGCGGCATTTGTTGCCAAAGGCATGGGTATTGGCGCGGTGATGGCGCTTGTGATCGGTAGTGCTGGGGCCAGTATTCCTGAGCTTATACTGCTTCGGTCACTGTTTAAAACACAGATGATCGTGACCTTTGTGTTGGTGGTGCTGAGCATGGCAGTCGTTACAGGCTTTGTGTTTTCCTATGTTTTATAGATCACCAACCGATATCCTGCCTAGCCTAGGCCCCATACTCACGTTCAACTTTGCTGATGCGCACTTTAAACGATTGATACCAGGTCTCACGGCCCATACGCTGAGCCTGTATATGTTCTACGTTAGCCTTCCATTGTTTAACAGCATCTAGGTCAGACCAATAGGACACGGAAATACCTAAGCCTTGTGCCCCATCATCCCGAGCCGACTCAATACCCAGAAACCCAGGTTGACCTTCTGCTAGCTCAACCATTCTGTTGGCAACTTGGTCATAACCAAAGTCACCCTGGGTTCTGGTGGAGGTGAAAATAACCGCGTAATATGGTGGTTTGGGAGTGTTTGCTATAATGGACATAAGGGCCTCTTCGTTTGGCTAGGGTGACCCACGCTCTGAGCTAATGCGCTGACTCATTTTAGCGGCCAGAGAAGTTAACGGCACTCCGGCGTCATCAAAGTTTTCTGGCTTCAGCCAATTACCAATGATAGTGCGCACCCCCTGCCATTCACTGTCTAATATTGAATACCAAGCGGTGTCACGATTTTTGCCTTTAAAAATCCGATGATTATAAAAAATGTCTTCAAACCTGAAGCCTAAGCTGTGAGCTGCGCCTCTGGACTTCTGATTCAAGGCGTTACAGCGCCATTGCATGCGCCGATATTTTAAGTTATCAAAGGCGTAACATAACATCAGAAACAGCGCTTCCGTTGCCGCTCGTGTTCTTTGTAGAACTGGCGCAAACCAAATATGACCAATTTCGGTGACGCCATTTTGCGCGTTATTATCCAAAAAACTTGCCTGTCCACACACGCGTCCAGTTTGGGTGCACCGTATGGCATAAAAGATTGGATCCACACTGGCCGATTGTGCTCGTAGGGTCACCTTATAACTTTCAAGGTCTGGCCATGGACCGTAGATAAGGTAATCCCAAGTAGCCAACGCCTCGGGAGACTCATAGCCTGCTGCATAAAGCGCTGCGGCATGGGCATACGCATTAAGTGGTTCTAATGTGACCTCACCGCCCTTTAATTCCATGCGCGAAGGCAATAGCGCAGGGGGGTTGAGTGGGTACGGAATGATCCGACAAAGGGCGTGGATAAATTGTTTGCTTATCGAGTTGAATGTTCACGTGAATACCTTTTATTTTTCTTCTTACCTATAAGAGCATCATGGTCTAATGAAAACAAATGGACAACTTTTATCGCTAACGAATCGTAGTTTAAGCAAACGGCGAGATCACTTGAACTTCGGCAAAGGCCGCTTGTACATCAGCTTGGTGTTGCGCTTCAAACAGCAGTTTGATGTTGGGGCCTGCGTCCATGGTAAGGTACACAGGTAAACCCTGTTGGCGTAATTGCCAAACTTTTTGCATTTGTATTAATGATTCCGGCTGCCAATAGACCAGAGGTGGCCATGCGGCGGCCATGGTGGCATGCATGCTCATGGCATTGTGTTCTGCGGTTGCGGCCATGGTTTGGAAGTCGCTATCGGTAATGGCAGCTTCTATCGTCGCTAGATTTGATTGAGCTTGCTGGGGCCATTGCTGGTACAGCGCGGAGGTGGCGATGGTTCTGGCCATGCCCTCACGTGAAGATACGGCCTTTGTTTGGCTCGAAATGGTGAGTAAACCGACTCTAAGTTGTGGCCATTGCTGCGTTAAGGGAAACGCAATGCTGTCACTGCCATCGGCAAGCTCGCCCACTTGCCATTTGGCAAAACCATGCCATAAGGACCGGCTGGCGCTGCCACTGCCTAAGCGAGCCAGCGCAGACAATTGCCGTTCTGGTAGTTGCCACCCCATAAGCGTGTTGGTGGCGAGCGTTAGGGCAGCAAAACCACTGGCCGACGACGCTAAACCCGCGGCGGTGGGCACTGTATTATAGGTGTCGATGCGTAACTTTAAATCGCTTGGCAACACCCTATCTAGCCACTGACACACCTTAACCGCAAAACAACTACTGGCACCAATGGCTACACCGTTAAGTATAACTTGATGTTGCGGCGCATCGATGACCGACAGGCCTGTTCTAGTGCCATGCTGTGCCAAGGAGATAGACAAGGAGCCGGTGACTGGCAGGTTAAAACTTGTTTCCCGCTTACCCCAATATTTACTCAGGGCAATATTGCTTGGGGCGTATGCGCTCGCCTGTGCCGCGGGTGAATTATACTTTTGTTGATCCAGTATCTGGTCTACCCAGGTGCCTACGGCATTGGCATTGGTTTGGTTCATTGGTTTTCCTGCCTGTTGTGGTGGTGGGGCAAACCGGCTTCTGATCGCACACCCTGAGGCTCTAACGTCAAGGTCATTTGGGTTTCGGGCCAACCGTTAATCCCGCTTAGACCCATCAATAATACACAATCTCCCAAACCAGAACCTGATATTTTGCCGGCAAATTCGCCCGCCCTTGGTGCTTGTTGAAGTCCTAAGCTTAAGATTTGCTCAATGGCATCATCACTCACGCCTAGGTCGCGCATGAGGCCTTGATACTGATTCATATAAGCACCAAACTGCGACCAATCCTGCTGTGCCAAAGCCAGCATAGAAGCACTCACGCAGGCGCCCATTTGTGCATACAGGCCAGCAAAGCGCTGTGGTTGTTTAGCGGCCGCTGAGGCCACCTGAGCAATCACTGCTGGGGTGGGCGTTTTATAACCGCAATACACTAAACATATGGCGGGCGCTTGCTGCCATACATGATCTGGCAATGTCACCGACTTGGCATTAATTGGATTGGCGGTATATTCCACGATGCCACCCAGAGCAGACGCGGCTACATCCGCACCCGATCCGCGACCCTGAACATGACGCACCAGCGCTATGGCTTGGTGCATGACGGCTTGAGGGTATAATAGTTGATGTTTTAGCAAAGCTATGGCTGCAATGGTGGCAACACTCACAGCCGCAGAAGAACCCAGCCCTAGGGTGTGTTCAAAGTCCGATACTATAGTCAAAGTCAGGCCCGCCGCCTCATTGTACGACTCAGCGACGGCGTGTAATACAAATTCGAAGCGATGATCTGGTGTGGGCGAAGTAATCGCCGCTTGGTAATGACCTAGCTGCGACTCGATCACTAACTGCCCATCTGTTCTTCGAGCGGCTTGTACATAAATGCGCTGCTGTAGGGCGCAAACCAGCGCAGGGTAGCCAAACAACACCGCATGCTCACCCATGAGCATGGTATTAGCAGGTGCGGAAGCAACAGCCGTTTGTGGGGCCTCTGCATTACTCAACATAGTGTACCCCTTGAATGTCTGGCACCATGGGTCGGTAGGTGTAGCCACTGACTTGACTGAGTGCTGCCATCAGCTCAAGCTCAACACCTACCACCCACACCAGTCCGCCTTGTTCGCCTGCAACACTCCCGGCACCACAAATTTTAGCGGCGCCACCACTGCGCTCCACCTGCTGGATGAACTTAGACACAGCAGCCGGCACCACGCCAATAGCCTCGAGCAGGCGGTGGTTTTGCATGACTGCGTTATTTAGGTCAAGGGCTGAGCCCTGTTCCAAGGCGTGTAACATGTCCGCTTCGACCTGAGCAAACTGTTGCCATATACGAGCCTCTAAGGCACGCTTTTTGACTGCCGCCACACATTCGCCAGTCGAGCTTTGCGGCCGGCCGGTAGAGACTAAAAAACTGCAGTTTAATGCGCCCATACCATGAGCCTGCCCTTGACCCAACTGGTACTCGTGTAAGCCTCCGTTAATACATACAAAGGGGTCGAGTCCAGACGACTTGCCATGTTGCCAGTGCTCACTTTGGGTGGTTTTTGCAATGAGCCTTAGTTTAGAGAGCGGCTCGCCCAGGTGTTTAAACACCGCCCCTAACATAGCCGCTACCAGTGCCGCTGACGACCCCATGCCGCCGCCTACAACGAGGTCGGAGGTTAAGTCGACGTGCAGGCCGTGATTGGGTTTCATTAGGTCTAGCGCCACACTTGCACCCAAGGCGGCAGCAAAAAAGTCAGCTGGATTAGCGACGACTTGGTCCAAGGGCAATCGACTTTGGGTAAATTCTTGATGACGAATTTGGGTTTCTCGCGCCAACTGTTGCAACGCTTGAGGCCCGTAGTGTTGCTCAATATCACAGTCAGCAATGGTGAGCCGCAATCCGGGTTTAGCAATGTCTAGCACATAAGCATAGGCATAGTGTTGAATAGCACAAGCGAGGGCTTTAGTGCCATAGACCACGGCATGTTCGCCGCTAAGAATCACCTTGCCTGGGACTCGAACCTTGGTGATACAAGATCGAGCCGTTGGCGAAGGTGGATGCTGGGGCGCGGTCATCGCGCCTCGTAGAGACGCTTGTGCTGGCTAATGCCCGCTAACCGAAATTTGCCATTAGTTTGCTCAGCAAAGGCATGATCGCCGCCATCTACGGGCACTTCAAAACCATACATGGTTTGATATTCGGCATAGTTCAACGGTTTACGAGAAGCCAGCATGGATTGGTGCCCCTCACTATGGAGCATGGATTGATAACCGTCTACCAATGTACCCGTAAAAAATTCACCCACACTACCCGAACCATAGCTAAAGAAACCCACCCGCTTGCCAGCAAGGTCTAAAGCGGTATTGTCTAACAAGGAGATCAAACCAATATACATGGCGGCGGTGTAACTATTACCGGTAATGCGATTGTAGATGAGGCTAGAGGAAATTTGATCTTCTAACGCTTGAGCGCTGAGTTCGTGAGCATTGCCATTGGCTAAGTGGTTATGGGCTTTTTGCGCCATACGAGAAAACGGCAAGTGATAGCAAAAGTAATCAAAGTTGCCAAATTGCAACTGACTTTGTTGTTGAAAGTCCTGCCATGCAGACCTCACACAACGCAAATAC
Organism: Oceanospirillaceae bacterium; assembly: GCA_018647765.1. Lineage (GTDB taxonomy): Bacteria > Pseudomonadota > Gammaproteobacteria > Pseudomonadales > Balneatricaceae > Njordibacter. The sequence continues at coordinate 7,731 of JABGSN010000026.1, read as the reverse complement.
ACCTTGGTTGAATACTTACCGTCGACTAACGCCGTAGAGCGATAGTTGGGGCGCCAAAAATCCATGACGTCTTCGGTGTGAATACCCGTTTCGGGGTCCAAAGCCACCAACCGAGGGTTAGCGCTCACAATCATCGCCACAGCGCCGCAACCTTGCGTGGCTTCACCAGGCGTTTGGCGGTCATAACGGGCGATATCGGAGGCCACTACCAATACTTTTTCTTGCGGTTTACGCGCCACCCAAGCGGTGGCTAATTGCAAAGCAGCGGTAGCGCTGTAACAGGCCTGTTTAAGCTCCACCACACGGCAGCGTGGGTTGAGTTTAAGCAAAGAGTGCAAATACACACCCGCAGCCTTAGACTGGTCTATACCGGTTTCGGTGGCAAATAGAATGGTATTAATCGCATTGGTACCTTCACCACGCTGCGCCATGCCTTCTAACAGTGGTACACAGGCGTTAGCCGCCATAGTCACTACGTCTTCGTCTGCGCCGGGCACACTCATGCGCTCCTGACCAATACCAACAGTATATTTGGCGGCATCAGAACCATTATTGGCCGCTAACTCTTGCAAATCTAGGCTAAAGTTAGCGGTGTAAAAACTTATATCATCAATACCAACGGGCATATAACTTCTCAATCTTCCCTGCTACCAACTCAGTGTGGCGTATACCAATTACCAGCCTTCACTGAGCACTAAGGTATCATTTAAACGCAGATCATCTACCTTACTAGCAGACAATAAAAACATGGCGGTGACAAACTCTTTTTTCAAGGCCTCAATGGTATTTACAACCGCTTGGGTCGATTCCATTGCTGGCGCTAACAGTGGTTTAGCAACGCCGCCTAAACAGCCGCCCATGATAACACTTTTTACCAGGTCTAGCCCATTGCGCAAACCGCCACTAGCGATGAATTGCCCCTGCCCCATATACGGGCGTGCATTTTTCATCGCCAAGGGTGTGGGAATACCCCAGTCTTGCAAGGTAAACCCTAGGGTATGCTCATCTTTACGCCTTTGTTGTTCAATACGCGCCCATGAAGTGCCGCCACGCCCGGCTATGTCGAACCAACGAATTCCATGTTGCAAACCTAACTCAATGTCTGCCACGCTTAAGCCTGCGCCTACTTCCTTAAGTACCACCGGCACATCGAGCGAACGCTGCGCGTGGCCGATCGCTTGCGCTAAATTGGCAAAGTTAGTGTCGCCTTCTGGCTGCACCGCTTCCTGTAACGGGTTCAGGTGTAAAAAAATGGCATCTGCGGACAACACATCAATGGCTTGCTGCAATTGACTTGCTGCCATGCCGTTATTGAGCTGAATGGCACCCATATTGGCAAACAATAGTGCATCAGGCGCAAATTGGCGTAAATCAAAACTGGCGCGTGCTTTTTTATCTTCTAGCATCACCCGCTGTGAACCCACACCCATGGCCACGCCGGTAATTTGGGCCGCCTCAGCTAAATGCTGATTGACCTTAGACACCAATGCATCATCGCCACCGGTCATGGATGAAATAAGCAGTGGAAAACTCAGGCGCTTACCCATCACTTCGATACTGGGGTCAACGTCGGCTAAATTAATTTCGGGCATGGCACGGTGTTGCAATTGCATGGCATCAAAAAACCGTCCATTGCGCTCTACAGCGGCGTCGGCTTCGATGACTTGAATATGTTCGCGTTTACGGCGATTGGTTTGATCATTCATTTGGCATTACGCTCAAGCTTAACGTGGGCTTTCATTAATTCGCCGGGGTTTGTTTGGGCGGCCAATAAGGATAACTCACCACACAAGACTGTGGCCGCACAGATTTGTGCTAGGCGGCGGGCATTAGCACCCGCTTCGACATCCGCGGAACAACCCAATTTAGCGAGGTTGTCGGTGACAAAGTCTAAACCTTTACCATTACCAACGGTGCCCACAATCAGGTTAGGTAAAGTACAGGAAAAATACAAATCGCCGTCCCTCACTTCGGCATGCACCATGCCTTGGGAACCTTCGATAATGTTGGCGGCATCTTGACCTGTGGCCAAATAAAAGCCTAATAACATATTGGCAAAATGGGCATTGGCACTTCTCAAACCCCCTGCCATTAAAGTGCCAAGCAAGTTTTTCTTAATGTTTAGGTCAACCACTTTCTCAGGTGTTGTCAGCAGTTTATGTTCACATAAATCTCTTGGAACAGTGAGTTCGGCCACCACATATTTGCCACGTCCTAAAATGCCGTTGACGGCGGTGGCTTTTTTATCACTGCAGTAGTTGCCAGAAATAGAGCTGTAGTTAAGTTCTGGGTACTGCACCAACACCCACTCCATCAGTTTGTCGGCAGCCTGCGTCACCATATTGTGGCCCGAGGCGTCACCCGTTTTAAACTCCAACCGGACATATAGCAGGTTGGCGACAATTTGCATATTCATGTCGATGAGCTTAGCAAAGCGACTAGTTTGGGCCACGATAATCTGCATTTCTTGCTGGCGCTGTTGCATCGACTGCCACGCCGCCAACGCTTTGCTGGCATCATCGGCCTCAAGTAAAATCGAGCGTGTCATGCGTTCATCAACCAGGGTAGTTTTAATACCATCGGCGCACAAGGTCGACAACCGAGCGCCGCGACCTACCGAATGCCACAGTGGGATTTCATAAGTGGCCAAGGGTACGGACACCTTGTCTTGCCAGCCTTCCGAGTACTGCCCTGCTTGAGCCGAAATTTTCACCGGCCCAACAAAACGCATGGGAACAGGAGCTTGAGTCACTTTGGGGTTAGCTGTCACAGAAGTGGAGGCCATTCAGGGTGCCTTGTAAATGGAAATGAAAAGGTTAATCGTCAATTTTAACTAGCCCCAAAACGTTATGCAATGACGATTAGACTGGGAATTGACATTGCATAAAAAAACCCCGATTAGCACAACACTAAACCGGGGTTTTTTTATGCCGCTAATTACAGCTTGTCGGCGTTTTCACTAAGGTAAGACGCAACGCCGTCTGGTGAATCCTTCATGCCAGAGTCGCCTTTATTCCAACCTGCAGGGCAAACTTCACCATGCTCTTCGTGGAATTGCAGGGCGTCGACCAAACGTAGCAATTCATCCATGTTACGGCCTAAAGGAAGGTCGTTAACGATTTGTGAACGTACCATACCATCGCGGTCAATAATGAAAGCACCACGGTAGGCTACACTACCGTCAGCCAATTCAACATCGTAGGCACGACAGATGTCATGAGCCATGTCGGCCGCTAGGGTGTACTTCACGGGGCCAATGCCACCATCATTGATCGCGGTATTACGCCATGCGTTATGGGTAAAGTGAGAGTCGATTGAAACACCAATGACTTCAACACCACGGGCCTTAAACTCATCCATGCGGTGATCAAGGGCGATCAGCTCAGATGGACAAACAAAAGTGAAGTCCAGTGGGTAGAAAAACACTAAACCATACTTGCCTTTAATGTTTTCAGAAAGGTTAAAATCATCAACGATAGTACCGTTACCTAAAACTGCTGGGACTGTGAAGTCTGGGGCTTGTTTGCCGACTAATACGCTCATAGTTGTTCCTTTTAAAATCAGTTGTTAGTTTAAATTATTCTGCGTCAGCTTCGGCAGGGACCGCCGCGCTAACCATTTCCGCCAGTTCACCGGTTTGTGACAATTCGGTAATAATGTCACAGCCGCCAATGAGTTCACCGTTAATCCACAACTGTGGAAAAGTCGGCCAGTTGGCGTACTTTGGCAACTCAGCGCGAATGTCTGGATGTTCTAAAATATTAACAAATGCAAAGCGCTCACCACAGTTCATAAGATTCTGTACCGTTTGTGAGGAAAAGCCACACTGGGGGAATTTTGGGGTGCCTTTCATGTACAACAAAATGGCATTGCTTTCGATTTGTTGTTTAATTGTATCTACAGTATCCATAATTATCTTCTCGACTTAATGGGCATCAAATTTTAATGCCGCAATTATACCCATATCCGACCAATTTAGTCAGTTATTATTTATACCTTCTTGAATTAGGTTTAAGCGCACAATTGATGGGATTTATAGGCGTTATTTTGTTTTAAATTTGCAAGCCAAGGCCAATGCCCCTATGATTCTCACTTTAGGCGGCCTTTTTCCATGCCCAATCCTGCCCCACGTCACTTTTTGACCTTGCTAGACTTAACACCCAATGAACTCGACTGGGTGATTCAACGTGCCATCGTGCTTAAACAAATACGCAATTCAAACACCTTATACGAACCATTTCGAAACCAAGTATTAGGCATGATTTTCGAAAAGTCCTCTACTCGTACACGTGTGTCATTTGAAGCTGGCATGGCACAACTGGGCGGACATGCCCTCTTCCTTTCGTCGCGCGACACCCAACTAGGCCGTGGCGAACCCATAGAAGACAGTGCCCGGGTTATTTCCAGCATGGTCGATATGGTGATGATTCGAACCTTTGACCATGCCCAAGTGGAAGAGTTTGCACGCCATTCCAAAGTGCCTGTCATCAACGCTCTAACCGATGATTACCACCCCTGCCAGCTATTGGCAGACATACAAACCTTTGTTGAACATCGTGGTTCTATCAGTGGCAAAACGGTGACCTGGATTGGTGACGGCAACAACATGTGCCATTCCTATATTAACGCTGCTCGCCAGTTTGATTTCAGCTTGAATATTTGTTGCCCGAATGGCTATGCACCCAACCCGCAACTCGTCAAAGACAATGCCCAGCGCATTCAACTCATTAGCGACCCCAAAGAGGCCGTAAAAGGCAGCCACCTTGTTGTCACCGACACCTGGGCCTCAATGGGCCAAGAAAAAGAGAAAAAAGCTCGCGAGCTAGCGTTTGCCAACCACCAGGTCAACCCTGCGCTGATGGATTTAGCCGCAGAAGACGCCCTATTCATGCACTGCCTACCCGCCTATCGTGGTTTAGAAATTAGCCATGATATGTTTGACGACCCACGTAGCGTGGCCTATGACGAAGCAGAAAATCGGTTACACGCACAAAAAGCATTGATGGAATTGTTGTTACTTAACCCCAACACTGACACCTAATTTAAGGATATCCAAAAGACGCCTCTATATGATTGAACTTAGGCATTTAAGAACCCTCACAGCACTGCGCGACACTGGCAGTTTAGTTGAGGCCGCCGAACGGGTATTTTTGACCCAATCGGCGCTGTCACACCAAATCAAAGACCTAGAACACAAACTCGGCCTAGAGCTATTTGTACGTAAAACAAAACCTGTTGAATTCACCACAGCAGGGCAACGACTACTGCACTTAGCAGAAGATATTTTGCCGCAAATTCGCAATACAGAACGAGAAATCACGCGCTTGGCAGCAGGCGCCGTGGGCCGGCTTAACATTGCCATCGAGTGCCACAGTTGTTTTCAATGGTTAATGCCAAGCCTAGATCGTTATCGCGCAGATTGGCCTGAAGTGGAGCTCGATCTAGCCAGCGGTTTCAACTTCGCACCCTTACCAGCGTTGCGTAGTGGCGAGCTGGATTTAGTGATCACCGCTAACCCGAAGCCATTGCCGGGCATTAGCTACGTGCCGTTGTTTAGTTATGAATCGGTGCTCGCGGTGAGCAACCAACACCCACTTACCCAAAAGCCCTATTTAGAGGCCAGCGACTTAGCCGATCAAACGCTCATTTGTTACCCCGTAGACAAAGACATGCTGGATATTTTTGTGCAGTTTTTAGACCCTGCAGAAGTGGAACCAGCGGCGATTCGCCATGCTGAACTTACGGTTATGATGATGCAACTAGTCGCTAGTGGGCGTGGGGTATGCGCCCTGCCAAACTGGGCCTTAGACGAATACACAAGCCGTGGCTATGTAACCGCTAAAAGCATGTCCCAAACGGGCATTTGGTGCACACTCTATGCCGCGGTGAGAAACGATCAAACCAAAGCCAAGTACATGATGGACTTCTTAACCACGGCCCGAGAAACCTCTGCGGCCACCTTAGTGGGGGTTAAGCAGGTCGATCAGCAAGGTGCGCCATTGAAGGCACCGGAAGACTGTCTGTAGGCTGGTGTATAGGTAATCTAATCATCATGTTGGCGCCACCCAAGGCCTCGCTTCTGCCAGCAACCGCCCGCCCGCCATGCCAATAAGCAATACGTCGAACAATAGACAGCCCAAGGCCAAAACCGCCGGTGCTGCGATTGCGGCTTTCATCTAAGCGCGTAAAGGGCGAAAAAACACGTCCGTATTCAGTTTCTGGAATGCCCTCACCATCATCCTCAACTAACAACACACAAAACCCACCGTCCAAACGATAACCCAAATGTATTTTGGTACGCGCATACTTCACCGCATTGCCGACTAAATTTTGACAGGCCCTACGTATTTGCACAGGCTCCACGTCAATGATTTTTGCCGGTAAATCTGGTGCCAGGCTAATTTGTAAATGAGGGTGTAAGTCTGCGTATTGACTGCGTAAGTTTTCCAATACTTCTTTCACATTCACCTGTTGGAAAATAATTCGAGGACCCCCATCTTCAAGGTGAATATAGGTCATCACTTCTGCCACTAGGTCATTGATCTCATCAATGTCGTCGACCATATCATCGCAGGATGCCAACAACTGCTGTTGACGCACCAGCTTAGGCTCTTGCTCCAAGCCGTCTTTTAGCAGCTGCAAGGCAAAGCTCAAGCGTGATACGGGGGTTCGAATTTCGTGAGAAATCGCCGCCATCAGCTCTTGCTGTAGCGCCATTTGTTGTTCCATAGAGTCTACGGGAAGTTCCATCTAATTCTCTTTAACAAATAAATAACCCCGACTGCGCACCGTTTTAATACGCCTAGGGTATTCGGGATCATCACCTATTTTGGGCCGTATACGTGATACTCGCACATCGATAGAGCGGTCTTGGCCATCGTAAGAAATGCCTCGCAAGGCCGAGAATATTTCCTCGCGACTTAATACTCTGCCTGCATTGCTGGCCAGCAGCCATAGCAAGTCAAACTCTGCACTGGTGAGCTCAATGTCCTGCTCACCCAACCATGCCTCACGCATGGCGTTGTCGATTACTAATTCGCCAAAACTATGTCTCGCATCGTCGGTGTTTCGCAATGCGGCCGACTCGGTTGCAGGTTTATTCACACGGCGCAACATAGCTCTAATTCGAGCTAACAGAAGCCTAGGTTGCACGGGTTTACAAATATAATCATCTGCGCCCACTTCTAAACCCACCACTTGATCCAGCTCATCGGTGCGGGCAGTGAGCATGATGATGGGGCCAGAGTATTCAGGCCGCACCAGACGGCAAATGCCTAGTCCATCTTCTCCAGGCAACATCAAGTCTAGGATAACCAAATAGGGTTGCTCGGCTTTAATACGCGCAACTGCCACAGCGCCATTGTGTTCCACGTCTACCGTTAAACCATTGCTCACCAAATACTCTCTGGTGAGCTCAGCCAGGCGTTGATCATCTTCAACGATTAAAACGTGTCTAGTTTGATTAGAATCCACTAGTGAGTCCTTTACTGCCTACTGCTGCAAAATTGCCTTGATCCAAGGAGCAACCTACACCAACAAACTTACAATCAGATGAGTTAGTTTACATTATGGTTACATACTATAGCCATTTGTAAGCAAAAGTAAACAAATGAAAGTATAAGTAGTTACCAGCAATCGACTATATTATCCAACAGAAAAACTGCGCCTAGACCTCCTCGCTCATTGAACCCGATACCCATGCGTGATATAAATTAGCTCTTGCTTGGCCTT
>JABGSN010000043.1 GCA_018647765.1 Oceanospirillaceae bacterium | reverse complement strand
GTGCTTTATGGAGCTGGTCGTTGGTCTACCGACCAGCTTTTAAGCCAAAAACAAATAATCGTTTAGAAGAGTTACGTGAGATGCCCCAAATGCAGAAAGTATCAGCGGTGTTGGGGCAATTTAAAGGCGTCCATTTATTGGGGGGATTACCTTTAGGTATATTGCTCATATCCGTTTCAAAGTATGTAACTAGGATTTTATAATAGCACCGTTTTATCAATTACCATCTAGGAATTATTCCTATTCTTAGCAATATTCATCACACCTTCACGTTTGACACGCTGCATCTTGCTGCACTGGAAAATCGCCCATTTACAGACCATACTCAACAGGCCGTAGCCACTTCAAACCCGCGCATATTTGTCGAATACATCAGACAAAATCTTCCCTGCTCCTTAATCTTATCGCCAAATCCTCTTAGCTAAGAACTTAATGCTATAATGCTTCACTTTATTCATTTAGTCTAAATGGTTCATTTATGGGCGGAATTGGTTCAGGTCGACGGTTTCAGCATCGAGGCCCTCACTTAGAAGAAGTGCCGCAGCTCGACGTTCGTGCGCTAAAACGCGGTGGGCTATTTGACCAAATCACGTCGAATGGCTCAATTAAGTGGACAAATCCAGGGCTTCCAGAAGCTGCTTTAGAGTACGCTTACGCGGACTCTACCCTCTGCATTACCTATGCCGTAAAGGCCCTCCATACGGCCTCTAATGTGGTCTCACAGCGCATCTTTATAGACAGAACTACATGCAACTATGGCGGCACCAGAACTTGGTTTCTATGCCCTTCTTGCGGAGCTAGAAAAGCGATCTTGTACTGCGCTTCCAAATGGTTTTTATGTCGCCAATGTTACGGATTGAACTATACCTGCCAGAATGAAGTGTATGCGGATCGGATGATCCGCAAAGCTAGAAAGCTGCGCGCTAAGCTTGGCGCATCCATGGACTTGCAGATGCCCATATCTGAGCGCCCACATGGCATGTATAGGTCAACGTTTGAGCGATTAATAAGGCAAGACCAAGCCAACATCAAGAATGTCGTAGGGGCTTATTCTCAGCGCTTACTGAGCAAGCCAAACTAGGTGGGATTATTAAATGATTGCCAAAGGTCAGTAGTTTGGGCTCCCTTTGAGCCCAACTACCTATGGGGGAGTGGTTCGCCTTTAGGCGGAGTAATCTCCCCCTTTAGGGGTGGCTAATTTGGCTAATATTTATCCCTATAAATCAACAACTTACAGCACTAGTTAGATTGGCTACCTTGGCTAATCTGGCTAACTTCAAGATATGCTTTTAAGTTGTTGTTTTATATATACTTTTTATACTAATAATTAGCCAAACAGCCTTATTCGACCAGTTTGGCTAACCACTTATGAACCTACCCTACCAGCTCCTTGTTTATCGAAATGGTAGACGTCGCGCTTCCGCGCTTGGCCCTAGTCATCCTGTATTTCTGCCCAACCATATTCATAGCATACTGGGGAATGCCTAGCGGTAACGCCTCGCCTACTCTAATCTTCCAAGTACTTTTTGAAGCGCCATATCCCTTAACCAACAAAGCAATAACATTAGTTTGTTTAGAGATGCCATCCTCGACTACGCACACAAGATCCAGCAAATACTGAGCAATTTGCTCACTCTTCTGCTGTCTTTTCTCACTATCAGAAATCTTTCTTTGCTCATCCATATCAAACGTTTCATGGGCTCCAATAGTATCACCGTTACCCACATTCACAGATACCTGCTTGAACCATTCAGCCCCCCCTGGAGGCCCTGAATAATTACCCTTTCCAGAATCCAAACGGACAAGGAATCGACCCTCATGCTCATAGTCAATCGATTCGTCTTTAGAGTTTTTCTCGGATATCCTGGCCAGAGTAGTGATCACTCTGCATGCGTCTTTCAATGATGACGCCCCACGACCTGCATCTGCATTTCCTGCGTGCCCTTCTGATTCCTTTCCACCTGTAGCTTTACGAGTATGGTGAACTAATTCAATGGCCACATTGGCCTCTTTAGCGATGTGTTTGATTACATCCACAACCTTCTGGATCGAGTTGTTATCATTTTCATCAGATTGATGCACTGATATGAATGGATCAAAGATAATGTAATTCACGTTATTAGCCTTAGCTTCTGCAATAATCTTCTCAGCGTTAGGGTGGTGGACCACATTGCCCTCTTTATCAACTGTGGAAGTAATGTATGGATTACCGTACCCACAAGATAGTGAGATGTTATCCAGAATACTATCATCAATTTTATGATGCTTAACGACTCCAGCTAACCGTCTTAATTGCTCTGGTTCATCATCCTCATTATTGATGACCCAAACCTTTCCTTGCCGATGTACAACCTCTCCCGTATAGGGTTTTCCGGACGCGACAGAAACCGCACTCAACAAGCTAAACATTGATTTAGAGACGCCGCCTGGTGCAAACATGGCTGTGATATATCCCTTCATTAATCGATGCCCAAGAACCCACTCTCTGACAGGCAGAGCAGCCGCATCGATCTTGCCGACTGGTGTAAACGCTAAGGTGTTAGCTTGATCCTCTGCTTTCTTATGCGTGCGCTCTTCCTTCGCCCTCTTAGCCATATCTATGACTGTGGCGAAGGTTACTGTGCCACCATCATGGATGGCCTCAAACGTTTTCCATTTACCTCGGCAATCATCACTACCTTTGTAGCTGGATGCATTTGATGACCATAAGTTCCACTTCTCAAGCCCACCTTCGTCACCATTGAATTGGTGGTGCAATGCCTGGCCAACAAGTATCCATTGGCTATAATCTTCTGCATCTACATGACGCAAGTGGTTATTAATAGCCTCGTCTGACAGATCCAATGTCGATTTCATGTACTCAATCGACAAGATATCGTTTGCTGCATCAGGAAAAGAAGCGTTAGCCAGCGAAGAATCACCCTTTCGCTCCCAATCGTTCGGCGCACAACTTGTATCGAAATACTCGAACAACGACTTAATTTGCTCCTCGTTAATGCTTGGCAGGCTATCCACGGGCGTAAGGACTGGGCAAGACTTAGGCCAGCGGTATTCCTCTTGAGTCTCTGGATGAATGCCGAATGCGACGAATTGCTGCCCTTTCCCAAGGATCTCTATGCAATTAGTATTATCCGACTGATCAAAGTATTTAGCGGACACTGCCTTTTTGATATTTTGCTCTGTACGGAAGACCAGTAGCGCTTTGGGAGCCTTACCGACACGCCTAAGACCTTTACCGATGTGCTGATCGCAGTACTTCACGATGGCATTGGTTACATGCTTGTCATAGCAGTCGATGTCTATCGCTACCACATCACCTGTTGTAATACCGATCGAGGCGTCAGGTGACCAAGACTCAATGAATTCTTGTGTGGATTTGATACGTGACCAATTGGCTAGCGCTGGTCGCTTAGTCCCTTTGACTACGGGGATGATGTTATATCCGTTTTCATTGAGCATTGGGCCAAGCTCACCCATAAATAGTTGGTTATTCATGGTTGGATCCTCCAGCTTTGTATTCGCCGGTATGTTTGTAGGTATGTTGATCTAACCATTCATCTAGGTCAGACAAAGAATAGGCAACTCGACCTCCAATTTTCATGAATGGAATTTCTTGCGTGCCGGTACTACGCCAATATTGAAGAGTGGCGGCGGCCACTTTAAGGTGATTTGCTGCTGCAGAATTGTTTAATAATCGCTTCATGATATAACCTCGAATTCGCTGGCCTGGATGGCCAACGTTGAGGAGTATTGTGGAGGTTGATAGGGCTAAGCAGGGGAAGGTTTAGTTAATCTAACGGAAGGTTTCGGAAACGTTCCCAGACTTCTTCTGGCACGGATTTCAACACTCTGCGCAAAGTTGTGTTTGTAATACTTCCTTTCTGTAGGCTAACCATTCGATTCAGCATACTGGTGTATTGGCTTTTTTGTCCCTTAGTGAGAATGCCATCTAATATCTCAATGATCTTCTCATGCCGTCCCTCTGTTAGCTTATTAACTTCTGGCATGGTTGATATACTGTGCATTACCGCGCCGAGTAATACATCCCACGCCTTATTGTTCTGGCGCACAAACCTAGGCAGCTCTGGTTCATCTTCCACACCAGAACCGTTCTCTACTTTCCATTCAGCATATATGGCCTCAAAGTCTGGCAATTCACCAGGCCATCCATAAACACGGGCTATATTACCTTCATCCCAATCTTCGAAGTGGAAACGGTAATGCTCTGCGGCATAAAAGTCCGAAGTTGAAATTCCCTCATAATGTTTCGCAATAACCACTAAGATCGCCTCGCGCTCTCTATATTCTGTGACCTTTTTATAGCGACCAACACGGTCAAAGTGGAACAACTCTCTACTCCCAGTTTCAATGGCAGTAGCGAGCTCTTTTACCCCTGGGCATTTGTCTTTGTGCTCCCCCGCTAATAAATCGTAAACACTAATAAACTCACTCATTTCACAACCTCCATGTTAACTACGCTGTCCTTCCTCACGCCGCCTGCCTCGAACATTGCACCAGCGGCTTTCTCCATAGACTCTCGCACAGGATCCATGGCTAGTCGAGCGTATATAGCTGTAGTGTTTATATTCTTGTGATTAAGGCTCTTGCCAATAATCGCCAAACTAGCACCAGTATTGGCCTGCCACGAACCCATTGAACGCCTTAAATCATGCAGCCAAGTACCTCGAGCATCCTCTATACCTGCCCTATTTAATATCCGTTTCCAGGCTTTATCAGGATTGGCGAGATGACCTGACGCACCGTGACCAGGGAATACCCAATCACTGTCACCACACTCTACCTTTCTGTCTTTAAGCAGATCATGCATGGCTGATATTAATGGTACTCTCTGAGACTCACCATTCTTGGTTTCTGGTATGAACCACTCGCCACGATCCAAGTTCACTTGATCCCAACGCATGCTCAACACATTTTCTCGCCTTGCGCCGGTTAACAGACTGGCTAGAATGTAATCCCTAGCCGTAGTGTTAGGCTCTTCGGCAAGCGCCTCAAAGAACTTAGGCAGTTCATCACCCTCAAGGAATCGATCTCTAGACTTGCTCTTGTACTCTTTAATGCGTGTGCATGGATTGTCACCATCCCAACCCCAGTCGATGGCCATGTTAAAAACCTTACGCAGTAACCGCAGTATCTGGTTGGATGCGCCCTTCCCACCCACCTTCTTCACCTTACGTCTACCGGCCTTATCTACGCCTTCTATCATCCTCTGATTGTCTGCAATATAGACCAGCAGTTTTTGAACTTGTTGCTTCTTAATAGCGCTGAGCTTCTTGTTCTGCCAGTGAACCAGATGAACGTTATATCGCTGCTCATCAATCTCCCAAGACTTCTTGTGGGGCTTTGCATACTCAACCATGAACCGGTCAAACACTTCACCAAGGGTTGCCTCCTGGCTAAGGTGGCGCCTGTCTTCCGCTGGGTTTGAGCCTGTGGCTATGGCGCCATTATGCTGTGCAACCATCTTACGGGCTTGGTCTATCGTCATGGACGGATACCGGCCTAAAGTAATACGCTCTGGGTTACCGTTGATCTTCCGATACAAGACGAAACTCTTGCTTCCAGTGTGGGTAACTCGAAGTGTTAAATGGGGCGTAGACGTGTCGTGGTATTTGACGCGCTTACCTATAGCTGGGATAGGCAAGCTATCTAGGGATTTCTTTGTGAAGTTGAGTTCATTGGCCATTGTCGGTATCCTCGCATCAATCCTTTATCGGACGGGGCTACCATGGGGCTACCCGATATTCCGATTTATTCAATAATCGTCAATGATTATCAATGACCAACTTACGCGGTATTGCTAGCTATTACAAGGTACTCAATGAATTTCACAGTTACTCAATACCATAGATAGCAGGACTCATAATCCTTTGGTCGTCAGTTCAAATCTGACCAGGCCCACCATATCCAGAGAGTTAGTAGGTTAGCGCCTACTAACTCTTTTTTATTGGTCTACCTATGGTCTACTTCAGGCCGAATTTATTAACAATCAGCCTCAAACGCCGCGACCGACACAATTATCAATTTAAACTATTGAAAGTTTGACACATCCTCGATCAAACAAAGAATATGCAGGAAACGACCCCTCTGACACACGGCAAGCTCTAAATTCATGGCAGGGGCTACCGTGCTCGCACAACAACGGTGCAAAAGCAAAAAACATTAAACTAAACCGCGCTATAAAAATTCAAAAATCTCATAAACCTTAGCTATAAGCTCGCTATTCCGTGGTTTTTATTATTTGGCACAGAACCTGCATTAATTCCTTCTTTAGTAACTAAGCTAGGGACATATGTGAAACCAAATAGTAAAACGGTGAGGCTTGTGCTAGACCAACACACACCCAGCACGCCAATTGCATTGGCCATTGAGTCCTGTGGTTACCAGTGTAAAACCACCCAATGGGGTCAACTAATGAGCTCCACAGCGCACTTGTCCGATACACTAGTTATAGCCCAGTTAGAGATGTCTGTGCAGCAGCTCGAATATATTACCCATCATATCGATTGTACCAACCATGCCACGTTAATCATGCTTACACGGGGCGATGATGCCACCATCGAAAGCTTGGTCAATGCTGATGTTTCACTGCTCCATGTTGGGCCCCTATCTCATGAGAGGATACCCTCATTACTCAAGGTTGCTATGGCTAGGCATACGTCAAGCCTACGAAAACAGCAGCATGTGAAGCAGCTGCAGTCAAAGTTGCACGATTTGAAACTTGTCAACCGCGCTAAAGGCAAACTCATGCAGCAACAAGGCATTAGTGAAAAGCAAGCCCATGCCACAATGCAAAAATTAGCCATGGCTCGTGGTCAAACCTTAGGAGAACTAGCACAAGCGATATTGACAAGTTAAACCCACTATTGAGCCACTGGCTCAATAGTCTTATTTTTTAAAGCAAAGGCGCTTTAACACTCTAACGGGTGTTGGCGCCTTTTTTTATGAGTTATCACCGAGGTAGTTTAAATGGCAGCAAAGACACTCAAGTTATTGTCTTTCCAAGGTAAAACTAAAATTTTGCACATGAGCTGGATGGCCTTCTTTCTCTCGTTTGTGGTGTGGTTCAACCATGCGCCTCTGATGGGTATGATTAGCGCATCCTTAAGCTTAACCAAATCCCAGGTTAGCACCTTACTTGTGCTTAACGTGGCTCTCACCATACCTGCGCGCATTGTAATTGGTATGCTTACGGACCGCTACGGACCGCGTATCACTTACAGCGCGTTGCTGGCCGTCATAAGCCTACCCTGCTTTATATTTGCCTGGAGTAATGACTTTACCACCTTGGCCTGGTCACGTTTGGCGCTAGGTTTTGTAGGAGCGGGCTTTGTAGTGGGCATTCGTATGGTGAGCGAATGGTTTCCTGCCCATGAGTTAGGCATCGCAGAAGGTATCTATGGTGGCTGGGGTAATTTCGGTTCTGCCGCTGCGGCCATGAGCTTACCCGCCTTGGCTTTGTGGTTGGGCGGTGACAACGGCTGGCGCTGGGCCATTACTATGACGGGCATCTTAAGCCTAGGCTTCAGTGCTATCTGGTGGACCCAGGTAACCGACACGCCAAAGGGCAGCACTTATTTTAAGGCCCGCAATTTGGGTGGGCTAGAAGTGTCTACTCGAAGTGATTACTACCTTTTGCTGGTTATGAAAATACCCTTATATCTGGCCCTGTCCATGCTAACTTGGAAGTTATCTTCCGCCACTGTAGGCCTTTTGTCCCCATCCAGCGCAATGCTGGTATACATTATATTGGTGTCGATTTTAGGGTACGACATTTGGTCTACATACCGAGCAAATCACCGACTTTTCAACAACCAAATAGAAGTACATGATCATTATGAGTTCAAACAAGTAGCTGTACTCAACGTACTCTATTTCGCTACCTTTGGCTCTGAATTAGCAGTAGTATCCATGCTACCTATATTTTTTGCAGAGACCTTTTCCTTAGACCTTATTGTAGCAGGTTTAGTGGCTTCAACTTATGCCTTCATGAACCTTATGTCTCGGCCCGGAGGTGGCTGGTTGAGTGATCGATATGGGCGCAAAAGAACGCTATTACTACTTACCACTGGGTTGGCTATCGGCTATGCCGCCATGTCGACAATCAATTCTCAATGGCCACTCTACTTAGCCGTTATTTGCACCATGTTATGTTCCTTTTTTGTGCAAGCCGGAGAGGGTGCTGTATTTTCCATTGTACCACTTATCAAACGTCGACTCACAGGGCAAATCGCCGGCTTAACTGGCGCTTATGGTAATGTAGGGGCTGTCTTTTACCTCACTATGCTCACCAGCTTAACTTACGCTGAATTTTTTATGTTAATGAGCAGTACCGCAGTTCTGGGGTTAGTTACGCTGCTGCTTTTACGCGAACCTCAAGGCCACATGATGGAAGCAGCCGATGACGGTAGCGTAGTGATGATAAAAATTAGTTAAAAGGCGGACAGCGTGTCACAGCAACTCAGAATAAGTATTGGCAGTTATAGCCACCGCGGCCAACAGCCCATTAATCAGGATGCCTTTGCGGTGCGCGGAGATAATCTCAATGCCGCTGGCCATAAAGGTATGGTGGCCGTTGTCGCCGATGGTGTAAGCCACTGCAAGGATGGCCAACTAGCTAGCCAAGCTTGCGTTGCCGGGTTTATGCAAGACTATTTTAATACACCTAAAACATGGAGAACGGAACAATCGGTAGGTCAAGTGCTAACCGGTCTCAACCGTTGGCTGTATCGGCCAGACAAAACCGATCAACGAATAGAACAACAACGTTTAACTACCTTTACTGCAGCAATCATACAAAACACCTGGCTACATATATTTCATGTTGGAGACAGCCGCGCATACCTATACCGCGATGGCCAGCTTCAACAATTAACCCACGATCATTGTACCTGGGTGGGCAGCAATCAGGTTTTGAATCGCGCTATGGGCGCGGGGCCCAATATTCAGATTGATTTTTCAAGTCATCAATTACGCCAAGGTGATGGCATTTTACTAACCACTGACGGGGTACACCAATCGGTCACTCCTGCACAACTATCCTATTACAACGCAAGCTTATCTGAAGTTGATTTAGATGCGCGCGCCCAAGAATTAGTAGAGTGGTCTGCAGAACAAGGTAGTAAAGACAACATGACCGCGGTGTTGTTACGCCTAGATGAATTACCACCGGTTAGCGTGAATGATCAATTGCAAGACCCTGCTCACTTACCTATCGCTCCAGCACTCTCGCTGGGCCAGAGCCTTGATGGTTTCAAAGTACTGGACGTGATCTCCGCCACGCCTCGCAGTATGGTATACAAAGTACTGTGCCTGCATTCTGGCAGCACCCTAGTACTCAAGGCGCTTTCTATTGGGTTACGTGATGACCCCTTGGCGATGTCTGCCCTTGTTCGAGAAGCTTGGGTGGCCAACAACGTTAAGCACCCGCAGTTAATGCATGGTCATGAAAAGCCCAACACGCCTAGTGCCAATTATATATTGTTGGAGTATGTGCCAGGCACCAGCCTGCGCCAATGGATGTACGACCATCCAAACGCCAGTTTAGACAGTGTTCGAGATATCATTAAACAACTAATTCGAGCCGTACGCTCACTGCATCGTCTCGGTGTGCAGCATAGGGACTTAAGGCCAGAGAATATCATCATACAGGCAGATCAAAAGTTAGTACTCATAGACTATGGGAGCGTGGCGGTCGCCGGCTTAAACACCCATGTAGAGGAGCGCGTTGGGGCCTTAGAATATGCCGCACCCGAGCTTATATTAGGTGCTCCATGCCAACAACCTGACCATTACTCCATAGTGGTCATTGCCTATGAATTACTCACCGGGCACTCGCCTTTTGCCCAAACACCTAATCACTGGCAGCGTTATCGTCGCTTAAGTGAGTTTCGCTACCGGCCGATTTATACTTCAAGAAGTGACCTACCACACTGGCTTAACGCCTGCTTTGACAAAGCTTTAAGCCCAGATCCCAGACACCGTTACCCTGCCATGTCTGAATTTTGGCAAGATTTCACCACGCCCTCCAACCACTTAGTGCGGGCCGACGACATCCCCTTAGTAGAGCGTTACCCCGTGACTGTTTGGCAAAGTCTGTGCCTTATATTGGTTTTAATGCTACTGGTGCAAAACATATATTGGTGGTTATAAACGCACACTCTTAGTGCGCCGACTCACCTCGAGCTACCAACTTAACCTAACCCCGCCGCGCAAAACCTTTAATAGAAAAGGCTATAGCAAATTACTATGAATTACACAGAGTTGGCCTGATTAATGCATTAACAGTTTCGTAGGCCGGCATTTTTGTGGTATCTGTTCTCAGATAAGACACACATTAATGCTGATGCCACGCCATCACCCTAAATTATTATCGACAAAGACGTCTACCACCTGCCAGGGTTGTCAGTAGACGTGCGCGGGCAGAGTAGGCATTGGAGCAAAACAATGTTATTAACCCGCTTGGCCATAGTTGGCAACGGTATGGTTGGCCACCACCTCATTCAATCCTTGGCAGATCAGGATATTATCGACCAGTACGCCATTACCTTATTTTGCGAGGAGCCACAGCTGGCTTATGATCGGGTCAACCTAACTAAATACCTCAGCGGCAGCAGTTCTGACGACTTATCCTTAGGCAACATAGGTGACTATGAACGCTGGGGGCTAGACGTCAAACTGGGTGTAACCGTAACAAACATTGACTTGCAGTCACACTGTGTTTCAGCCAGTGATGGCAGCCACACGCAATACCACAAATTAATCCTAGCCACCGGTTCATACCCGTTCGTGCCCCCTGTACCAGGACACGATTTAAAGCCTTGTTTTGTGTATCGCACACTGGCCGACTTAGACGCTATAGAAGCGGCCGCAAAAAGCGCCCAAATAGGTGTTGTGGTGGGTGGGGGCTTATTAGGTTTAGAAGCCGAAAAAGCACTTGTTGATCTGGGCCTAACAACCCATGTGGTTGAGTTTTCTGACCGCCTTATGATGCAACAGCTCGACGCTGATGGTGGCGCCTTATTGCGCCAAAAAATAACCTCGCTCGGAGTTCAAATTCACACGAGCAAAAATACCCAGAGTATTAACCTCAATAATGACGGCAGCTTGAGCATGGCCTTTGCTGATGGCAGCACGCTCAACACCGACCTGTTGGTATTCTCTGCCGGCATTCGCCCCAGAGATCAACTTGCACGAGACGCAGGGCTTGATGTTGGTGAACGCGGCGGCATCACCATTGATGACAATTGCCAAACCTCAGATCCAGATGTCTATGCCATTGGAGAATGTGCGCTTTGGCAGGGGCGCATCTTTGGTTTGGTGGCACCGGGGTATCAAATGGCTAAAGTGGTGATCGGCCACTTACAACACGCATGCCAGCCATTTAGCGGCGCTGACATGAGCACCAAACTAAAACTCATGGGTGTTGATGTAGCCAGTATTGGTGATGCTCAAGGCACCACAGACGGCTCTAGAAGTTACCGCCTAATCGATGAACGCAATGGCACCTACCAAAAGTTAGTGGTTAATAGCGGCGGGAATACACTACTCGGCGCAATCTTAGTGGGCGACGCCAGCCTCTACGGCGAGTTATTGCAATATTGCCTTAATGGACTAGCGCTGCCTGAACACCCTGAGACATTGTTATTGCCAAGCGCCGGTGAGTCCGCCCAAAAGCCGGAGCTACCAGACAGTGCCACCATATGTGCTTGCCATAATGTGACCAAAGGTGATTTATGTAACTCGGTACAGGCAGGCCACTCCAACCTTGCGCAGGTGAAATCCCAAACCAAAGCAGGCACCGGCTGTGGTGGTTGCAGCCCCATGGTTGCAGACATAGTTAAAATAGCCGTATTGGCGCATGGCGGTGAAGTTAATCACAATTTGTGCGACCACTTTTCCTATAGTCGCCAAGCACTGTATGACCTAATACGTATTAAACAATTAACAACCTTTGATCAAGCGCTGGTCCAATACGGTAGCGGCATCGGCTGTGAAATATGCAAGCCAGCCATCGCTTCTATACTAGCGTCCTGTTGGAATCACTATGTGCTTGCTCGTGAACACGTATCACAGCAAGACAGCAACGATCGTTTTTTAGCCAACATTCAAAAAAATGGCACCTATTCTGTAGTGCCTAGAGTTGCCGCCGGTGAAATTAAACCCGAGCAATTGATCGTATTAGGTGAGGTGGCGCAAGAGTTTAATCTGTATTGCAAAATCACTGGTGGCCAGCGCATCGACTTATTGGGAGCGCAACAGGAGCAGCTGCCCGACATTTGGCATCAGTTGATTGATGCTGGGTTTGAAACGGGCCAGGCCTATGGCAAGTCTGTACGTACCGTTAAATCGTGCGTTGGCGATAATTGGTGTCGATACGGTACCGGCGACAGCATGGGTTTAGCCATTGCCTTGGAAAATCGTTACAAAGGTCTGCGTTCGCCCCATAAGCTAAAATTTGCCGTTTCTGGCTGTATTCGCGAATGTGCCGAAGCTCGCAGCAAAGACATCGGCGTCATCGCCACCGATAAGGGTTGGAATCTGTATGTGTGTGGTAATGGCGGCATTCAGCCCCGTCACGCCGACCTATTTGCTACAGACTTATCTTCTAAAACATTAATTAAGTATGTGGACCGGTTACTCATGTTTTATATCAAGACGGCCGATCGATTACAGCGCACATCGACTTGGCTTGGTCAGTTAGATGGCGGTTTGGACTACCTAAAACAAGTGGTAATTGATGATTATTTAGACCTTTCAGCCGAGTTTGAGCAACAAATGCAACACATAGTCGACAGCTATCAGTGCGAATGGAAGGCGACGTTACAAGACCCTGAAGCGAGCGCCAGATTTAAGCCTTTTGTTAACAGCGATGCTAAGGATACAAGTATTCAGATGCATCTGCTTCGAGGCCAAACCAGCCCACTCCCCCTTGCTGGGCGAGACAACCTTATCAACCTAGAGCAAATATAATAAGGAAATCAGTTATGAGACAGTCAACATGGTTACCCGTGTGCAACGCCGATGATTTAATTGCAGGCGCCGGTGTCTGCGTGTTAATAGACCAACAACAAATTGCCCTCTTCTTTGAACCTATAAAGGCGCAAGTGTATGCGGTGAGCAATCTTGATCCGATGCAACATGTAGAGTCAGTTTCGAGGGGGCTGATGGGAGGCTCATCAGACCAAACTTACGTTGCCACACCATTACTTAAG
This sequence comes from Oceanospirillaceae bacterium, assembly GCA_018647765.1. Lineage (GTDB taxonomy): Bacteria > Pseudomonadota > Gammaproteobacteria > Pseudomonadales > Balneatricaceae > Njordibacter. Next base: position 18,529 of record JABGSN010000043.1, on the reverse strand, counting down.
CACCGCTACGAGCTAGCAACAGGCCTTTCTTTGGACGGAGGCGATCGGCACTTAAGTTGCTGGCCGGCGCGTATTTTAAGCTCTGTCATAGAAGTATTATATTCTCCAGGAAGCACCACCGAGGCTAGCTATGGATGATATTGCCAATGTAATGGATATCAACAGCACCTGTGCATACTGTGGTGTGGGTTGTGGCATCACCAGCAAACACGACATCAACTCTGGCGAACTCATTAGCGTAGGGGGTGATGTAAAACACCCAGCCAACCGTGGCCGTCTGTGCCTTAAAGGCGCCACCTTAGGCGCCACACTTAGCGCAGGCAAGCGCCTCCAACAACCTATGCTAGCAGGCCAACCTGTGACCTGGGACCACGCAATGGACCATGTGGCAACCCAATTTCAACGTATTATTAACACCTATGGGCCGCAATCTGTGGCCTTTTACCTTTCTGGCCAATTATTGACCGAAGATTACTACGTTGCCAACAAACTCATGAAAGGTTTTATTGGCAGCCCCAACGTAGATACTAATTCACGTCTATGTATGTCTTCATCGGTGATCGGCCATCAACGTGCGTTTGGCGAAGACATTGTGCCCGGCTGTTATGACGATTTAGAACACGCTGATTTGGTATTATTGGTTGGTTCCAATATGGCGTGGACTCACCCTATTTTGCACCAGCGGCTGCTCAAGGCCAGAGAGTCGAATCCCTCATTAAAAATCGTGGTGCTTGACCCACGGAGCACCGCTACGGCTCAACTATCCGATGTGCATTTACCTATTGCCCCAGATAGCGATACCTCTTTCTTCGTTGGGCTGCTTGCATACATGGCTAGCAACAATGGTTTAGACCATGGCTATATTACAGATCATTGCCAGGGTTTTGATGACAGCATTAGCGTAGCTCAAAGTAGTTGCCCGGATATTGCCAGCGTCGCCAAGGCCTGCAATTTACCCATTGCACAAATAACTCAAGTATTTGATTGGTTTTGCCAAACATCAAAGGTTGTCAGCGTATTTTCGCAAGGGGTTAATCAGTCGACCAGCGGCAGCGACAAGGTCAGTGCCATTATTAATTGCCATTTAGCCAGCGGTAAAATTGGCAAACCTGGCGCCACTCCGTTTTCTATTACCGGTCAACCTAATGCTATGGGTGGCCGAGAAGTAGGCGGGCTAGCCAACCAGTTAGCCGCCCACATGGACTACGAAAAGCCCCAAGATATTGACCGAGTGCGGCGTTTTTGGCAAGCACCAAACATAGTCAACGGTGCCGGCCTAAAGGCAGTCGATTTATTCTCGGCCATGGGCGATGGCCGCATAAAAGCAGTTTGGATTATGGCCACTAACCCTGTATTCAGTCTACCGGACAGCCATCAAGTCGAAAAAGCATTACAACAATGCGAACTCGTGGTGGTGTCTGACAGTGTGGCTAATACCGACACAACAGCTTTTGCTCACGTGCAACTACCAGCGTCTGGCTGGGGAGAAAAAGACGGCACAGTCACCAACTCTGAACGTATGATCAGCCGCCAACGCAGCATTATCAAACAGCCACCCGAGTGCCGCCATGATTGGCAAATGGTGGTCGACCTCGCCCACAGGTTAGGTTATGAAAATGCCTTTGATTATCAGTCTAGTGCCGATATTTTTCGTGAGCATGCGGCCTTATCCGGTTTTGAAAATAACCAGCAACGCCTATTTAATATCTCCGAACTAGCGCACCTCAATGACGATGAGTATCGCGACCTGAAACCCATACAATGGCCTATTACCCGATCCCAAGGTGCGTTGAGCGGTCAACAGCGCCTTTTTACCAACGGCAGATATGCAACAGCCAACGGCCGGGCTAGACTTCACCCCGTGACACCCAGCGGGTTAAGCACAGCCACTGCACCTCAATTTCCCCTATGGCTTAATACTGGCAGAGCGCGTGACCAATGGCACAGTATGAGCCGCACGGGCCAAGTCGCACAGCTTATTCAACATCAGCCGGTACTCCAGGTGGACTTACACCCGTTTGATGCCAAGGCATTTGGCCTCAGGCAGTCTGAATGGGCCGCCATTAGCAGCGCCTTAGGTCAAGTGCATGCACAGGCCAACATCAACCCCAACCAACTGCAGGGGCATGTGTTTATGCCTATGCACTGGGGCAAGCAGTTTGCCAGCCGCGGCCGCATAGGCCAACTCATAGCAGCCCGCACCGATGCCGCCTCTGGGCAGCCCGATTACAAACATACACCCGTCAACGTAAGTCCCATTGCAACACTTTGGCGCGCCAGTTTAATAAGTCGTGAGGAACTCACCTTTGATAACAGCATACTCTGGTTTAAGCGCCACACCGAAGCTGGCTACCACTATGAATTGGCCGGCACCAGCCGGCCCAGTGACTGGTTAAAGTGGGCCCATGAATGGCTACCGCCATACAACGACCTATTGCAGCTAAAAGTCTGTGATCAAAGTAGCTACCGCCTGGCAACCTACTTAAACGATGCGCTACAAGCCGTGTTGGTGATTGCACCCACCCTACCCCTGGTAAATACCGCCATGGTTAACATTTTAATGCAGCAACAGAAATTGACACCTCAACAACGCCTGCAAGTGCTTTCTACAGGATTAAGCAACCACGATGGGAAGCTAGAAAAACTCATTTGTGCCTGCATGCGCGTGTCTGCATCAGACATCTCTGGAGCCATTGACCAGGGTAACCAAGATATAACGTCTCTCAAAAAAACGTTAGGTTGCGGTACCGGTTGCGGATCGTGCCTAGGAGAGGTGCAGCAGCTACTTAAATCGCACTCGGTTTGCGTAGTGTAAGCGATATAGTGGGCCACCTCTTTGGTTACCAGCCCTGGCCCTATGACCAGCACTTTCGACAACTTCACCGGCATGTTTTATATGACCCTATCTATGGCATCATTTACCTTTGCCGACCTTACGGCTTAGTAGTCTAGTTCATCAATATGGTAGCTCTCTAGTGTGGGGCATATTGTGAATAACTGTTGTGCTGCGTCACTTCTAATTATCTATATAGCTGCAGCCCCCTCATGGAAAATTATTAACTAGGGAACCCGAGCACTCCTGAAGCACACTTACTGGGAATGGCGTCCTAGTACCTTTTCGTTATGAGAGGGGGTATATTTTGGCGTGTTGCTCTAAACCCATTACCGATGTAGCGATTTCGTACTAGGGATGTTGGTTCAATTGGTGCAATGAACTAAGTTCTTGCTTTTTCAAAGGCTTGCCATGCAGCTTCAAACTTTTCAAAGTTAAAGCCTGCTGCATTTGCAGGCTCAAGCACCAACTTTTCGGTGGCTAAGAGTTTATCAATAGCAGCCTCTAAAACGCGCATCACTGTAGGTGGTATAACCAAAGCGCCATGGCGATCTGCATGGATAAGATCACCTTCGTATACGGTCATGCCAAACACATTGACCGGCTGGCCTATGCTGCGCACATGCACAAAACCATGGCTTGGGCCTATGGATCCTGCCACCACAGGAAATCCTTCTGGCATGTCGCCTAAGTCGCGCATGACACCGTTGGTGAGAGCGCCGTTTAAACCAAACCCTTTGTGTACGCTGGTATTAATTTCACCCCAATACGCGCCAATGGCGTGGGGGTAATCCATGTCTTCAACCACAGCAATGGCTGGGCGTGTACCTTCGGACATGTAACGATAATAATTCATGCGATGTTGTTTAATCACGTCTGCGGCTTCGCGTGCGGGCTCGATGGCTGCAATTTGAGCCGTTCGTGCATAACCCACTATGGCACCTTCTTCCGGAGCCGAACACAACATGGTGCCTTTGGTAAACTGGTTAAATCCGCGCTGGCCTTGGGCCACTTCGATGGCGTTGCATACGGTAGGTGTGTCTACCTGGCGTAATTTTTTTAATAACTCGTTGTTCATTGTTATTACTCCTCCAGTGTATCGATAGCTTGGCTTAGCCATTGCATTAGGGCGGCATTAGTTGCCTCGGGTTGTTCTATTGTAGGAATGTGGCCCGCTCGCGGAATACCTATAAACGTTGATTGGCGCATGAGTTCATGCATCCGTTCATGCCGATCTAATGGGCAAAGTTGGTCTTCTATACCCATTATAATCAAACACGGCTTAGTAAAGGCTGCCAAGGTTTGTTGCTGATCAATGCGGTCACGCAACGCTTGCGACTGGCGTACAAACACCTGTGCACCTAAGTCTTGCGCCATGGCTAAGCACACTGGTGCAAATTGGTCATAGGCCTTTTGGCTATAAAAGTACCGTCGGATCATTTGCTCCGACACAACTTGGGTTAAGCCATCATTATGGGCCATTACGGCGTTCATTTGCGGCCCACGCCCTAACTTAACCTCTTCAAGTTCGGCCCATGGGTTAGTATCTAATAACGCCAATTTCAACACACGATCAGGTGCTTGACGCACAATTTCCATGGCCACAATGCCACCCATAGACAAACCCGCTAGCGCAAATTGTGGCGGTACAGTTGCTAAAACTTGTTGTGCAATTTCAGCCATACTGTTGGCATTGGTGATGTCCCCTACATGAATATCGGCGACTTCTGCCAACGCTGCAATTTGTGGCTCGAACATGCGTTGGTCACACATCATGCCCGGCAACAAGAGTAGTGGGATTTTATTCATCTTACCCTTGCCACGTAAGGCCAGCAGTATCTAGCGTATTACAAATACGGTAGATACTCGATTCGCCCGACATAGTAGCGCTTAAGCTATGGCTTAAGCCCGGTGGTACCCAACAAGTATCACCGGGGTTAAGAACCACACTTTGGCTTTGTTCTTGGCTCTCGTCTTGCCATATTAATTGCCAATGCCCTTTCATAACGATTAACACTTCGTGCTGGGCGTTTACATAAGGCGCAGTGGAGATTGAGTTGCGATTAAGCAACTCAACTTCAAACCCGGGTTTGTCTTTTATTAAACCGTTTTCACCTAGCACGGCACAGGGTTTATGTTTAGCCAAAGCCATCATATCCCAGTAACGTGCCAAGTAATCTGGCACTATATTTTCTACCGGGACTTCGGCGATGGAGGCCAGTTCTGCGGCGGTGATTTTTTCAACAGCGCACTCACCTGCGGGTAATTGCTGGCCTTTTTTGGTGTCGTAAAGCACACCAGACTCACCAAGCACTAATCCATGTTTTTCCGCTTCATCGAGCACTTGTGGCGCCCAAATAACACCTCCGCCCGAATCATCGCCGCCCAACATGGCCATAATCATGCCGTAGTCGGTGCCCACATTTTCGAAACCCCGAAAGATGCGTGTTGGTATGTTAAATAGGTCCCCTTCTTCAAGAATCACCTCGCCGGCATCGCCGTTACGTCCCCAAAAAAAGCGCCACCGGCCTTTTAATACAAAAAAAACTTCTGCTGTGTTGTGGTAATGTAACGAATTTATACAGCCTGGTGGCTGGCCTGCGGCACCAATATTAAAACCCGGTGTAGCCGCTATATGTACGTGCTGGTCTGGGCTTTCGGCAACGCCTGCACCAATAATGGTAAAGTTTTCTTTTTGGTCTGACCCCGGTGTATGGGCGTCAATAAATGCACTGCGACACGGTATAAGTTCACCGTAGCCTACGATTTGTGGTTGTAACATTATTGATATCCTATCAATTTAAATACCTAGCTAAAAAGGATGACACTAACTTACAGCGTTAACCTGTATGTAGCGCTATTTGTTTCCAGATGGCGGTTTCATCAATCACCACAAATTCGCGTCGCAGACCCCATGGGCCATATTCCGCGTGGGCTGCCCCCATGATATAAACCTCGGCGCCGGTGGGTTTGCCAAAACTGCCCCAGCCTTCATGTTTTCCATGCAAGCCAAACCGGATGGCCACCCGGGGTGGCATCATCGGGTCTTGTCGGCCAATTTGATGTTCAATGGTAAACTGGGCGTTAGGGAAGCTAGACCTAAGGCCAATCCAAAACTTTTCGGCTTCTCCCCATGAGTGTGCACTCACACCACCTGGGTATTCCAGCTGGCAAGCACGATCATATTCTGTCGTTATACAATTGAGTTGGGCAGACATGATGCGCTGTAATAAGTCGGCATAGCGTTGCCCAAATTCGTCTTCGTTACCCTTGCCCGTGTAGGGCCCTACTTGATCTTGAGCTGGAGTAAAAGGTTTCACACATTGTTCTGGGCCACCTTCGCGCTCAATAAGGTCATGGGCATAGTCTTTTGGATCCCAACCTAACTGGCGCACTACGGCACCTTGGTCGCGAATTAACCACTCATCATTGATTTGGTTGTTGATAGCATGGCAGTCTGCGATTACGCGATACCTTAATGCTTTGCCTGTGGCTTTGCCGTACACCCCATCACCTAAGTGGGTGGCCATAGAATAAATACGGTGAGACGAAAGCATTCCGGTTTCGGGGGTGCCCGACCAAATCACATCTTCGCCCAACATCTGCCGATCTGGAAATTCAGACAAGGTGGCCATAGTAGCGCTGATCACCGTTTGATTGCCTACCACCAATGAACCCGGCGACCGCACAGGAATATCCGCCGTATAGTAGTCGTGTAACGTGGCTAAGCCGCGTTGCTCCCAAATCTCTTTTGTGATGCCCAGAATGTAATCTGGAAAATCTACAAATTTATTATCAAAGCCTTTCACGTTTAATATCCTTTTGGTTTGCGGGCTGAGCCCCGCACAATAAGAGGTGAACCGATAGCGATATGTTGGTCTTGGTCACCATTGCCTTCAACTTGATCTAATAAAATGCGTACTGTTTCTTGCACCATTTGATTGGCCCGTTGGCGCACTGTGGTTAGGTTGTACGCTAACCACGAAGCCGCGGGAACATCGTCATAACCCACCACCGAAACATCTTCTGGTATGCGCAAACCTAATTCGAAGCGCAAGGTATCCATTACGGCGAAAGCCATGTGGTCATTGGCCACAAACACAGCATCTGGCGCATCGGTGGCAAACATACGTCGGGTGGCACTGCTAGCTTGTTCCATTTCAAACTGACCCACTTCTCTAGCGTGTAACTTCAAACCGGCTTGTTGTAGCGCCGCCACAAATCCAAATTCTCGATCTCTTTGTGTAGAGGCTCCTTCCCAACCGGCAATATAGCCAATTTTGGTGTGACCGCCCTCCATTAAAAATCGCGCTGCTTTGGCGCCACCCGACACGTTGTCGGAAGTAACAGACGAAAAACCGTCGTCCTGTTGAGCTCGGTTAAACAGCACAATAGGCACCCCCATGCTACTGCATCGCTGAGCTAAGCTAGAAGACAGAGCAACAGAGGCCGCAATGATGCCATCCACTTGATAATCCATAATTTCTTCAATCACCGAATCTAAGCCTTCGGCAGTTTTTGACGCCATAAATATAAGCACATGGTAGCCATTTGCTTGCAGGCTATTAGACAGTTTTTCGATGGCATCTGGATAAAATTGGTTGTCGAGGTAAGCCACAATAAGGCCAATAATTCGACTTTTTCCAGACACCATCGCCCTCGCTAAACTGTTGGGGCGATAACCTAACGTTTCTGCGGCCTTGTGAACTTTGAGCATGGTCTTTTTAGATGCTGACGCGCCAGGGGTGTACACCCGACTCACGGCAGATTGACTAACGCCTGCGAGTTTGGCGACTTGCTGTGAAGTAACTTTTTCTGGGTTCATTAGCCTGCCGTCCATCCGCCATCAACCTTCATGGCACTGCCCGTTACCATAGCAGACGCCTCGGTGGCTAAGTAAACCACTGCGCCCATGATGTCTTGCACGGCGCCAACCCTACCCAACTTTATTTTACTTTCAATCCAAGCTCGTTTTTGTGGGTCGGCAAAGGTGGCTGCTGTTAAATCGGTTAATATAAATGTTGGGCACACAGTATTAACCCGGATATTGTGTTGGCCCCATTCAATGGCCATAGCTTTGGTAAAACCTTCTACCGCATGTTTAGACGCACAATACACCGCGCGGTCTTGGCCGCCAATGTGTGCCATTTGGCTAGAAATATTAATTAGGCTGCCTGCCTTTTTAGCAGCAATCAAACCTTTGGCCACCGCCTGTGTGAGGAAATAAGCGCCCTTCACGTTTATGTCCATGACCGCATTAAAGTCCTCTTCTTGCGTTTCTAATGCCGTGGAGTGACGCGCTAAACCTGCTGAATTAACCAGTACATCAAAGGGGCCGTTTTGTTCAACTAGGATTTGCATGGAGGCAACCTGGGCCACATCCATCACCAACGCCTCAGCTGCAAAGCCTTCTTGCCGTATTTCTTTCACCAACTCATCCAATTGAGATTGCCTGCGCGCTGCCAATACAACATGGGCTCCCGCTCGAGATAAAGCCACAGCACAAGCGGCACCAATACCAGAAGACGCGCCTGCCACAAGCGCACGCTTGCCCTGTAGGTTAAAACTGGGGGATGAAGGTAATGCCATGGTTAAATTGCTCCAACAGGGTAATTAAGGTTGCCCATATTGCGGGCTTTATTAAATTCTCGCAAGCGTGTAAACACATCTACTCCAATTTGGTGGTATAAATCCAACAAATCCACTAATACCCAGTTCTCGCGGATAACGTCACCATCAATACGCCAAAAATCCAAACTGCGTAAATTGATGTTTTGCCCGCTAGCGGCTATACCCATCCAGCCATCATGTTGCAGACTTTGTTTCATATTGGGCCAACCTGTTACGGCAACATACTGACCCTGCGCAAACAAATGCATCTCAATCCCATCGGTTTGCTGACCTCGATCAGGCATGGCACTTAAAAAAGGCATTTGGTGCCAATTACGAAAACCTGCAATACCCCTACATGTGCCGATACCCGCTGGCCCATACCAATTCATACGAGGGTGCCAAAAGCGTGACAGTTGCATAACTTCTGGGCCACCTTTTTGCGGATGCAAACTCAGGTGGTTTAACATGTCTACAACTAAACCAGCGCTTTGTGCGGGTTGCTCTGGGTTTTGGTTATGAATAGTCAAGCCATCTTGTGATGCTGGCCCGGGCACTAACCCTTCACGACCTAATGAAGGCGCCATGGGCCAAGCATTAGCCTGCATCATCAATTCCGGAATATCCCAAATGGCCTGAATTTCTACTATTTTGTTATTCTCAAGGCGATAAAATTCGTGAAAACGGATATGTGCAAAATGCCCCGTGGGCGGAATTTCTAACCACGGCGCTACAAAAGTGCCAACATAATGCCCCGCGCAGCCTACCCATTGTTGGCCAGCGTCGGTTTCACCCGCCAAAACAATCCAATCTCGCCGCTCTAAGTCGGGTATGGCCCGTAACAAAGGCTGATAACATTTTCGATAAACGTCAGCGCCGTGCATATCACCCATGGGATGACACATGTGAACCGTGGCATCTTCATTTAATACTTGAGCCAATGCCATTTTGACTGTGTTTTCATCAAAATTGTGCATGGCGTTAAATAAGGGTTCAAGCCGAGCTTTAGCCTTGTTTTGAAGCGGCATTATTGAGCACCAGTACCATAAGGCACATGTTTCTTGCCGTAGCGTCGCACGCGTAAATTGCACTGCTCTGCATGGCCCACAAAACCTTCTAACATACATAAACGAGAACCATATTCACCAATCATGGTGGCGGCTTCATCGGTGGTGATTTTTTGGTAGCTATGGGTTTTTAAATATTTCCCCACCCATAAACCGCCGGTATAACGGCCTGCTTTTTTGGTGGGCAAGGTATGGTTGGTGCCAATAACCTTATCGCCATTAGACACATTGGTGCGCGGCCCAAGGAACAAACCGCCGTAGCAAGTCATGTTTTCTAAGAACCAGTCATCTCGATCTGTCATTACTTGTACGTGTTCGTAGGCTTTGTCTTCTGACACGGCTAACATTTCTTCGTAGGTGTCACAGACAATAACTTCGCCATAATCGCGCCAGCTCACCGATGCGGTATCTGCCGTTGGCAGTATTGTTAGAATACGGTCTATCTCGGCCATCGTCTCCTGCGCCAACGTATGACTATTAGTGACTAAAGCCGCTGGTGAGTTATAACCATGCTCGGCCTGGCCCAATAAATCGGTGGCACACATTTCCGCATCTACGGTGGTGTCTGCTATCACCATGGTTTCGGTTGGGCCAGCAAAAAGGTCGATACCTACTCGCCCAAACAATTGGCGCTTTGCTTCGGCAACAAATGCGTTACCCGGCCCCACTAGTAGATGCACTGGGTCAATAGTCTCAGTACCCAATGCCATAGCGCCAACAGCTTGTATGCCGCCAATCACATAGATTTCATGAGCGCCACCTAAATGCATGGCGGCAATCACAGCTGGGTTAGGTTCGCCGTTAAATGGGGGCGTGCAGGCAATAATGCGCGGCACACCTGCCACACTTGCCGTGGCCACAGACATGTGGGCCGAGGCGACCATAGGGAACTTGCCAGCAGGCACATAACAACCTACAGATTGCACGGGAATGTTTTTATGCCCTAAAATAACACCGGGCATTGTTTCAATTTCGATATCTAGCATCGAGTCGCGCTGCGCTTGGGCAAAGTCTCGCACCTGCTTTTGTGCAAACTTAATATCATCCATGTCCCTTGGTGATACTTTGGCGATAATGGCTTGAATTTCTTCATCAGATAGGCGAAATGAAGGTGGTGTGTAGTTATCAAATTTTAGTGCTAATTCACGTACAGCCACGTCGCCACGCGCATCTATGTCTGCTAAAGTCGCTTCAACCACCGCTCTTGTATTGGCGTCGTCTTGGGCTTTTTCTGCTTCTGCGATACTGTTTTTAAGGTAAGTAAATGCCATGCTGCTGCCTCTTTTATTGTGCTTTTGGGGCGTGTTGTTCGCCCCGGTCAAAGGCTTCCCAGCCTTTGCCATTAAATACGTCTACGCCAAGTTGTGCCAAAACATGGGGGAAGTCGACCATGACCCAGTTGTCACGAATTTTTCCATCTACCACTTTCCAAAAATCCATGTAACGAATTTCTACTTTTTTACCGCTGGCTGGCACTCCCATAAACTCGCCACTATGTAGCGCTTCTTGGCGACCAAACGCAGCTGCCCATTCGCCCATGTACAAGCGGGCTTCATCGATACATACCTTGTCTGAAAATGCAGCTTGAAAAGGCTGCTGCCAATTATTTTGGAATTCTTTTAAACCACTTTTAGTGCCACAACCTTGATTACCCATCCATCTAAAGGTGGCGCTAAAAAAGTCGCCAATGTCGGAGATACGGTGGTCGTTTAAGCCGTCTACCATGCTTTCTATTACGGCTTTGGTGGCCGCTGTTTTAGACAAATCTGTGTCTTTGGTTAGTGCGGCTTGAATCGGTCTACTTCCTTTCACGTTACAATCCCTCCAACGTTATACTGGCTTTAGTCATCCGCTCACCCGTTTCGGCATGAAACAAATGACACGTTGCAGCATCAATGGTGACTTTAAATTGATCACCAATTTTGGTGCGATAATCTTTACTCGCTTTTATCGACACCAAACCGTCTCCCAACTTAGCTGTAACCATGGTCGAATCACCTAACAACTCAAGGGAATACACCGTTAAACAATTAGTTGCAGCGGCAGCGTCAACACTCGCGTCTTCGGCTCTAAATCCCAAAGTTACCGGAGCATCCTCATAGTTATCGAAACCAGTGATACTCATTTCGCCTGCGGAAAACACACCATCAGCAATAACGCCTTTCACTAAATTCATAGCAGGAGAACCAATAAAACTTGCCACAAAAGTGTTGGCTGGGTTGTCGTATATATCCATAGGCGTGCCCACTTGTTGCACTATACCTTTGTTCATAACCACCACCCTGTCCGCCAATGTCATGGCTTCAACTTGGTCGTGAGTAACGTATATGGTGGTCACTTGAAGCTCATGGGACAGATTTTTGATTTGCGCACGTGTAGACACCCGTAGTTTTGCATCCAAATTAGACAAAGGCTCGTCCATTAAGAACACCTTAGGCTTTCGCACTATGGCCCGTGCAAGAGCAACCCGCTGTCTTTGCCCACCCGACAGTTCGGCTGGTTTGCGATGCAAAAACTCTTCGAGCTCCACCATTGCTGCGGCTTTCATCACTCTTTCGTGATGCTCCGCTTGTGGGATTTTTCTCACTTTTAGTGGAAAACGGATGTTTTCGTAAACGTCTAGGTTTGGATACAGCGCATAACTTTGAAACACCATGGCTACATCACGGTCTTTAGGGTCAAGATCATTAACTACTTGATCACCTATAATAATTTGCCCTTCGCTCACGTCTTCCAAACCCGCAACCATACGCATGGTTGTAGTCTTGCCGCAGCCCGACGGTCCCAACAACACCAAAAACTCTTTGTCCGCAATGGTCAGGTCCACATTGTTTACGCCAACAAAGCTGCCCCACCGTTTACTTATATTCCTAAGCGCTATCTCAGCCATAACCTTACATTCCAAAAAACTAAATAGATACGTATTCAAAAATTATCAGATTATATGCAAACTTGCAAGGGCTAACACCTATTAATGTAGGCGATTAAATTCTAAGAATGATAAATAAAACCATAATAAAGCCTAAAAATGGAGCAAAAAATACCCATTTTAATTAATTTTATTATTAATTTAATGAATAATTTCAATTAGTTATAATTAATGCTGGCAATCGATTCTGGAACGACCCGAATAAATACTTGCGCAACACATTACAAAAGGAGTAGACTTTTGCATACGCATGTAAACATTATCAAAGCGTCTTCGGTTAATATGGTTGGCATACGTATAAAAATACAGCGCTAAACGCTGCAAAATAACAAAACTACTTAAGGGCACATTATTATGAGTAAATTCAAAACTTTTGCGTTCACTGCTACGGCAGCCGCTATGTTAGTCAGCTCTGCAGCTAACGCAGGTTGCGGCATTAACGGCAACGCTAACGTTAGCATTCTTGGCAACGATTTCCCTGCACTACATGCAGTATTTTCAGCTGCTGAGCAATGTGCTGGCGATGGCGTCACCATAATCAAAAACCACAACAAAGACTTTAAAAACCTGATGGTGCCCGCGTTAAGCTCGAGCCCTGCAGAGTATTCAGCAGTAACCGTTGCCAACGGCACCTTGGTTACCTTGATGAACAATGATCTTGTGCGCCCATTGAACGACCTGGTAGAAAAACACGGTGCAGGCCTTAATAAGACACAGCTGGTAAGTGTAGATGGCAAGATAATGGCCATTGCATTTATGGCTAACGCACAACACTTATTCTACCGTTCCGACATTTTGGAGCAGGTGGGTTTAACTGCCAACGACGTTCAAACCTACGAGCAAGTTTTAGATGCAGCGCAGCGCATTCGTGATGCTGGCATCATGGAATACCCAGTAGCGCTTAACACCAAAGCAGGCTGGAACCTAGGTGAAGAATTCGTCAACATGTACCTTGGTACAGGCTCCAACATGTTTAAGGCGGGCACCGCTGAAGTTAGCATTAATAATGCCGACGGTGTAGCGACTCTTAATATGCTTAAGCAGCTGTCCAGCTATTCGCATCCAGACTTCTTAACATTCGACTCCAACACCACTCAAGCCATGTGGGAAGGCGGCAAGCTTGCCCTAGCTACCATGTGGGGATCACGTACTGCTGGCGTATTGGATGACGAAGGCTCAACACCTGAAGTGGTCAACGGCACTAACTTCGCTGCTGCACCAAGCTTTAACGGTGGCAGCACTCCAGCCTCTTCGCTATGGTGGGACGGTTTTGTAATTTCTAAAAACGTTTCCGATGCCGATGCTGAAGCCAGTTTTGTAGCCATGATGAATGGTATTTCTACAGAAATGGTGCAAGCTAACAATGACGCAGCGACTTGGTTAATTAACGGCTACAAGCCGAGCAAGGCCGCTTCGGGCGTAGCTGCTACCGCCATGAACGGTGCGTCTCCATACCCAATGTTGCCATTTATGGGCGCATTACATGGTGCTGCTGGTGCTGAGCTGGCTGACTTCCTGCAAGGTAACGAGTCTGCCGAGCAAGCCCTTTCAGACATGGAAGCTGCTTACACCACTGCTGCAAAAGAGAAAGGTTTCCTATAGAAAACCACTACTGAAAGGGCAAATGTTTGCTCATTTGCCCTTTTTTTTGCGCTTTAAATCACTTACCTTCTAGTAAACTATTTCTCTGCCTATCTAAAGGACTGGCCCTATGCCGCATCGCACGTTTTTTTGGTTTATATTGCCTTCATTGGCCGCCATGGTGTTGTTCATCGCTTTTCCCATTATTTCGGTAATCATCCAATCAATACATGTTGAGCATGAGCAAGTACTTATTTCCGTAGAAAACTGCGGCCCGTTTGGCTGCAAACAAATTACCGCCATAGATGCCGAAGCTACGGCGCTATTAAAAGCCGATCAGCCCCTAGGCCAGTTTAGCGGCCTTGACAACTACACCAACCGTAACCACCTCGCCTTTAAAGAAGTGAGCAAAGCATGGCACTCTAGCGAAAGCGTTGGTGCGTTTTTTAGCGCGTTACTTAACTTGCCTTTTTACAAAGCGTTACTGTTTACCTTGTCTTATACCTTTGTAGTTACCCCGTTTGTTATTGTTTTGGGTTTAGCCATTGCTTTAGGTGTAAACGGTTTGCCTAAACTTGCCAAAGGTCCCACCATTTTTGTATCGCTATTGCCCATGATAGTGACCCCGTTAATTGGTTCACTGATTTTATTTTGGATGATAGACGGCGACGGCGTCATTGGCGCCACGTTAAAATATTTATTCGATGACCCCAACCTTTCCCTAAAAGCATCACCTACATTAACCTGGATCATGCTGTTTGTTTATGGCATTTGGCATTCAGCACCGTTTTCCTTCATTGTGTTTTATGCAGGTTTACAAACAGTTCCTGAAGACACGTTGGAAGCTGCAACCATCGATGGTGCAAACCGATGGCAACGTATTCGCTACGTGGTGGTGCCCTACATGATGCCCCTAGTGGTGTTTATTACCTTAATGCAGCTGATGGATAACTTTCGGGTATTTGAACCCATCGTGGGCTTTTCTTCGGAAGCCAGTGCCACGTCTTTAAGCTGGATCATCTACAACGACTTAACTCAAGATACGCAGCTATTTGGCTCGGCTGGAGCCACTTCGGTACTCACCATTGTCGGTGTAGCCATTTTATTGTTGCCTGTTTTAGTGCGCACATGGCGCGACTTTAACCGCAAGTCTCATTAAGGAAACGACTATGTCTAGCCAAGCTCAACGCCGCTCTTCTATGCTGGCCATCACTTCCACTGGATTCATTGTTTTATGGATAATGATTGCAGCCATGCCATTCCTTTGGACCTTATGGGGTTCGTTTAAAGTTCAAGGCGACTTTTTCTCCAAAGCCGATTGGACCCATGCCCTAACAGGTGTGCGCACCATGGCAGAAACCGGCAGTGCGTTTACGACCAGTGGATATTTTGGTGCATGGATGGAACAAGGATTTGGTAAATCTGTCGTTAACACCTTTATCGTGGTGTTTTCTACAGTCATTATTTCGTTAACTTTAGGCACGTTAGGTGGCTATGCTTTGGCCCGATCTGGATTCAAATACTCTTTTTGGATACTCATGGTGGCCTTGGTATTTCGCGCTATGCCCCACATCACCTTAGTATCTGGTTATTTACTACCCTTTTTTGAGTGGAACATTTGGGGCTACTTGCCCACCTCTATTATTGTATTAGTGGCCATTAATCAGCCTTTTACATTGTGGATGTTACATTCGTTTTTTCTAAACATTCCTAAAGACATGGACGAGAGCGCAATGGTCGATGGATGCACTCGTTTCCAGGCATTTAGGCATGTCATTATTCCGGTTATGTGGCCGGGCGTTATTACCACCGGGTTATTTAGTTTTTTATTGGCCTACAATGATTTCGCCGTAACAGCGTCGTTATTAAGCCAAGAAAACCAAACCATGATCCCTAAAATCGCAAGTTTCCTAGGTACCACACAAGTTGAAGGCAATGTGATGTTTGCTGTTGCGGCAGTGGTTTCGGCTATGGTACCGCTGTTTTTCTTAGTGATGTTTTTTCAGCGCCAAATCGTTTCTGGACTTACTGCTGGCGCCGTAAAAGGATAACGAGTTGGAATATTCAATGGAAAAACTCGACCAAATACAAGCAGCCAAAGGGTGTGTTAGCAACTTTTATCACCAATTGGATGGCAGTGATGTGGAGGGCATTACCGCCATAATGTCCCAACATACAAGTAACAATTATATTTGGCGCGGATATCACCCTTTCCACCAAAAAACCTGTGCCAAACAAGTTGCATCCGCCTTTTGGCAGCCTCTGCGTGCGTCCCTCAAACACATGCAGCGTAGGCAAGATGTGTTTATGGCTGGCTACAATGAAATCGACAATTTTGAGTCGATTTGGGTCGTGTCCATGGGCCACCTCATGGGGTTGTTTGACGAACCTTGGTTAGGCATTCCTGCCACCGGCAAAATTGCCATGCTCAGATACTGTGAATTTAGCCGTGTGGTTAATGGCAAAATTTGTGAAACTGCCATGTATTTCGACATTCCACACCTTATGGTACAAGCTGGGTTGCACCCTTTCCCACCACAAACTGCCGCTGAGCTTGTTCAGCCTGGCCCCATGACCCACACCGGCTTAATGCACCAAAAGCAAGATCCCGCTGCTGGAAAAAAGACCTTAGCCGCTATAAATCATATGATCAATGCGCTGGGTGATTGGGACCATGATCTGTCTCTAGAAGACGAGCTGCGTTTGAGTTGGCATGAAGATATGCTTTGGTGGGGGCCCACAGGTATTGGCGCCAGCTACACTATAGAGCGGTATGCGCAACAACATTCCGGGCCTTTTAGGGCCGGCTTTAAAGACCGCGTTTTTAACGGCCATATATGCCGCATGGCAGAAGGCGAATTTGGAGGCTTCTTTGGCTGGCCTAACCTTAGTTTAGAGCCTACAGGCGGCTTTATGGGCATGCCTGCCACCGGCATACGCGGAGACATGCGAGTGATTGACATCTACCGTCGCGATGGTGATAAATTGGCCGAAAACTGGGTGTTTATCGACCTACTGCATTTTTGGAATCAGCAAGGCGTTGATCTACTCGCTCGAGCCACAGGTAACTGAGGCCGGTAACATTTTAGCGTGTTACTCCTGGCTTACGCACTGCCTCAGGCAACCCGAAATTTAGCCATCATGTGCCAGCTAAAGACGACATTTTAGTTGCTCGTGAAAAGGCTGCGGATATCACATATCTATCAGACAGTTATGTATCCCTTATATACTCACACTTCAGCCATTTATCCCAGCCAGTAATCGCCAATCGGTGTTATTACAGTGGTGGTTGAAACATCAGCCCCAGCTTCTTCTCGCCTTTTTGCAATATCAGGTCGTTCACCAAATGTTTTCATAAATTCTGGGTTTGGTACGTCCATCATTACATAGACTGAGGTTTCGTCTGGGTTAGCAGCGGCCCAAACCATTTTGGCTCCTTGGTCACCAACTTCAGCCTCAAATGACTTGGCCATTTCCGTCCAAGTTTCAAAGCCTTTGGAAATTTTTACTGTGACTAACATACTGGGCATCAGGTTTTCCTCCTATGTTGTATGTACATCGACAAAGGCTACTCTCTGATGGTAAGTAAAGCAAATCAAGGCTTATACATGCATGGCTAATGGATTTATCTTTGTGAATCCCCATGACCAGCAACCATTCTACCGAACTGATAATATTCGCAATCGCTGGGAAACGGCATTAAGAAAAGCCGGGGGGCGTTATCGCCCACCTGGGCAAATGCGGCATACCTATGCGTCCACCGCTTTAACTGAGGGTGAGGTGATGAGCAAAGTGTTACTGCTCACGGATTTGCATCTTTGTGTCAGTCAGATACAGCACTTATCTGAATAAGAAAACCAAGAATCTGTTTGGGTATACCTAATCTAACAAATGCTGTTCCCGTTGAAATGTCTATAGAAACCCGCTAATCACAACTGCGACGGTAATTCACGAGATTTAGTCACTACTATAGCCGGTGCAGGTTGGGATTTTGGTTTAACACGCCACCGATTTCATGAAATTGAGCGTCCACTGGACCTCATTATTGTGTGTATAACCGCCGTTTAATGGCCTGTTATGAAGACGGAGGGTTGTTGGTCGATGGTATTTTATTGAGGCTCGCTGAGGACTGTTTCTGGTATGGTCAGGCCGATGGTGACTTTTACAGTTGGGCCAGATCCCACGCAGTAGGGTTAGACGTTCAAATAACTGATCCTAAAATATTCATATCTCAGGTCCAAGGCTCCAACGCTATGAAAGTGCTAGCGGCAGCAAGCGACCATGGCATGCCTGATCCATTTGGCTACTTTGCCATGACTCGGGTTAAGTTTGGGGGCAGGAGTTAGTAATTACTCGTACAGGCTATACCAATGAGTTAGGCTGGGAGTTCTACACTGAGCCTCACCATGATGCAGATGCTTTGTGGCAGCATTTAAAGCAGGCTGGTGAGCCCTATGGTTTAGACATCTTTGGACTAGACTCAATGCATATACGCAGAATTGAAGCTGG